>JBOHFX010000117.1:0-31055 GCA_050699875.1 Pseudonocardiaceae bacterium
CACTCACGATCGGAGGGAGGGCCATCCGCTCAACTTACTAGAGGCTGATACGGATCCCTAGCAGGCCGCCGCGGTGGTGGCCGCGGTGCTTCTTGTAGTGGCGGTAGTGCCCCTTGTGGTAACCCCCGTAGTGTTTGCGATAACCGTAATGACGGTACCCCTTGTGGCCGTAATCCTTGTCACAGTCACCGTAGCCAAGTGAGAAGATTCCTGAAACGTCCATGCGCCCCTCCTATAAAACTCTTCCCCTGGAAATGCTCTCCCCAGGACGACGCCTGATGCGCCTTCGGCTCGCAGAAACGTCAAGTCCCCAGCGGCCCTCACTCGTGGCGACTCCTACGGCGAATCCGCGGCCGCCCCAGAAGATCGTTCTGATCGGCCGCGAAGCGACACAACCGTTCGTTCTACGCACCTACACGTCAACTCGTACCATGAACACTTAGCGTCCGCAACCATCGTTACGGACGTTATCCACTTGTTACGCAACAGAGAGTCATTAACGGGGAAGTGCCAGCCGGCGCGACAATCCAAGATGGCCGTTACCATATTGTTACTTTGTCTCGTGGCGTGGACCTAAGCCGAGGAAGACCGATCACACTGAGGAAGTCTGCCGCGCTCCGCAGGTGGCTAAGGCGGTCATAACCTGACCATAACGGCCGCACGTTAACCAGCTGGCTGAACATGCGCACCGACGTCCGCAATGCCGGCGGTAGTGCGCTCGACTAGAAGGTCTTCACAAAAGGAAACCTGGTTACCAGCCCTGGCCTGACGACCTCCTGGCATTCTGCCACGCCATCGGGGCGCATGCCGGTGCGGCTGAAGACGGACGTTTCCCAGCCTACACAGCAGAGATTGACGCTGAGTGACCGTCGGGTGCCGACGGCGACCGGATCGGCGGGCGATCGCCGGGTCTGACGATCACTATTGTGGTTGTTGTCTGCGGGAGGTCAGCGCTTGAGCCAAGGCCCCGAAGGGACGCGTCGGAATCATCGCCATGGACTACTTCGAAGCGCCTCGCGAACTCGTCTCCAATGTGATCAAGATGAATGACTGGGGGGACGGCCAGCTGTCATCTCGAGCGGGCACCGGTGCGACGTATCCCACGACTCTTCGACGAGACGCGCACCAGTAACGCCTTCGGGTCGACACGCAGTCGCAACGCCTGCACCTCACCGACCGTATCGCCGTCGAACTGGGCCTGTTGGGGAGCTTCCGCACTGAGGATGACGGTGCGCCCTTGCCAGTGCTGAACTATGCGGTGGCCGTGGCGGCGGCGAGTCAGAACTCGGCCGGTCACCGCCAACCATCCCATGATCGTCCGCGGCCCGATGGTTACCACATCCAGCAACCCGTCGTCGATCTTGGCCCTGGGCATCAGCACCAGCCCGCCGAGCAGTTTGCCGCAATTGCCGACCACCACCGTGCGGACTTGGCGGGGCGACTCGAGCCGGCCATCCACCGCGACGGTGATCGGGGCTCTCGCAGCCGTCAGCGCGCGGAATCCGGAGACGAAATACGCCAGCGAACCCAGCCGGGCCTTCAACTCGTGCGGCGCGCCTGCCATGATGGCGGCGTCGAAGCCCATTCCGGCCATCACCAGGAAGACCTGTTCCTCGGTGTCACCATCGATGAGCACCCGGCCGACGTCGATTGCCCGGTTCGTCCCGGACAACGCGATCCGGGCGGCCCGAGAGGGGTTGTGCAGGACGATGGAGAGGTTGCGGGCCAGCAGGTTGGCGGTACCCGTGGGCAGCAGGCCCATTGCGGTGCCCGATCCGGCGAGGACCTGCGCCACCTGGCGGACCGTGCCGTCCCCTCCGCAAGCGAGCACCACATCGGCGCCGGCGGCCAACGCCATTCTGGCTTGACCGCCACCGGGGTCCTCGACCGTGGTGTGCAGCCATAGAGGTGGCGCCCATCCCAGCTCCGCGCACACTGCGGTGATCTGCGACTGCAGCTTCGGCAGGTCGGCGATGTTGCTCGGGTTGACCACCACTGCGGGCAACGGGCCGGCCGGCAGTGACGGCGGCGCTGCCTTGGGTTCCACAAATGATGAAGATACGGCCTGCGACGGCCTTGTGACGCCGACCGAACGTACTGGACCTGGCGAACATGGCAGACCGACCCGCCCGGGTAAGATGATCATGATGTGGTACGACCGAGCCGGCTAGTCGTGACCGATCACACCGAGACTGCTAGCCGCCGCATTGTCCGACGCCGGAGCTCCCGGCCTTGGTGACGATGACTGCTACCTGCTCGTGATTACAGGTGTAGGCCTCGTAGCGGAATTCGATCGCGGATTTCGCCACGAACTCCTGCCAGGCGCGATGTTCGTGCTGCTCCCACCCGGGGTAATTGAAGTACTCGTCGAACACGATCACGCTGCCAGGCCGTAACCGGGAACCGATGTGCCCAAGGACAGTGGCCGTTGAGGAGTACAGGTCTGCGTCCATGTGCAGGAATGCCACCGGCTCGGGATGGTTTTCGAGGAAGTCGGGTAGCGTGTTCTCGAACCATCCGACAACGAGTTCAGCGCCGGGAACATCGGGAAGGTGATCAGTCCTGAACGTGCCCGCCGGTATGTTCGATCGCCAATCCTCGGGCAGGCCTTGGAAGGAGTCGAACCGAAGACCTGCTTATTCTTGCGGGCGCTGGCTATCACCTTGAGTGTGCGACCGGTGTATACGCCGAATTCGAGTGCCATCCCCGCGGCCGTGAACTCTTGGTGGTGGGTGGTGAGCGCGGCCTTCAACTCGTTGTGGTGGTCGGTGACGACCTCATCGACCACCCGCAGGAGTCGAGCGCGCACTGCCGCCCGGATGCGGTTCAGCAATGTGGCCGATCTCCGTTCTTCTCCAGGGTCCCGCTGGCGCAGCTTAGCGGCGGCGGACCGGCTGCGGCGCCCATCGCGACGGGACTGGCGGACGCAGCCCCCGTCGCGGTCTGCCAGGATCTGCCCCAGGTGGCCGGTGGCAAGGGAGGATCACGTGACAATCCACGAAGCGGCCGGTCCGCAGGTCCAGACGGCGGGTGTGCGCAACGGCAAGGTCGCCCACGATCACACCGCGATCCCAACGGCGATCGAGCGCGCCGCGCGCGCGGAGGCGGCACGTAACAACGCAGCGGACAGCAAGCTGTCGGATGTCAGCTCACTGCAGGTCGGCCCGGCTGCCGGCGCGGTGGCGCCACAGCGGGTCGTGCACCGCGTAGTGATGCCCCGGGCGGACGACCCTCCCGAGGTCCGTCCGCTCTATCTCGACGAACCAGAGACCTCGCACGGTCGCACTGCGGAGATCGTGTCGCGCTCGACGATGACCCTGCCGCCCGCCTGCCAGTTGTCGTTCGCCACCTACTTCAACGCCTTCCCGGCCAGCTACTGGAAGCGCTGGACCCGGGTGGAGGAAGTGGCGCTGCGGCTGACCGTACGGGGTTCCGGGCGGGTGGACCTGTACCGCTCCAAGGCCAACGGTGACGTCGTGCACCTGGAAGGTAAGCAACTGGACGGCGGTGATGCCGGCAAGGATGCCGTCGAGCTGGAGTTCCGGGAGTCGCTGGCGCCGTTCGAGGACGGTGGGTGGGTCTGGTTCGACGTCGCCACCGGGCGGGCGTCGCTGACCATCAGCGACGCCGCATGGATCATCGACGAGCCGCTGCCGGCCGACCCGCTGGCGGTCGTGATCACGACCTTCAACCGCCCGGCGGACTGCGTCACCGCGCTGGCCGCGCTGGCCGAGGACCAATTGGTGCTCGACGTCGTCGCGAAGGTCTTCGTGATAGATCAAGGCAGCGTCAAGGTGCGCGGTCACCAGCGGTTCGCCGACGTCGCGGCCCAGCTCGGCGACCGGCTGGTGGTGATCGACCAGGAGAACCTCGGTGGTTCTGGAGGGTTCAGCCGGGGCATGCTTGAGGCGCTGCGAACCGAAGCCATCGAGCACGTGTTGCTGATGGACGACGACGTCCGGCTGGAGCCGGACAGTGTGCTGCGCTCGCACGCCTTCGCCAGCGCGGCGTCCGCACCGGTGATCGTCGGCTCGCAGATGCTGAACCTGCAGGTACGCAGCCAGCTGCACGCCATGGGTGAGATCGTGGACCTGCGGACCAGCTTCTGGCGTCCCGCACCCGGTTCGGTCTACGAGCACGACTTCGCTCAATTGACGTTACGCCAGCAACGCTTGTTGCATTCCCGCATTCACTCCACCTACAACGGCTGGTGGATGTGCCTGTTCCCGCGCGAGGTGCTCGAACGCACCGGGTTGCCACTGCCGCTGTTCATCAAGTGGGACGACGCCGAGTATGCGCTGCGCGCCGGTGAATGTGGCTTCCCGACCGTCACCCTGCCCGGGTCGGCGATCTGGCACATGCCCTGGACGGACAAGGATGACGCGAGCGACTGGACAGCCTATTTCCACCTGCGCAACCGGCTGATCACGCTGGCGTTGCACAGCCCGTACGACGTCCGCCGGGCGATCGTGCAGGAAGGTTTCCGCACCACCTTCAAGCACTTGATGGTGATGGAATACTCCACCGTGGCTCTGCACCACAAATCAATCGAAGACTTCCTTGCTGGGCCAGAGTGCTTGTTCGCATCGCTGCGCGACGCGCTGCCCGCGGTCCAAAGGTTGCGTGAGGGATACGACGACGCGCGGGTTTTCTCCTCCGCTCAGGAACTGCCGATGCCGTTGCTCGATCCGGTACGGATCGAGCAGCTGCTCGAGCCACCGGCGCACCCCGTCGCCATCGCCAAGCGCGCACTGTCCACCGTGTCGCGCCACCTATGCTCACCACGGCCGCAGACCCGCGCACGCCCGCAGATCAACGTGCCCGCCCACAACGCCCGGTGGTTCCTGCTCGGCATGGTCGACTCGGCCACGGTCTCGAACGCCGACGGCACCGGCGTCGCCTTCCGCAGGCGAAATCCGCAGCAGTTCCGTTCCTTGCTGGCCCGCACGATCACGCTCTACCGGCGGCTGGTCACGGAGTGGGACGTCACCGCGGAGCGCTACCGTGCAGCCGTGCCCGAGCTCACCTCCGTCGATTCCTGGGAGCGGACGTTCGACCAGCGCGGGTAGGCATGCAGACACCGACGGCGCACGAAGCCAGCTGAATTCTCAGACCTTGGTGACGACGACCGCTACCTGCTCGTTATTAAACGTGTAGGCCACATACCGGAACTCGATTGCGGATTTCGCTACGAATTCTTGCCAGGCGCGGTGTTCGTGCTGTTCCCACCCCGGATAGTTGAAGTACTCGTCGAATACAATGACGCTTCCCGCCCGTAATCGAGGGCCGACCTGCTCGAGGACAGTGGTGGTCGAGGAGTAAAGGTCTGCGTCCAAGTGCAAGAATGCTACCGACTCGGGATGAGTCGCAAGGAAATCGGGCAGGGTGTCTTCAAACCATCCGACGACAAGCTCGGCGCCGGGAACATCGGGCGGGTGCTCAGTTCTGAATGTGCCGGCCGGTATATTCGACCGCCAATCCTCGGGTAGGCCTTGGAAGGAGTCGAACCCGAAGACCTGTTCACCTCCGCGGTCGCTGGCGATCACGTTCAGTGTACGACCGGTGTACACGCCGAATTCGAGTGCCATCCCATCATTGGGAGCGAGGGTGAGGGCATGCTCCAACGTGGCGATCGGATGGTCGAACGTTGTCGCCGTCGGCATCGCCTCTCGGGCGAAGTGTTCGCTCGATGCGGCGGCCGCGCGCTCGCCCGCAGCCCACAGGTCGCGGCGTGAACGAAACTCCACTTCGTGTACAGCCTTGATCGCGCGATTGATCTCCGTGGTGAGCGCGCCCTCCAGCTGATCGTGGCGGGCGGTGAGCGCGCCCTCCAGCTGATGGTGGTGGGTGGCGAGCGCGGCCTCCAACTCATGGTGGTGCGCGGTGACCGCAGCCTCCAACGCATGGCGGTGCGCAGCGACGGCCTCATCGACCACTCGCAAGAGTCGAGCCCGTACCGCCGCACGGATGCGGTTCAGCAATTGGCTCTCCGTTCGCTTCCTAGGTCCCGTTGGCGGATTTTAGCGGCGTGCCCGTGATTCCCACCCGTCCCGGTGTTCCCGGTCGATGCCTCAGCGAGTATCGAAGAGCCGCTGCCAGTTCTGTCTGCTGGTCAGCTCCGGCATGGCGGCCCGGTACTGGCGCCGTAGCCGCGATTGTTCGCGCACGAAGCGGGTCAGCACCCGCAGGCCTCGCACAGTTAATTTTCGCATCAGGTTGCGGTCGAGGCGGCGAAGCCGCATACCCTCCTGCGAGGGCTCGGTGACTGCCGCCGTCTCGAACAGCGAGACGTGCCACCAGTGCGAGTCGCGGGCATTGATCGCGGCGGAAGCCTTGGGTAGGGCCAGAAGCTGTTTGATCAACCGCTTGGCCAGCACCAAAGCAGGCCGCGAGGGCGCCGGTAGCGCTGTGGTGACCGGTATCTCCGTCGACGGGATGCCGGGGATGCCGCGGGCCGGATGGCGGGTCGTCTCGGGGTACTCGGCGCGGAGTTTGCGAACGGCGGCGGCCGCTTCGATCCCGCCGTCGTGCAGGACGTCAGGTCCGGCCAGGAAGTCCTCCACGGCCATGATCAGCGTGGCAGCCAGACCATAGCGCATCGAGGCGATGTAGAGCAGCAGTTGCCCCAGCAAGAACCGTGCCGTACCGGTTGGATTAGGCTGACCATACAGGGCGTTGACGATCAGCGAGTTGCGTAGGCTGAAGTAGCGGGACCAGTCATCCCAGTCTTTCCAGTGGAAGTCCGCATGCCAGATTCCGGCGCCGGCTAACGTTACTGTCGGATAACCATGCGCGTGGGCCCGCAATCCGTACTCGATGTCGTCCCACTGAAAGAACACCGGCAAGGGGTAGCCGATCGCGGCGACGACCTGGGACGGGACGAGGCAGGCCCACCAGGCGTTGTATTGCGCATCCACTCGTATTTCCTGACGCTTTGTGGTCAGGTCTGATTGGACGAGAGCGTCCCTGACCGGCAGCCCGGCGCGCAGGACCGTCAGATCAGTGGCTTCCGCACCGACGTGCAACTGGTTCGGATGCAGCAAGTACAGCATCTGGCCACCGACGATGGTCGGTGCGGTCGCGCAGTTGGCGAAGGTCGTGAGCCGGACCACGGTATCGGGTTCCAGCATGATGTCGTCGTCCATGAACAGAATATGTGCAGGTCCGGTCGAATCGAGCTCTGTGACCTCATAGAGCCCACGGGTGAAGCCGCCGGCACCACCTAGATTCGGCTGTCTCAGGTAGTGCAGCTTCGAGTCGAGGGCGCGCTGTACGTCGGCAAAGCCTGGTCGGGAATCGACGGTGTCGTTGCCCTGGTCGACGACGTAGATTGCGTCGACCACCGATAAGGCGGTGTCGTCAAGGGACAGCGTCCCCAGGGTGTGCAGACAGTCGTCGGCGCGGTTGTAGGTGCAGATCACCACGGCGACCGGATGAACCCGCTGAGGCTTCGCCACCGACCAGCGCACCGCGTCGAGCACGAGCTCGGCCTCGCCGGTCGAAGCTTCCAGCCACATCGCCCCGCCGTCGACGAACCTGTCGATACGCGCCGTGAACCGCACCTGCTCGTGCTGCGCACCCTCGACCGCAACGGTGGCGACGGTGCGAGCGTCGCCGGCGGTGTCCGAGGCTCGGACCGAGATGCGGCCCGTACCCCGAGTGATCATGCTGACCTCCACCTGCGTGGCGTCGGTCCACCGCTGCCAGTAGCTGGCTGGGAAGCGTCCGAAATAGGTGTTGGTGGACAGCTGAGCGTGCGGCGCGATGACCACTCGCTCCCGAGTTCCTCTTACGCCACCGCACGAGTAAAGATCGTCGGGCGCCTCGGGGAACGGCGCAGCGAAGAACGTGCGCTGGACGACCAACTGCTCCTGGCCGACCGCGCTCAGCTGTCGGTCGATCACCTTCCCACGCATGCAGGCAGCCCTCCCGTTCGGTAACTGCATGCTCTGACGGTGGGTGGGTCTGGTTCGACGTCCTCGGGTGGCCCGCCCGCGCCACGTGCGGACACCGGCAGCGACGGAAGCGGCGCGCTGGGATCTGCCGGTCGGGCAATCCGGTAGATCTGCGCTCCACCTTCGTCATAGACCAGGTCGAGGGCGCTCACCTGGCGCAGGTGCGCCAGCCCGGGCTGGCGGTCCATGTCCGACCGCACGAAACCCGGGCCGACCATCACCCACCCGACGTGCAGCCGCGCCACCGTTTCTTGAACGTCTGGTCTGGAGTCGTACTCGTCGAAGGCGCCGGCGAGTAGTTCCGGGCCATCGCCAACGGCCTGCATGGTGAAATGCCCGGCCACCGGCCGCACGCCGTGCAGCGCGTACATCCAGCCGGAACCGTCGAAACGGTCGTTCATCACCCGCTCGCCGGGCTTGACCAGTTCCTGCAGGAAGTCGAACGCCTTGCGTTCGGCGGGGGACACCGTGGCGGCAGGTCCGGCTCCGTAACCCGGCACCGTGCGTTCGATGTTGCGCTGGGCGTAACCACCGTCGGCCAGCAGGAACACCATGGCGCACACCGCCGTGATCGAGACTGCGGCCGTCCACGAGGGACGAGACCGGTCCGCTCCCCGCAGCTGGTGCAACACCGGCAGCACGAGCCTGTCAAGCACTGCATCATGGGTGCGCACCAGGCCATGAGCGACCACGGGCAGCAGCGCGGTGGTGGCGACCGCCGCGAGGCGGTACTTGTCATTCCACCACGGACCGGTGATCTTCTGCGCCCACAGGGTGCTGTAGGACGCCGAGAGCACGAACAGGATGGCGAACACGACGCCAACTACCGGCAGCCACCGAAGGTGCCCCAGCGACCGAAGGCCGGCCACCCCGATCACCATGAACACGGCCAGCCAGACCTGAGGATAGGCCTGCGCGGTGGAGAACCCGATGACCTCGCCGAATGCCTGCGCCGGAGTATCCTCCTGAGGCCACGTGAAAGTGAACACGCCGGGTGCGGCTGACAGCGCGCCGGCCAGGTGCGGGAGCACCAGGGCAGCGCCCAGGACGGCGGTCATCACCAGGAGCCCCAACTCCACACCGATCCGCCGCGGGCTGGGCCACCAACGCTGGCTCAGCATCGGCAGCGCGAACAGCGCTGCCGTGAACAGCATGCTGGGGTGCAGGCCGAGCAGGCCGGCACCGGCCAGCGCGAGGGCGGCAGCCGAGAGCACTGACGGCCGGTCCAGATAAATTCGCAGCACGACAGGAACGCCGAGGATGAGCACCAGGCCGGTGGCGTAGGGAAGCAGCGGACCTCGCCAGAGCAGGTCGTAGGGCATGGCCGTGGCCATCGAGGACACCAGCGCCGCGAACACCGCCAACGCCACCCGCCCGTGAAAGCACCGGACCAGCGCGACGAGCGTCAGAGCCAGCATCAGCGGCATGAGGATGGTCTGGGCGTTGAGCACCTCGGGAATGCTGGCGCCTGTCAGGTCGAACACCAATGTGGCCATGAGGTGGTAGGCGTTCGGGTAGTACACCTGCTCACCAGTGGCGAAGGCGTTGACGGTGTACATGCCGTATACGCCACTGTCCCCGGTTTCGGAGACATAGCGGACACCGTTGGCGTGCAGCATCGCATCCCAGTCCTGCGGAATACTGCCCATGCCGCCAAACGCGGACAGCAGGACGGCGCCGCCGAACAATCCCGAGGCCACCGTCGCCAGTCCCACCGCTGCGTGCCCGCCAGCGGTCCAGGCAGGGAGGGCCGCATGGTCCGGTCGGCCGCGTGGCGCCGTCGTCCACCAACGCAACGACCACCTCAGCACGACCGCGATGGCAACAACGACGAGTAGCGCTAGCCCGGCCGTGCCCGGCCGCCACGCGATGCCCAGGCGGGACATCCACGGACCACATACCGCGGCAATTCCATAGCTCAGTAGTGGGGCCAGCGCGGCCAGTGACCATCCGCCCCACCGCCCCCGACCCAGCCCGAGAAGCGCACCGACGGCGCCGCCGGGCAGCCACAGCAGCGTTGCATAGCCGACCAGCAGTACGACCTCCGCCACGCAAACCTCTCAATTCCCTCGGTTGCCTGCTCAGGCTCGGGCTCGATCACCGGCGGCAGGATGCGATGACATCCTGTCAGCGGGTATTGAACAGCCGCTGCCAGTTCTGGCCGCTGGCCAGCTCCGGCATGGCAGCCCGGTACCGGCGCCGTAACGACGGACCCTCGCGCACGAGGCGGGCGATCACGCGCACACCTTCGGTGCCCAGTTTAAGCATCGTGCTGCGGTCGAGGCGGACGACCCGCACGCCCTGCTGCGAGAGGTCTGTGACGACCGCCGTCTCGAAAAGGGACACGTGCCACCAGTGCGAGTCTCGAGCACTGACTGCGGCGGTGGCGCGGGGTTTACGAAGCAACTGCCAGAGCAGCCGCTTGACCAGCACCAGATCCGGCAATGAGGGTGTCGGTCGGGCGGCGGTGATCGGCATCGCCGTTGATGGGATACCGGGTACGCTGTGCGCCGGATGGCGTGTCGTCTCGCGGTATTCTGCGCGGAGTTTGCGAACGGCGGCGGCCGCCTCGACGCCACCGTCTCCCAACACCTCCGGTCCGGTCAGGAAGTCTTCTACGGCCATGATCAGGGTAGCTGCCAGGCCGTACCGCATTGAGACGATGTAGAGCAGCAGATCTTTCAGCAAGACTCGAGGCGTGCCGGTACGGTTGGACCGACCGTGCAGCGCATTAACGATCAGCGAATTGCGTAGGTTGAAGTAGCGGTACCAATCATCCCAGTCCTTCCAATGGAAATCTGCATGCCAGATCCCAGCACCGGGCAACGTAACCGTAGGATAACCGTGGGCGCGGGCCCGCAATCCGTACTCAATGTCATCCCACTGAAAGAACAGTGGAAGGGGATAGCCGATTGCCGCCACGACTTCGGAGGGGATGAGACAAGACCACCAGCCGTTGTATTCCGCGTCTACCCGGATGTCCTGGCGTTGTCTGGTCAGGTCTGCCCGGACGAGTGCGTCCCTGACGGGCAGTCCGGGTCGAAGGGTCGGCAGGTCCGTGCCCTCCGCGCCTACGTGCAGCTGGTTTGGATGCAGCAGATACAGCATCTGGCCACCGACGATGGTGGGTGCGGTCGCGCAATTGGCGAAGCTCGTGAGCCGGACCACTGTATCGGGTTCCAGCATGATGTCGTCGTCCATGAACAGAATATGTGCAGGTTGGGTCTGGCCGACCTCCATGACCTCGTACAGCCCACGGGAGAAGCCGCCGGCGCCCCCTAGGTTCGGCTGCCTGAGGTAATGAAGTTTCGAACCCAGGACGCGCCGTACATCGGCGAATCCTGGTCGGGACTCGACGGTGTCGTTGCCCTGGTCGACGACGTAGATCATGTCCACCATGGACAATGTGGTGTCGTCGAGGGACAGCGTTTTCATGGTGTGCAGACAGTCGTCGGCGCGGTTGTAGGTGCAGATCACCACCGCGGTCGCGCGAACCCGCGCGGGCTTGACCACGGACCAGCGGACAGCGTCGAGCGCGAGTCCGTTCTCACCGGTGGAAGCCTCCAACCACATCGCCCCGCCGTCGACGAACCTGTCGATACGCGCCGTGAGCCGGACTTGCGCGTGCTGCGCACTTTCGACCGCAACGGTGGCGACGGTGCGAACGTCGCCCCTGCTGTCCGACGCCCGTACCGAGATCCGGCCCGTGCCGTTCACGATCGTGCCGAGCTCGACCTGCGTGACCTCGGTCCACCGTTGCCAGTAGCTGGCCGGGAAGCGTCCGAAGAAGGTATTTGTGGACAACTGGGCGTGCGGCTGGATAACCACGCGCTCGCGTTGTCGTTCAATGATTCCCTGCGCGCTGCACGAATAAAGATCGTCGGGGACCTGGGGAAACGGGGCCGCGAACAGCGCACGCTGAGCAAGCAACTGTTCCTGGCCAGGCGTGCCATGCTGGTGATCGACCACCTCCCGATCAAGCATGCAGCTACCCTCTCCGTTCCGGATATCTCCGTCATCCACACGGGCCCTGTCACCTTCACGCCCAGACAGACAGCCAAGCTGGACGATAGGCCATAGGTGGTCAATGCAGTCACCCGGTGCGGTTGTTTACCCGAATTTCAGTTACTCCAAGTGGCAGAATGCTCACCGATAAGGTGATGAGCGAAATCGATGCAAGACCAGTTATGCGTGTTCCTGGCTCGTCCTCGCCAGGTTGGTGTGCACGGTTCGTGCCATGATCACGACGACCACGGCCGGTCCGGCGAGTTGTGCGGCCACCACGGCGACCAAGGGGGCGGTCGGGGTGAGCAGCAGCGCGGCGAAGGCGGCGGTGCCGACGATCCACGCCGTCATCGCCGTCCGATGCTCGCCCAATGCCACCAGCGCGGGCTGCAGGACCTGCGCGATCATCATGAGCACCGTGCTCACTGCGAGCAGGGCGGCGATCAGACGGGGGAGCTCCAAGGGGGCGTTGAAGAAGACGCGAGCGGCCCAGGGGCCAGCGATCGCCACGCCCACGACACCGACCAGGCCGATCGCACCCGCTACGACGACCACGGTGCAGATCTGCCGCCGCACCTGCGCGGCCTCGCTGCGCTCGACGGCGGCGGTGAGCGACGGCAGCAGGAATGCCTGCACGGGTGAGAACAGGAACAGCGGGATCCTGGCGAGCACGAACAGCGAAACAAAGCTGGCCGCCGTGCCGGGATCGTCGGTGAGCCACGAGGTCAGCACGACCGGCGCGATGTTTGCGAGCAACAGGGTCAGCGCCGAAGCGCCCGCGAGAAACCCGACGCCACGAGCCATCCTGAGCAGACCGAGAGGCGGGCCAGATGCGCCGGGGCGGACTCCGACCACTGTCGCGGCGGCGGCCAGCAGCGTTCCCAGCGCGAACGTGAAGCCGAAGGCCGCGGTCCCCATTCCGGTACCGGCGATACCGATCCAGACCAGCACGACCGAGGGGATCAGCCGGGCCAGCCCCTCGGCCGCCAGGCTGGCCCCGTACCAGCCGTACCGGCGTTGCCCGCTGAACAGACCCCGGATGACGTACACCGACGCGGTCCCGGCGACCGCGACCAACGCGGCGACAAGCAGCGACCACGCCCCACCGAACACGCGGTGCACCAGCAGCGGCGACAGTGCGAGCAGCAGGGCGATCACCGTGACCGTGAGCACTGCGCTGATCACCGTGGCGGACCGCACCGCGGGCAGCGTTGGGCGGCCGGTGGAGATCCTGCTGCTGACCTCCCGGCTGGTCTCCTGCTCGACGGCCACGAAGACACCAGGTCCCACCACCGCGATGAGGAGGTACAGCGACGCCACCGCTGCGTACTCGCGAGGCGCCAGCGCGTGACCTGCCAGGCCGAGGAAGGCATACGCGGAGATACCGAGCAGGACCAGCCCGGCGCCGACCGGTGCGACATCCGAAAGTCGCGCCCGCAGCTGAGTCGGCGGGGAGCTCCTGCTCAACACGCTGCAACGGTACGGGATCCGACATCGAGGACCCGCACGTCTAGCACTGCCCTGGCCGGTAGCCTCCGACCCATGCGGGCGGTCGTGACCGGGGGGGCCGGCTTCATCGGTTCGAACATCGTGGACGCGCTCGTCGACGCCGGCGCCGAGGTGCTGGTCGTCGACGACCTGAGCCGGGGTACGCGGGCCAACCTCGGGCTCGCGCTCAGTCGCACCGCCCGGCTGGCCCAGGTTGATGTCTGCGATGGTCACGCCGTTGACGAGGTATTCGGAGCGTTCCGGCCGGAGTTGGTGTTCCACCTTGCGGCCCAGATCGATGTGCGGGTGTCGATGGACGAGCCGGCACGCGACGCAGCCGTCAATGTGCTCGGGTCGGTGAACGTGTTCTCCGCCGCTCATGCCGTCGGTGTGCGCCGGGTGGTGAACACCTCAACCGGTGGTGCGATCTACGGCGAGTGCGAGATGGTGCCCACCTCGGAGGCCGTTTGCGCCGACCCGGTCTCGGCGTACGGCCTGAGCAAGCTCACCGCTGAGCACTACGCCCGGTGGTTTCACCGGATCCGCGGACTGGACGTGGTGACATTGCGGTACGGCAACGTCTACGGCCCCCGGCAGGCCCCCAGCGGCGACGCCGGTGTCATCGCAATCTTCTGCGATCGAATGCTCACCGGGAGCAGACCCACCGTCTACGGCGACGGACGGCAGACCCGCGACTACGTGTTCGTCGCCGACATCGTGGCGGCCAACCTGGCCGCCGCCCGCGCCGTTGATCCGCCGCACAGCGAATACAACGTGGGGACCGGCACCGAGGTTAGTGTGCTGGAGTTGGTCCAGGAGGTTGCGGCGGCGGCCGCCGTTGACCCGGCGGACTTCGAGCCGGACTTCGCCCCGGCCCGCCCCGGCGAAGTCTTTCGCAGCTGCCTCGACGTCACCCGCGGCCGACGCGATTTGAGCCTGCCGCCACCCACGCCGCTGTCCGACGGGCTCGTTCGCACCTTGGATTGGGCGGGCTCGGTGCGCGGGCGTTAAGGCCTGCGCCTGATCGCGGCTGTTCAGCTCCCATTTCGGCCGTACCTCGCCACGATTTCATGTAAGCGGGACAGCAGGTGCCTATCGGCTGCGCGGGCCGCCCTGGTCCATCCTTGGCGAGTAAGTTCTGCGCTGATCTCCTGATAGTACCGACGTTCTTCCTCGAAGCGCCGACCGGTGCGCGCTCTGGTCGATGAGTCGTTTTTGGCATGTCGGCGGTAGTGAAATGCGATCTCCGTCGGCAGCGCGATGGTACCGCCTACCAAAAGCATGTCGATCGCATGGCTGAGGTCGGAGATCGCATCGATATCACCGCGCCCCCGGGTCCGTTCGATAACCTCTCGGCGGAAAGCCAGGGAGGGAAGGTATGTCCAGTTCCCTCGCAGCAAGCTTGCGACGGCGTCCTCGCCGCCGATCTCGCCACGGCGGCGTGCCGCCCAGGAGGCCACCCGTTTCACGCGATCCGCAAGTGGGGTGATGGGTTCGTCGTCTGCGCCGATGACAGCCACGCCGGGTTGGACAATGATGGCGCTCGGGTGGTCGCGAAATGCTCTGTCGATCACATCGATATAGTTGGGAAGAAGCAGATCGTCTGCCCCCAGACTGGTGACGTAGTGGGCCGTGCTCTCGGCCCCAAGTTGGAGTGCTCGGTATAGGTTGCCTGCTACGCCGAGATTGCATTCGTTTCGTAAATACCGTATGCGCGGGTCATTGAGTTGGCCAATGTGGTCGGCGGCCTTCGTGTCCGGGTTGCAGTCATCGATGACGGTCATCGTCCAGTCGGCCCGACTGAGCCGTTGAGCACTCGCGATCGTAGCGAACAGGTAATAGTCTGCGCCGTAAAAGGGAATGACAAAATGGACGGTGGCACTGTCGTCCGAGTGCGGTGTCACGGCCGCATGATAGAGCACCGTGCTCGATCGCCGCACCGCCGTGGCGAACTCGTCCGCAGCTGCCTCGGCATCATCCGCTCCTGCTCTGGCTATGGCCGGTGGGCCTGATGCAGGTGGGTGTGCGCAGCGTCAGGACTGGTGGCAGACGCGACGGCGTTGCTTGCGATGGCCACCGTACTGGCAGTCCCTTCTGCTGTCGTGCGTCGTCGCCAAGGCTGCAGATGCAGGCCGTCAAGCGGCTTGGGTCTCGTCGCGTTCGTGATTCCCAACGTCCATACCGATGAGCGGAACTCCCTAGGCGGTCTTGGCGCCACTCGCTCGCTTCTTGGCGATGACGAGGAACGCTTTAGAGATCATCCAGAGCTGCGGAAAGTGTTGTAGGAGCGTGATGCCGAGCTTGTAGGCGGAACTCGCACCCTTTTCGGCGAGAGATATGTCTGCGGGAACCGTGAGCCGGGCATCGAGTTCCGGCCGCTCTGCCAAAAGCCTCCTCAGCCGGCGATAGCTTGGCGCGTAACTGGCATCGCGGTAGTCGCTGCCCCGGCCCGAGATCTGGAGATAACGATTTGCGAGAGGGAGTGGCAGGTAACTGAGGAAGGGCAGCTGATAATGTACTTCAATGGGCCAGAACTTGTTCGGCACCAGTATAAAAGCTACGCCACCTGGCTTGAGGCAACGGCTGAGTCGTCGGAGCGCTTCGCGTTGATCCTCGATGTGCTCGAGAACGTTGTCCATGACCCCGACATCGAATGTGTCGACGTCCTCGAGCTCGTCGATAGATTGCTGCCGGAACTCGAAGTTTTCCTGCTGCGATAATTCTTGAGCATGGCGTGCGAGAGCATGGTTCGGTTCGATCCCGACCACCCGTGCACACGTTCTCGCGAGCTCTGCCGCAGAGTGTCCGTAGCCACAGCCGATGTCAATGACGCTTGCCTTGGCGAATGGGATGTCTAGAGCAGGCTGCGTTGTCAGCTCGATCTGCTTGGCGAACCCGGCAGCAAGACTGCGACGTTCAAGCATCCTCAGACTGCCCTGCTCATATTCTGGTAAAGAACTCATGCGACCGACCTTTCTTGGTGGGGCTGGTTGCCCGCCGCCAGCGGGTCCTGGATGTCTGTCAGACCGGCCCGGCCAGCGGCCGAAGGATCGCCTTTTGAACGTTATAGCTGAGTTTGGGATGACTGAGTTTGGGATGACTGGGAGTTGGTGACCAGTTCGCGGTCGCGGTTGGCCAGCTCGGCGTCCCGCAACGCCACGGTACGAGCCAGATCGGTCAGGTGGTTGCTGATCTCGCGCTGGCGCAGGTAGGTGTTCAGCATGCCGAACACGAAGGCGATGACCAGCAGGTAGACCACCAGGTCGGTGCCGCGGCCGACACCGATCTGCTGCGCGATCCACGTCATATCGTCCGGCCGCAGCACCGCGTAGATGTTCACCGCGATGAACGCGAAGAACGCGATCCGCTTGCTTGCGCGGATACGAACATTGTGCGCTCGGCGTACGAAGTAGGCTGCAGCGCCCAGTGCCGCGATGACAAGAATGATCTGCACGATCATGGCAGGTTCACCTCTGGTTGCGCACAGCCAGGTCAAACAGGATGTTGATCCCGTTGATGAGGGACTGGCCCTTGCTCGTTGAGTATTCGGTGTAGCGAATGGTCACCGGAAGTTCCTTGACCGTCCACGACGAACGCGCCAGCAGCGAGACGATCTCCGATGCGTGAGCCATGTCGTTCATCCTGATCCGCAGCTGCGTCGCCACCGTGCGATTGAAGACCCGCAGCCCGTTGTGTGCATCGGTGAGGTGCATCTTTCGCGCCGTCGGGCTCAGCGCCACCACCATGCGCAGCACAACACGCTTAAGCGGTGGCACCCGGTAGCGCTCGTCTTCGTGCTGATCGAGGAAACGGGAGCCGAGGACGACGTCTGCAAGCCCGCTGCGGGCCGTTTCGACCATGCGCGCGGCGTCGGCGACCTGGTGCTGGCCGTCCGCGTCGAAGGTCACAAAGAACCGGCCGTTCGGGCGAGCCAGCGCGTAGCACAACCCGGTCTGCAAGGCCGCACCTTGTCCGAGATTGATCGGGTGGCGAACCAGGTGCGCGGCAGTGGTGGCGATCTGCGCCGCAGATCCATCGGTGCTGCCGTCGTCCACGCATACGATGTTGCGGAATGTCGGGTGCAGGTCGGCGACCACTTGGGCGATCACCTCGACCTCGTTGTACACGGGAATGATTACCCACGTGTCGTCATTGGTCATCAGCGACTCCTCCGACCACCGTGCGAGGGGTCGCCGCGCACGCTATCAGTGCCGGTGCAGCAGTCCAGGCTCGATGTAGGCCAAGTTCTGGGTTGTTGGGGTTACCGTCACGCCGTGCACACTCGGCGGCTACCCTCCACGCCGTGACAAGCGCCCAGTTCGACCTGGTAGTCGTGGGTACCGGATTTTTCGGTCTGACCGTGGCCGAGCGGGTGGCCCGGCAGCTGGATCGGCGGGTCCTCGTGCTGGACCGGCGTGACCACATCGGCGGCAACGCCTACTCCGAAGCCGAACCCGAGACCGGGATCGAGGTACACCGTTACGGCGCGCACCTTTTCCACACCTCGAACAAGCGGGTCTGGGACTACGTGAACCAGTTCACCGACTTCACCGGCTATCAACACCGGGTGTTCACCATTTATCAGGGTCGGGTCTATCCCATGCCGGTGAATATGGGCACGATCTGTGAGTACTTCGGCAGGTACCTGACACCGGACCAGGCCAGAGCGCTGGTCGCCGAGCAGGCGGCTGAGATCCAGGGCAGGGACGCGGCCAACCTGGAGGAGAAGGCGATCTCGCTGATCGGCCGGCCGCTTTACGAAGCTTTCGTGCGGGGTTACACCGCCAAGCAGTGGCAGACCGATCCCACTGAGCTGCCGCCGGGCATCATCTCGAGGCTGCCGGTCCGCTACACGTTCAACAACCGGTACTTCAACGACACCTACGAGGGCTTGCCGGTCGATGGGTACACCACCTGGCTCAAGCGGATGGCCGACCACCCGAACATCGACGTGCGTCTGGGCACGGACTGGTTCGACGTCCAAGGCGATCTGGCGCCTGATGTGCCGGTGGTCTACACCGGCCCGTTGGACCGCTATTTCGATTACGCCGAGGGCGAGTTGGGCTGGCGCACCCTGGATTTCGAGCAGGAAATCGTCGGCACCGGTGACTTTCAGGGCACGTCGGTGATGAACTACGCAGATCTGGATGTGCCCTACACGCGGATTCACGAGTTCCGGCATTTCCATCCGGAGCGCGACTACCGCACCGACAAAACGGTGATCTTTCGCGAGTACTCGCGGTTCGCCGAGCGTGGTGACGAGCCCTACTACCCGATCAACACCGCCGAGGACCGGGCGAAGTTGGAACGGTACCGCGAGCTGGCCCGCAAGGAGACCGCCAACCGCAAGGTGCTCTTCGGCGGGCGTCTCGGTACGTACAAGTACCTGGACATGCACATGGCGATCGGCTCAGCACTGTCGATGTACGACAACAAGATCGCCCCGTACTTCACCGGTACCCAGTCCCTCGACGACACCCCGCTGAGCCAGCAAGACACGTGGTGACCTGCGCCACCTGATAGCCGGGGGTGGCCGGCCGGCCACCCGTCGCCGCCTAGCGTTACCCTCTGGCCACGCTACGCCGCACCGCACCTCGTCAGAACTGGGGAGTTCATGTCGAGCACCGTCTGTAGCCCGGCCAGGTCGGCCAGCAGCACGGCCGTCGAACCGTTCTCGACGCTGCTGCAGCGGGTGATCTTGCCCCGAGGGGCGGACCCGATGGCGGTCCGGGCGCTTTACCTCGACGAGCAGCCGGCCAGCGCCGGCCACACGCTCACCAACCCCAGTGCGCGCCGGCCGCGCGCGCTGTCCCGCACGAGCGTGCAGGTTCCCGAGCAGACCGAAGTGTCCTTCGCGGCGTATTTCAATGCGTTCCCCGCGAGCTACTGGCGGCGCTGGACCCCACTGCGCACCGTGCATCTGCGGTTGGACGTCGAGGGTGCGGGCCGGGTCGACGTCTACCGATCGAAGGCGGACGCGACCCAGATCCATGTCCACGGAGAGCTGATCGACGGCCCGGCGGACGGTGAAGCGGGGCGTTGCCGGCTGGACGTCGAGCTCGATCTGACACCCTTCGAGGACGGCGGTTGGTACTGGTTCGACATCAGCACCGAGGACTCGAAGCTGATCGTGCACTCCGGCGGCTGGCATGCGCCGGTTGAGGCACCGGGTCGTGCCGCGGTGACCATCGGGATGCCCACGTTCAACCGGCCCACCGACTGCGTGGCCACCTTGCGCGCGATCGGCGAAGACGACCTGGTCCGCTCCATCGTGAGCGCCGTGGTGATCCCCGACCAGGGTGTGGCGAAGGTCCGCGACCAGGACGGCTTCGCCCAGGCGCAGGCGGGGCTCGGCGACCGGCTGCGGATCATCGACCAGCCCAACATCGGCGGTTCGGGCGGCTACGCGCGGGTGATGTACGAGGCGCTGGAGAACACCGACTGCGAGCAGATCCTCTACATGGACGACGACATCGTCCTGGAGCCCGACTCGATCCTGCGTGCCGTGGCGTTCTCCCGCTTCGCGCGCCACCCGATGTTGGTCGGCGGGCAGATGCTGCAGGCTCAGGCGCGCTCCCGGCTGCACGCCTGGGGCGAGATCGTCGACCGGCAACGGATGCGGTGGAACAAGGCGCCGGGAACCCAGTACGACCACGACTTCGCCAAATACTCGCTGCGCCGCACCGCCTGGATGCACCGGCGTACCGACGTCGACTACAACGCCTGGTGGATGTGCTTGATCCCGCGCACCGTCGCCGAGGACATCGGCCTGCCGTTACCGCTGTTCATCAAGTGGGATGACGTCGAGTACGGGTTGCGTGCCCGCGCCGCCGGTTATCCCACCGCGACCGTCCCGGGCGTCGCGATCTGGCACATGTCCTTTGCCGACAAGGACGACGCCACCGACTGGCAGGCCTACTTCCACCTGCGCAACCGGCTGGTCGCCGCGGCGCTGCACGGCACCGAGGATCGGCCGACCACGCTGCTCGCCGACAGCCTCAAACACGCGCTGAAGCATGCGATGGCGATGGAGTACTCCACGCTGGCGTTACAGGAGATGGCGATCCGGGATTTTCTGGCCGGGCCGCTCGCACTGTTCGACAAGCTGCCCACGGCGTTGGGTGAGGTCCGGGCCCGCTGCGCGGACTTCGCCGACGGGCAGGTGATGGACCCTCAAGAGCTCCCGCTGCCGGCCGGGGGGCAGCTCGAGGTGCAACGCATGCTGAGACCGCCCACCAATCCGGTCACCATCGGCGCGACCCTGCTCAAGCGCCTGGCGCATCAGCTGCGCCCCGTCGATGCCCGGGCGCACCGTCGCCCGCAGCTGTCGTTGGCTCGCAAGGACGCTCGATGGTTCGTGCTGTCCGGGCTGGACGGGGTGACCGTCTCCACCGCGGACGGCCGCGGCGTCACCTATCGCAAGCGGGATCCTCGAGCGTTCCGCTCGATGCTCGCCCGCTCGGTGGCGTTGCACCGTGACGTGGCTCGAGAGTTCCCCATGTTGCGCAGGCGCTATCGCGCCGCTGCGGCGCAGCTCACCGATCGGACCGGCTGGAAACGGGTATTCGACGCGTGATGACACAAACCACTGATCACCAGGAGGTTGCGCTGCTCGCTGCTGTGCAGCGCAGGATCGCGGTTCCCCAGGTGGTGACCGCCGCCCGCGGGTTGTCGCACTTCGGCGAGCACGCCGTGGGCTGGCTGGTGCTCGGCGCGCTGGGCGCGTTGGTTGATCGGCGACGGCGGCGAGACTGGTTGGTGTCGGTTGCCGCGGTGGCCGCGGCACACGGGACGTCGATCGCGGTCAAGAGGATGGTGCGCCGGCATCGCCCCATCGACTCGTCGGTGCAGGTGCTGGCCGGCACGCCGAGTTCGTTGTCCTTCCCGTCGTGCCACGCCGCCTCCACCACCGCAGCAGCGGTGCTCTACGGGGGTTTGCTGCGTCGCAGGCTCACCACGGTGCTGGTGCCCCCCATGCTGATCAGCAGGCTGGTGCTGGGCGTGCACTACCCGACCGACGTCTTGGTGGGCTCCGCGCTGGGCGCAGCCATCGGTGCCGGGGTGCGACGGCAACTGTGTTCTCGGACCTCGGGTTCCCGGATCTTCCGGTCCCGGAGAGGATCGCGATGACCGTCACGAACCAGCAGGACAGCCTCGTTGGGCGGACCAACCCGGTTGCCGGGCTGGTCCGCACCATGCGGCCCCGGCAGTGGTTGAAGAACGTCCTGGTGCTCGCCGCGCCATTCGCCGGTGGGTACCTGTTCCAACTCGATGTGCTCACCGCGGTCGGGGTCGCCTTTGTCGCGTTCTCGCTGGCCGCATCCGGTGTGTACCTGGTCAACGATGTCCAGGACGTCGAGGCGGATCGAGCCCACCCGACCAAGCGCAACCGGCCCATCGCCGCCGGGGTGGTGGCGCCGCAGCTGGCGCTGGCTGTCGCGATAGCACTGTTCGTGGCCTCGGTCGGAGTGTCGTTCCTGGCGTCGCCCGATCTGGCCATCGTCACCGCGGTGTACATCGCGGTGCAGGTCGCGTATTGCCTGTGGCTCAAGCATCAGCCGGTGGTGGATATCGCCATCGTCGCCTCGGGTTTCCTGTTGCGGGCCATCGCCGGCGGCGCGGCCGCCGGGATCGCGCTGTCCCAGTGGTTCTTGCTGGTCGCCGCGTTCGGGTCGCTGTTCATGGTGGCGGGTAAGCGCTATGCCGAAATCCGTCTCGCCGAACGCACCGGAGCGAAGATCCGCAAGTCGCTCGAGCGCTACACCGCCTCCTACCTGCGCTTCGTATGGACGTTGTCAGCCACCGTACTGATCATGACCTACGGTCTGTGGGCGTTCCAGCTCAGCCAGGTCAACCAATCCAGCTGGCCGATCATCTCCTTGGTGCCCTTCGTGGTGGCGGTGCTGCGCTACGCCGTGGATGTCGACGGCGGCAATGGCGGCGAACCTGAGGAGATCGCCATCGGCGACCGCGTTCTCCAAGTTCTGGGCGCGTGCCTCGTGCTCACCCTCGTCGCGGCGGTTTACCTCTAACCCCGCTGGTCGCGGCAGTTCGCTGGCAGGGGGCAGCAACCACGGTCTATCGCTGGGCATCCTGACAGCAGACGTGGCCCGAGGGCTGGCGTGGCCGAGCGGGTCCCTACCGGGACCGCGCACATCAACGACCAGACGGTCAACGATGAGGCACATGTGCCCTTCGGTGGGTGCTGGGCCCCCGGCACCGGTTCCGGGTTCACGGTGCCGTCGCGACCATCGAGGCCTTCACCGAGACCGCTGGCTCACCCCCCGCGGCGGCGTCCCCACCACCCCTTCTGACAGTTGCCCCCACCGCTGCTCAGTGCCGACGTTTCCGTCCATCTGCGCGTCCGCTTCTATGACGCTGCTATGTCCCGTCAAGAGCTACTACGGCGGCTCGGCCGGAGACTGTTCTGGGAGTGTCGGGGCTGGTGCCCATAGGCGTTCGGTAGGTGTTTTGTCGGGTTCGTTCGTTGTTCGGCGGGCGATGTAGGCCTGCGGACCAGGCCGGCCCGACGGTGCAGAAGACATGTCATAGGCAAGGCACGTCGACCAAGCCGACGGCCAGTTTGTCAACGAGTCATCCCGCATAGCCGGACAGCCTGGCAGCGACCACCAGGCCGTCCGCGAAGTCTCACAGTGCTGTCAAGGTATTGGCGTAGTTCATTGACCGTGACGGGTTCGTTGCAGTAGGGACAGTGGCCGCCGAGGCCGAGGTGGCGGGTGAAGGTGTTGCAGTCGGGGCAGCGTCCCGGTGACCCACAGGCGGACGAGCTTCCGGTCAGGCCAACTGGCGGGCCAGGCCGGTGCCGGCAACCACGGCGGACAAGTCATCACGAAGTCCCTTGTTATAGGTGCTGCCGCTACCTCCCTCCCGGGAGGGGGCGATCACGATCGAGACGTCCATACGGATCACGATGGCCTTGCCGAAGTCGCAGTCGGCTGCCCAGGGACGGCGGGATCGCTCGTGGCGTATCTCGATCAGCGACCAGACATGCGCGCAGGTCTTGGTTGTGCCCGGGCTATGCCCGCACTGCGACGAACCCGTCGCGATCATCGACCTCCTCGACCAGCACCAACCGCCCTCGACCCACACCACGCCCTGCACCCCGACAAACCAAGGCCTGCACGAACCGGGGACGGCTCACCGCGCCTCACTCTTGACACCACAAAGAACGGAGATCACCATGCTCGCTGAGCCGACCAGGTGGTCCCATACTCGTGGCAAGACCCCGGTCCCATCCTCGTGGCAAATGACACCCGGCGATCTGGCTCCTGCGGCTGGTCGATCTCGGCGAGGCCGCTGCGCCGCTGCCCACCACCACCGCTTGATCTTCACGTCGTCACAAACCGAGGAGGCATATGCGGTGGCTGTTCCGCGTCCGGAACCGACATGCTGCATGATCACGATTTATGGCTGGAGTACTTGAGGTTCCCCACGTGAGACCGACTATCTCGGTGCCGTGAAGGTTCATCCAGCCGACGGGTGATGACACGGTCGATCGCTCACGACCCAATTGCTGTCCCTCGTGAAACTCTTCGAAAATCTCTCCTGCAACTGTTGGACTTTTCCTGTTTACCTCCAGGATGCAGTCTAAAACATCAGTAAAATCGGTGTATTTCCGAGGGGTGCAATTCGAGGGGTTCAACCAGCTTGATTTGCTTGGTATGCCCCCGCGAATAGGAGGCTAGTATGAGAAGAGGACGGTTAGTCGCGGCCATCGCCGTCCTATTCGTGACATCCCTTGTCGGCGTAGTTGCGGTCTGGAGAACCGACGTCGGTGATGCGCGTGAGGCGCAACTCGAAACCGCGGATGCGCATGGTCCTCAAACCGCTGACAGGGTGGACCCGTCGGCTGCTGGCGAAGCCGATGAATCGGCTCCTCCAAAGGCTGCCGCGCCTGGAGAACGGTGTTCGGCAATACCGGGTTGGTCCAGCACCGAGGGTGAGCGTCTTCGCGCCGCGAAGAAGGTGGGGACGCCGTTCCATGAGCGAGCCGCGGTGCTGCGGCGCGCGGGCGAGACGTTGCAGCGGAATGCGGACGAACTGGCCGGCTGGTTGATCCGGGAGACCGGCGGCGTCCCGGGCAAGGCCTACTTCGAGCTGACCACGGCCGCTCAGGAGTGCTACGAGGCCGCCGGGTTGCCGTCCCGATCGCAGGGCGAGCTGCTGGCCAGCCAGCCACCCCGGCTGAGCATCGTGCGCCGGGTGCCGGTCGGGGTGGTCGGCGTCATCGCGCCGTTCAACGGCCCGCTGGCGCTGGCGATGCGGTCGGTGGCGCCGGCTCTTGCACTGGGCAATGCAGTGGTGCTCAAGCCGGACCCCCGTACGGCGGTCTGCGGCGGGGTCGTGTTGGCGTGCGTGTTCGAGGAAGCCGGGCTGCCCCCAGGTGTCCTGTACGTGTTGCCCGGTGGCGCGGACATCGGTGCCGTGCTGGTCGAGGATCCGCACGTCCGGATCATCTCGTTCACCGGCTCGACCGCGGCCGGCCGGGCTGTCGGCGAGCTGGCCGGCCGCCACCTCAAGCGGGCCCACCTGGAGCTGGGCGGGAACTCCGCGTTGATCGTGCTGGACGACGCCGATCTCGAGCAGGCCGTCAGCGCAACCGCCTTCGGTTCGTTCTTCTACCAGGGCCAGACCTGCATGACCATCGGCCGGCACCTGGTGCACGATTCGATCTACCCGCAGTACGTGGAACGGCTGGCCGCCAAGGCCGACGGGCTGACGGTCGGCGATCCAGCGACCGAACAGGTCGCGCTGGGCCCGATCATCGATGCCGGCCAGCGCGACCGGATCCATCACCTCGTGACCAGCAGTGTTGCAGCGGGTGCCCGGCTCGCCGGGCGGAACCTACCCGGACCTGTTCTACCGCCCCACCGTCATCACCGACGCGGGCCCGTCCATCCCGGCCTACGACCAGGAGATGTTCGGGCCGGTCGCGCCGGTGACCCGGTTCACGACCCTGGACGACGCGGTGAAGCTGGCCGCGGACAGCGAGTACGGCTTGGCACCGGGCATCCTGACCGCCGACGTGGCGCGAGGTCTTGCGCTGGCCGAGCGGATACCCACTGGTACCGCGCACATCAACGACCAGACGCTCAACGACGAGGCACACGTGCCCTTCGGTGGGGTGCTGGCCTCCGGCACCGGTTCCCGGTTCGGCGGTGCCGCCGCGAACATCGAAGCCTTCACCGAGACCCGCTGGCTCACCCTGCGCGGTCACGTCCCCCACTACCCCTTCTGATCCGTTGCCCCACCGCTGGCGTTGTCGTGAACTCGACACCGCCGACGTTTCCGCCCATCTGCGCGTCCGCCCTGTCGAGTTCACGACGCTCGCCGGCACCTGTGGATGGCGGGGTCTGATGTGGACAAGTGGCCGCACATGGGCTGTTTGTGAGGGATGCTGACGGGAGGGTGGGACAGGCTGTGCTCTGTGATCGACGAGCTGACCTTGGGAGCTACGCCGTTCCGGGGGTCCTGGGCTGTGCAACGCGGGCTGCTCACTGAACGAGTGCTCCGTGGCCCCCGGTTTCGCCGGCTGTTCCACAACACTTACCTACTCGCGGGTGCACCGGCTGATCTTGCTGCCCGGTCGCACGCGGCATCCCTGCTCGTTCCCGGCCAGTGCGTGCTTTCCGGTTACTCGGCTGCGGAGCTGCTCGGTGCGGGCTGCGCGCCGGCGGAAGCGAACGCCGAGCTGACGGTGCCCGGCGGTGACTTCCGCGAGCGACCGGGCCTGACCGTGCACCGTGACCTGCTTGCAGACGACGAAATCACCGACTGCGGCGGTGTCCCCGTCACCACTGCGCTGCGTACAGCCTGGGATCTGGCGCGGTGGCTGCCAACAGCCGACGCGGTGGTGGCGATGGACGCCCTGGCGAGGATTGGGCGGTTCGCCCCCGGCGCCGTGCTCCGGATCCAAGGCCGCTACCCGCGGGCACGCTGGCGCCGTCGGGTGCCGGGTGTGATCGATCTCTCCGATCCCCGGGCAGAGTCGCCGATGGAGACCCGCTCCCGGCTCGTGCTGGTATTGCGGGGGCTGCCGCGTCCCGAGCTGCAGTACACGGTGTACGACGAGCTCGGCAAGTTTGTCGCCCGCCTCGACATGGCGTACCCGGAGCTGAAGCTCGCGATGGAGTACGACGGCAGGGGCCACCTCACCGCATGGCAGCAGGAAGCCGACGCCCGCCGCCTCAACAAGTTGGACGGGTGCGGCTGGTCCGTCCGCCGCTTCACATCACCAGACGTCCTCCGCACCCCCGACGCCATGGCAACCCAAGTCCGGCAAGCCATCGCCCGCTCCCGCCGCTCACTGTCGTGAACTCGACGTCACCGACCTCGCGAGTCGCCCCAAGGTCCGTGGTGTCGAATTCACGGAGGAGGCGTCGCGTGTCAGATGGGGAGGCGGCGGAAGATCGGGCGGGGGACGTGGCGCAGGGCGGACATGATGTAGCGCAGGGGGGCGGGGGCCCAGGCCGCTTCGCGGCCGTTGGCCACGGCGTCGACGATCACGTCGGCGACCTGCTGCGGGGTGACCGAAAGCGGGGCGGGTTTCAGGCCGGCGGTCATCTTGGTGTGCACGAAGCCGGGCCGGATCACCGACACCTTGATTCCGGAGGGTCGCAGCGCCTCGGTGAGGCCGGTGTAGAAGGCGTCCATGCCGGCCTTGGTGGAGCCGTAGCCGAAGTTGGAGCGCCGGGGCCGCTCGGCGGCGACCGAAGACAACACTGCGAGCGCGCCATGCCCCTGCCGTTGCAGTGCCTTGGCCAGCAACACGCCGACCGACACCGCGCCGACATAGTTGACCTGCGCGAGCTCGACGGCGGTCGCGTGGTCGGTCCACGCCCGCTCCTGGTCACCGAGCAGCCCGAAGGCGACCAGGGTGACGTCGACGTCGCCGTCGGCAAATGCCTTCTCGATCGTCTCGGCGTGCGACGCGGTGTCCGCCGCGTCGAAGGGCAGCGTCGTTACGGTGGCGCCCACCCGATCTAACCGGGCTGCGGCGGCGTCCAGTCGCGGCGAGGGGCGGGCCGCCAGGATCACCCGCAGCGGCCGGCGGGTGGCGTAGCGCTCAGCGGTGGCCAGCGCGATCTCTGAGGTGCCGCCCAGCAGCAGCAGTGACTGGGGGTTGCCGACAGCGTCGATCACAGCTCAAGTCTCCTGGACAGGTCGGAGGCGAAGGTCCCGTCCGGGTCGGCGGTGGCGCGGATCTTGCGCCACTCGTCGATCCGCGGGTACATGCGGTGCAGGGTGGCCGCGGACGTCCGCGACTCCTTGGCGAGGTAGAGCCGCCCGCCGGCGTCGAGTACCTGCTCGTCGAGGCGGTCGCAGAACTCCGCGAGACCCCGGCGGATCGGGAAGTCCACGGTGATCGTCCAGCCGGGTTGGGGGAACGACAGCGGCGCGGGGCTGGCTGCGCCGAAACGCTTGAGCACGTTGAGGAAGGACACGTGGCCTGAGCGCGCGATCTGATCCACGATGGACTGGAAGGTGGCTTCCGCGCCGAAGGGCACCACGAACTGGTACTGCAGGAAGCCGCGCGGGCCGTAGGCCCGGTTCCACTCCCCGATCATGTCCAGCGGGTGGTAGAAGGTGGTCAGGTTCTGGATCTCGCCGCGCCGGCGCTTGGGTGCCTTGCGATACCACGCCTCGCTCAGCGCACCGAAGATCGCCCGGTTGGCCAGGCCGTTGGGGAAGGCGTTGGGCGCGGTGAGCAGTTGCGGCGCGTCGAAGGCCAGCGGGGCGCAGCGCAGCTTGGGTGGTAGCTGGTCCCGGCGGGCCAGCGAGCCGCGGGTGAGCACCGCGCGGCCCAACTTCGCGCCGGTGGAGATGGCGTCGAACCAGGCGGCGGAGTAGTCGTAGCGGTCGTCGGAGCCATCGGTGAGCAGTGCCATCAGCTCGTCGAGGTCGGCGGTGCGGTCGGTGTCGACGACGAAGTACGCCGACTCGACAGGGGTCAGCGCGATGGTGGCGCGCACGATGATCCCGGTCAGTCCCATGCCGCCGACAGTGGCCCAGAACAGCTCGTCGTCGGGGGTCAGGGTGGTAACGGACCCATCCGCGGTGATCAGGTCGATTGCCGTCACATGGTTACCGAAGCTGCCCGCGCTGTGGTGGTTCTTGCCGTGGATGTCGGCCGCGATCGCGCCACCTACCGTGACCTGCCGGGTGCCGGGCAGCACGGGAACCCACAGCCCGAAGGGCAGTGCGGCGCGCATCAGCGTGTCGAGACTGACTCCGGCGTCCACCACGGCCAGGCCGCTGCCCGCATCGATGGAGTGGATGCTGGTCAGCCCGGTCATGTCGATGACCAGCCCGCCCGCGTTCTGCGCCGGATCCCCGTAGGACCGGCCCAGCCCCCGGGCAATCACTCCCCGGTCACCGGGGTCGGCCAGGGCCCGCTGGATCGACTCGACAGTCGGGTCGATCAACACCCGTGCGGTGGACGGCGCAGTCCGCCCCCACCCGCTCAGCGAACGCTCCACGATCTCAACCATCGCCGCGCACCCTACCCAGTCGCGCACCCATTGCCGCGTTCTGGGGACAGATTGCAGTGAACCGGGGCGGCATTACTGCAATCCGTCCCCACAACGCACTGCAGGGGGTCGCGGGTGGTGCTGCGGTGATAAGCGTCGCGGGCGGCGGGGTCGGCGGAAAGGTACAGGGCGCCCCAGTCGGTCTCCGGGTGGCCGGCCAGCCGGGTGGGTACCTCGTAGAGCCGGCCGAACGGGACCAGTGCAGCGAAGGTGCCCCCGAGGTTCTGGTCAGTGGTCACCGCCGACGTCGCGCGGTAAGGGCGGGGCGCCTCGATCACCGCGCGGGGCGCGGCGGCCAACCCGCCGGTGACCCCGGCGATGTCCCGCACGCAGGGAAACAGGAACGACTGCGGCCAGCTCACCAGCACCGGTCCGTGGCCGGCCAGGAACTCGGTCAACCCGACCACCCAACGCAACCGCGGTCCGGTCACGGCCAGCCAGCCGTCCGGGTCGGTGGTGGCGTCTACGGCCCGGATCCGCACTCGGTCTGCGCGGGCCGGGATCTGTGCGGCATCCAGGCCGATGGACCGCCACGGTCGGTGGTCTGGGGCACCGTCTGGACGGTCCCGGTGCGGCAGCACCCGGTCGACCGGGCTGTGATCACCCAGCGGGGAGACGCCGGTGGGCTCGGCCTGGCCGAACTCCAGGATCAGCTCGTTGGCCCCGCCGGTACGGCCGGACACCGAGACCGCCAGCCCCTCAGCAGTGCCTGGGGCGGGCAAGGTGAACCAGGGACTCGTCACGGTGCCCGTACTCTGCGGCCCGCCGGCCAGGCTGCCCCAGAGCTCGGTCGACATCCCGGTGCCCGGCGGATCCGGCGGCGGCGACTCGGGATGGAAGCCGGCCAGGGCGGTGAACCCGGCCTGCTGCCCGGACGAGTCGGCCCGGGTCAGCACGTCACCGTCCGGCAGCACCTCGATGCTGTCGGCCAGGCCGCAACCGGCGCCACCGGTCAGCTGCTGCAGGTTCGCCAGGGCAAGTGAGCCTGCCGGCCGCCGCACCGGCGCGGCCAGGAACGAACCGAGCAGCACTGCCACCGCCGTGCCGGCTGCCGCCAGCGTGAGCACCGCCGGGCCGGCCACCAGCGCCCGGCCGGTGCGGGCGGCGCTTCGGGACCCGCCCAGCGCAGCCAGCCCGGCGTAACCCAGCGCGAGCGCGCCGACCCAGAACAGCGCGGAGTCCAGGGGCAGGCCGATGGGCCGCACCGGGCTGGATGCCCACGGCACGTCATAAATCGCCGGTTGCCACCAGGCGTTCGGCCCGGTGAAGGCCAGCCCGACGGTCGCGGCCACCAGCGCGCTGCCGGTCAGGGCGACCCCGCCGGTCGCCTGGTCCGCGAGGGGTCGGCGGGCGCGGCCCAGCAGCAGGACCACGGCCAGCACCAGGAACGCCGCGAACAACCCGGCCGCTGCGCCGAGGTGATACGACCACTTCGACGGCGCAAGGCACAGCAGCATGAGTGCGGCGACCACCACGCCGGCCATCCGGGCGGCCGAACGGTCGACCTGGCGTGGCTCGGTCCGGCAGGCCAGTAGCACCCCGACGACCGGCAGCAAAGCGATCGTGAGCAGGACCGGGGCCCGCTTGGGGGCGCTGCCCTGCTGTTCGTTGCCGAGCAGGTACCGGTAACGGTCGGGCTCGTGATACCAGGGCAGCGATGGTCCGAAGGAGGTGTGCCACTGGGTGGCGGTGACCAGTCCGTTCCAGGTCTGGTCGGCGAACATCGCGGTGAGGCCGACGGCGCCGATGCAGCACAGCAGCATCACCCTGGCCAGCACCTCGGTCCTGCCCGGTACCGACTCCCGGAGAATCGCGACGATCCGGGGCGCGAACAGCACGACCGGGGCGGCGACCAGCAGCCCGGTCGGGCTGACCGGAACGGTCAGCCCGACGATCAGTGCGGCCCACCCCAGGGCGGCGAGCCCGCGAGCGCGCCACAGCAGCGCCAGCACACTGGTGACACCCAACGCCACGAACGGCTCGGGGCGCACACCGAGGTTGAACGGCAACCAGGCGGCGAGTAGGCACACCGCGGCGAGCAACCGGATCCGGGCGC
>JBOHFX010000118.1:0-6848 GCA_050699875.1 Pseudonocardiaceae bacterium
CTGCGAACCCTGCGCACCGCCGCCTTCGACGTCGCCGACCGGCGGTTGCCGGAGGCAGTCGGCCAGCTGCGAACTACCGACGGCACCCCGAGCCAGGCGACTGTCGATCCGGTGCCGGTGCACTCAAGGGAGGAAGTCGGTCAGGTTGCCAGGGCGTTCGATACGGTGCACATGCAGGCCGTCCGGCTGGCAGCCGAGCAGGCGCAGCTACGCTGCAGCCTGAACGACATCTTCCTCAACCTGTCCGGGCGTAGCCACGGCTTGGTGGAACGACAGCTGCGGATGATCGACGAGCTGCGCGGCAAAGTGAACGACCCCGAGCTGGGGACCAGCTTGCTCCAACTCGATCGCCTTGCGGCGAGGATGCGCCGGCACAGCGAGAATCTGCTGGTTCTGGCCGGCGGCACGGTGCGCGGCGGGGTCGAAGGGCCGGTGGCAGTACTCGAAGTACTCCATCGCGCGATTACAGAGGTCGAGCAGTACCAGCGGGTTACCGTGGGTCCATCTCCGGCGGCGACGGTGGACGGCCGGGTGGTCAAAGACCTCGTACATTTGATCGCCGAGTTGTTGGACAACGCTATTGACGCCGCGCCGCAGGGCACCACGGTGACCCTGGGCGGTGCGCTGGCCGAGAACAACGGCCTGCTGGTCGAGATCACCGACTCCGGGCCCGGCCTACCGCCCGACGAACTGCAGGCCATCAACGCTCGGCTCGCGTCGACTCCACCGGTCGATTCGCCGGTCTCCGGTCAGATGGGCATGTTCGTGGTGAGCGCGTTGGCCGCGCAGCACGGCCTCACGGTACGGCTGCGTCCGCGACCCGGCGTTAGCGGCATCACCGCCACCGTGCTGTTGCCGCCCTCCCTGGTGACGGTCGACCTGCGGGTGCCAATGGGTGGTCACCTGCAAGCGCCCTCCCCAAGATCTGCAGATGACGCAGGGTGGATGGGAAGCCCGCCCGCTCGCCCACCGGATCACACACCTTCGGTGTCCGCCGCCCACGCGTGGAGCGGGACCGACGCACAGCTGCCGCTTCAGGTGTCAGTGGTCGACGAAGCCGCCACCGCGGACCTGTTCAGCCCGTCGTCGATCGGAGTCGTGACTTCGCCGGACAGCCGTCCGCGTACTGCCCAGGAGGAGTGGCTCGAGCTCTTCGGTCAGCACGAGCCCCATACCGAAAACGAGCCGGTCTTCGATCCGCTGAGCACTTCGGTGCCGATGGCCGGCATCCCGGTAGCCGGGCAGCACCAGGAGATTCGTGAAGAGATCTTCGAGATGGTCTCGGCCTGGTTCCGTCAGCGGCAGGCGGCTTCGGAAAATAGCCCGTCGGACACACCCGAACCCGACTGGCAGTCTCCGTTCGACGAGGGGTGGCAGGCCGCGCAAGCGCTGCGCAACCCACTTGACCACGGACTCACCCACGCGGGGTTGCCCAAACGCCAGCCCCGCGCGCGTCTGGTGTCCGGTACCGACAACCCTGTCCTGCCGGCGCCCGTGCCCGCCGCTTCAGTCCGCACTCCGGATGCTGTGCGCGCTCGGTTGAGCAGGTACCAGCGCGGCCTACGCGTCGGGCGCCATGCCCGCATCGACCCAGCTGACATGGACTCGAACAGCATCGACCCGAACAGCATCGACCCGAACGACATCGACCCGAACAGCATCGACCCGAACGACATCGACCCGAACGCCGCCACCGCGGTGCAGCCGGCTTGGACCGAAACCACGCAGTCACCGTTCCAACGGTGACCTCTCGAGGAGAATCAGCAGTGACGACAGCAGTGCCTCATCACCCGGTCCAACCCAGCCAGTTCGGTTGGCTGGTGGACAGTTTCGTGCAGCAGGTGCCCGGGGTGGCCCACGCTGTCGTGGTCTCCGCCGACGGCTTGCTTCTGGTCGCATCCTCAGGATTGCCCCGGGACCGTGCTGACCAGCTCGCCGCGGTCACCTCGGGATTGGTGAGCCTCACCCAGGGCGCGGCCCGTTGCTTCGAGGCGGGCGGCGTGGTGCAGACCGTGGTCGAGATGGAACGCGGCATCGTCTTGACCATGGCCATCAGCGATGGGTCCAGCCTCGCCGTGCTGGCTTCGCCGAGCTGCGACATAGGCCTGATAGGCTACGAAATGACGTTGCTCGTAGACCGGGCAGGCAAACTGCTGACCCCCGAGCTGCGGGCCCAGCTGCAGGGCGCCGCGCGCCGGTAGTAGTCAGTCCGGCATCACCGTGGTGGAGGTGATGCGGTGCAGCGGGAAGCGTCGTAGCTCGTCGGCTGAGCGGTCGAACCCCTCCAGCACACCGCCGCCCACACTCACCGGTCGCACGATCCGCCTACGGGCCACGCCGTGGGAGTCCACGAAGCCGATACAGACGTGGCTGCCGGCGTGGGCGGCGCCCTGCAGCAGCTCCAGCGTGTCACCGGTGGACATCGCACCGTGCACGTCCGGGGTTGCCCGCGGCGTGGTTGCCGCGTCGTCTCCGGCCCGCACCGCTGCCACCAGCGCGGCAAGCTGCTCTGCCGAGGGGGTGGGCGGCATCACGGCACGGCGCGTCGGCTGGGGCCGGACCGGGGCCCGGCGAGCTCCCGCCCGGAGATCAACCACCTCCCCGTCGGCTCCCTCGGCTACCGGAGCGAAGCCGGCGCTGCGCACCTCGGCGAGCAGTGCAGCCAGCGCCAGCTGACTGATCAACACGGTGGGGGCGATCCGGCGCAGCCCGCAGCGCGCGGCGACTGGATGCGCCAGGAGTTCGGTGAGCAGCACCGCATCGTCGCAACGGAGGAACGCAGCGGTGATGCCACCGCGCAGCCGCCCGTGCCGCCGGGCCACGTCGTCGATGAGATAGCTCAGTGACTGCGGTACCGGGGTCGTAGATCTGGCTCGGAACAGCTCATGCAGTTCGGCCGCGCTGCGTCCGGCGTCCAGCGCCCGGCGCACGGTGTTCTCAGTGATCCGGTAGACGGTCGCGCCACCGGCCGACTCCACGTCGGCCACCAACCCGATCTCCCTGGCCAATTCGGGTTCCAGCGGTCCGGGCGCCACCACAGTGCGGTCGGTCTGCACGACGACCTGGCTCACCGGCTCGGGGAGCGCGGCGGCAAGGACGGCCGTGGCGGCGGCCGGTCCATCGCCCAGCATCGCCCGGCCGGATGACGACAGCGCGCCCAGTGCGAGCACGCCCAGCGCGGTCGCCTCCTGGATGGTCCAGGCGACCATCTCGTCGCGTAGCCGGCCGTCCCGGCGCGGCGCCCGCCAGGCCAGCACCGCAGCGAGATCCTCGGATCGATGGATACCGCTACCGGTGGGTAGCTCGGCGACCGCCTCCAAGATGCGTCGTCGCTGCGCCGGGGCACGCGGCCTGCGCAGGTCCGCGGACAGTGCCGCCAGCGGCCGATCCTTGTCGTCGCGGGTACCGGTCAATCCGGGCAGCCTGGGCAGATCGAGCCATGCGGGCGCCAGCATGGCCCAGCGTCGCTGCGGTGGCGCGGCGAGCCAGGAGTCAGCGGCGAAGGTAGGTAACCACAGCCCCTCGTCAGTGGAGGTGATCAGCCCAGCAGCGACGGCGATCTCGGCGAGCAGCGCGACTGTGGGGTCGTCAACGTCCAGGAGACGAGCCGTTCGCCGCAAATCCCGGGTACCCAGGCCGCCGGAGCGCAACACTGCGGGTGGTTCGGCCGACCATTCGGCCAGCAGCTTCTCACTGTGGCGAACCAGATCAAGCACCGCACCCGCGGCCGTCGCGTCCACCAGAGACGGATCGAGCGGCCGCGTGGGCAGCTCGGGCTCGTCCAGCTCAAGCGGACCCAGCGGCTGGTCGCCGCGAAGCGCTAGACCCACCTGCGCGGGCAATTCGACGGTGCCGGCGTCGACCCGGCGCAGTAGCCCGCGGGCCAGCAGGCGTTGCACCGGTGTACGGGCCCGGCCCAGCGGCAGCACCTCGGCTGCGTCCCGGGTGGCGCCGACCGGTGGCCCCGCAGCCAGCGCGCGTAGGATTCCCAGCTCCTCATCGGCCAGCTCGGCGAGGACAGCGTGGATCTCGGCGCCGTCGAGATCCGTGGCGGGCCGGCCCAAGCCACCAGGATGCGGACCGATGACCTGGCGCGCGCCCGGCACCACCGCGAGCGTCACATCATCGCCCCACGCCAGCGCGCGGTACCGCAGCGCATCCAGGGCACGCTGGATACGTGCGGCGGCGACATCCCGACCGATCAGGCGCTCGATATCCCGGCGCTGTACCGGTGCGACGTCGGCGCCGGCTACCACCAGTGCGGACAGCACTGTCAGCGTGAACCGGTCAAGATCCTCACAGGCCCGGGCGACCGACGCCTGAATTCCGGCTCGGGTGGCCAGCACCGTCGAATCGGCCGGAACGGGCACGGCGAGATCCGGGCGGACGCTCAGTAGTGCGGCCAGTGCGTCGTCGTCCCGAGAACGTAGCCAGTCAGCAAATGAGGTGCTGGGCATCGGATCCAGGGTAGCGAGGGTCTGCTGGCGCGGTCGCGCACCGCCCTGCGCTGAGCCGCCGAAAGTAGGCACACTGGAAGACCCCTTGGGGCACACTGGTACCACACCGAGTGAGGAGAAGCTGTGGCCAAGCGCACCGACCGTATCGATCCGACCTGGCCGAGCTGGTCGGAGGAGGACCACCCGGTCAGCGAACTCGCCGCGCCGATCCAGGGCGCGCTGTCCCCGTTCGGTGAGGTGGTCTTCCCACTGCCCGCGGACGAGCTGCCCTACGAGCATCCGCATACCGAGATCAACTGGGGCGACGCGGAGTAGCGGGGCCGCTACAGACCCCTTGTTTCCGGTCCGTTAGGGTGCGCGTCACCGCGCGGCCGGAACGTCGTTGAGCCGGGCGGGATCGCCTCCATCGGGGAGGGCGAGGTAACCAGTTCTGCTCGTCCGACATCACAAGAGGTCATGGCTCAACGTCCCGGATCGCTCCGCCTGCGTGACCGTCCGTACTTGATCGCGTGCGCGCTCGGTGGAGCGCTGCTGGTGCTGCTGGCGATCGTCGTGGTGGCATTCGTGTCCCCTTCCGGGGGTGACGAGAGCCGCAAGGCCGTACCGGGTCCGCCCCCCGCGGCTGCCCCGCCGGTAGCGATCCCGCGGGCGGTAGTTCCGGCTGATCTTGCAGCATTGCCGCTCAGCACGACGTACACCGCCGTTGAGGGGGCGCCACTGGACTCCAGGGGGCTGGAGCCCACCGATGGCACCGTGGTTCGCCCGCAGCGAGAGACGGTGGTGTATCTCGCACCCGGCGGCGACCCGATCGCCAGGATCCCTCCCCAGCAGTTGGGCGATACCTGGTTGCCGGTGATCGCCCAGCAACCCGGCTGGATGCAGGTGCTGTTGCCCTCGCGACCCAACAATTCATCGGGCTGGATCACCGATGATGCACTCGATAAGGCGGTAAGCCCGTATCTCATCCGGGTCCACCTTCGTTCCTACAGCATGGAGCTGTTCAAGGGGGGTCAGCGCCTGGGTTCCTGGACGGTCGGCATCGGTAAGAAGTCTGCTCCTACTCCGGTAGGGCGGACGTTCCTGCTCGGGTCGTTCACCGACACCAAGCAGCAATACTCGCCGGTGATCCTTCCGCTGGGCACTCACAGCCCGACCCTGGACAGCTTCGGCGGCGGCCCGGGAACCGTCGCGATCCATACCTGGCCCACGGCCGACGTGTTCGGCACCGGTTCCAGCGATGGCTGCATCCGGGTGCCAGCCGAAGCGCTCCACCAGTTGACCCGAGTTCCGCTGGGGACGCTCGTGCTTATCGACGAGAACTGAACAAGTGAAAGGACAGCATGTGAACAGTAGGAAGCTCGCCGGCGCCAGCGCTGCTAGCGTCGGTGCTGTCACCGCCGTCGCGGCCCTGCTGCTGGGGACCCTGTCCGGCACCGCTGACGAGGACAAGAGAAAGTCTGCTTCGGCGTTCGGGATCGCTGTAGACGGTTTGCTCGATATCGACCCGACTCCGTATGTCGAGGCGCCACCCGATGAGAGCAAGGCACTCCTGGAGCTGCCGGGCCCGAACAAGGATGGCATCTACATCGGGGTGCTCAAGGTCGAAGCTGAGCACTTCCGGTCCAAGGCGACAGCTCTCAAGGTGAACGTTCTCGGGCTCAAGCTCAAGGTTCTCGAGGCAAAGTGCGAGAACGGCCGCGGTGATGCCACCATCATCAGTACCGACGGCGACGGCGGGTCGTCGCCGTACGAAGGTGAGGAGCTGGATCTCTCACCGGTGATCCGGGTCGAGTTCAACCGGCAGCATCGCGACGGCGACAAGTTGACGGTCGATGCCGCAGTGGTCTCGCTGCTGCCCGGCGACAAGACGAGTCTCGCGATCGGGCAGCAGGATCTTGATCTGCTCAAGAGTGTGGCGCCCAAGGACATGAAGGTTCCCGCCAACCTGCAAGAGGTGAAGTCCGAGGAGCCGAAGGCTGGTGCGTCGGCATCAACGAAGCCTGGTTCGTCGGCATCGCCGCAGCCTGGTGCTCCGGTAGCGCCACAGCCTGGTGCTCCGGTTGCGCCGCAGCCTGGTGCATCGCCGAAGCCTGGGGCTCCGGCCGCGCCAGAGTCTGGTGCGCCAAAGTCTGACGCGCCGAAATCATCGCAGCCTAGTGGTCCGGTGACCGTCGGTGACCTGATGAAGAAGCTCACGCAGCTCAACCCCAACCTCGCTGCCCCCAAGGGTGACGATGCGCTGCTGGAGATTGTGATCTCATCCGCCAGCTGCAAGGAAGAGCGTCGCAAGGAAGATCGTAAGGAAGAGGCGCCGGCTCCGAAGCCGGTCGAGGCAGACCTGCCGGTCACGCACTAACCTCGGCACATGATGGAGGGGGCGGCGCGCAATGC
>JBOHFX010000119.1:0-17586 GCA_050699875.1 Pseudonocardiaceae bacterium
CAACAGAAAACAACACCCACCAAACCGGGCGCCGCTCTGATCACTAGCACAACAAACAACACAAACAACATGGCACTAACATATCGACACACTGTTGAGTTCTCAAAGAACAAGCACACACCATCACCGCCACCAACGACGGCAGCCAGATCCAGGATGACTCAATCTTCAATCTATTCGGCCTCGCAGTTGGTTGACCCCGAGAGGTCTAGTACGAGCCCGACGACTCATCGAGCTTACCAGCCGTCTGAGTCGACCTCCCCGCGGCCCCGGCCTAACATCTCGGCGCCATCGGCGCTGAGTGTTTCGTCCGGCCCGCTGCGGGGCGAAGCGAAAGGTACGGCCAGCGCACGGGCAAAGTCAAATCGGCGTGTCAGCAGCGTCCGATCGAGCCAGAAGGGCTCGCGACAAGGGGGTTCAGCGCACTCGGACGCCAGCGGTGTGGCGCCGACCACGGCGAACTACCAGCCAGCCGCCGGGTAACAGATCGGACTCGGCAGGCGTCCAGTTCTCGTCGCCGACCTTGGCGTTGTTCACTGATGCGCCGCCTTCGCGGACGGTGCGGCGTGCCGCCCCCTTACTGTCGGCAAGACCGCTGACCACGAGCAGATCGACGATCGTGGGCCGGTCGGCCAGCAGCACGTGGCCGGTGGGCGCCTCCGCCATGGCGGAATCCAACGTGCGCTCGTCCAGCTCGCGCAGCTCCCCCCGGCCGAACAAGGCTTCGCCGGCTGCCGCCGCACGGCGGGCCTCCTCCGGACCATGCACCAGCGCAGTGGCCTCCGCAGCAAGCACCCGCTGCGCTGCTCGTGCGTGCGGCCGCTGCGCCGTCTCCAGATCGAGGGCGGCGATCTCTTTCCGGGAAAGTTCGGTGAACACCCGCAGGTACCCTCCGACCTGCGAGTCCTCGGCGTTGAGCCAGAACTGGTAAAAGGCGTAGGGACTGGTCATCTCGGGGTCGAGCCAGACCGTGCCGTTTTCAGTCTTCCCGAATTTGGCCCCGTCGGCCTTGGTGATTAGCGGTGTGGACAAGGCGTGTACCGGAAGTTGCTCCACCCGGTGGATCAGGTCGACACCTGCGGTGAGGTTGCCCCACTGGTCGCTGCCGCCTACCTGCAGCGTGCAACGGTCGCGGCGGTATAACTCCAGAAAGTCCATGGCTTGCAACAACTGGTAGCTGAACTCGGTGTAGCTGATACCGGCCTCAGAATTCAGCCGCGCGCTCACCGCCTCCTTGGCGAGCATGCGGTTGACGCGGAAATGCTTACCGACGTCGCGCAGGAAGTCGATTGCTGATAGCGGTTGCGTCCAGTCCAAGTTGTTTACCATGCGTGCGGCGTGCGGGCCGTCAAACTCCAGGAACGGCTCGATCTGCCTGCGAATGCGCTCGACCCACTCGGCGACGACCTGCCGGCTGTTGAGGATTCGCTCGGCGGTCGCCTTTGGGTCACCGATCAGGCCGGTGGCGCCGCCCACCAGTGCGAGTGGGCGATGTCCGGCCTGCTGGAACCGACGCAACGTAAGGATCAGCACCAGATTGCCGATGTGCAGGCTCGGCGCGGTGGGATCGAACCCACCGTAGAGCGTTACCTCGCCCGCGTCGCAGTCACGGCGCAGCGCGTCGAGGTCGGTGCTCTGCGCGATCAGACCGCGCCAGGTTAACTCGTCAAGGATGTGCTCTCCCACTCCGGCATCATCTCGCATGCCGCCGGTACGCCGACACGGCCGTGCTGCCGCGCACCCAGAACCGCCACGGCCGGTCATGCGCGGCGGCGACGCCGACCCGTGGACCGGTGCACACCTGTTCAGCAGGCACCGGATCGCCGGGCAGTAGTCGCACCGGCGACGCAGGATCGGTGAGGTCCAGCCCGTTGTGCTCGCGGCGCAGTCCAAGCAGCGTAGCCAGCCTCGCAGGACCGCGAGCGAGCTCAGCGTCGGACCGTGCGGTGGGCCGGTGCTGCCGGGCGGTATCAAGGTCGGAGAGGACCTCAGCGGCGCGCAGCAGCACCGCACCGGGTTGCCCATCTGGCAAGCAGGAGATATTCGCGCAGAAGTGCATTCCGTAGACGAAGTAGACATATAGGTGCCCGGCCGGGCCGAACATCACGGCGTTGCGGGCGGTACGACCGCGGTAGGAATGGGCCGCCGGGTCATCGGAGCCACGATAGGCCTCCAACTCGACGAGGCGGACTACCACCGGACCGCCTGGTCGGTCCGCCACCAGCAGGCAGCCCAACAGCAGCCGAGCGACCTGCAGGACGTCCACCTCGAGGTGCTCCCGGGCAAATGTCTGCACCGTCACGAGGCGAGCCAGCCCCGGTGCTCGGCGACTGCCTCCCGGGCACGCCGCAGTTGTTCGGCGACGCGCTCTGGCGCGGTACCCCCGTAGGCGTCGCGAGAGCCGATCGAGCCGGCGACGCTGAGCACCCGGTGCACGTCGGTGGTGAGTTCGGGATGGATGGCGGTGAGCTCCATTTCGGAAAGCTCCGCGAGCCCCACCCCTCGGTACTCCGCCAGCCGCACGCAGGCCCCGGCCGCTTGATGCGCACTGCGGAACGGCACGCCTTGGCGTACCAGCCACTCGGCGAGATCGGTGGCCAGGGTGAACCCTGCCGGAGCCAGGTCAGCGAGTCGCTCGGTGTGGAACACGAGAGTCCCGACCATCCCGGCCATCGCGGGTAGCAGCAGCTCGAGTTGGTCCACGGAGTCGAACAGCGGCTCCTTGTCCTCCTGGAGGTCGCGGTTGTAGGCCAACGGCTGCGCTTTGAGTGTGGCGAGTAACCCGGTGAGGTTGCCGATCAGCCGGCCGGCCTTACCCCTGGCCAACTCGGCGACATCAGGGTTCTTTTTTTGCGGCATGATCGAGCTGCCCGTCGAGTAGGCGTCATCCAGCGCGACGTAACCGAACTCCGCAGTGGCCCAAAGAATGATCTCCTCGGCGATCCGGGACAGGTCGACGGCTAGCATCGCGAGCACGAACGCCGCCTCAGCGGCGAAGTCCCGCGACGCCGTGCCATCGATGGAGTTCTCCACCGGCGCGGCGAAACCGAGTTCGGCGGCGACCGCGGCCGGGTCCAGACCGAGCGACGAACCTGCCAGGGCTCCCGAGCCGTAGGGCGACACGGCGGCGCGAGCATCCCAGTCCCGCAGCCGCTCGACGTCGCGGAGCAGGGCCTGGGCGTGCGCGCCGAGGTGGTGGGCGAGCAGCACGGGTTGGGCGTGCTGCAAGTGGGTCCGGCCCGGCATGGGGGCATCCGGATGCGCCTGCGCTTGGTCGAGTAGCGCTTTGATCACGTCCAGCGTGCCCGCGGCCACCCGGCGGGCAGCATCGCGGAGCCACATTCGCAGCAGCGTCGCGATCTGATCGTTGCGAGAGCGTCCGGCGCGCAGCCGGCCGCCCAGCTCCGGACCGGCGCGCTCGATAAGCCCGCGCTCCAGCGCGGTGTGCACGTCCTCGTCCTCTGGCATGGGAGTGAATGCCCCGGAGGCGACGTCAGCATCGAGCTGGTCCAGTGCGTCGAGCAGTCCCGCCAGCTGATCATCGTCGAGCAGCCCCGCGCCGTGCAGAACGCGGGCGTGTGCGCGTGAACCCCGGATGTCATACCGGGCAAGCCGCCAATCGAAGTGCGTCGACAGGCTCAACGCGGCCATCGCGTCGGCCGGTTTCCCGTTGAAGCGGCCACCCCACAGTGCCGTCACGGCGCGAGATCCCGGCGGGTGGCCAGCGCGTCTCGCTGCGCGGCAAGTTTCGATGGCAGGCCCCACAGCCGCACGAATCCCTTGGCCAGAGACTGGTCGAAGGTATCGCCGGCGTCGTAGGTGGCCAGATTGAAGTCATAGAGCGACTGCGGGCTGCGCCGTCCAGTCACCGTGGCGCGGCCGCCGGCCAGCTCGATCCGGATGTCGCCGGTGACATGGCGCTGGGAGTCGGCGATGAATGCATTGAGCGCCCGCTTAAGCGGGGAGAACCATAGCCCGTCGTAGACCAGTTCGGTCCAGCGCTGCTCGACGCCGCGCTTGTACCTGGCCAGATCGCGCTCGACAGTGACCGCCTCCAGCTCCTGGTGCGCCGTGATCAAGGTGATCGCCCCGGGCGCCTCGTAGACCTCACGGCTCTTGATGCCGACCAGCCGGTCCTCCACCATGTCCAGCCGGCCGACACCGTGCGCTCCAGCCCGCATGTTGACCTGCTGGATCGCCTCGAGCACTGTCACCGGGCCGCCATCGATGGCGACCGGTACTCCGGACTCGAACGTGATCACTAGCTCGTCTGGCGCCTTCCACTCGGCCGGATCGCTGGTGTAGGAGTACACATCCTTGGTCGGGGCGTTCCACAGGTTCTCGAGGAAACCGGTCTCCACCGCCCGGCCCCACAGGTTCTGGTCGATGGAGAACGGCGCGCGCTTGGTGACGTCGATCGGTAGATCGCGCTCTTCGGCGTAGGCGATCGCCTTCTCGCGGGTCCACGCGTAGTCCCGGACTGGGGCGATGACGCGCAGGTCCGGAGCGAGTGCGCAAATGCCGACTTCGAAGCGCACCTGGTCGTTGCCCTTGCCAGTGCAGCCGTGCGCGACGGTGGTGGCGCCGTGGTACTTCGCGGCGGCCACCAGGTGCTTGACGATCAGCGGCCGGGACAGCGCTGAGATCAGCGGATAGCGGTCCATGTAGAGCGCATTGGCTTGCAGCGCAGGCAGGCAGTACTGACCGGCGTACTCGTCGCGGGCGTCGGTGACCACGGCCTCCACCGCGCCGCAGCTCAGCGCCCGCCTGCGGACGGTCTCCAGGTCCTCGCCTCCCTGACCGACGTCGACTGCAACGGCGACGACCTCAGCTCCGGTTTCCTCGGCGATCCACCCGATCGCCACTGAGGTGTCCAGGCCCCCGGAGTAGGCCAGTACCACCCGCTCGGTCATTGTTCTCCCTTCGGTCGGACTCGTGAGTGGCGAACGGTGCTATAGCTTCGACTCCCGCTCACGAGCGCGCCAGCGCGCGGATTCGCTGCGCGAGTTGTTCCCCGGTGTGGGGTTCACGGGCGACGACCAGGATGGTGTCATCGCCGGCGATGGTGCCGACGACATCAGTCAGCGCCGCCCGGTCCAGTGCACTGGCCAAGAAGTGTGCTGCCCCCGGCGGGGTGCGCAGCACCGCGAGGTTCGCGCTGGCATCAGCCGAGACGAGCAGGTCGGACAGCACCCGCGAGAGGCGGGCGGTACCGCCGGCCACTGCCCGCACTGGGCTGCCGTCCTCGGGGATGGCATAGACCGGCGCACCCCCATTCGTCCCGCGCAGCTTCACCGCTCCGAGCTCGTCGAGGTCCCGGGACAGCGTGGCCTGGGTGACCTCAATGCCCTGCGCAGCAAGGAGGGTGGCCAGCTCGGACTGGCTATGCACATCGCGGTGGGTCACCAGGTCCACGATGCGAGCCTGGCGGCCGGCTCGGGTGAGGGTCATGCCGATCGCTCCGGACCCAGTCGCATGGGATCCAGCAACCAGCTCAGCAGAGCTTTCTGCGCGTGCAGCCGGTTCTCGGCTGCATCCCACACGGCGCTGGCCGGGCCGTCGAGCACCTCGTCGGTGATCTCGGCGCCGCGGTGGGCGGGCAGGCAGTGCAGCACCGTGACCTTCTTGGCACCTCCGCCGGACGCTCGGTCCAGCAGCTGGGCGTTGATTTGCAGCGGCCGGAACGGGGTGAGCCGGTCTATCCCGTCGCTCTCCTGCCCCATAGAGGTCCAGGTATCTGTCACCAGGATGTCGGCTCCGTCCACCGCCGCGTGAAGGTCGGCGAGCACGGTGGCGCTCCCACCGGTTTCCGCAGCGCGGTGCTTCGCCGCGAGCAGCACATCAGGTGCCGGCTGGAATGCCGCCGGAGCGATGATCCGGACGTGCAGGCCGGCCGTGGTGGCACCGAGGAGCAGGGAGTGCGCCATGTTGTTCGCCCCGTCGCCCAGGTAGGTCAGGGTGAGCCCGGACAGTCGCCCGTGCCGCTCCCGGATGGTTTGCAGGTCGGCGAGCACCTGGCAAGGGTGGAACTCGTCAGTGAGTGCGTTGACCACCGGCACCCGCGAGACACTAGCCACGGCGTCGATCCGGGTCTGCGCGTAGGTGCGCCATACCACGGCGTCGACGTAGCGGCACAGCACGCGCGAGGTGTCCTCGACGGTCTCCTCCCGACCCAGCTGCGTCGTGGACGCGTCGATGATCAGTGGATGGCCACCGAGTTGGGCGATGCCGACCTCGAATGACACCCGGGTTCGCGTCGAGGTCTTCTCGAAGATCACCGCTACGGATCGCGGACCGGCCAACGGGGTACATCCGAGCGGGTCGGCCTTGAATGCGTCAGCCAGATCGAGGATCTCCCGCTGCTCGGCTGGGGTGAGGTCGTCATCGCGGAGGAAATGCCTCGGCATCGCTACTGCGCCCGGTCGAGGATCGCGGGCAGGGCATTGAGGAATTCCCGCGCCTGAGCCTCGGTGAGCACTAACGGCGGGGCGAGGCGTACCCGGTCCGGCACGGCGGGATTGACCAGGAAGCCGGCGTCGCGCGCGGTGGCCGCGACCACGGCGGACACAGGTGAGGTCAGCCCGATCCCGATGAGCAGGCCCGCCGCGCCGATCGATTGGACAAGCGGGTGGTGCAACGCAGTCACCTCGGCGGCGATCTGTTTACCGAGCCGGGCGGCGTGGTCGAGCAACCCGTCTGTGGCGATGGTCCGCAGCACGGCCAGCGCGGCCGCGCAACAGACCGGATTGCCGCCCAGCGTGCTGCCGTGCTGGCCAGGCTGGAGTAAATGCGCGGCCGGCCCGATGCCGATACATGCGCCGATCGGGAGCCCGCCACCTAGGCCCTTGGCAACCGTCACCACATCAGGAACCACGCCCGCGGACTGGTGAGCGAACCAGGTGCCGGTCCGGCCGATCCCGGTCTGGACCTCGTCAAGTACCAGCAGTGACCCGTGCGCCGCTGTGATCTCCCGGGCAACTTGAAGGTAGCCGTCCGGCGGGATCACCACACCGTTCTCGCCCTGGACGGGTTCAAGGAAAACCGCGGCAGTGTCGTCGTCGACCACTGACTCCAAGGCGACCGGGTCGCCGTAGGGCACAAAGACCACACCGGGTGGCATGGGCTCGAAGGGATCCCGCTTGGCGGGCTGCCCGGTGAGCGCCAGCGCTCCCATGGTTCGGCCGTGGAAGGCGCCATTGGTAGAGACGATCTTCGACCGCCCGGTCCGTCGGGCGATCTTGAAGGCCGCCTCGTTGGCTTCCGCACCGGAGTTGCAGAACAGCACCCGTCCCGATCCGGTGGCGCCGAGCAGGTCCAGCAGGGTCTCGGCGAGTGTGATTGCCGGCTCGCTGAGGTAAAGGTTAGAGACCTGGCCGAGAGTGCCGATCTGCTCGGTAACCGCGTGTACCACGGCCGGGTGCGCGTGACCCAGCGCGTTCACCGCGACGCCGCCGAGCAGGTCCAGGTAGCGGCGGCCGTCGGTGTCCCACACCTCCGCGCCGGCGCCACGGGACAGCGCCAAGGCAGGGGTGCCGTAGTTGGCCATCAACGCGGCTTCCCACCGCCGCTGCAAGTGCGCAGTAGACATCAGCCGATCTCCTCCTGTGGAGCCTTCCCGAGAGGCATCTCCTTGGGCAGCACCATCGTCCCCACCCCGTCCGTGGTGAACACCTCCAGCAGCACGGAATGGGCTACCCGGCCGTCGATGACGTGGGCTCGGGGCACCCCGCCGCGGACCGCGCGCAGGCAGGCCTCCATCTTGGGCACCATCCCGGCGGACAGCTGCGGCAACAGCGGCTCCAGCTCGTCAGCGGTGATCTGGGACAGCAGGCTGGATCGGTCCGGCCAGTTGGTGTAGAGGCCCTCGACGTCGGTCAACATGACGAGCTTCCCAGCGCCCAGCGCGATGGCCAGCGCCGCCGCAGCGGTGTCGGCGTTGATGTTGTGCACCACGCCGTCAACGTCGGGGGCCAGTCCGGATACCACCGGGATGCGCCCGGCGTTGACGATGTCGAACACCGCGTCGCGATTCACCGCGACGACATCCCCGACCAATCCCACGTCGATTTGCTTGCCGTCAACCGTTGCCGTGCGCCGGGCGGCGGTGAACAGGTGCGCGTCCTCACCGGAGATGCCGACGGCGAACGGACCGTGCGCGTTGATCAGCCCGACGAGTTCCCGGCCCACCTGACCGAACAGGACCATGCGCACCACGTCGATCGTTTCCGGTGTGGTGACCCGCAAGCCACCGCGGAACTCCCCTGCAATCCCCAGCCGGTCCAGCATGGCGTTGATCTGGGGACCGCCGCCGTGTACCACGACGGGACGCAGCCCGGCCAGCCGCAGGAAGACCATGTCTTGCGCGAACGCCTGCTTGAGCTCGTCGTCCAGCATCGCATGGCCGCCGTACTTGATGACGACAGTGGTCCCGTGGAGACGCCGCAGCCATGGCAGCGCCTCGGCTAGCACTGCCGCCTTCCGGGCCGCTTCAACACGAGTGTTCACGACGAGTACGCGCTGTTCTCGTCGACGTACCCAGGTGAGAGGTCCGTGGTGTACACGGTGGCTTGGCCGCCGCCCAGATGCAGGTCGATCTCCACGGTGATCTCCCGGCCGGTCAGGTCGGCCTGAGAGCGATCCGCAGCCACCATGCCGCGTTGGCACAGCAGCAGTCCGTTGATCCGAATGTCCAGGGTGTCGGCGCACACGGTGGCCGGCGAGGCGCCCACTGCAGCGGCGATCCGGCCCCAGTTGGGGTCGGATCCGAAGAAGGCGGTCTTGACCAGGTTGTCCCGGGCGACTGCGCGAGCTGCGACGAGCGCGTCGGCGTCACCCGCGGCACTCCGGACCGTGATCGCGATCTCCTTGGTCACGCCCTCTGCATCGGCCTGCAAGCCCTTGACCAGCTCGTGGCACACCTGTTGCACCGCAGCGGCGAACTGCGCCAGGTCCGGTACTACTCCCGAGGTGCCGGAGGCCAGCAGCAGCACGGTGTCGTTGGTCGAGCAGGTGCCGTCGATGTCGACGCGTTCGAAGGTTTCGCTCGTGGCGCGGCGCAGTACCGCGTCCAGCGTCGACTCATCAACGGTAGCGTCGGTGGTGAGTACGCAGAGCATGGTGGCCAGGCTGGGCGCAACCATGCCGGCCCCCTTTGCGAACCCGCCCACCGTCCATCCAGGGCCGGCGACCGCGGCCTGCTTGGGCACCGTGTCGGTGGTGAGCACTGCGGTGGCTGCGGCCAGGCCGGCTTCCGGTGTTGCGGCCAGCGCGGCTGCGGCAGTGTCCACGCCGGACAGCACGGCGTCCAGCGGCAGCCGCTGTCCGATCAGACCAGTGGAACACACAGCGACATCGATGGCTCCACAGTCCAACACCGTGGCGACCCGCTCAGCGGTGGCGTGGGTGTCCTGGAACCCACCAGGCCCGGTGCAGGCGTTTGCCCCACCGGAGTTCAGCACGACGGCACGCAGCCGCCGCTCGGTGAGCACCTGCGCCGACCACAGCACCGGCGCGGCCTTGACCTGGTTGCGGGTGAACACCCCCGCAGCTGCCCTAGCCGGTCCGTCATTGACCACCAAGGCCAAGTCCAGACCGCCGCTGGCCTTGATGCCGGCGGCCACCCCAGCCGCCCGGAACCCGCCGGGTGCGGTCACGCTCATCGCGGTACCCTTCCTGTCACGGGGCAATGCCCCAGGCGGGCATGCCGGTGGTCTCGGGAAGGCCCAGCGCCAGGTTGAGGCATTGCACCGCCGCGCCTGCGGTGCCCTTGGTGAGGTTGTCCACCGCACCGACGGCAACCAGGCGGCCGGCGCCGGCGTCCACCGCCACCTGCACCTGCACGGAGTTCGAACCCTGCACGGCCCCGGTAGCCGGCCACTGGTCCGCCGGCAGCAGGTGCACAAACGGTTCGGCGGCGTATGCGGCGTGGTAGACGCCGCGGGCCAGCTCCTCGTCAATGCCTGCGCGCAACGCTGCGGTACAGCTGGCCAGGATGCCACGGGGCATCGGCGCCAGCACCGGGGTGAAGGACACGGCCACCGTCTGGCCAGCCACGCCGGTGAGGTTTTGGACGATCTCGGGGGTGTGGCGGTGCGTGCCGGCCATCCCGTAAACGCTGGCCGAGCCCATCACCTCCGAGGCCAATAGGTGTGGTTTGAGCGCGCGCCCAGCCCCCGACGTGCCGGATACCGCGGTCACCACGACGTCGGGAGCGACGAGTCCAGCTGCGAGTGCCGGGGCAAGAGCCAGGCTGACCACCGTGGGGTAGCAGCCGGGTACCGCAATGCGGCGGGCTCCGCGCAGCTTCTCCCGCGTGCCTGGCAGCTCAGGTAGCCCGTAGGGCCAGGTCCCGGCGTGGTCACCGCCGTACCAGCGCTGCCAGGCCACCGGATCCGCGAGACGGTGATCGGCACCGCAATCAATCACCACGGTGTCCTCGGGTAGCTCGGCCGCCAGCGCTGCGGAGTGACCGTGCGGCAGGGCGAGGAATACCGCGTCATGGCCGGACAAGCGCTGCACCGTGGTGTCGGACAGGATGCGCTTGGCGAGCGGGACGAGGTGCGGATGGTGCCGGCCGAGGCTGCTGCCTGCGTTGTCACCCGCCGTCAGCTCGCCGACCTCGATCTGCGGATGGCCCAGCATCAGCCGCAGCAGCTCGCCCCCCGCATACCCGCTAGCCCCCGCCACCGCCACTCTCACGCGCACTCGGATAATTATGCACGCTTACGCAAGTTCATGCATCACCGCTGTGCAATCTGGGACAGAATGCAGGTTATAAGCCCTGATCATCGCGGCCTGTCCCCAGGATGCTGTATGGGCCACTACGAGCGGAGAGTGGCGTTGTGGGCCTCGCTGATGGCTGCTACTGCGGCGTCGCGGGCGGCGCTGGCCTCGGCGACGGTGAGGGTGCGATCCGGGGCGCGGAATCGCAGCGCGAAGGCCAGGGATCGCTTGCCCGCGCCGATCTGCTCACCGGTATAGACGTCGAACAGGCGCACGTCCTCCAGCAGCTCCCCGGCGCCGCGGCGCAGCGTGGCAGTCAGCTCGGCCACAGGCACAGCCGCGTCCACCACCAACGCGACGTCCTGCAGCACCGGCGGGTAGGGCGACACCGCGGGTGCGGGCCGCCGATCGGACAGCGGTAGCGCGTCGAGGTCCAGCTCCATCGCACAGGTTCGCGGTGGCAGGCCCAGCGCCTCCACCACTGCAGGATGCAACTCGCCGGCATGCCCCACCGGGCGGCTTTCCACCCGCAACTGCGCGCACCGACCAGGATGCCACGGCGGCGTCTCAGCGCCACGCACCTCGAGCTCGACGTCGGCGGCGTGGCCGACGAGTCGCGCGGCCTGCACCGCGTCGGCCCAGTTCGCCGGGCGACCGGGGCCCCACCAGCCGGGACGCTCCCAGTGCCCGGTGAGCACGACACCCACGTGTAGCGGTTGGGTGGGTAGCGCCCCGATCAGTGCGGCGACCTCGTCGTCGCTGGGTCGGTGGAGCACTCCCACGTCCGGCATCTCGGCGTCACCGGCGCGCGGCTGTACGACCGGGGCCATCCCGTAGAGCGCCACGTCGCGCTGTCCGCGGGCGACGTTGCGGATCAAGGCCTCCAGCAGGCCGGGTAGCAGTGTGGTGGCCAGCTGGTCGCGGTCGGACTCCAGCGGATTGAGCAGGGTGATGGTGTGCCGTCGAGGATCGTCCTCGGACAGCTGGAATGCATCCCAGACAGTGCCCGAGACGAATGGGCTGGGCAGCACCTCCACGTATCCTGCTCCGGCCAACGCCCGGGCGATCCGGCGCTTGCGGCGCTGCGGCGCGGTAAGCCCGCGACCGGGCGGCGCCGGCGGCAGTTCGGAGGGAATGGTGTCGTAGCCCTCCAGCCGCAGCACCTCCTCGACGAGGTCGGCGGGCTGATTCAGATCGGGACGCCAAGTGGGCGGGACAACGGTCACCGTTGTGGTGCCATTGACACCGCCGACCTCCACCGAACAGCCGATCTGGGAAAGCCGGCGAACCGCGGCGCCACGCTCGTAGGCCCGCCCGGCGACCTGGTCCGGCAGATCGATGGGCATCACCACCGACACCTGCGCCGGTGGCGTGCCGACATCGGTGCGGCCCGGCACGATCTTCCCACCGCCGTAGCGGGTCAACAGCGTGGCGGCAAGCTCGGCGGCCACCGGCGGCAGGGCGGGATCCACCCCGCGCTCGAAACGCCGGCTCGCCTCGCTCGGCAACTTGTGCCGGCGGGCTGCCCGGGCCACCGAAGCCGGGTCCCAGTTCGCGGCCTCCAGCAACAGGCTGGTGGTCTGCGGACCGACTTCGGTGCTTTCCCCGCCCATCACGGCCGCCAGCGACACCGGGCCGCTGCTGTCGCAGATCACCATGTCGTCCGGATCCAGCTCCCGACATACCCCGTCCAGCGTGGTGAGCTTCTCGCCGTCGGTGGCCCGGCGGACGACGAGGTCACCATCCAGTTTCGCGGCGTCGAAGGCGTGCATGGGCTGCCCGAGTTCCAGCATCACGTAGTTGGTGACGTCGACGGCCAGTGAGATCGGTCTCATTCCGGCGAGCTGCAGCCTCCGGCGCATCCACCAAGGAGATCCGGCGGCCGGGTCCAGGCCCGAAACCTGGCGGATCAGGAACCGGCGGCAACCCTGCTCGTCCTCGATTCGTACCGGCCACCCGAAGCTGCCGGTCTGCGCCTCTTGGGAAACCTCCCGCAGGCCAGGATCACCGTAGGGAACGTCGAAGGCGGTGGCCAGCTCGCGCGCCAGCCCCCGCACCGACAGGCAATACCCCCGGTCCGGGGTGATCGCCAGCTCGATCACGGCATCATCTAGGCCGAGCACCTCAGGTGCGCTGTCCCCGGGGAGGGCCGCATCGGTCGGCAGCACGATGATCCCGGTGTGGTCGTCGCCGAGTCCGAGCTCGGCGGCAGAGCAGATCATCCCGTCGGACGTCCGACCGTAGGCGGTTCGTGCTGCGATCGCGAAGTGCCCTGGCAGCACCGTTCCTGGCCGCGCCACTACCACAAGATCACCCACGCCGAAGTTGGTGGCGCCACAGATCACCGCCCGAGGCGCCGGCTCGCCGTCATCGACCAGGCAGTACCGGATCGGCTTGGAAAATTTGGTGAGCTCCTCGATGTCCAGCACCCGTCCCACCACGAGCGGCCCGCTCACCGGCCCCAGTTCGTGCACCGCCTCGACCTCGAGACCGGCCCGTACCAGAGCATCGGCGATCTCCGCCACGGTGGGGGCAGCCGCATCCTCGGGAAGCCCTACGTGATCGCGCAGCCACGACACCGGAACGCGCACGTGCCTCAGACCTCCGTTCCGAACGCACAGGTGAACCGGACATCGCCCTCCACCATGTCGCGCATGTCCGAGATGCCATTGCGGAACTGCAGGGTGCGCTCGATCCCCATCCCGAAGGCGAAACCGGAGTACACCGCAGTGTCGATCCCGCAGGCGCGCAACACATTCGGATTCACCATCCCGCAGCCTCCCCACTCGACCCAGCCGGCCCCGCCCTTGCGCTCCGGGAACCACACATCGACCTCAGCTGAGGGCTCCGTGAAGGGGAAGAACGAGGGGCGCAGCCGGGTCCGGGAGGTCTCGCCGAACATCGCCCGGGCGAACGCGTCCAGGGTGCCCTTGAGATGGGCCATGGTGATGCCCCGGTCCACGGCGAGGCCTTCGACCTGGTGGAAGACCGGCGTGTGGGTGGCGTCCAGCGCGTCGGTCCGAAACGTCCGCCCTGGGCACACCACGTACACCGGCAGCTCTCGTTCCAACAGGGCGCGTACCTGCACCGGGGAAGTGTGCGTGCGCAACACCATGCCGGATCCCTCAGGCGCCACGTAGAAGCTGTCCTGCATGGTGCGGGCCGGGTGATCCTTCGGGAAGTTCAGCGCATCGAAGTTGAACCACTCGGCTTCCAGCTCCGGGCCCTCGGCGACTTCGTAGCCCATGGCGACGAACACGTCGGCGATGCGCTCGCACAGCGCGGTGATCGGATGCCGGGCACCGACGGGGACCCGATCCCAAGGCAGGCTGACGTCGACTGCCTCCTCCCGCAGCGTGCGGAGGTTCCGCTCGACTTGCAACGCGGCGCGGCGCTGATCGAAGGCGGCCTGCACGGCCGTCCGGCTCTGGTTGAGCCGCTTGCCAGCCTCAGCGCGAGCCTTGGGCGGCAGTGCACCGATCTCTCGTCGAGCGGTCAGCAGTGGAGATCGGTCACCGAGGTGGGCTGGTTTGGCCGCGGCCAATTCCTCGAGGTCAGCTGCCTGAGCGCAGGCTTTTTCGGCGTCCTCGACGGCCTGCGCCAGCGCTTCAGGTGTCAGCACAGCCACCTGCTTGGGGTCGTAGGCGTCGTTGGGTCCAGACATAGAGTGGAACTCCTGGGCCTGCGGCGGGCTCGCGATGTTCGGCGCCCTGCCAGCCGGTATTCGGTCAGTTCTGGCCAGATCCTAGGTGATCGGTCTGGGTGGGAGGCGGCAGGCGGTGCGCCCGCGCGCTGGCGTACAGGCAGACTGCCGCCGCAGCGGCCAAATTGAGGCTCTCCGCGCGGCCGTGCAGCGGCACGGCGACCGCCTGGTCAGCGGCCGCGAGCAGCTCACGGCTCATCCCGTGCGCCTCGTTGCCGAACAGCCACGCAGTCGGGGCCGCCAGGACCCCGGCGTCGGCTAGGTCGTCGAGGTCGCGACCAGCGCCGGCATCGGCCGCCAGGACTTGCAACCCAGCCTCCCGGCACGCCGCGATGGCCCGCTGCGGATCGGGCTCCACGCCTAGGGCGAGGTGAAACACGCTACCTGTCGAGGCCCGCACGCATTTGCCGTTGTGCGGATCGACGGTGTCCCCGGCGAAGAGAACCGCGCCGGCTCCGGCAGCGTCAGACACTCGGATTACCGTTCCGGCGTTACCCGGATCGGCGACACCTGCCAGCACCGCGACCAGCCTGGTGCGGCGCAGCGCGTCCACCGCAGGCTGCCCAAGCGTGCTACACACCGCCACAACGCCCTGTGGCGTAGCCGTCTCGGACAGTGCAGCGGCGGCCCGCTCAGTGATCACTGACACCCGTGCTCCGGGTATGTCCAGCAGCTCAGGATGCCGGGCAGCGGCGCGTTCAGTGACGAACAACTCGTGTATCGATCCGTATTTGACGGCCTCGCGCACGGCTTGGACGCCCTCGACGAGGAATCGCCCAACACGCTCCCGATTGCGCCGCCGCAGCAGCTCCCGTGCGGTTGCCACCCGAGGGGTCCGTTCGGTGTAGGGACCATCCGGCTGGCGGCGCGGGATCGCTGCGCTCAGGCGGCGTCGCCATCCTGGGCTCCGGGAGCGCTCGCCCCACGGCTGGCCGGCAGGTGGGCCCTGGCGACCTTGACCAGCGCGGTGAACGCGGTGGCGTCGGAGACGGCAAGCTCAGCGAGGTTCTTACGATCCACCTCGACCTCTGCCATGCGCAGCCCCTGGATGAGCCGGTTGTAGGTCATCCCGTTCTGCCGCGCAGCCGCGTTGATCCGGGTGATCCAGAGCTGCCGGAAGTCGCCCTTGCGCGCACGCCGGTCGCGGTAGGCGTACTGCATCGAGTGAAGGATCTGCTCCTTGGCCTTGCGGTAAAGCCGGGAGCGCTGGCCGCGGTAGCCGCTGGCGGCCTCCAGCGTGGTGCGGCGCTTCTTCTGGGCATTGACCGCTCGCTTGACGCGTGCCACTGGTTCGTCCTGTCGGTCTCGGGGGCGGGTAGTCGCCCGGGGTCAGGGGTCGTCGAGCTCGGCGCGACCGGCACGGTCAGCGGCCGAGCAACTTGCGGACCCGTTTGATGTCCTGCCGGGCTACTTCGACCACCCCGTCGAGCCGCCGGGTGATCCTGGAGGATTTCTTCTCCAGCAGGTGGCGCTTGCCGGCTCGCTGCCGCAGCAACTTGCCGCCAGCGGAGATCTTCACACGCTTCGCGGCGCCCCGATGGGTCTTGTTCTTCGGCATGTCCGTCCTCGTCCTGCCACCCGGTAAGGCGGCGGTGAATGCGGCGGCCTTCGCGGGGCCGCCCCAAAATGTCACCCGTGGCCCGCAGGGGGCCACCCAATGTCACCCGTGGCCCGCAGGGGGCCACCATTCTCACTGCACGGGCTGCTACTCCGCCGGCTGCTGTTCAGGCTGAGCAATAGCGCGATCGACCTTGACGCCCCGTGGCTTGTTGCGATGCGGAGCCAGCACCATCGTCATGTTCCGGCCGTCCTGCTTAGCGGAGGTCTCCACGAAGCCGAGCTCGGCGACATCCTCGGAGAGCCGCTGCAACAATCGGAAGCCCAACTCTGGCCGGGACTGCTCACGACCCCGGAACATGATGGTGACCTTCACCTTGTGCCCTGCATCGAGGAACCGCACAACATGACGCTTCTTCGTCTCGTAGTCGTGGGCGTCGATCTTGGGGCGGAGCTTTTGTTCCTTGATAACCGTCATCTGCTGGTTGCGGCGGGACTCACGGGCCTTTTGCGCGGTCTCGTACTTGAACTTGCCGAAGTCCATGAGCTTGCACACCGGGGGGCGGGCCTGTGCCGCGACCTCGACCAAGTCGAGGTCGGCTTCCTGAGCGAGCCGCAGCGCGTCCTCGATGCGGACGATGCCGACCTGCTCGCCGTTCGGTCCAACCAGCCTAACCTCGGGAACGCGGATGCGTTCGTTGATGCGTGTCTCGACGGTGATGTGGCCTCCTCGGTCGTCCTGCCCACGGCGCGACCGAGCGTGCGGGCACTCTGCCCAGTGCACTCCCCGGACGCAATGCGGCCCCGAACGCCTCCTGGCGTGCGGGGCCCGCAGATCCGACCGATCGACGCCGCGCGCTTGTCTACACACGGCGTAACGCCGGAATCCGCCTTGGGATTCCGGGACCGGACCCGCCCGCCTCGCGGCGGTTCGGGTGGGAGCGGGCTCCACTTGACGCCTCCGCCACAGCGGAGACTGGTCGCACCGACAGAATAGCAGGTCCAGCCGCAGTATTGGCTACGAGCGTCATCGAGCGCCACGTGCCGCGTCCCGGTCTACGGCTAACGCGGTCAGGCGGCCGACCTAGTGTTTGTTTCGACCACTGTCAAACACGTACCTGACTGCTGCTCAGCCGCACGGAACATCCCGCGACGTCGAGGTCACCGTGACCGACGCCCGGGCCAAGCTGCCTGAACTGATTGATACCCAGGTCCGCTACGGCGGGGTGGTGTACCTCACTCGCTACGGCCGGCGAGTCGGCGCCGTCGTGCCAGCCGAGATCGCCGAGCGGTTCGAACAGTGGGAGAACGACTACTGGTCGCACCGGGCGGCCGACGTGCTGCGACGTGACGAGCCCACCGTGCCCTGGGAGCAGGCAGTCGCCGAACTGGAGGCTGGCGACGCGGGAACCGGTGCACGCGTCCGATGAGTCGGTACCGGGTCGAAATCACCCGCGATGCCCTGCGTGCCCTGGCGAAGCTGGACAAACCGGTTCGCCGCCGTGTGCAAGGCGCCATCGACGGGCTCACTGAGCAGCCCCGGCCACCCGGAGCGATCGCCCCGCAGGGCCCTTCGGCGCGCATATCGCCTCCGGGTGGGCAAC
>JBOHFX010000120.1:0-9804 GCA_050699875.1 Pseudonocardiaceae bacterium
CCACGATCAGCTGGTTCAAATAGGCCGTGCGGACCGGGTCCAGCCCGGAGTCCGGCTCGTCGAACAGCACGATCTCCGGATCGAGCACCAACGCCCTGGCCAACCCGGCCCGCTTGCGCATCCCACCGGAGATCTGCGCGGGCAACTTGCGCTCGTCCCCGGCAAGCCCGACCATCTCCATCTTCGCACCGACGATCTTCTTGATCTCGGACTCGGACTTGCGGGTATGTTCCCGCAACGGGAAGGCGATGTTGTCGTAGAGGGTCATCGACCCGAACAGCGCGCCGTCCTGGAAGAGCACCCCGAACAGCTTGCGAATCTCATAGAGCCGACGCTCGCTACAGCGGACCAGATCGGTGCCATGAATGACGATCGAGCCCCGCTCCGGCTTGAGCAGCCCGACCAGGCTCTTGAGAAAGACCGACTTGCCGGTGCCTGACGGCCCCAGCAGCACGCTGACCTCGCCTGCAGGCAGCGTCAAGGTCACATCGGAGAAGATGGTGGATCGGCCGAAGGACTTGGTGAGGCCCTCGACCACCACCTCGACCCCGGTGCTCATGAAGCCCTCCCGTTCAACCAAGCCCAACCGGCGTAACGAGCGCTCTGCGCGCCAGATGCCGCACTAAGGTCATAAGTCTGGTGCCCGAGTCGGATCATACGGAGGTAACGGGTGAGCATCAGCCACGTCGAGGGACACCGGGACATCGCACCCGGCCGGTCGGCGTACTGGCAGGCCTGGCTGCCACCCAGCCTGGCCAAGGCCATCGTCGTGATCGTGCATGGGTTCGGCGAGCACTCGGCGCGTTACGCCCATGTCGGTGTCCGGCTGGCCGGTTCGGGCTTCGCGGCCTACGCCGCCGACCATCGAGGGCACGGACGATCCGATGGGCCCAGGGCCAACCTTGAACGGATGGCGCTGATCGTCGACGACCTGGGCGCCTTCGTGCGATTCGCCATCGAGCGCCATCCCGGTCTGTCCGTTTTCGCGATCGGGCATTCACTCGGCGGGCTGATCGCGCTGCAGTACGCCACTGAACCGGACACCTCGCTGGACGGTCTGGTGGTCTCCGGACCCGCGGTAGAGGTGACGGTCGGCTCACCGCTGCTCAAGCGCGTGGCCGGGGTGCTCTCGACGCTGACCCCCAACCTCGGGGTGGCGACCCTGGACGTCGACCAGATCAGCCGGGATCCCGAGGTGGTCCGCGCCTACCGGACGGATCCGCTGGTGCACCACCGCAAGATCCCGGCCAGGACCGGCGCCGAGACCCTGCTGACCACCGAGGCCCTGCCCGCCCGGCTACCTCGGCTGTCCATGCCACTGCTCCTGCTGCACGGCAGCGAGGACAAGCTGTGCGCCCCAGCCGGCTCGACGATGGTGCACGACAGGGTGTCCTCCACGGACAAGACCCTGCGCCACTACGACGGCCTCTACCACGAGATCTTCAATGAACCCGAACAGGACAAAGTCCTCACCGACCTCATCTCCTGGCTGGAGGCCCATCTCCCCCAACGATGACTCAGCCAGCAGGGGTCCACTCAGCTCCTGCATACGCCGGGTGGTGGGGATGACACCAGCCAGCGAAGTGCGCTCTCGCCCGGCTGGTGCGCCGGGGGGAGCTGACCGACGAGCACCGTTATCTGATCGCCGAGTTGACGACCGGTGCGACGTCGGGGGGGTGCACCCGATCGGATGAGTGGGCACGTAGCCTGGCGCGCGCACCCGCACCGGAGTGTCCCGCCCCGGGGAGTCGGTGAGGGTCTTACTCCGGTGAATTGAGTGGTGCTCGGATGGATTCCGAAGAGGCGCGCACGATCGGCCGCCGGCTGCGGCAGATCCGCAAGGCCCGGCGCAAGTCGCTGGTGGTGATCGCTGGACTGGCCGGGATGAGCAAGTCCAAGCTGGATCGGATCGAGCACGGGCAAATCGCCCTGGACAAGCTCTCCGACATCGTGGCGCTGGCGAACGCGCTGCAGATCGCGCCGTCCGACCTGGTGCGGCTGCCGGTCCCGGCCCCGGCCAACGGCCACACCGACGCCACGATCAGCGCGGTGCGGCGGGCCCTGAACGCGATCGAAGGCGAGGAGCCGGACGGGCTGGTGCTGCCGGTGGCCGTGCTGCGCGAGCAAGTGGCCCGGATCCTCGTACAGCTCCGGGCCTGCCGGTTCGCCGAGGTGGCCACTGACCTTCCCGGGCTGATCCGGAATCTGCACACCACGCTGGACACCGGCACCGGCCATGCCGAATTGCTCGACCTGGCGGTCTATCTGCACGTGCACGTCACCCGGATGTGGCTGTTCCACGTAGGGGCGTCAACTGATCTGAAACTCCGGACGGTGTTCCTGGCCCGGCGCCTGGCCCGGAACCGCGACGAGGTCACCACTCTGGCCATGGCCGGGCTCAGTGTGGCGCAAGAAGTGCTGCACAGCGGCGACTTCGACGAGAGCCGCGCCATCCTCAGCTCGATCACCCTGCCGCCAACCACTCCCGAAACCGCCGGCCTGGTGGCCTATCTCACCGTGACCCACGCGGAGGCCGCTGTGCTGGAGGGCCATCCCGGGGACGCAACGGCCCCGATGGACGCGACGGCCGAGCTGGCCGAGCGGTTCGGCACGACGGGCCGGCCCGACTCCCGGGGGTTTCTGTTCTCGCCGACCAGCGCGGCCATCTACGGGATGTATCTCGCGCTGGAGAAAAACGAGCCCGACCAGGCCCTGAGCATCGCCCAAGGCGTCAATCCCCGGCAGGCCCCCAGCTCGGCGATCCAAACCTACTGGTGGATCAATTACGGCCGGGCACTGTCGAAGCTACCGAGACATCAGGATGACGCCGTGCGGGCGCTGCGTACCGCCGAGCGCATTTACCCTACCGCAGTGCTGCGCCATCAGGCGGTACGTGAGGTGTTCGGCGAGATGCTGACCCGGGGGTCGGTGCGTGGCGCGATGGGTGTGGAGTTGCGTGGAATGGCCTATCGCGCCGGTCTGCTCACCAGCGAGACACCGTCTGCCTGACCGCTGCGTTCCGGTGCTTTCCGCGCGGGCGAGCGGATTCGTTGTTCCCTTTTCCGGGAAACCCTCCTTGGCACCGAGTCCTGTTTTCCCCTTCCGGGGATATACCCGATGGGATGCGCGGCACGCTCAGCCCCGTCGATCACCGGCCACCCGATGGCCGGGATCGGCGGCTCGTCCCGGTCGTGCCGTAGCTGACCACGGCCGGGGCGAGCCTTAAGACCGTGAACCGGGGAAACGAGAGGCGAGGAGACGTGGTGAGGGATGACAACACGGCAGGGCCCGCGAGCCTGCGGCGGGACAACGAGCGCGGCCGGGTAGTGGCGGACGGCCGGCGCGCTGGCGATGGCCAGCGGCGCTCCCTGATGGTGGTGCGGGAGGCCAGCCAGAGAGCCGGGGGTGAACGGCGGAGCGGGTCCGGGGTGGCGGGCGAGGAGGAGCTGGAGGCGTTGCGGGCGTCGGTACGCTGCGGGCGGAGGCTGCCCCTGATGCACTTGACCGAGCTGCGGGAGACGATCTCGCAGCGCCACTGCCATCAGGACCCCATGGTCTTGTGCGCCACGGAGAACCTGCCCGACCTGGACCCCTGCGACCCGGATCCCTATGACCCGGATGGGGATTGCCCGGGGTGCCGGGACTGCCTGCGCTACTGCGCGGAGTGTGCGCGCGAGGCGGCCCGCTTCAGCGCCGGGACAGGCAGCTCGATACCGCCAAGCGCCTAGTTCGCGGTCAGACGGTGACGAGCGTGAGGGTGGGATCCAGCGCCGTCAGGTCGTCGGGATCAGACGTGAGAACGGTTGCTCGCAGCCGACGGGCGAGCAGCGCCACATGCGCATCGACCACGTCCGACGTACCGGACTTGGCGAGCAACAGCCCCAAACGGTAGGCCACATCCTCGGAGAGCGGATCGATGTGGACCGCCCGGGCGCGAAGCAATCGCACCGTCGCGCGCTGCCGGGCCGCACCGCGCCAAGTCTGCGCCACCACCCCGGCGGGACCGACACACACCGCCTTTAAGGGCATGGTCGAGGTGCGGGCGAGGTCGCGAGTGAGTCAGCAAGCCGACCGGAATGGGGCACCAGGTCGAGATCGCCGACGCCGTTGCCGAGGTCCAGGATGGAGGTGGCGGGGATGACACCAGCCAGCGAAGTGTTTAACATGAAGGCCAGCCGGGCACCGTGGGTGTCGGGCGAGTCGCGAGGCCAGGTGACCTGGGGCAGACCGGGAGCCTGGCCTTACGCATGTCCGGCTCAGGGATTCAGCAACCGGTTGGTACCTCCAGAACATGCACCCGTTCGCCTAGCAGATCGAGCCGGATCGGGCCACCACGGCGGCTGGCCCCGACGACACCAGCCACGATGTCGGCAACCCAGAGCAACGGCTCCGCAGATCCGGGTAAATGGTCGACACGGAAGCTACTGCCTCGTGGTAAAGCGAAGCGGGCGCCCTGAAAGGTTGCGACATCTCGGCGGTTCAGCTCAGCGGTGCGAGTCTCAAGGAATAGTTGTTCAACCCCGAACCCGTGCAGCTCTGGGACCAGCACTGTGAGACAGACTGCGCGCGCTCGTTCCTGGCGACGACGTGGAACCGGAACGCTGACAGCAACGACGTGGAAGCCCTCGACATCGGCGACGCGGTGGGCGGCGTCCTTGCTGTTGAAGGCGGTCCATCTCGTGCCGGTGCAGTTTGTTCGTCCTTCGTGATCCCAGCAACCCCCGCATGAGGTCCCGGGCGGGTTGCTGGGCTTGGAGCTCAAGAACCGCCGCAGCAAGCACGTAGAAACCCTCCGTTGAATCTTCCCGGAACGACTCATCCGCGAAGGCCACCTGCGACGGCGTGGGCGGCATGCTTGGCGGCATCCGCGGAGACTACGGGGACCCGCCATTTGCGCCGACCAGCTGCTGCCGGTGGTCGGGACCAGATACAGCTTGCCGTTTCTCCCGTCTGGACGCACCGCAACCCGGTCGCTATCTCATCTCGGGTCTCCCGGTCATCCCCGATACTCCGGTACAGCACCCAGGAGGAGCCAGCGGCAGACAAGCGGCACTCACGCGATGGCGAGCATGATCGTCTCTGTCGGGATGGCCTGCCCATTGGCGCGTCGTTCGAGCAGCGTCACTCCGGCGGCGATCTCGCGGAAGGTATCGCCGAGCTGGGGTGCCTCGCGGGTGTCGGCTTCGACGGCCAGGCAGAGCGCCACGAGCCGTATCGCGGTCGCGGTGTCCGTGGTCAGTGGCTGTTGCCGGGTGAATACCGGTAACGCGGTTTCCTGGAGATTTCTGGCGATCTGGTGAACCCAGCGCAGCGCAGCTTCTCCATCCGGTGGACCGAGGAGATCCACCAGCGCCTGGTATCCGCTCTGGACCTTGTCCGCCAGGATGTCCGGGGACACGACGTAATCGGCTTTGGCGATTCCTGTCGCATCGACGAATTCCCGCGCAAACTCGGCAGCCCAGGTGTCCGCCGATGCACCACAGTCAAGGGCGCGAGTGAGAACACCCGCCAACGCACGCCCCACAACCCAAGCATGAACGACTTCGAGGTCGCGGGCGAGGTCGAGGTCGCGGTCGCGGTCGAGGTCGAGGGCGCGGGCGAGGTCGAGGGCGAGGGCGAGGTCGAGGTCGAGGTCGACGTCGAGGTCGAAGGCGCGGTCGAAGGCGCGGTCGAAGGCGCGGTCGACGGCGCGGTCGACGTCGAGGGCGAGGGCGAGGGCGCGGTCGAGGTCGAGGGCGAGGGCGCGGTCGAAGGCGCGGTCGAGGTCGAGGTCGAGGTCGAGGTCGAGGTCGAGGTCGCGGTCGAGGTCGAGGGCGCGGTCGAGGTCGCGGGCGAGGTCGCGGTCGAGGTCGAGGTCGAGGTCGAGGTCGAGGGCGAGGGTGAAAACACGGATGGTGATGATCGATCGGAGTAGCAGTAGTCGGGTGAGTGTCGTGGTTGAGCGTTCGATGTCATTTTTGACATGGGCGACGAGTATTGCTGCGTCGATCAGGTGGGGATGGTCCGCAGTGGCTGGAGTCCACAGTTCGAATTGGCCGTGTTCGTTATCGGGTTCCAGCCAGACGCTGTGAGGCGGTATTCCGGGTGCTGGTGTGATAAGCGCGCGGCGCAGCGTGGGGTCGTTGACCTCCGCCAGGTTCGGCAGGCGATAGACGGTGTCGCTACTGGTGATGCCGTTGACCCAGTGCACGAAATCCACAGCATCACGTCCGCGCACACCGGTGATCGGCCCGTCGGTTCCCGGTTCGCTGGGTGTGGGACGGTCAGGTGCAGGGCACTGGGTGTCCTGCTGGTACAGCTCGTAGAGCCTGGCGGTGATCGGGCTGGCGCAGACGCGGCCACCGTTGCCGGGCCGGATGAGGTGGCGAAGGTGGCGGGTGAGCAGGACGTCGGTGATGAGGCGGCGGCGTTCGGGGTCGGTGCCGGAGAAGTACGCGGAGGCGAGAAGATCATCGATGCGGTCGCCTAGTTCCGGCGCTAGCTCGCTTTCTTGTTCGGCGCAATCGAACGCGAGTGACAGCGCGGTGACACTGGTGGCGGCCAGGCACGCCCGCACGATCTGATCGGCGTCCGAGCGGGCGGTGTACAGCAGGGTCGTCTCTCGCCACCAGACGTCGTCGATGGCATCCACCAGGACGTTGACGAGTCCCTTGTCGCGGATGTGGGAGGCGGCGAGGTATTCCTGGAAGGTTTGGTGGGCGAAGGAGTACAGGCCGCTTTCGCGTTCGATCAGTAGCCCATTGGAGGTGATGTCGGTGAGGAATTGCTCGGTGGTGAGCTTTCGGGACATGCGGCGCAGGGCGGGGCCAATCTCGGCGAGGACGTCGGCGCGGGGCAGATCCCGCACCTGCCGTTGCATCATCGCGAACGCGAGCCCGCGTAGTAGGGCTTCCTTCTTGTCACCCTCCGGCGCGATCGGGAGGTTCTTGGCCTCCTGCCGCCGCCAGAGCATGACCTGACAGATCTCGCCGTACAGGTTGACCCGGCTGCCGGGAAGCGCGCCGCGGTAACGGTGCACCGTAGCGATCATGGTGAGCAGCAGTGGGTTGACCGTCAGCTCGTACAGCGCGGGCGTGTTGTTCAACCGCCGGAGCAGGTCGTCGGCCGCCGACTCGGCCCGTAGCCGCACGTCTTCCCCCGTCGCGCCGGTGCTGTGCCGCTCGATCGCGAGGTACCAGCTCTGGACGAAACGGGTCACCTGCTCGTCGGTGAAGCTGCGGACCTGCAGCACGGCCGCGCCGTCGATGCGCGCCGTCAAGTAGCCATGCGGCCGTGACGTGATCACGTAGTCGTTCTTCGGATACTGTCTGATCTGGCGTTCGACCCAGCTGGCCACGACCCTGCGGTCCTCCGGGCGGGCCACCTCGTCCAGCCCGTCGAGCAGCACCAGGCAGTCACCGTCGTTCAGCCGCTGCTCGAACCAGCCCTCGGGCTCGTCGGGGCCGTACCGCCCGAGCGTGCCGCGCACCAGTTTCGGGAGCGCGACATCCGGAGTCGACGTGATCGCGGTGACATGGTCGCGCAGATACAGCAGTATCGGTACCGTGCGCCGCCGGCCCCGGTGGGCGCGGCAGAGCTGCCGGGCGGTGTGGCGCAACAAGGTGGTCTTCCCACTGCCGGGCGCACCGGTGACCGCCAAGACCACCGGTTGCGGACGGTCGAGAAAGTCCCGGATCGAATGGCGATCAGTTATCTCCGTTGGCAGCGTGTCCAGCAGACCCCCGGACGCTTGATTAGGCTCCCGGAACGCGAGGCTCACGTCGACGAAGATCTCGTCCAGCTCGGGGGTGTGGGGGCCGACGATCGCCAGGCCCTTGAGATCGATGAAGCGCAGGCTGCCCAGCACGAATTCCCGATAGCGCTTGTCGAATCGGGTAAGCCGCTGCCCCAACGCCTGGTCAAGGCGGTTAACGATCCGCTTCTGCCAGCGTTCCCGCAACTCGTCGGCGATCTTCCCGGCGAAAAGCAGTACCGCGACCAGGATCTCGTACCCGACCAGGAGAACCACCGCGAGCACGGGATGGCTCATTACGCCATCCCGCCACACCCCCGCCACCGCGACCGGTGGGCCGACCGCTGTCAGCACTCCCGCGAGGCGTGCCGGCACCGTGCTCATGACTGCCATCGACCCACGGCCTTTCCTCCGCCCCGACCCCCTGAACGTGTCAGCGGCAGTATGGCGGCTGCGCGGCGCGCATGATGGGCTAGCTGCAGGGGCCGAACTCGCCGCTTTTGACGCTGCCGATGAACGCTGTCCAGGTGGGCTGGGTGAGGAGGAGGGCGAGGCCGTTGGGGCGGTGGCTGTGCCGCACCGCGACCCGGCCGGTGTGGTCGGGCAGGGCGCCTGCCTCGACACAGCTTCCGCCGCCGTTGGGGCTGTAGCTGCTGATCCGCCAGGCGACGTCGGCCCGGGTGTCCGGGCCGAAGACCTGGTCCGCGTGGGTCATGACAGATCCTCTCCGATCGCGCGGATGAGCTGGGCGGACTCCGCCGGCCCGAGCGCGCTGTTCAGGAGGCGATCGTATACCCGGACGAACCGCTCGGAGTCCGGCGGCTCGACGTAGACCGCGCCGCCCAGCGTCTCGGCAAAGCCGACGTCCAGGTCCGGTTCCGCGATGGTGAAGACCAGGAAGTACCCGCTGGAGCCGGGATGCGCACCAATGCTCGCGGGGAGCACCCGGAGATCCACATGCGGCAGCTCCGCGGTGGCGAGCAGGTGGGCGAGCTGGCCGCGCTGCACGTCCGGCCCACCGATCTCGCGGCGCAGCACGAACTCGTCGATGATCACCGTGAATCGGGGCGGTGCTTCCTGATGCAGCACGGCTTGGCGGTCCATCCGCAGCTGTACCCAGCGGGCGATCTGCGCGGGATCGGCTTCCCATTCGGCGGCGGTGATCACGGCTTCGGCGTACTCGCGGGTCTGCAGTAGGCCGGTGACCAGCAAGGGGTCGAAAGACCGGATCGCGGTCGCGCGGGACTCCAGCCACACGAAGTCCACGAACTGGCGCTCGACGTCGGGCTCGTAGCCGTCCCACCAGCCCTTCTGCCAGACGTCCTCGGACAGCCGGAGCAGGCCGTCGCGCTTGCGGCGGTCGGACACGCCGTAGAGGTCCAGCAGCGCCATCAGGTCCGGGCGGCGGATCGGGTACTCGCCGGACTCGAACCGGCTCACGGTGGCGGCGTTGCGCTGCAGGAACTCGCCGGCCTGGACCAGCGTCATGCCGGTCGCATCGCGCAGCTCCCGCAGGCTCTGGCCCAGCCACTGGGCCCGCAGCGTCACCTTCGGCTTGGGTGGCATCCCGCCATCCTGCCGCACGTGGCAAACGACACCACACAATTTTGTATGATCTAGAATTCTGTGTCATGCTTTTCACCGCGCCGACCCGTGTGGTGATCGACGTCGGCCGGTAGCTCGTGTCGGCTTGATTCCCTACCACGCCGTTCCTCGGAAACTTGCCGGTCCACCGATGTTCACGCCTGCGCCGTTCTGACCATGCAGTGTGCGTCCCCGGAACTACCTATTCGGGATATAAGACCCGATTCGGACGTGACGGGAGATCAACACTATGAGCTCAGGCCTGTCCCGACGACATTTCCTCCAGCGAGCCGCCATGACGGGTGCTGGCGTTGCGCTCGTCGGAGCGACCGAAGTTCTCCTCACTGCCCCGAACGGGTTAGCCGCCGCGCAGGCGGTGGGCTACGGGCCGCTGGTGCCGGACCCAGCGGGGCGGCTGGCCCTGCCCGAGGGTTTCCGCTACGCGATCGTCACCGAGGCCGGCGAGACGACGCTGGAGTCGGGCCACA
>JBOHFX010000121.1:0-2134 GCA_050699875.1 Pseudonocardiaceae bacterium
ACCCGAGGGTGGGTCTTGACCAGCTGCCCGCGGTGGAAGATCTTCACCAGCGCCGTGTCAGCCCGCACCTGCACCTGCTGGCCGATCAGGTGTCCGGGCAGGGAGTACAGCGCCTTGCCGACCTCGATGTGATGATCACGATGGACCTTGGCGGTGGCGTAGAGCGGGACGTCGTAGCGGCTCGTCGGGGCCGGGCCCAGCAGCGGCGCCTCGGCCGCGGCGAACACCTGCGCCGGGCGCTGCGCGGTCGTGCCGTGCACCCGCAACCCCGCGGTGCCCGCGCACCACGCCACCGCACGGGCCTGCGCATCGGCCAAGTCGGCGAAGTCCTCACCGGCGAAGAAGCTGCCCCGCACGTACTGCACCGTGCGTTCCACCCGCGGCTTGTCCTTGGGCGAGCCGACCCTGGCCGGGTCGGTGAAGAACCCTCGGGCCTGGGTGTACTCGAGCCAGCCGACGGTGAACGTCGGGTTGAGTGGATCGGCGTCGGACACGACCGGGCTCAGGTTGTCGGCACCACGACCTTGAACACCCCGCCGAAGAACTCCCACGCCGCCTCGCACCCGGCGATCACCGCGGTCAGCGTCTGGGTGAAGGTCAACCAGACGAAGGTATGCCGCGAGTAGACCGCTGTGAAGATCAGCGCGTGCGCGACCCGGCGCCGACCGGCGACGGGATCGGCGATCAGACCCATCCGGGCGAAATCGAGCTGGCACTCCACCCCCGGCTCGCCGTCGGCGACCCGCACCGTCGCGCTCTGCCGGCCCGCCCCGCACCGCTCGACGGCATAACGGGCCAGCGTCCGATACGGCACCGCCACTCCCTTACGGGCCAGCAGCACTCCGATCTTGACCGTCGTCAGGCCCTGATCGACCCAGGCCGCTATCTGCTCATGCTCGGCTCGGCACGCCTCCCACGCCGCGCCGTGCCCGGCCGGCCGAGCCGGTCGCACCGCCTCCACGACCGCGCCGATCAGCGCGTCGTCGAGCTGACCGGGCCCGCCCCCACGGAGCAACCCGGCGGCCTGCGCCGCCTCGACATAGCGGCGGGCGGTCTTGCGATCGACCCTCGCCAGCTCAGCCACCCGCCGCAGCCCGTGGCCGTCCAGCCACGCCCGCAGCACCTCACGCACTTCGATCACTGAAACCTCCCGGTAGGCCACCGCATCTCCGCCCCGTCGCACGACAGAGCAGAAGCGATAGCGCTCGCCAGACCACTCAGCGCGAACGACACGCCGGGCGGTCCCATTACTGGCAACCAGGTGGTCCCATGACCGTGGCAAAAAGCCCCTCAGAGCGGTCCCATGCCGGTGGCAGGCGACACAACCGCGCCCGCTCACCGCACGTGGCACGCCCGGCATGCGGATCGACGTACAAGCCACGAGTGAGGCTCGTGTCCAGCTCAGCGAGGAACCGCTTCGCCTCTCGCTGCGTCTTGAACGTCTTCGCCCGCTGCCGACCAGATGGTCCCGCCAATTCGCGCGGTAGTGACCGGCCGGTGTCCGAATTACGTGAGAAATCTCAAGCCCCCTTCAGCATTTCGTTGAGCCACGAATGGAACAGCTCGCGAGGTACCGCCCAGCGCCGACCGAGCCGCTTGGCCGGAATCTCGCCCTCGCGGACCAGCTCGTAGGCGAGCGCGCTGCTGATACCGAGCCGGGCCGCGACCTGGCGAACCGTATAGATGTCCACCGACTCGAAGTCATTCCAGGAGACCGGGTCGTCGGGCTCGAAGACCCATGGGCCTGTGACGTGAGCGTTGCTCATCTCTGTTCCTCCGGTTCCTGCTGATCACCAGTTGCGGAATTGTTTTCGTGGTCGGGTGGTCTGCCCTCCGCGTGGAGCTGGGCGGCGCGCATCTCGGCGTCCCACCGTTGGCGTTCGGAGATGGATTGCAGGAGCAGGTGCGCCCGTGGGGGCACGTCGGGGCCGCCGGGTGCGGTGCGTTCCCAGACGATGTTGGAGTTGTTCTCTCGAATCCGCGGTTCGATCCCGGCGGCGGTGAGCAGTTCGCGGACGAACGCGGCCCGCTTTGCTCGGTGCTGGTCGAGGGTCTTGCCGGACCACTTGCGGGAGACCTGGACGCGGCGGCCGCCGATGCCGAGGTGTTTGGCGGTGTGCGCCTTGCCTTGCAG
>JBOHFX010000122.1:0-4191 GCA_050699875.1 Pseudonocardiaceae bacterium
GTGGCCGAGGACCGCACGGTCCCGCCGACCCTGGACGAGCTGAAGCAGCAGCTGCGGGCGACCGCCGGCACGGACTTCGGCGTGCACTCACCGCGCTGGCGGTCCCGCTTCGGCGACGCCACCCGGCTGGCCGAGCGCTACCGGACCGGCCGGGTGCTGCTGGCCGGCGACGCGGCGCACATCCACCCGCCGACCGGCGGGCAGGGGCTCAACCTCGGCATCCAGGACGCGTTCAACCTCGGCTGGAAACTGGCCGCCGAGGTCAACGGTTGGGCACCGGAGGGGCTGCTGGACAGCTACCACACCGAACGGCACCCGGTGGCCGCCGACGTGCTGGACAACACCCGCGCGCAGATGGAGCTGCTGTCCCACGAGCCGGGTCCCCGGGCAGTGCGCCGGCTGGTGTCGGAACTGATGGACTTCGAGGAGGTGAACCGGTACCTGATCGAGAAGATCATCGCGATCGGGGTCCGCTATGACTTCGGCGAGGGGCATGAACTGCTCGGCAGGCGCCTGCGGGACGTGGGGCTGAAACGGGGGCGCCTCTACGAGCTGATGCACGACGGCCGCGGAGTGCTGCTCGACCCCACCGGCCGGCTCTCGGTGGCGGGCTGGGCAGACCGGGTCGACCACGTCGTCGACGTCAGCGAGGAACTGGACGTGCCCGCCGTGCTGCTGCGGCCGGACGGCCACGTGGCGTGGGTCGGTGAAGATCAGCAGGATCTGCTCGGCCGGCTGCCGAAGTGGTTCGGCGCGCCCGTCGGCTGAGCACGCAGTTGTGGCCCGAGAAGGCATACCCGCTGAGACAAACTTCGGTTCAAACGCTATGAGGGGCCTGTGTCGATCAGGGGTACGAAGACGAACTGCGCGCGCCTCCGGTAGGTGTTAGCGGCCACCGACACCGGCGGCGCGGCGGGTCGATCTCACGGTAAGCGGATGCTGGTGCTGGGTCGGTGTCTGTGTTTACAGCAGGGTTTGCCAATACGACCAGAAGGCCTGCCCGATGAGCGCAGTCAGTAACAGTAGCCAGGCGGTGGGGATGGCGGTATGTATGCGGACCGCTGCGGCTACTGCGGGTCGCCACCGAGCGGGGATGGGCAGGTGGCCGTGCTGGAGCGTGTGCAGGGTGGTGTAGCAGAACACGACGATGGTGGCGACCCACACCACCATGCAGTAGGGGCACAGCGCGTCGATGCGGTAGACGCTTTGGAAAAACAGCCAGTGCACGAAGCCGACCCCGAACAACGTGCCAGCTTGCAGGCCAAGCCACCACCAGCGCGGCAGCCGCAAGCCGGCGAGAACCATGACGCCGGTGGTGACCACAACCGGGAATGTGGCCACTCCGAGCAGCGGGTTGGGGAAGCCGAACACTTCCGCCTGCGGGGTAGTCATGACCGATCCGCAGGACAGGATCGGGTTGATCGAGCAGCTCGGCGTGTAGCCGGCGTTGCGCAGCAGCGCGACCTTCTCCACGATCAGCACGAACGCAGCGGCGCCACCGAGCAGGCCGCCAATGGTGAGCACCCAGCCGAGCATCCGATACGTGAGCCTTGACGCCTGGGATTTGACGATGTCAGGGGCGCCCTCGGTGTCGGTGGGCGGGAACTCGGTGGTGGACACAGCGGGTGTCCCTTACTTGGCCAGGGCGGATCCGATGGCGGCCTCAAGTTTGTCGTAGGTGGCACGGGACTCGAATCGGCTGCCATTGATGAAGAAGGTGGGAGTGCTCTCCACCCCGATTGCCTCGCCGTCGGAGCGGTCGGCGCGGACCCGGGCGTCCACGGCCGGACTGGCCATGTCGGCGCGGAACCGGTTCACGTCCAACCCCAGTTCGCGGGCGTAGCCGACGAACACCTCGACCTGGGACTGCTCCTTATGCCCCCATGCCGCTTGGTTGTCGAACAGCTTGACGTACATTGCCTCGAACTTGCCCTGGGCAGCAGCGGCTTCGGCGGCATGCGCGGCGTTGGCGGCGTTCGGGTGGCTGGCGAGCGGGAAGTAGCGCACCACGTAGGTGATCCGGTCGCCGTACTCCCTCCGCAGCTGCTCGACCTCCGGGTAGGCGGCGCCGCATGACTCGCACTCAAAATCGAGAAACTCGACCACGGTGACCTTGCCGTCGGCGGCGGTGGACAACCGATGGCTGTCCGGGCGCACCAGCACCTGCGCCGCTTGATCCCCGGACACGGCTGGCTTGCCGGTTTGGTTGACCACCATGACGGTAGCGAAAACGGCCACCGCCACGGCCAGCAACGCGAGGGTGACCTTCAGATTGAGGCTCATGCCAGTCATGGCTTTGCGGGTTTCGGTGTTGTTGGCGGGCATCATCGGCCTTTCCAGAGGCGAGCGGGACACCGACAGCGACAACTTGGTAACGGTGGGTGATGCGCAGGCCACTGTCAAGTGGCTATGGAGCCTCAACCGGCAAACATCATCGGCAACCAGCGTGTGCCGCCGAAGTCCCGCGCCGGTCGTCGGACGGTGACCGTTCCGCAGGCTCTGCGGGCGGACCTTGTCCGCCAGCTGGCCGAGTACGTCAGACCGAACCCGAAGGACCTTGTGTTCACCATGAAGCGGGGCATTCCGATGAGACGGGGCAATTTCAAATTCTGCGGCCAATTTGAAAGAACGTAACTGCGATTGGTGTTCCATCTGCAGTTTCTGCTTATCGAGCGACACCGTTTCTACCTTGGCGTGCCGTCGGTTGACCGCTCGTTACAGCACGCGGACGTAAGTGTTCGGTGATGGCGTGGGAGGGCATGGCGACGGCCCGGCTGTGTTGATGGCCGGGTGTGGTCGGCGGTTCGGGATCGCTTGGCTCTGTGGATGTCAGCCGGATTGGTTGATCTTGGGTGGGTGGTGGTCTTGGGTGCCGGTGGGGTCGGGGATCCAGGGTAGGAATCGGTGGAGGGCTTGGCCTTGGGGGGTCTTGCCGGTGGCGGTGGCGCAGGCGGTGAGGTAGTCGGTCAGGTAGGCCAGAGGTTCTCGTTGGTGGAGTTCGGCGGTGGCGGTGATGGTCCAGACCCTGGCGGCCAGGTGCGCGGACCACTCGGCGTGGCTGCCGTAGTAGTTCTTGCGCCCGACGACGGGGGTTCGCAGGGCGCGTTCGGATTTGTTGTTGTCCAGGTCGAGGTCGGGGAAGTCGCGGTGGCGGGTCAGGCCGTCCCATTCGCGGTCCAGGGTGGCCAGGACCTTCTTCGCTGCTGGGTGCAGGCCGGGCCCGCGGGCTTGGTCGTGGCGGGCGGTGTTGATGGCGCTGAGCGCCTGATCGAACGCGGCCTGCGCCGAGGCGTGCCCGGGACTGCCCGGCGAGTTGGCGGCCATCGCCTTGTGGGCCACGTAGAGGTCCGCGATCCGGGCGACCCAGTGGTTGCGCCAGTACCGCAACTGTTCGTGGGCGTCCCCGGCGCGGAGGAAGTACCGGCGGATGTGAGCCCAGCACCAGAGAGGGTCTACTCCTTCGAGGCGGGCCAGCGACTGGTAGGCGGTGTAGAAGTCGGTCGACAGGATCAGGCGACGACCTTCGGGTAGTGCGCCATCGGCGCGGTCGATCCCGAAGTGGCGTTCCAGGACGGCGGTGGAGCGGGTGGGGTCCATCCGGAACACGGCCGTGTCCTCGGCGATGAATACCCATAGCCACCACCGGTGGCCGTCTTTGCCCTCGGTCTGGCCGTCTTTGCCCTCGGTCTGTTCGAACACCCGCCAACTGGTCTCATCGGCGTGCACGTGCACCGCCGCAGCGTTCCGGGCGATGATCTCCTTCTCCAACGGGACGAGCAGGTCCGCGACCGCTCGCAGCGCCCCCGTCACGGTGCCTTCGGCGACGTCTAGGCCATCGGCGGCCAACGCCCGCGCGATCCGGTGCACCGGATCGCCCAAGACGTACTTCAGATATAGCAACCGGGCCAGGAACCCCGCCGTGAACCGGCCCTTGGCCACCGGGTTCGGCGCCCGCGGCGCGATCACCGTCCGCGGCCCCGGACACCCGCAGCGCCGCCGGTACCGCAACCTGCGGTGCACGATCCGGGTGATCCGCACCTGCCAGTCGATCTGCTCACTGCTCGCAGACCCCAGCAACTCCAACGGCTGCCCGCACCCGGCACAGACCCGCTGCCCGTCCGGCACGTCATGGACCTCCTCGCGGGTCTCCAACCCCGAGTAGTCCCGCCGGCCATGCCCCTTGCTCCCGCG
>JBOHFX010000123.1:0-19574 GCA_050699875.1 Pseudonocardiaceae bacterium
CCGGTAGCGCTCGGCCAGCCGGGTGGCGTCGCCGAAGCGGGACAGCCAGCGCGGTGAGTGCACGCCGAAGTCGGTGCCGGCGGTCGCCCGCAGCTGCTGCTTGAGCTCGTCCAGGGTCGGTGGGACCGTGCGGTCCTGGGCCACTCCGTCGGCGGGCGCGACGACGCGGTACACCCCGTCCCCGAGGGGCATGGCGCCGAACCGCAGCTGGGTCTTGCGGACTTCGGCCACCACGGCGGCCAGCGTCTCCGGCGACGCGGTCAGCTCCATCTCGCCCAGCAACGTCTCGACCCTGCTGGGTTCACCGGGGAAACTGATGCCGAGCAGCTTGCGCACCGTGCTGCGGCCGCCGTCGCAGCCGACCAGGTAGCGCGAGCGCAACCGCGTGCCGTCGGCCAGCTCGGCGGTCACCCCGTGGTCGTCCTGGCTCAGCCCGACCAGTTCGCAGCCGCGCCGGATCTCCACGCCGAGTTCGGTGGCGTGCTCGGTCAGCAGGCGCTCGGTAGTGGTCTGCGGGATGCCAAGGACGTAGGAATGTGCGGTGTCCAGCCGGACCGGCTGTGGCTTGGTGATGCCGGCGAAGAAACCACCGGCCGGGTACTGCTGGCCGAGCGCGAGGAACCGCTCCAGCAGACCGCGCTGGTCCATCACCTCGATGCTGCGCACGTGCAGGCCCAGCGACCGGACAATCCTGGTCGGCGCCGCCGCCGCCTTCTCCACCACGACCACGTGCACGCCATGCAGCCACAACTCGCCAGCCAGCATCACGCCGGTCGGTCCACCACCGGCAACGATCACGTCAATCATGGACACCCCATTCAATAAGGTTGTATGTCGGCCAGTTGCTCCGCGCAGTCCGGCGGCGCGCGCCCCCGTGCCTGCGCGCCGAGCGCCCGCAACCGCACCTCAGGTCCCACCGGCGGTTCGACGTCCCGCCAAACCCCTACGTCGACCAAGGCACACCTACTTCGCGAATCCCTGATTTCCGCAAGTTCTGGCTTCGGCCGGAGATTCTGCGGCACGACCCGGGTCTTGCCGCAAGGCCCCCAGTGCGCTATACGTTGAAAGTGGCAGGGAGTGGGTACTCCCCTTGCTTTTCGTTGTCCGCTGTGGACGGACAAAGTCCTCCCGAAGCGGTGACGCGCCGCGTACGGTGATGCTGGCGGTCCAGGAGGACCTACCCATGGGCCTGCGGATGCAGCCGCAGAACGAGAGATTCGTCACCCTCTTCCAGCGTGGCCGGCTCGAACGCCGTCGAGAGCGCGGAGACACCCAAGACGGCACCATCCCCTAACGTCCAGCGTCGCGTTTGAATCCCTGCCCTCTCCGTCAAAACCGTCATGCCCGGTGTTGCCTGATACCTCAAATACTCGGTCGGGTCATCTCGACTTGGCGTCCGAAGGGCACCAAGCCGGCAGCAGCGCCGCAGGTCCTGATCCGACGGGCGGCCCGGACGGGGTGGCGCAGGTGCCGACACCGGCGGTGCTCTCGCCTCGGTCCGCGCCGCGCTCGGACCAAGCCCAGCGCAGTGGCGAGCACCACCGCTTTGCAAGTCCGACTTGAGGACGAAGCGGGATGTCGATCTTGAGTCGATGCGCCGGTGGTGAGGTCGGTCGGACGATCATCAAGGGCAGTACTGGGTTGCGCCCGGGCCTGGCACCGCTTCAGAGATCAGCGAAGCTGCAGACGGCGATTGCGCGAGGGCAACGTGAACGATCGCGGGGTTGGCTCGCACGGACGAGGGCGCGAATGCACCAGCGCCACCCGATGCACGATTAAGACCGAAACTACGCGAAATACGCGTTGAATATATCGTGCTCAAATCGACACACTCATCGCATCTTCCGAGTGTTACTTCACCCTGCGTCAATAAGATCGGCCAAGACTGCCCATTCGTGGATATGGCGTGCGCGATGAGCGGGCCTCCTAGTTCCGCGTGGCTACAACGAGATATAGAAAACGGTTGTTGGGTCCCCGCTCGGGGAGTGCGTTACTGACGGTAGTCAGTCGTACCGTCGGATTTCCCCGTCGCTGGCACCCACCCACAGTCTGTACACACCATGTTGATGCCGTCCCCCACAGACCCGCGTCTACGGTGTGCGCCTCATGGGTCAGACGCCGATTTTTGACCAATTGCGTGACGAGCGAATCAACGCCGATGTCCCGGCCACCGGGGCTGACCCGCAACGGGTCGATCACTCTGGCGAACACCACCCGCTCGCCGACGCGCCGGTTCTGGCCGCGGTGTCCGGACCACCCGGTCCAGAGACCGGCCTCGACGGGAACCAGCACCATCTCGTGCGGACATACCCGGCGGGTCAGCCAGCAGGCGACGGAAATGGCCTATCCCGGTGTGGGGACCGCGAGCAGCACTTTCCCCGACAGTCCACGTGCTACAAGCACCGGTACACGCCGCCAGCACCCCCCCGGCGCTCCCCGCGGCCAGCCACAACCCCACAGCCCATGGCGCAGCGGCAGGTGATCACGGTGCTCACCGGGTCGAGGGAGGTGGCCCGCGACAGGTACAGGACACCGAATCTCGACTCGCGGCGCCGGCCGAAGCGCAGTTCCGGTGGTTCGACGTCGATCACGATGACTCTTGCTCGTCCTCCAACAACGATGATGCAGCGCACGATCACCGAGCGGACAAACCCCTCCGCATCGGAGAACACCTGGACTTGTCCATGAGGGGTGTGTTGCTCGTGGTGTTCATATGGATGCGAGGAGTGGTGGATCCGCGACCGTAGCGGCCGCTGGACTCAGGGGCTGAGAGACAAACCGAATACACCGGGCCAAGGCGCCAGGTGAGGAAGCGTGAGGTGATCCGATGTCGTTGATGCCCGCCGACGTTCACAGCGTCGCGTTCAGGAAGGCGCCGCGCGGCAAGCGGGGTTACGACGAGGGGGAGGTGGACGCCTTCCTCGACCTTGTTGAGGCCGAGCTGACTCGGTTGATTGAGGAGAACGATGATCTCCGTAACCAGGTTGAGCAGCTCGAGCAGCAGCAGGGCACTGCGTCGGTCGACACCGGGCCTCACCTTCGCCCGTGGGGACCGCGTGGGCCGATGATGGTTCCGGTGCCGCCGTCGCGGAGGGAACAGACCCCGCCAGATGATGATCACCAAGTGCGCGCCACCAAGTTGCTGGGCGTGGCCCAGAAGATGGCTGACCGGTTGATCGGTGAGGCTGAGGCCGAAGTGGACGGTATGTTGAGTGAGGCCCGAACGAAGTCCGAGCAGCTGCTCTCCGAAGCTAGGGCGAAGGCCGATGGCATGGTCAACGAGGCCAGAACCCGGGCCGAGACCATGCTCGACGATGCCCGTACCAGCGCCGAGACCGTGGAGCGGCAGTTCCGGGAAAAGGTTGCGTCGCTGGAGCACGATGCGGTGCGCAAGCACACCGAGATCGTCGCTGCGCTGAGCCAGGAGAAGAGCACGCTGGAGAAGAAGATCGACAAACTGCGCACATTCGAACGCGAATACCGCACCCGCTTGAAGATGTACCTGGACTCACAGCTCCGGAACCTCGACGGGTTCGGATCTGCCACACCATCAGACCCGATGCGCAACCAGCAGGGATTGGCGGCCTCCGGGCTCGGCGCGCATGCCGAAGCGGGGTCTCGGTAACAACGGGGCCATTGAGACAGTTCGCCGCGTGAGGGCTGGTCAGCGGGCCGCAGGGGTTGTCGGTGTAGGCGGGAAGCTGATCGGTCGTCAAGATCGTCGAGCTCACCACCAGGACCGCTGGCACCACAGACAGCGCAGCTGACCTGCTGCTACGGGTCCGGGACGGGGACCCGGCAGCTTGGCAGGAAATCGGGTGCCGGTACGGCCACTTGTGTCCACGACGGTGCGGTCATATCGGCACAGGAGGCCGACGCACTTGACGCAGTGCAGACGACCTGGTTGCGGCTGGCCGAAAAACGCTCACCGGGTGCAGTTCCCGAAAAGCTGGGCGGTTGGCTGGCGACCACAGCCAGCTCGCTGGCCTTCGCGAGCTCACCTACCTGTTCGCTCCGAACATCAACTCCTACAAACGCCGAGCGCGGCGGCTGATCCACATCCCGATGGGACGCTTCGCGGAGCCGACAGAGATCGCGGCCGCGGTGGCGTTCCTGGCCAGCGACGACGCCTCATTCATCACCGCGTCGACATTCCTAGTGGACGGCGGTATCTCCGGCGCCTACGTCCAGGGAGTCAGGTCCTCATCTGGGTCCCCGTGCCATCTCAAGATCGGTTCAACGGTAGCGGTTACAAAGCCGCGCTTTCGAAGGTTTGATGGAGCCATGAGTGATCGCGACCACAACACCCGATCCAGCCTGCCCGCCCTGGTCTTCCCACGAGCCGTAGTGCGTCCGCGCCGGGCGGAGCAGCGACTAGCACGATGGCATTCCACTAGGCTTCCTGATCTGCTTCGCCGTGCGAGCCGATACCCCGCAGTGACCGGCTCCCTGGCCACCGCTGCCGGGCTGATGATCCACGCCGGCCTGAGATGGGCACTCGTGCCAGAGGGCCGATCCGAAAGGATTGCCGGATCTGCCACTACCCCGACGCTGTCTGCGGTGGCCAACGGCGATTCACTGGTGCAGTACAGCCGCACCGTCGTAGTTGAGACCTGGACGGTGCGCCGCCGCCGAATCTGAGCCCGGCCTCATCGGATAACCGCGATCAGAGACCGTCCGGGGCCCCGAGATGCTTATGTTGCGCCGGGTTGCGAGGCTCATCACGTCAGGCTACCGAGCACGGACATCTCACGGCAGCTGCCTTGCGCTGGGTGGTCTGCTTAGGTCGATCACGATCTCGCCGAGCGCGTGACCGGACTCCACGGTTCGCAGTGCCTCTGCTGCTTCGTCGAAGAGGGGGTCTGGAGCACCTTGTGATCAAGTGGCAGTAGGAGCATGGTCGCGGCCGCTGCTACGCGTCGCGTGGCTCGGTCCGCACGCCAGCCTTGTTAAGCAGGTTCTTCCCGCGTCGTGATCTACCCGGGGCGCACGCCGTACAAGTTCACACGATCGGCGGCTGAGGATGTGTATCTGCTAGGTGTTGCCCGTCCTCTTGCCTTTGCTTGCTGGTTCGCAGGTGCGCGCTGCTACCCAACAGCACAGAAGAATGGAAACAGCCCACTCGTGGGAGGTGTTACAGTTTTGAGAGGATACCATTAAAGCCGAGCGGCTATCCTGCCGACAGCAGTCAGTAAAACAGGGAATAAAGCGAGATTACTGATCAATCTCGGTGAAGACGCATAAGTGGTTCGTTGGGCGAACGAAGGAGCGGAACATGTCTGATCACGCCGGTAAGACCCTGTCGGCCATAATCCTTGAGAGGCAGCCTGGGCTACACGAAGAAGCGGCAAAATCATCGCTTCTTGATTTACTCAAAAGTACAGCGAAGAAAGTGGCGGTCGATGCCGAGGACTTCTACATCGTGGAAGGCGACCTGGTGCTGGATGGAGATCAACTGGAGATCTTTGCAGTCAATGAGGCGAGGCGGAGGACAGAGCAGGCGCTGAGTATCACACCTGGAAGCCTGCTAACGGGAGTCGCCAACATCGGACCAGATCCAATGAGTGGCGCATTGATGGGAATTCTCGCGCTTGGCGGGAAACTTGTCCGCTGGAAAGAAGGTGTCACGCTCACTTATTGCGTGCTCAGGGAAACATTTACCAGCCAACAGCGTTACGAACTGGTGCGGGCTAACATGCAAAAAGCAACTGAGGACTGGCAGCGGATCTGTGGCATCCAGTTTGATCACAGAGTTGAACTCGATGAAAGCGCCGGTACCAAGAACCCTGGTGTCGTCTTCACTGTAAGGGAATTCGATGCAGGCGGTCAGTTCATTGCTTCTGCATTCTTTCCCACCGATCCAAGCTCTCGTCGCAGGGTGCTCATCGATGGATCGTATTTCGCGGACGATCTGAGTTTCGATAAGGTTGGAGTCTTGCGCCATGAACTGGGGCATACAATGGGCTTCCGGCATGAACATATCCGCGCTGACGCTCCCGCCGCATGTCCAGACGAGCCCCTGTTCGCCGCGGGTGGGGCGGCCACTCCATTGACAGCATACGATCCAAAGTCAGTCATGCACTACTTCTGCGGCGGAGTGGGCTCCCGTGAGCTCGCTCTGACAGAACTTGACAAGTTCGGCGCACAGACACTTTACGGTCCGCCGCTCAATCAATTCTTCTTCGTGGAGGTGTAGTCCTGATTCTGCGGCACTTAAGAACTAAAGGGTGACGAACGGTCGGCCGGCAGTCGGGGTCATCAAGTGTTTGGTTGATGTCAAGGCTCGCCGACAGAGCAGCTCGTCATGCTCCGAGCCGCCCTCACTCAATGCCATCAAATCTTGTATACTCTTCTGGCAGCAACCTGGCGCGGACGGCCCACTCGAAGATCAGCTGATCTTCGTCCACGAGCATATCGCCACCACGAATGTATTGTCGAGTTCCATCCAAAACTACCGATGGCAGTTGATCCTTCCATGCATGAAACTCGTCAGACCCTAACACGGCCTGACGTACTCCGGCGTGGCCATCAAGAATTCCACTTTCCCAGGTTCTATCATTTTCATTTGACATGGAGTCCACTACCAACACTGTTTACCGGTCAAGTATTGTGACCGCGCAAAGTTTAAATCCATGTCTTCTCGCTCACGCTACCAGAAGTTACGGCGCGGCCCCCCGCTGGTTGCGCCGTATTGCGAAGACTGATGCCCCCGAGCGGCCAGCAGGACACACACGCCATGGCTGTCAACGGCGACCGTACACGCCTGAGCAGACCACCACAACGCGAGAGACCGGACGCTTACATCGCCAAGGCGAAGTCGTCATAATTTGGGGCGTCGATCACCTCACCGAAGCCACACTGGTCGATCGCTCGGTACAGATAGATCACGGTCGTCCGGCCACATCGTGGCTGAGCTGCAGGTCGCAGACCTCGAAAGCGCGTGAGGGTTCACGCCCTCCGTGGGTTCAAATCCCACCGCTACCGCGATCTACCAGATGAACGCTCGTCATCTCATTTACCGGTGACGGAGTTTGTCCGGATCATCGCATTTGTTTGTGCACGGCGGGGGCCTGGCCGGCGTCCCTCAAGGGATCCGCGCGGTGCCAGCACGGCCGCCTCGCAAGTCATCGGGAGGGCGAGGAGTCGGGCTGGGCGCCGGTAGTGCCGTTGTGCTCGGTTACTGCTGGCCGGCTTCCTGCTCCGGGGTGGGGGTCTCAGCGAGGATGAGGTACAGCGAACGGCGGGCCTCGGTAAGGACTCGCTGAGCTGCCCGTACCTGCCGGGAGTCGCCCCGGGCGAGTTGGCGGACGGGGTCGCGCAGCTCCTCCAGGGCATCGCGAAGCTCGCTGCCGCCAGCGCAGTGCGCGGTGAACTCGGCGAAGGGATCGGGCAACGTCTCGCCGCGGGCCTGGAGGTATGTCTGGCCGGCGTCGGTCAAGGTGGCGAGTTTGCGGCCACCCTCGGCGAGAATGTCGATGAGGCCTTCGTCTTGGAGTTGGCTCAACGTCGGGTAGATCGCGCCGGGGCTGGGTCGCCAGGCACCGGAGGTTCGCTCGGTGATGGCCTGCATGAGTTGGTAGCCGTGCATGGGTTGCTCGGCGAGCAACAGCAGCAGTGCGGTGCGCACATCACCGCGTTGCGCTCGCCCGCGTCCTGCGCCGCGGCGATGGCTGCGGCGCGGTGTTGCACCGCGAACCGCGTCGGGCTCTGCGGGGAAGTGAGGATGGTGGCGTCGGCGGCCGTGCCGACGGCCGACGGCGCGATGATCGTGGTGACCACGGGGGTCCTGGTGATCGGTGTTCATGGTTCTCCTCACCTGGATACACGATAGATAACGATATGCTCACGATATATCGCGATAGTCTCTGTGTCAACGAGCTCCTTCCGCGCCTGCGGAGATCCCCAGCGGGCCGGCCGGTGTGGCCGTGTCATGGGGTGGTGTCGTATGAAGCTCACGACGTTCCGGTCGAGGGGCATCTGGTTCTGCCATCGTCCGGGATCGGGAGCCGGGACGTAAGGCAGGACGTCGGTGGGTTGCGGGCCGATGATGTCGTCTCAGATCCGCTCGGTGATCTGGCCAGTGAGCTGGAAGCACTGCCGTCGGTTCCCATGACCGGCGCGGGAACGGTCAGCGTTGACGCAGCAACCGGCGTGAACTGCGTGGCGGGATCGATGCCCCCGGGCGGAACGCTCGCGATACTACGAGGCCGCGCCGTTGGTGGTACGGATCGACCACGCCGCTCTCACTACGGCCCACAAAACTCGACAATTTGTGACCAATCGCCAGCCGGTCAGTCCGGCCGGATGTTGTGGTTCAAGTGGAAGAGGTTGGTCGGATCGTACCGTTTCTTCAAAGCGACAAGACGGTCTAGATTAGCCCCAAAGGTGTCGTGGACCATCTTATCGTGGTTCTCGTATAGTCCCGGGAAATTCACGTACTCGGCGCCCGTTGCAAACGGTTTCAGCGCGCTGAACACTGTCCGGCCCCATTCAAGGGCCGCATCGTCATCCTCAGGATGTTCCCAGTTGGACTCGATGCCGAGCAGGAACGGTGCGGACCGGTCACCGAAGGCTGTGTCCGAGGCCCCCGGCTGGCTGAATGCGCCACCCAGTTGCCAGATGTCTAGCGTTGAATGCGGAGAGGGGCTGCTTTCGTTCAGGTCGACGAGGACGGCAATCGCGTCGTCCGGCAGGCCCGCGAGGTAGTGAGACTTCCAGTAGTAGCGCATGTCGTGGGCGGGGTAGTCGGCGTCGAAGAATCGTTGCACTTCCAAATATGGGAGCGTCTCGGAAAGATCAGCGATCGGCGCGCCAAACTCGCGCAGCTGCATTAGCTCCTGCTGGGCACGTTGCCCTTCGCCACAGTGGACCGCCAGATAAACCACGATCGGGGCGTGATGGTATTCAGCTGGAATCTCCTCGATCTCCGGCGCGTGCCACAGGATGGCAAGTGAGCTCACCTCGTCAGGAGCGGTGGCGGCCCACTCGCGGTAGAAACGTAACGCTTCATGGGCGTCCCTGCCCGCGTGCACGACGAAGGCGAGGAACACATCTGGTCCTACGGGATGGGCTCGGTATTCGAACGACGTGACGACTCCGAAGTTTCCCCCGCCGCCCTGCACACCCCAGAACAGGTCCCGGTTCTGTTTTTCGCTTGCAGTGATCAACTGGCCGTTCGCAGTGACGACGTCTACTGAGATCAGATTATCGGAACTCAGACCGTGCTTGCGGCGCAGCCAACCAAGTCCACCACCCAGCGTGAGACCGGCGATCCCGGTAGCCGTGACTAGCCCCATCGGCACCGCTAGCCCGAATGCCTGCGTCTCGTGATCGAGGGCTCCGATGGTGGCGCCGCCCTCCGCACGCACGGTCCGTTTCTCTGGATCTACGCGAATGCTGTTCATGAGCGAGAGATCGATGACCAAGCCGCCATCGCAGACACCACTACCGGCCACATTGTGCCCGCCTCCGCGTACGGCGATGGGCAGGTCTCGTCCCTGGGCCAAGCCGACGGTAGTGATGACGTCCGCGACGCCTGCGCAACGAACTATGAGCGCTGGGTGTTTGTCCACCATGCCGTTCCACACCAGACGGGCCTCGTTGTAATCGTCGTCCGTAGGGCGGATGAGCCGGCCGCGTAGCTTGGATCCCAGGTCTCTAGCGAAATCATCTTCGAATTCCGTAGCCACCGCACCGGTGATTTCTGCAGTCATGTGATCAGCCTCCTCTGCCACTGCGACCTCCACCTATTGAGGAGTGCGGACGCGCACAGCTAGATACACCGATTGCTCTGTCATGTCACTCGAAGGGAGATCAATATCAAGTTGACCGAGACGGCAGGGAAATGCCGTTGTGCTCGCCGTACAGCAATCTGACGCCTATGGTGCAGGGCGGAGCCAGACAGTCCATCGTTCCACGGCGATGTAACCCAGTCGTTCGTATACGGGTCGCCCGTCGTCGCTGGCTATGAGCACCGCCGGCGCCGCAGGGTCGGCGAGGGTAGCGGCCCAGGTCACCGCAGTACCCGCACCGCGGCCCCGCGCCGCCGGCAGTGTCGCGACGTATTCGACCAACGTGATCCCAGCGTACCGGTGTGCCGCAGCTACCGCCGCTGGTTGCCCGTCCGCCCACGCGAGCCATACTCGAGTATCGGACTGCAGTAGCGTCGGGCCGAGCAGGTCGCCCGGCTTAAGAGGCTCCAACTCCGGCATGGGGAAGCCTTCGACGAGCACCCGTTCGGCAACTGCCAACTCATCGACGTCCTTAACCTCACGCACGTCAGCTTCCGGGCTGGACGAGTCCGGCCGCGGACTAGGAAAACGCACCATCAACGGCGGATGCCCCATGAGGGCGAGCCCATATGGCCGCAGGTCCGGCGTGGGCCACGCGCTGATCAGCAGGTACGGCACCTGCGGAGGAAAGAGGGCACCGATCTCACGCAGCGTTTCTTCCGGGCGGGTCAACGGCTGGACCAGGACAACCGGGTTGGTGAGCGCTCCGCGGTCGCCAATCCAACCTCCAGCCCACGCCGGTCCAGATCGCCAAGGCCGTCCCGCACCACGGGCGACTTGCACCGGCCAGGAGGCGTGTACCAGCACGGCCCGTCGGACGAGGGTGTCACCGGCCGCGAGGTCTGGCTCCCATCCCGTTGTGAGGGGCTCGCCCTCTGCGGGCAACATCGATGCACTCATGCTCGTCACGATGACGGCCGGTACGCAACCCGGCAAGGCCCGCCTTCGCAGCCGCGCGACGATTCGCTGCTCTTGCCATGGAGCGGTACTCCCGGACTCGATCTGCATCGCTGCAGCCGGCTCAGAAGCCCGATCAGTGATCGGTGTACGGCCCGGTCGTATCGGCGGGGGTGTCACCGTTGCCCTGTAACCACGGCGCTTATTCTCCGTAACACGGCCATAACAAAGACCGCTTAACGTGTCAGGCCGTGGGAACGGAGCCCAACCAACCGGGCCGCGCACACACCAACCGCCCCGTGGTCGGCCTGACCGGCGCGCGGTTCGGCGGCGCGGCAGGACGTCGCAGCCGGGCAGCGATCGAACCGCCCGCAACCGACGACGCCGTTGCGGCCGCTGATCACCCCGAAGACGAAGCTGTCGGCCTGACCGGTGCCCGGTCCCCGTCTGTCTTGAGCCGTTGGTGGGGCGCCGGTGGCGATCAGCTACGGCAGTTTCTCCAGTCTCAGGAGCAGGAGCCTAACCAGCCGGCCGTCCCGCGGCCGGACATCGCAGCGCCGGTGTCCGAGTCTGACTGGATCGGGGAGGCTGACTGGAACACCCTCAAGAAGACGTCCAAGTCGGTGCGGCCTTACACCTGGACGGGGGGACGGACCACATCGCCGGTCAACCTTGAGATCGAGACCCTGATCTCGGCCACCGGTCGACCAGCAGACCCCGCGGCCCCCCCAGAACACCGCACGATCCTCACGCTGTGCGCCACTCCCCGCTCGGTTGCCGAGGTTGCCGCGTTGCTCAATATGCCCCTTGGGGTGGCTCGAGTACTGCTGGGAGATCTGGCCGCAGCGGGTAACGTCGCGGTACACCGCACGGTGGGTTCTGCTGATGCCGCATCTGAGGTTGCCCTGATGCAGCGGGTGCTCGTAGGCCTGCAACAACTCTGAGCGAGTAGTCGATATTCGGGCTGGTCGTTCGACGTCGGCCGGCCCGGCTGGGCAATCGCCGCTCGTGACCGCTGGGGCGCGGTGCCTTCCGGGTGATGGTCGCGGATTTGCCTTCGGTTCGGTGACCAGCCGCGTTTGGCGTATTCCGGCAGGTGGCGGGCGACCTGTAGTTCGATCCGGTCTTCGGTGACGAGGAAGTCCTTGTCCTGCAAGGAAGGCGGGCAGATGTCGAGATGCGACCGTCCGGGAGCCTCGGCGTTCCTCGTGGGCAGCTCGAGACCGATTCCTTCCGGAAGCATGCGGCCGAAACCATGCCAGCTGCCGGGAATCCCGGCGCGATGCGCGGCGATGGCCGCCCTCGGCAGCCCCCATCCATGTACGACCAGGTCGGGCTGTAACCGTGCCAGTTCCGGTTCGAGATCCTCGGGATATACCTCCGCGGGCCGAAAGGGCCGCAGTTCATTCGCGGCCAACGGTGCGTGCACCTCCTCGCCGGCGGCGAAATGCACCTCGTGCCCGGCATCTCGTGCGGCGATCGCGAGTGGGATCAGCGGGTAGGTGTGACCGACCGACGCAAGGCTGGCGAACAGCACGCGCATGCCGACGAACCTACGCCCGACAACCCGGCGCGCGTCTGATGCATAGGCGGGAAGCACCAGCTCAACGGGGTTAGCTCGGCTTGGTGGAGCCGGTAGACGTCCCACTGAGTGGCACGACGAAGGCGGCAACGGTGTCCCCGTTGTCATCGCCGGCTGCAGGGCAGAAGTGCGTTGGACCGCGAGTCATCAGACTGGGTGTCACCCTAATTAGTGAAGAGTGACGAGAAATTTTGGGGGAACTCCGGGCATTCGGTGGGCGACCAACCATCATTACACAGTGTCGTAAAGCCCTCACCCAGCTGATGGGGAAGGGCGCGGCGCAACCGGGCGCGATCGACGCGCCCCTGGTGACCTTGGAAGGGGAGAGACATGGCGTTTGCGAGTCCAGAAGACAAGTTCGGGATCAAGCTCGATAGCCCACCGGGGCCCAGGACGCTCGATCAGATGTATTCCATGATTGTCGGTCTCGTCGTGATAGTCCTGGGGATCATCGGGTTCCTCCAGACCGGCTTCACCAACTTCACCGAAATGACCGACCATAAGATTCTCGGGCTCGTGCACACGAACGGCTTCCACAACCTCGTGTATATCATCTTTGGGCTGCTTTGGTGGCTGGGGGCGTTCGCGCTTACTCCGGCCGGCAACCAGGGGTTGAACATCGCGCTCGCTGGCGCACTAGTGCTAGTCACCCTCTGGGGCTTTTTGGGCTACATGTCTTTGCTGGGTATTCCCGCCGGGATTAACGTCGCCAACCTCCTGCACCTCGTGGTCGGTGTGGCGACCCTGATATTCGGTAGTGGCTTGCTCAGCGGGCGGGGCGGTCGTTAACGCGCTGCTGCGTAGGCGTAGGTGGCGAGACTGTTGGCGGTGTTCCTGGTTGCCAGGGAACACCGCCAGGCCGACGGATCGCTGGCCTTGGCTGTTCGGCGATGTCGATTCGACGTCTCCGACGGAGTTCTCGTCGGCACCTGCTTGGCATCCGCGCTCAGTCACGACAGCCCGGCGCAGATGTCTCACATAATCAAGATGGCGCCATCTTAGAAATGGGTCTACCACCCGGTAGAGTCGCCGGATCTCGCCCTGTCGAAAGGTGCCGCGGTGCGCTATGACCGAGACCTCGACGCTGAACCGCCGCCGGTTCCTTGCCGCCGCGGGCACCGGCGCGGTCGGCGAAGGGTCAGAATTGAAGGCCGTCTCTAGGAGACACCTGTAACACGACGGACCTCGATGGCACAGGAACGCGGTTCGTGTGGCTCAAACCGAATGCCACAACGACCCACTCCTTCCGTGTCGACAACACTGCTGAGCGCGGCGACTACATCGACTTCAAGCTCGTGATGCGAAGCTGATCGGGCATCGACTGTGAAATTCCCACAAGTGCGGCCAGGGCCATGTACCCCCGCCGCACTCCAGTTGGTATCACCGCTCTGAGGTTGAGCATCGTCGGACGGGTCGGTGGAGCAAGCTAACTGTGTCGTCAGACCGCAGGGGTCGGCGACGGCGTTGGTGCGGGTGATGGACTCGGCGACGGCGACCCGGTCGGGGACGGCGCCGGTGACGGGGTGGGTGATGGACTCGGTGATGGCGACCCGGTCGGGCTCGGCGACGGGGTCGGAGTCGGTTGGCGGATGAGGAAGGAGACGCACTCACCGAGGTTTCTGAACCTGGCGTCGAAAACTTCGAGAAGCCGCTGCTGAATTAGTTTGCACGCGGACACGTAAAAAGCGCCGCTGTTTTCATTGCCCTTAAGGAGGTTGATGCAGGCCCCTTGACTGAGCTCGAGTTCGTTGCTCTGGCGGCAGAGCTCGCTGATATTGGGATCAGCAAAAGCCGGGGTCGCGGTCACTGACAGGGGAACAACCGCCAGGGCGGCAGCACCCATTGCTGCTACAATCATTCTACGCATGGTTCGACGTCCCTTTCCTTGGATCACGATCCTTGGTGTAGAACCGAGACGTCCGGTTGATAGTAAACGTGGGCACTGCTCCCGTTTCTGCAGTGTGCTACTGCGAACTCCCTTCTGTAACGTATCTGGTGCTGAATTTTGCCAGCCTACGTCCGTCGTTCACCGGCTCTTCACTAGTGCCTGTCCCTTGACAACCGGAAATCAGAGCTTAGGTGCCCAGCCGCAGATCTTTCCGCGTGCTTGTGCGGACGAGCGTCAATACGCAACTCGGGTTCGGGCTGTTGTGATGTTTCGCGGCGCACGAGACCAAAGAGCGACACGGGGGTAGGCCAGGAGGCTGCGGTCGATGCTGTCCACATCCTGGCGCACGGGTCTTGATCTGTGGGTTTCTTGTCCTTGTGGACCGGGTCCGCAGCGTCGTAGCCTCCGGGCTTGTGGGCCATCGCAAGCAGCAAACGCGTCGTCCGCCCTTAGCCGCACTGCCGGGAGCTGTCCACCGGGCCAGGCGATGATGGCCAAGCTATTGCTCAGCGTGCACGTGCTCACGGCGATCATCTTCGTCGGTCCGGTTGCTGTGGCGGTGATTCTCTTTCCCAGGTACGCCCGTCTGGCGCTGGCAGCGCGGCGGGATGCCGCTCGGCTTAGACCGACGGTCGGTCTCCTGCACCGCGTTACCAGGGTGGGCTCGGTACACGCCCTCTCGGTACCCGTCTTCGGCCTGGCCACCGCGAGCGTTCTCGGCGTGCTTGGCGATGGGTGGGTGCAAGGTTCGATCGTGCTCACGCTCTGCGCCGCAGGAGTGATGGCCGTGTTCGTCATACCGAGCCAACACGTTGCCATGGTCGCCATCCGCAAGCGGGCCGACGGCGAGGAGCCCGCGCGGCCGTGCTCAGAGCACTCCAGAGGCGTGGTGTCTGATCAGCTATGGGCCTGGACAGCACGGTTGACGGTGGCGACCGGGAGCTTCACGGTGATCTGGGCGGTCATCGTGATCTTGATGATTGTGCGGCCCGGTTCCACGACGGGCGTGTGACGTGCCCGAGCTGCGCTGGCTGCGCCTGATGTCGTTGGCCGAGGCGGCGACGCTGCTGATCCTGGTCGTTAATCTCGTGACAGTGCATCACGCCCAGGTCGCCGCCGGAGTCGGGCCGTTGCACGGCTTCGCCTACCTGGCCACGATCGCGACCTCGTTCCTGTTGCCCTTGCCCCGTTCGATTCGAGCCTGGACGTTGCTCCCTGGCGTGGGAGGAATACTGGCCGTGTGGCGCGCTCGCCGTCATGGGGCCGCGAGCAGGGGCTCAACCGGCGAGCAGGACACCTGAATCACTGTTCGCTATTGGTGCTTGGCATTACAGTACGAAACGGGTCTCTTTCTGCTTGAGCGGCTCCACGCCGGCTACGAGGCCGAGGAGGCGTGGCCTCTGATGCGCACCAAGTTCGTTGGTCGCGAGCGGGAGCTGGCCGCGCTCGTGGATCACCTTGAGTCGGCTCTCGCCGCAAATCCGCGCGTCGTGCTGTGCCGGGGCGAGCCGGGGATCGGCAAGACGCGCATGGCGGATGAACTGACCGGGCTGGCGGCGACGCGGGGCGTACCAGTGGCGTGGGGACCGGCGGCGGAGTCCAGCGGCGCGCCCCCGTACTGGCCGTGGCGGCAGGTGCTGCGCACGATGTCTACCGGCGTCGACATTGTCAAGATCGCCGACGAGCTCGGTGTGATCCACGACCTCGTGCGGCTCGCCCCCGACGTGTTCGACGCTCCAGGCGGCGATCGGGGTGGCAGTGGCTCGAGCGAGGACCGGTTTCGGCTGTTCGACGCGGTGGCCCGGCTGCTGAGCGGTATCACCTCGAGCGCGCCGTGGGTCATCGTGCTCGACGATGCCCACCGGGCGGATTACGGGTCGTTGCTGCTGCTGCATCACGTGGTGCGCACGCTGGCTCGCGAGCGGCTGCTGGTGATCGTGAACCACCGGGACACCGAACCCGTGCCCGAGGTCCTTGTCACTGGACTTGCTCGGGAGCCGGTCACCCGGGCGATTGATCTCCGCGGTCTGCCCGCTGCGGACGTCGGCAAACAGCTCGCCGCCCTAGTCGGGCGGGACGTCGCACCAGCGCAAGTCGAGCAGGTACACGCGGTCACGGGTGGCAACCCCTTCTTCATTGGTGAGATGGGCTGGGCGTTGGCCGATGCAGGCGCAGGCGCATCGGCGGTCCCGGTCCCCCCCAGCGTGCGGCAGACGATCAACGAACGGCTGGAACGGCTCCCGCCGAAGTCTGTGTGGCTGCTCCGCGCGGCATCGATCGTGGGCCGGGAGTTCTCCGTCGAGGTGGTCGCCCGGATGGTGGGCGAGCCCGTGCTGGGCTGCCTGGGCCAGCTCGATGAGGCAGCGGTCGCTGGCCTGGTCGAGTCCACCGCGACGCCCGGCGAGCACCGATTCGTGCATGTCCTGGTTCGGGACGCGATCGAGGCCGGCCTGGGCACAGCCGAGCGGGTACAGCTACACCGGTTGGCGGCCGCGGTCGTGGAGGAGCTGTATGCCGGCCGCCTCGAGCCACACCTGTCGAATCTCGCCCGGCACTGGGCGTCCGCGGCCGTTCTCGGTGACCGGGGCCGCGCTACCGGTTGGATCCGGCGGGCCGCGGGTGAGGCGGTGAGCCGGCTCGCCTACGAGGAGGGTGTCCGGCTTTACCGGCTCGCGCTCGACGTCGGCGGCTCCGAGATCGACGATCTCGGCCGCTGCCAGCTGCTGCTCGCACTCGCAGCCGCGCAGAGCCTGTCCGGGGACCACCCGGGCCGGCTGCGAACCTGCCGGAGGGCGGCCGATCTCGCGCGTTCGATGGCGCGGCCCGACCTCATCGCCGAGGCAGCCCTGATCTTGGACGGTGGCGACGGTGGCGAGGCCGATCGGCTCGTCAGGCGGCTGTGCGAGGAGGTCCTGCGGTGGCCAGGCCCGCAGTCCTCCTCGTTGCGCGCCAGGGTGGCGGCCGGCCTGGCCCGCGCGTGCATCTACCTCGATGACGTCGATGCTGCCGCGCGAGCTAGCGAGCAGGCACTGGCCGTGGCGAAGCAGTGCGACGATCGGGCCGCCGTCGTGGCGACGTTACGAGCCCGCCAGCTCGTGCGCTGCGGTCCGGATGGGACCGACGAACGGTTCGAACTGGCCGCGCAGCTGCTGGAGATCGGCACGGCGGCCTCCGACCCCCAGACCCTGATGTGGGCGCACCTCGGGCGGATCGACGTGATGTTCCAGCGCGGCGACCTCGCCGGCGTCGGCCGGGAGCTCGATCCCTTGGCGTGGTGCGTCGGCGAGGTGGGCGGACCGGTCGCGCGCTGGCAGCTGCTGCGCTGCAGGGCAGCGCACGCCCAGGCGCAGGCACGCTTCGCAGAGGCGATCCGGCTGGCCCACGAGGGCTTCACCGAACTGCTGCCGCTTTCGGCGTGGGTCCGGGACGCCGTGCTGTCGATAACGGGCCACCACATCGGTCATGAGACAAGCGGCGGGGCAAGGGCCTACGGCCTCGATGGACCTGCCGGTGCCCAAGACTTCTGCCCGGCCTTCGGTGCCCTCTCCTCGCTCGCGCCGGCATTTGTGCTGATCTCAGCCGGGCGGCGCGCCGAGGCGGCCGAGCTCTACCGAGCGCTGGGGCCGGTCGCCCAGTGGCAGCCGACCACGCACGGGGCAACCATCAGCTACGCGCTCGGAATCATGGTCGCCGCGGCGATGGATGCCGCCGAGGATGTCGCGGCGCTCCGCGGGCTGCTGGCCCGTCACCGCGGCCACCATGTCGCGGGCGGGGCGGGCGCTGCGATCTATCTCGGGCCGGTGGAGCTCTATCTGGGCATCGCGGCCCGGCACCTCGGACTGCTCGATGACGCGGTCGCCGATCTCGACCAGGCACGGCAGGCGTGCGCGGTGAGCGGGGCGGCCGGTTACCACGTCGAGGCGCTGTTCGAGCTGGCTGTGGCGCTGGCCTGCCGGGCCGGGGACGGTGATGCGGCACGGGCCCGTTCGTTGGCCGCCGACTGCGCTCGCCGCGCTAGGACCCTCGGCATGTCACCATTCGCTGCGCGAGCTCAGGAGTTGGCCGATCGGCTCGGCCAGGTGCCCGCCGGACCGCTGACGCCCAGGGAGCGCGAGGTCGCCGAGCTGGTGGCCCACGGGCTGACCAACCGGGAGATCGCCGCCCGGCTATACCTCTCCGAGCGCACCGCGCAGAACCACGTGCAGCACATCCTCACCAAGCTCGACCTGCCGAACCGGAGCCAGATCGCGGTCCGAATCACGCAGTCGAGTATGCGAGCTGAGTAATTCGGCGGACGCCGCGCGCCTTCCTACCGTGCAAGAATCAGCGGGTTGGTCATTCAACGGAGGAGGAGTCATGGTCGACAACGTCGCAATCGTCAAGGGAGTCTATGAGGCGTTGGCGAAAGGGGACATCAACACAGTCCTCGACGTCCTAGATGAACAGGTCGAATGGCACCTGGCCGAACACCACCCCTTTTGGCCGGGCAAGGCCCTCGTGGGGCCACAGGCCGTCCTCGAGGGTCTCATCGCGCGGTTTCCTCAAGTCTACGATGGTTTCCGGATCGACGTCCAACGGATCGTCGGGCTTGGCGACACGGTGCTGGTCGAGGTGCGGTATCGAGGCAAGGGCAAGGTGACCGGCCAGGATCTTGACGCGCAGGCCGCGAACGTCTGGGACTTCCGTGACGGGAAGTGCGTGCGTTGGCAAGGGTACGTGGACACGTGGCAGGTAGCGCGAGTCCTGAACTCCACGCCGTAGCTACGGCGGATCGGTCATCCAGACGGATACGAATGATCTGATCCGTCTCTTACGATCCCTGCCCAGCACATCTGCTTCAAGAGGTTGACATGGTCGCAAGCGTATCGGCAGCGCAATGGCACCAGAGCCAAGACGCGCTGTGCGACGAGGTGCGGCGGGTGACGACCCTGATGCGGTCCATCCGTGATCCGGGTGTTCCCGCGGTGGGTCAGTGGAACGTCGCTGAGGTTGCCATGCATCTGTCGCAGAACTGGATGCTGGTGCCTGGGCTGGCACGCAAAGACCTCTCCCGATACAAGGCGGTAGTGCCCGGCATTGCTGAGGTGGCCGGCGACTCGATGATCCCGACCATGTGGGACAACGCCGACATGAACGCGCTCGCGTTGGACTCCGACACCGAGCGCGATCTGGCTGTGCTGGCTGACCGTATCGAGCAGCGGGCGGCGGAATACTTCACCGAGTGCGCAGGGCACTCGCCCGATGAGCCGCGCCCGTGGATCGTTGCGGGCACCACGGTGCCCCTTTCCGCCCTGATGCGATGAAGGAGCGGGGCCTCCGCTCCCCGTGACCGTCCCGAGGCACTCTCGGGGTGCTCACTTCCCACGACGAAGGAGGCCCCTGTGAGTGAACTGTATGCGGGTAGGCAGGTTGTTGG
>JBOHFX010000124.1:0-53010 GCA_050699875.1 Pseudonocardiaceae bacterium
AGAACAGCAAGTTCGCCGTCAGGACGATGCGGAGCCCGCGTGTGAACAGCGATCCGGCCGGGGCGTCGGCACAACCGCGTGATCCGATGTCCAGGCAAGCCGACCGCCTGCTGCTGGCCACTGGTCGGCGCGGCGGGTTGTGGACCTGGTTGCTGGCGCTGGCCACGCTCGTCACAGCGGGCGCGGTAATCCTGCTGCCCACTGCGTTCGGCCGTGCTCTCGATGCGCTGCCAACGGGCCACGTCATGTGGCCCCTGCTGGCGTGTGTGGGGTTGGTCGCCATCATGCTGACCGGGAACGTGATCGGCGACATCGCCGCCGGGGCGAGCAACGCTCGGTGCACGGCCTGGCTGCGCATGACTCTGATCGGTCATCTCCTCGCGATCGGTCCGGGTGCCACTCGCCGCTTCGAACCCGGTGACCTGGTGACCCGGGTGACCCGCAACGCCAGCGAGGCAGGCCAGGCGGGGGTCACCGCCGTCATGGTCGGGGTCGCCCTGGTCGCTCCGATCGGCAGCATCGTCGCCTTGATGTTGATCGACCCGTGGGTGGCGCTCACCGGACTGGCCGGCGTACTGACGATGGCCGGGCTGATGCGGGTATTCGTCCGGGACAACACCGAGACCATCAGGGGATACCTGCACAGCCAAGGACTGATCGCGGCGCGGCTGCTCGACGCGTTGTCCGGGGCCCGTACGATCGCCGCCGCCGGCAGCATCGACCGCGAACGGGAACGAATCCTGCAGCCCCTGCCGGAGCTGCGTGAACACGGCGTGCGGATGTGGCGCAATCAAGTCCGGGTCACCGGCCAGACCGCGCTGATCAGACCGCTGCTGCAGCTGTCCGTCATCGGTGTCGCCGGGCTGGGAGTGGTCGCCGGCCGGCTGACCGTTGGGGAGCTTTATGCCGCGAGCCGCTATGCGATCATGGCGGCCGGCATCGGCTCGGCGGTGGGATTGCTGAACAAGCTCGCCCGAGCCCGCGCCGGTGGTCGGCGCGCAGCTGAGGTGCTCACCGAGCCGGTGACCCGATACGGCGACGCAAAGCTGCCCGACTCGTCTGATCGAGGCGGCCGGCTCGAGTTTCGTGGCGTCCAAGTGTCCGCCGCTGGGCAGACCGTAATCAATGGGCTTAACCTTGAGATCCCGGCTGGTGCCACGGTGGCCGTGGTCGGCAGGTCCGGGACCGGCAAGTCACTGCTTGCCGCGTTGGCCGGTCGGCTCGCTGACCCGGAACGGGGACAGGTGCTGCTCGACGGTGTGGCGCTGCCCGATCTGTCCCGAAAGGAGCTGCGCGGCGCGGTGGGCTTCGCCTTCGAGCGTCCGGCGCTGATGGGTGACACCATCGAGGAAGCGATCAACTTCGGGTCGCGCAGCCGCAGCGAGGAGAAGGTTCGGCGAGCAGCCACCATCGCGCGTGCGGACACCTTCGTCGAGAGATTGCCGCAGGGATACCGGACCGAGCTGACCGCAGCCCCGCTGTCCGGAGGTGAGGTGCAGCGGCTCGGGCTGGCCAGAGCGTTCGCGCAGCCCTACCGGCTGCTCATCCTCGACGACGCGACCTCCAGCCTGGACACCGTGACCGAGCAGCAGATCGGTGCCGTGCTGGCCAGTGGCACGCGGGGCCAGACCAGGCTCATCATCGCGCACCGGCTGGCCACCGCCGCCCAGTCGGATCTGGTCGCCTGGCTCGACGGGGGCACCCTGCGCGGTCTGCGCCCGCACCAAGAGCTGTGGCGCGACCCTGACTACCGCGCCTTATTCGACGTCACCGCGGCGGGCCGCGACAAGGTCACCGCGGCGGGCCACAACAGTGCCACTGAACAAGGCACCGCACAGCCGCATGTCGCGCAGCCCGATTCGGTGGGGACACCGGCGTGAAGGCCGCGACGAAGACGGTGCCGCGGGTACTGCTCGCCGCGCTACGCCGGCACCCGCGGGCGCTGGCGCGCTTGGCCGCGTGGTCGGTAGTGGAGTTACTGCCACTGCTGCTGTTGGGCTACGGCGTGGCCCGCGCGCTGGATGACGGGTTCCTTGCCGGCCACCCCGGAACCGGGCTGGCCTGGCTCGGTGCTCTGGCTGTGGCGGTGCTCGCGGGTGCGCTGGCCACCCGGCATGTCTACCGGATCCTCGCTGAGATCGTCGAGCCGTTCCGCGATGACCTCGTGGGCAGCGTGGTGGGAGGTGCGCTGCAGCGCTCCACAGTGCTCGGCGGACGGCCCGACTCGGGCGCGGTCGCCCGGCTGACCCATCAAGTCGAGGTGGTACGGGACACGTTCGCCGGCTTGCTGCTGATCACCAGGAGCTTCCTGGTGAGCGTGATCGGTGCAGTGATCGGGATGGCCGCGCTCACCGGAATCGTCGGGCTGCTGGTGCTGCCGCCGCTGCTGGCAGGTCTGACGCTATTCCTCGTTTCGCTACGGTCCATGATGGCCCGGCAGCGTGATCATGTGCTTACCGACGAAGGGGTCGCCGAATCCGCTAGTACGGTGGCGCGCAGCGTGCGCGACGTGGTCGCCTGCGGTGCCGAGGACCGGGCCTGCGCGCGGGTGCAGCGCCACGTGGACGCGCACGCGGCCGCCGAACGGACGCTGGCCCAGATGACGGCAGTCCGGACGGTCTCCGTGGTGATCGGTGGCTGGCTGCCGGTCGTGGGCCTGCTCGTCGGGGCACCCTGGTTACTGGCGACCGGTGCGACCCTGGGCACGATCGCCGGCGCCCTCATCTACCTGACCCAAGGCCTGCTTCCGGCATTGAGGTCGCTGGTCGAGGGATTGGGCGCGGGGGGCTTGAAGCTGGTGGTCACGCTGAACCGGTTGATCGAGGCCGGCGAGACGACAGCGCCCGCCGGGACGGCGCGGCAGCACCCCACCCGTGGATATGACCTGGTCCTGGACGGCGTCACGTTCTCCTATGGCCGCCATGCCGAGCCGGTGGTCAAGGCGCTGGATCTGGTGATCCCGCAGGGGCAACACCTGGCCCTGATCGGCCCCAGTGGCGCCGGGAAATCGACCCTGGCCGGGCTGATCGCCGCGACGCACGTCCCCGACGGTGGCGAGGTCCGCCTCGGTGGGACGCCGGTCCTGGACTTCGACCCACAGTCGCTGGCCGGCCACCGGGTGTTGATTCCTCAGGAGGCCTACGTCTTCGGGGGCACTGTCGGAGAGAACCTGCGCTACCTACATCCCAGCGCCACCCACGCCGAGCTCGACAGCGCTGTCGATGCAGTGGGCCTGCGAGCAGTGGTGACCCGGCTCGGTGGGTTTGACGCTGCGGTCGACCCCGGAAGACTCTCGGCCGGGGAACGCCAACTTATCGCCGTGGCCAGGGCCCACCTGACCCCGGCGCCCGTGCTGATCCTGGATGAAGCCACCTGCCACCTCGACCCGGTTGCCGAGGAGCGGGTGGAGCGGGTCCTGGCGGACCGCGGTGGCATCCTCATCGTCGTTGCGCACCGGATCAGCTCCGCGCTACGGGCGCAACGGATCGTGCTGATGGACGGCGCCGCGCTCATGTCGGGAACCCACCAGGAATTACTCGCGACCGCACCGCTGTACCGCGACCTGGTTGGTCATTGGTTGGATCACGAAGGGAGACGGTGATGACGGGGGCCGGACTCACTACCGCCTCCGGCCCCCGTGGCCGATACCGTCAGATCCAACCCGCCTCAGCAGCGATGCGGATAGCATCGATTCGAGTACGAGCGTCCAGCTTGGTCATGACCCGCGAGAGGTAATTGCATACCGTGCCGCGGCTGAGAAAGAGCCGCTGGGCGATCTCGGTCGGCGAAGCCCCACCTGCGGCGAGGTCGAGAACAGCGAGTTCCCGGGGCGTCAATGGGCTTCCCGCCACGCCGATCGCCGCGACTGCGAGTGCCGGATCGATCGTCCGCTTACCTTTGGCCACCTGGCGGATAGTGGTAAGCAGCCGCCGCGGCGGCGCGTCTTTGTCCACCGCTCCGGCCACCGGCACATCCAATGCCCGGCGAACCAGACCCGGTCGCTGCGCCGCGGCAAGCACGACCAACCTGCATTCGGGCAGTCGATCGTGCAGCGCTTGAGCGGTCGCCAGGACGTCGGAGCCTCCCTGGTCGACGTCCAGCACAGCGATGTCGGGCCGGTGGCGGATCGCCGTGGGGACAACGCGGTCGCCCGCCGGCCCGCCGGCGACCACTTCGATGTCGTCCTCGCTGGACAGCACGGCGGCCAGCGCTCCCCGGACCAGACTCATGTCGATGACCAGGAATACCCGGATCGGCGCTGGAGTGGGATGCCGGACCACGGCCGCGGACGGTGGAATTGCAGGGGGAATACCGGTGTATTCGTCACACGCGGCAGCAGCGCTCGCCGCGAGATTTCGCGGCCCCCGGTGTCGTGAAATCATGAGATGCGAACGAAATCGATGCGGTCCTGGAACGTGAATGGTCGCCGACTTGCTGCCAACGCTGTCCCCTCCCCAGTGCCAGAAAGAATGCGCGACATTCATTCCTGACGGTTGACCGCGCCCCTTTTGCCCCCCGTTACGGGTGATCCCGAAGGACGATCCCAGAGGAAGAGTCCCAGAGGAACCACGCCACAGTCTCCCCGCAGGGAGGAGCCTGTACTGCTAGTCATCGTTACTTCCGCTCGCAGTGTTACAGTGTGTACTTTCCGTAACCATCGTTACTCTGTGTGTACGAGACGTGACTGATCCACGACTGATCGTAGGCTCGCGGACTGTGGACCCAGTGCAGGAGCTGCTGGCAGCAGACCGCAGGCATGTGTGGCATCCCTACGCGTCGATGCCGGCACAGGTTGACCCGCTGGTGGTCCGCTCCGCCGCCGGCGTACGACTGCAGCTGGCCGACGGCGTGGAGCTGGTGGATGGGATGTCATCGTGGTGGGCGGCCATCCACGGCTATGCCCACCCGGTGCTCGACGCCGCGGTGCGCCGCCAGCTCGGCCGGATGAGTCATGTGATGTTCGGGGGCTTGACCCACGAGCCGGCGGTCCAGCTGGCACGGCGCCTGGTGGAGATCACTCCCGAGCCGTTGCAGCACGTGTTCTTCGCAGACTCGGGCTCGGTGTCGGTCGAGGTCGCGATCAAGTTGTGCCTGCAGTACTGGCGCTCGCGTCGGCGACCCGGTAAGCACCGGCTGCTCACCTGGCGAGGTGGTTACCACGGTGACACCTTCGGCGCGATGAGCGTCTGCGATCCCGACGGCGGGATGCACTCGCTGTGGTCCGATGTGCTGGCCCGGCAGGTGTTCGTGCCACCGCCGCCGACCGATATGGATTCTGCGTACGTGCAGCTGCTGGCCGACACCATGACCCGGCACGCCGACCAGCTGGCCGCGGTGATCGTCGAACCGGTCGTACAGGGCACCGGCGGGATGCGCTTCCACGACCCGCGCTACCTGCACGCGCTGCGGGAGATCACGCTGGCCCACGACGTGCTGCTGATCTTCGACGAGATCGCCACCGGGTTCGGCCGCACCGGGGCGTTGTTCGCCGCCGACCACGCCGGGATCAGCCCCGATGTGATGTGCGTGGGTAAGGCGCTGACCGGCGGCTACCTGTCGATGGCCGCTGCGCTGTGCACGTCGCGGGTCGCGGAGGGCATCTCCAGCGGCGAGATTCCGGTGCTGGCTCACGGGCCGACGTTTATGGCCAACCCGCTGGCGGCGGCGGTGGCGTCGGCGTCCATCGACCTGCTGCTCGGTCAGGACTGGCGCGCCGAAGTGCAGCGGCTCGAGGCGGGGTTACGGGCGGGGCTCGCGCCGGCCGCCGAGCTGCCCGGGGTGGCTGACGTCCGGGTGCTGGGCGCGATCGGAGTCGTGCAACTCGACCATCACGTCGACCTTCCGGCCGCCACCGCTGCCGCCATATCACACGGCGTGTGGCTGCGTCCCTTTCGTGATCTCGTCTACACGATGCCGCCCTACGTGACGGGCGACGATGACCTCGCGCAGATCGCTCACGGGTTGATCGCCGCGGTCGCCGCCAGCTGAAATGTGACCGCCCCGACCACGGGGTCGACTATGGTGACGCTGCGAAGTCATCACTCGTCGCGGCTCCTTGAAACCCGGTGGGAGAGAGTCATGAGTAGTGCTCCAGAGTTTCCGGTGACCGCAACGGGCTACCAGGCGATGCTGTCGGCGGTGATCGAGCGGACGGTCGGTCCGCAGGCCGCCGAGATCGACCGCACCGGGGAGTATCCGCGCGACAGTGTCCGGGCATTGGGCGACGCCGGGCTACTCGGTTTGCTCAGCGCGCCGGGAGTCGGAGGGAGTGGCGAGTCGCTCGCGGCGGGCGCACACGTCGTCGAGGCGTTGGCGGCCAGATGCGGCTCGACGGCCATGGTCGTGTTGATGCACTACGCGGCCGTCGCCGTGATCGAAGCGCACGGACCGCAGGACGTCCGCCGCGCGATCGCCCGCGGAGAGCATGTGAGTAGCGTGGCGATTTCGGAGGTCGGCTCGGGTAACCACTTCTGGGTGCCGATGAGCACGGCCACTGTCGGCGACAGCGACACCGTCCGACTCGATGGTCGCAAGAACTGGGTGGCCTCGGCCGGCCACGCCGACAGCTACGTGTGGTCCAGCCGGCCGATCAATGGCGATGGTGCAATGACACTTTGGCTGGTGCCCAGCGGTGCGGCCGGGTTGAGTGTGGGCAAGTTCGATGGGCTGGGCCTGCGCGGCAATGCGTCGAGCCCGGTATCCGGAGTGGGTGTGGTTGTTCCTGCGGGGGCTCGGCTCGGGGACGCCGGTGCAGGACTGGATATCGCGTTGGCCACCGTGCTGCCCACCCTTTTAACGCTCAATGCGGCGTTCTCGCTCGGCGTCATGGAGGCGCTGCTCGCGGAGGCCGCTGCGTACCTCGCCCGCACCCGGCTGCAGCATCTCGACCAGACACTGGCGCAGCAGCCGAACTCCCGAGCGGAGTTCGCCCGATTGCGCATCTGCACCGACGCCACTCGGGCATTTCTCCAGGACACCCTGGCCGCCCTGAACACTGGACGGGAGGATGCGACGCTCCGGGTGCTGCAGGTCAAGGCGGTCGCTGCAGAGGCGGCGGCCGAGGTCGCCAACCGCGTGCTGAAGTTGTGTGGCGCCGCCGCGTTCCGCAAGGAGCTCGATGTGGAGCGACGGTTCCGCGACGCGCTCGCTGCTCGGGTGATGACGCCCACCACCGACACGTTGCACGACTTAGTCGGTCGCGTCTGCCTCGGGCTGCCGCTGTTCGACGCTCGGACCTCAAAGGGGTGAACATGAGAATCGTTTCATCTCTGTCTCACCGCATCTTCAGGCTCGCACGGGATGATCGGTGGTGACGGGGAGGAAGAGGTTGTAACGGTCAGCGTCGTCCACCGCCCCGGACGGTCCGGCAACCTGGGGGTATCGCAGCGCGGCGATGCACCGTGCAGCTGGTGGGCCGTTGTCGACTGCTCGCACAACCGCCGATCCGGAGGCCGTCGCATGCGACCCCCAACCCTCGCTCGTGTTCCGCTGCCTCCCGCGCGCCACCGCGCGTGGACGGTGCTGCGCTATGACTTACCGGCTTCGCTGGTAGTGCTGCTGGTTGCGGTGCCACTGTCCCTCGGAATCGCGGTCGCCTCGGGTGCACCGGTGATGGCTGGGCTCATCGCAGCGGCCGTCGGTGGGATCGTGGCCGGGCTGCTTGGTGGGTCACCCCTGCAGGTGAGTGGGCCCGCTGCCGGGCTCACCGTGGTGGTGGCCGACCTGATCGCACAGTTCGGCTGGGGCGTCACGTGTGCCATCACAGTGGCCGCCGGGTTGCTACAGGTGCTGTTCGGGGTAAGTAAGGTGGCCAGGTCGGCGCTGGCGATTTCGCCGCCGGTGGTGCAGGCGATGCTCGCCGGTATCGGGATCACGATCGTGCTCGGCCAGTTGCACGTGCTGCTCGGTGGGACGGCCGGCACCGACGCGATCACGAACATCGTCGAGCTGCCTGCCCAGCTGCTCAACATTCACGATCAGGCGGCGCTGGTAGGCCTCGCGGTGATCGCCGTACTGTTGATCTGGCCGCGGCTGCCCCGTCCGCTGCCGCACATCCCGGCGCCGCTGGTGGCCGTTGTGGGGACGACGGCGCTGGCCACAATGCTGGCGGTTGACGTCGAGCGGGTGGTACTGCCCGGTTCGTTGCTGGACTCGTTGAGCCTTCCGGACGTGCCAGGGGGCATGTGGGGCGGTGTCCTCACCGGTGTGCTCACGGTTGCTGTGATCGCCAGTGTGGAGAGCCTGCTCTCAGCGGTGGCGGTGGACAAGATGGGCAAGGGGGGTAAGACCAACTTCGACCGGGAGCTGGTCGGGCAGGGTACGGCGAACATGGTGTCCGGGACGTTGGGTGGCTTGCCGGTGACCGGCGTGATCGTCCGTAGCTCCACCAACGTCGCCGCGGGAGCGCGTACCCGGGCCTCCACCGTTGCGCACGGTGTCTGGGTGATCGTGTTCACGGTGCTGCTTGTCGGACTGATCGAGCTGATCCCGCTCGCGGTGCTCGCCGGGCTGCTGGTGGTGATCGGCCTGCGCCTGGTCAAACTTGCGCACCTGCGGTCGGCCCGCCGGCGGGGCGAGCTGGTCATCTACCTGGTCACGGTGACCGGTGTGGTGTTCCTGAACCTGCTGGAGGGCGTGCTCATCGGATTGGGACTCTCGCTGCTGATGCTGTTGCGCCGGGTTGTCTGGTCCGGAGTGCGCGCGGAGAAGGTGCGGCCGGGATCTGATGACGAGCCAGCCGGCTGGCGGGTGGTTGTCGAGGGCACCCTGAGCTTCCTGTCCATCCCACGACTGTCCCGGGTGCTGGCGCAGGTGCCCCGCGGAAGCCATGTCGTCGTGGAGATGGTGGTCGACTTCCTGGACCACGCCGCCTATGAACACCTTGCCACGTGGCGGCGACAGCATGAGGCGAACGGCGGCACCGTCGTGGTGGATGAGGTGGGTCCGGCGCGCCGCAACGGCGACGACAACGACCGTCCAGCCCGGCGGGTGGGGATGCCCGCCCTGCCGCGCGCCTTCTCACCATGGTGGGTGTGGCAGGACCAGCATGAGGATCATGACCATGGAGCGCTGCAGCCGCTGTTTGTGGGCGTGCGTGAGTACCACCGGCGTTCGGCGTCGGAGGTGCAGCCGCACCTGGAACAGTTGGTGGACGGGCAACGTCCTCGAGCCCTTTTCCTCACCTGCGCCGACTCGCGGGTGGTGCCCAATGTTCTCACCAGCAGCGGCCCTGGCGACCTGTTTACGGTACGTAACCTCGGCAACCTGGTGCCGCCACCCGGGCATGGGTCCGAGTCGTCGGTCGCCGCGACGCTGGAGTACGCGGTCAACCACCTCGAAGTGCCTTCGATCCTGGTCTGCGGGCACTCGGGCTGCGCGGCGATGCACGGCCTGCTCGACGGCGCGATCATCGACGGCTCGCTGGGCCGGTGGCTGCGCTGGGGTATACCGAGCCTGAGAGCGCTGCGCGACGGCCATCCGGTCGGTGTCGCTGGGGCTGCGGAGGGGCGCAACGAGGTCGACCAGCTCTCCATGGTCAACGTGGCTCTCCAGGTCGAGGTCATCGGCAGGCATTCCGCGGTCCGCGACGCCGTCGCAGCAGGCCGGGTGCAGGTATCAGGATTGTTTCTGGACATCCGCACGGCCCGGTTGCTGGTGCTGGACTCCGAAGCCGCGCGCTTCGTACCGGTGCCCGACGACCAACTGCTCGTCGTGCGGCCGACCGTGGAGTCCTCGAAAGACGACTCGTAGGCTCGCTGGTCGTGACGGTGCTTCAAAGGTGACCGGGGCCCTGGACTGGTTGGATGAGGTAGCCGCCGCACGTCGGGTCGCCGGCTTGCGGCGCATCCTGCGGCCCCGGCCGGCGTTCGAGCCGGTGATCGACCTGGCGTCCAACGACTATCTAGGCTTGGCCAAGGATCCGCGAGTAGTCCAGGGCGCGGTGGACGCGGCGCGTACCTGGGGTACGGGGTCGACTGGATCACGGCTGGTCACCGGCTCCACTGAGTTGCACGCCCAGCTGGAGGGCGAGCTCGCAGCCTTCTGCGGTGCGGCGGGTGCCCTGGTGTTCTCCTCGGGTTATACCGCCAACCTCGGTGCAGTGACGGCGCTGTCCGGCCCTGACAGTCTGGTGGTGTCCGACGACGGCAGCCACGCCTCCCTGGTGGATGCCTGCCGCTTGTCCCGAGCCCGGGTCGTGGTCACCCCGCATGCTGATGTCGCGGCGGTGAATGCTGCGCTGGCGGCCCGGCCCGAGCCCCGCGCGCTGGTCGTTACCGACGCAGTAGGCAGCGCGAACGGAGACCTCGCCCCGCTCGCCGAGCTGCACTCGGTGTGCCGGCGGCGCGGGGCGGTGCTGCTGGCCGATGAGGCGCACGGTATCGGGGTTCGTGGGCCCGGCGGGCGGGGTTGGCTCGCCGAATGTGGCCTGATCGGCGAGCCCGACGTGGTGGCTACGGTCTCGCTGTCGAAATCGCTGGGCAATCAGGGCGGCGCCGTACTGGGTCCTCGCGCGGTGGTCGACCATCTCGTTGACTCGGCGCGCAGCTTCATCTTCGACACCGGCCTGGCGCCACCGGCAGCCGGCGGCGCGCTGGCCGCGTTGCGGGTACTGCAGGCCGAGCCGGCGCTGCCCGGCCGGGTGCTCGCCGCCGCCGCGGCCATCGCCACCGCGGCGGGGGTGCCACGCCCGATGTCCGGAGTGATCTCAGTGATCATCGGCGAGCCTGCGCGGGCGGTGAGCGCGGCCGCGGAGTGCCTGAGCCATGGGGTGCGAGTGGGGTGCTTCCGTCCACCGTCGGTGCCCGCCGGGACAAGCAGGTTGAGGCTGACGGCCCATGCCGCTCTGACAGCCGCGGACCTGGAGCGGGTGGCCCAGGTGCTCAGCACGGTGCTGTCCGAGCGGGCATCGTGACCGCCCCCGCACCTCCCTGCGAAGTCCCGACCTCACCGGTTGTGAACTCGACAGCATCGACATCCCACGCGGGTCGAAACGTCCGTGGCGTCGAGTTCACGGCGGAGACGGTGTGACCCCGCTGGTGGTGACCGGGACGGGCACTGGGGTCGGCAAGACGGTGGTGGCCTCGGCCATCGCCGCACTCGCCGTCGCTGCTGGGCGACGGGTAGCAGTCCTTAAAGCGGCACAGACCGGGGTCGATGCCGGACAGGCCGGTGACATCGACGAGGTACGACGGCTGGTGGGTCCCATGGTCACCTGCCGGGAGCTGGCCCGCTTCCCGGAGCCATTGGCACCGGCGACCGCGGCCCGCCGCGCTGGATTGCCTGCGGTGACGCCGGCCGCCGTCGTAGCGGCGGTCCGACAACTCGCCATGGAGCATGACCTGGTGTTGATCGAGGGCGCTGGGGGACTGCTGGTACCTCTGGACGGCAGCGGGGGAACGCTCGCCGATGTTGCCACCACGCTAAGCGCTCCGGTGCTGGTAGTGGCCGCTGCCGGGCTCGGCACGCTCAATCACACCGCGCTCACCGTCGAGGCGCTACGTACCCGTGGCGTGGCCGGTGTGGGGATTGTGATCGGTGCTTGGCCCGCGGAGCCCGACCTCGCCGCCCGGTGCAACCTCGCCGATCTGCCTGCCGTGACTGGTCTACCGCTGCTCGGCGCTCTGCCGGAGGGCTCCGGGGGGCTTACCCGGATGGAGTTCCTGCCGGTTGCGCAATATGGCCTCGGAGCGGGTCTGCAAGGGCTGGGCTGGTGGTGGTTGGAGACCGGCGTGACCGAGGTCGGTAGTCCTTGAACAGCCCCAACTAGTCCAGGTAGTCGCGCAGGACTTGGGAGCGGGAGGGGTGGCGCAGCTTGGACATCGTCTTGGATTCGATCTGCCGGATCCGCTCCCGGGTCACCCCGTAGACCTGGCCGATCTCGTCGAGCGTGCGCGGCTGGCCGTCAGTGAGTCCGAATCGCAAGCGCACCACACCGGCTTCCCGCTCGGACAGCGTTGCGAGCACGGACTGCAGCTGGTCTTGCAGCAGCGTGAACGAGACCGCATCGACCGCGACCACGGCCTCGGAGTCCTCGATGAAGTCACCGAGCTGCGAGTCGCCCTCATCGCCGATGGTCTGATCCAGCGAGATGGGCTCCCGGGCGTACTGCTGGATCTCCAGCACCTTCTCCGGGGTGATGTCCATCTCCTTGGCGAGCTCCTCGGGAGTGGGCTCGCGGCCCAGGTCCTGAAGCAGCTCACGCTGGATGCGACCCAGCTTGTTGATCACCTCGACCATGTGCACCGGGATCCGGATGGTCCGGGCCTGGTCGGCCATCGCGCGGGTGATCGCCTGCCGGATCCACCAGGTGGCATAGGTGGAGAACTTGTAGCCCTTGGTGTAGTCGAACTTCTCCACCGCGCGGATCAAGCCCAGGTTGCCCTCCTGGATCAGGTCCAGGAACGCCATGCCACGGCCGGTGTAGCGCTTGGCCAGCGAGACGACCAACCGAAGGTTGGCCTCCAGCAGGTGGTTCTTGGCGCGCTCGCCGTCGCGCACGATCCAGCGCAGGTCCCGGCGCAGCTGCGGGGAGAGCTTTTCGGCGGCGTCCTCGGTGCGGCGCACCCGCTCGGCGGCATACAAACCCGCTTCGATGCGCTTGGCGAGCTCCACCTCCTCCTCGGCGTTGAGCAGCGCGACCTTGCCGATCTGCTTGAGATACGCGCGTACCGAGTCGGCCGATGCGGTGAGCTCGGCGTCCTTGCGGGCCTGCCGCAGTGCCTCAGATTCCTCCTCGTCCCAGACGAAGTCCTCGGCACCGGGGCCACTGGGTGTCTCCGGCTCGTCGGCCTCGACGGTGATTTCCTCGACCTCGACCTCGACGTCGGCGAGGTCCTCAGCAGCCGGACCGCTCTCGATGTCGCCGGGCTCGCCGATTCCGGGGTCGATCCCCGGCTCGATCCCGGGATCGATCTCGGCGTCGGGAGCGGGCCCGGTCACGGTGGGTTTCGCGCCGGTCGTGGAGGTGTTGCTGTGGGATTTCGCGCGGGCGCGCGCAGCGCCGCTGCGGGGGCCTTTAGTGCGGGTCGTCGCCGCGGCGGCGCCGTCAATGGTGGAGGAACCGGCAGCAACGGCGGTCAGGTCGGCGTCACTGGTGCCGTTGCGGGAGGAGGGCGTCTTATCAGTCCCGGAGGCTGCGGACTTCGAGGCGGTGGCGCGACGGGATGCGGGTTCTGCGGCTGCCACGGACGGCCTTTCGAAACAGTCGGTGTTCGGGCGCGGTTCGGGAATCGGGTCCCCGTCGGCGAGCCCACCGCTGGAGCCAGCGCCGACGATCACGGCGGCCTGCCGGATTGCGGCGGTGCGATCCAGGGTGCTCGGGGACGGTGCCACGTTCCATTGTAACGACTCTGCATTGTAACGGCGCCGGTCGCACACCGCGCCGGGAGCGTTTTTACCGCACGCGTCCTTCCGCAGCGGCCGCCGCGGCGCCGACTATGCCGGCGTCGTTGCGCAATGCGGCCGCCAACACCGGGGTCCGGCACTCGATCAGGGACAACCATTTGTCCGCCTTCTTGCTGACCCCGCCACCTGCGATGATCAGATCCGGCCAGATCAGACTCTCGAGAACTTGCAGGTAACGAGAAACCCGCCCGGCCCAATCGGCCCAGGACAGCCCTTCATCGTCCCTGGCTGCGGCGGCGGCCCGGATCTCGGCGTCCGCACCGTCGATCTGCAGGTGGCCCAGTTCGGTGTTGGGCACCAGTTCCCCGTCGACGAACAGCGCGCTGCCGATGCCGGTTCCGAACGTGAGGAGCAAGACCACACCATCGTGGTCGCGTCCTACGCCGAACCGCATTTCGGCCAGCCCGGCCGCGTCGGCGTCGTTGAGTACCGCGACCGGCAGCTGGCAGTGCTCGGAGAACAAACTGTTCGCGTTGATGCCCTTCCATGAAGGATCCACATGGGCCGCGGTGAGCGCGATGCCGTTCTTGAGGACACACGGCAGGGTGATTCCCATCGGGCCGTGCCAGCCGAACTCCCGGGTGATGGCGGCCACCAGTTCGGCTACCGCAACCGGGGTGGCGGGCTGCGGTGTGGGGATGCGGACTCGCTCGTCATCCAGTGACCCGGTGCGCAGATCCACCGTGCAGGCCTTGATGCCGGACCCGCCGACGTCCACCCCGAATCCGGGTGTCCTGGCCATCCGCGTCCTCCTGATCGCCCGCCACACAGCCGCCGATCACATCCGACCCTAGTCCTGAGCCGTTGGCCCAGGTGTGGTCGGATGGCCCAGATGCGGCCGGATGGCCCAAGTGTGGTCGGATTACTCAGTGTCGAGCGTGCGGGGCGACGACGTCGAGCAGCTGCGGGCCACGGCGGTGGCGGTGGTCCAGCAGGTCGGTGGCCTTGTCACCCAGATGCGGGCTTCCGTGCACGCAGCGGACCCGGGACAACTGGAGACCAAGACCAGCGCCACTGATGTGGTGACGGCCGCTGACACCGCGGCCGAGCGGCTGGCCCGGCGGTTGCTCGCGCAGTGGCGGCCGGGTGAGCCGGTACTGGGTGAAGAAGAGGGCGGCGCAGGCGCGTCGGCAGGAGGTCTGTGCTGGGTGGTCGACCCGATCGACGGCACGGTGAACTATCTCTACGGGTTGCCCTGGTACGCGGTGTCGGTGGCGGTCCAGCGGGACGGGCAGTCCCTGGCTGCCGCGGTGGGGCAGCCGGCCGCCGGCCGGCTGTGGAGCGCAGCGCTAGGCCGCGGGGCGTACTGCGACGGAGTTCCAGTACGGGTCAGCGGGGCTTCCCGGCTGGAGCTGTCGCTGATCGGCACCGGGTTCTCCTACCGACCCGAGCGTCGGGCTCGGCAGGCAGCCATGGTGGCCGGCATGCTGCCGAGAATTCGGGATCTGCGCCGCGCTGGGTCGGCTGCCCTGGATCTGTGCTCAGTGGCGTCTGGCTGGTTGGACGGTTTTGCCGAGCACGGACTGCACCCCTGGGACTGGGCGGCAGGTGCGCTGATCGCGTCCGAGGCCGGTGCCGTGGTCCGGCTGCCCCTGCCGACGTCAGACCTGGTGCTGGCAGCGACACCGGGGATCCTGGACGCGCTGGCTGACCTGGTGGCGCAGTGCGGCGCCGATACTGTCTGATCCGGCGTCAGCACGTCACCTGACGGGCGCGATGAAGAAGGTCGGGATGCGTGCCAGGTGCGGCCGGCTGGGGCTCTCCCGCGGTGGCGAGACCGCCCGGGGTGGGACCATTCGGCACCGACTGACCGAATCCGGCCAGGCCAAGCAGAGCCGTGCGGGCCGCGTCGTTGGGCCGAACCGCAGTGAACTGGGTGCCCAGGGCCAGGTCGACCACCGAGTCTGGCCGGATGTCGCGGACGAGTTCGGCACACGGCAGCGCCAAGCTCAATGTCCGGGCCGCGGACTGCCCGGCCGCGCCGAAGCGGATCTGCCCGTAGCAACGCAGATCGAAGGCGGGGTATAATGAATCGTTGGCCGGCGTGGTGGTGGAGGCGAAGCCCAGTTGCGCCAGCTCGGCGTCGACGACGGTGGCCTCACCAAGCACTCCGTTGGCGTTGAGCACCTGCACTCGCACGAACTGGGGCGGCGCGGGCGCTATCAAGTCCAGACCATCGGCGGGAAGCCGTTGGGTGGGAGTGGATTGAGCGGCCTCGGAGCAGCCGCTCTTGGTCTGATGCAGCACGGGCAGCCAGATCAGCGCACCCACTGCACCAAGAATCACTGCCAGCAGAACTGCGGGCATCGGCCTGCGGGTGCGGTGACCCCTCGCCCGCACGCCTGACGAGCCCGCCGCAGCCACAGCTCCCGCCCTTCCTGACCCAAACTTCTGGTCAGCCCGATGGCCGAGCGTAGGAGCGGTGCTGGGGCAGCGCAGCTGGCTACGGCGTGTTCGGCTTCGGATTCCCCCGCTTGGTCGCCAACTGCGGGCGCGTCACCGGTTGGACACGCCGAGGAAGATCCGCGCGCTGCGCTGTCGGGCGAGCTACTCTCTCGCAGCTCCGGCGCCGCCGAGCAGACCACAGCGCGGCGCGCCAGGGCCGTACCCGCAGCGTCGAAGTGTGACCGACGTCTCGGGCACAAATCACCGTGCCTGTGCGTTTGTGCTGCGGCACGACCAGTACAACTCATGGGGTGGGAAAATAATGGCGACCGACTACGACGCTCCCCGGCGAAGCGAGACCGACGAGCTTGCCGAGGACTCACTGGACGAGCTGAAGGCGCGACGAAATGAGGCGCAGTCGGGTGCGGTTGACGTCGACGAGTCGGAGTCCGCAGAGAACTTCGAGTTGCCCGGTGCCGACCTGTCCGGCGAGGAGCTGACCGTCAAGGTGCTGCCCAAGCAGGCCGACGAGTTCACGTGCGCGAGCTGCTTCCTCGTCCATCACCGCAGCAGGCTGGCCGAACACCGCAACGGGCGGATGGTCTGCCGGGACTGTGCCGCTTAAGACTGGGTAGCTGAGCAGCGGGCAGCGCAAGAGCAGGGCAGCCGCGGCAGGACTACCGGCCGGGGAAACGCGGTTCGGAGCTGTCGTAGGGCACGTCATCGGTGCTGTCCTTCAGCAATGCGGCGAGTCTCTCGGCCCGACGGACGCTGAAGATCCAATACGGTGTCGGGTCGGCTGGATCAGTGATCGTGATCCGTAACACCGGTCCAATCCAGGCGCAGTGCAGTAGGAACGCGGCCGGGTCCAGATCAGGGCCCAGCGCGCGGCGCTTGCCGGCCGGGCCAATCACCTCGACCTGGCCCAGGCAGTGCAGCGGAACGTGCGCCGGGCCGACCCTGAGCTCCCCGCCGCCCAGCTGGATCCGGTGCCGACCCATCCACACCAGCACCACGCAGGTCAGCGGCACCGTCACGAGGTAAGGGAGCCAGGCGCGCACTCCCGGATAACCCATGTGCACCTCGGCGGCTAGCAAGGTGGCCACGCCTAGACCCAAGGGCCACCACCACAACGGCACCCTGAGACGCTCAGTGAACACCGGTTCGGCAGCGTCGATGACGGGCGGATGCCCGTCTGGGGCGCGACGATCGGCCACCAGGCCAAGAGTAGTCTCGCCGACGGTGTGCCCCGCCGAGACATTCCCACTCGAGGTCCAGCTGATCCGGCTGGACCAGGACGTGCCGGTGCCCCGATACTCCCATGCCGACGACGCGGGAGCCGATCTGGTCACCACCCGGGATCTGATACTGCCGCCGGGTGAGCGGGTACTGGTGGGGACCGGCATTGCGATTGCACTACCCGCCGGCTACGCGGCGTTCGTCCACCCACGTTCTGGGCTGGCGGCGCAGGCAGGGCTGGGTGTGGTCAATGCGCCCGGCACGATCGACGCCGGCTACCGCGGAGAGCTGCAGGTCTGCCTGGTCAACCACGACCTGCGGGAGCCTGTCGTGCTACACAGAATGGACCGCATCGCGCAACTGGTCGTGCAGCGCGTGGAGCGTGCGGCGTTTCGCGAGGTGACCGCGCTCCCCGACTCGCCCCGCGGTACGGGCGGTTACGGCTCAACCGGGCTCAGGCCGCAGGGCCGGCTCGGAGCGCAGCGCGGGATCAGACAGCAGGGAGAGTGTTGAGCAGTGTTCGGACGTCGTACCAGAGCCGAAGCGAAAGCAGAAACCAAGTCCCCACTCGAGGCGCAGCCGCAACATCCCGACGAGGACACTCAGGTGCCGCAGCTCGGACCCTACGACGTCGCCGAGGCGCCCGACGACGGGTGGGCCAGGCTGGATCTCGGATCGCTGCGGCTGCCGGTACCCGAGGGTGCCCAACTGCAGGTCGAGGTCGACAGGTCCGGTCCGGTTCGGGCGGTGCACCTGATGACGGGGCTCGGCCAGATCACGATCACCGCCTTCGCCGCGCCGCGCACCGGCGGATTGTGGCGCGAGGTCGCCACCGAGTTGGTGGCCCGGCTGCGAGCTGAAGGTGCGTCGGTCGGGCGGGCACCCGGCGAGTGGGGCGAGGAGATCGAGGCGGTGACCGAGCAGGGGATGCTCCGATTCCTGGCGGTGGACGGCCCACGGTGGATGTTGCGTGGCGTCGCGGCCGGCTCTGCCGAACACGCCGAGGCCCGGACCGTGCTGCTCCGTGATGTCGTCCGGCAGACGGTGGTAGTGCGCGGTCCAGACCCGTTGCCGGTGCGCAGCCCGTTGCCGCTGCAGCTACCCGGGCCGCTCGCAGAACAGCTCGAGCAGGTCGCCGCGGCGCAGAGCTGATTCAACAACGGGCCTGAACCGGCCTATGAAGTGCACCACCGTTGGGCGATAAACGGCCGTGGCTGAGCGGGAATCGTGGCGGCATCGGGTTATCCTGGTGGTCGAGCGGGTCCGTCGGGGTACCCTCGATCGCGGTCGGAGATCGACATGAGCGGTGCGGCTCCCGGCTACTGGCGACGCCTGATCCGCCAGCTGACCAGCGACACTTCCGAATTGGATGCCGAAGATCTGTCCCGCCGTGTTGAGCAGTCCGGCGCACGGCGTGCCAGCGAATGCAGCTGCGGTGAGGCTGTCACCGTCCTGGGCCGGCTGCGTAGTGTGGAGCACTGCCCCCGGGCAGTGGCGGCTACCCTGGAGGCCGAGCTGTTCGACGGCTCTGAAGGCGTCACCTTGGTGTGGCTGGGGCGCCGCCAGATTCCCGGCATCGAACCTGGCCGCACCGTGAAGGCGTCTGGGCGGATGGCCGTTCGGGACGGGCGCAAGGTACTCTACAACCCCCACTATGAGCTGCAGCGGAGTTCATGACTCAGCCCCCGATGGCCCAGCCCTCGCCAGAGACCCCGGCGCACGCCGAGCAGCGCACCCCCACCCTCCTGGAGCAGATGGGTGGCGTCGGAGGACTGGTTTCGTCTGCGGTTCCGGTGGTGGTGTTCGTTACGGTGAACCCGTTGGCTGGCCTGCAACCGGCAATCTGGGCATCGGTGGCGGTGGCGGTGGCGGTGGGAGTGTGGCGGCTGATCCGCCGGGAACCCCTCCAGCCAGCGGTATCCGGAATCCTCATCGTGGCGCTGTGCGCCTTCATCGCCTATCGCACCGGCGAGGCACGGGGTTTCTACCTGTACGGCATCTGGTACAGCCTGGTTGCCGGGGTGGCGTTGGCGGTGTCGGTGGCGGTGCGGCGCCCCCTGGTGGGGGTGCTGTGGTCGGTACTGAACGGCTCCGGGTCCGGTTGGCGCACTGACCCTCGGGTCCGCTTCGCGTTCGACGTGGCGACCGCGGTCTGGGCAGTGTTCCTGCTCGCCCGCTTCGGGGTGCAGCACTACCTGTACCAGGCCGAGGAGACCAGTTGGCTCGGCGTGGCCCGGCTGGCGATGGGTCTGCCACTGACCGCGGTCGCAGCGCTGGTCACCATCTGGGCGATCCGCCGCGCAATCCGGGCAGGCCGATCAGATCCGGCGGCGGCTTAGCGCTTCGCGCACACCGGGCTCCACCTCTGCGGTAGCCACGAAAAGCAACTCGTCGCCACCCTCCAGCGAATCGTCACCCTGCGGGACGATCACTCGGCCGCCTCGCAGAATGGTGACCAGCGCGGCGTCGGCAGGCAGCTGAAGCTGCCTTACCGGCCGTCCAGCCAGCGGAGTATCAGCGGGTAGCGTGACCTCCACCAGGTTCGCCTGCCCTTGCCGCAGGGTCATCAGCCGCACCAGGTCTCCGACGGAGACCGCTTCTTCGACCATCGCGACGAGCATCCGCGGAGTCGACACTGCAACGTCAACTCCCCAAGCTTCGGTGAACAGCCACTCGTTGCGCGGTTCGTTGACCCTGGCCACCACTCGACGTACCGCGAACTCGGTCTTGGCCAGCAGCGAGACCACCAGGTTGACCTTGTCGTCGCCGGTCGCCGCGATCACCACGTCGGACTGCTCCAGCCCGGCCTCCTCCAGGGAGGCCAACTCGCAGGCGTCGGCGAGGACCCATTCGGCGTCCTGGACCTCATGCGGGTCAAGTTGATCGGGATTTCGCTCGATGAGCATGACCTCGTGGCCGAACTCGAGCAGTTCGGATGCGATGGACCGGCCCACCGCGCCCGCTCCGGCGATGGTCACGCGCATGACGGCTCCCAGGTCGGTGGAGGTGGACTGGCGCACTGTTCGGTCAGCCGGGCGGCTAGTCGTTCGGGGGCGGGGTGGACGCCGCGGTGGTGACGTCGGTGACGGTGCCGGAGACCGCGGCGGCGTATACCTGGTCATCGGCCTGCAGCACGGTATTGCGGTTGGGCAGCACCCCGGTCCCGAATCGGACGATGAAGGCAATCCGCGCGCCGGTGTGTTCCTCCAACTCGCCAATGGCTCGCCCGGCCCACCCTTCGTGTACCGGCAACTGCAGCACCGCCACCGTGCCCGACGGGTCGCGCCAGGCGGCCGCCACGCCGTCAGGCAGCAGCATCCGCAGGAAACGGTCGGTGGTCCAGGGCACCGTGGCCACCGTGGGAATGCCGAGGCGCTCATAAACAGCGGCCCGTTTGGGGTCGTAGATCCTGGCGACGACGTGCGCCACACTGAATGTCTCGCGGGCGACCCGGGCAGAAATGATGTTGGAATTGTCTCCGCTGGACACTGCGGCGAAGGCGCCCGCTCGCTCGATTCCCGCCTCGATGAGTACCTGGCGATCGAAGCCGGTGCCGCGAACCTGCTGGCCGTGGAAATCGGCGCCGAGCCTGCGGAAGGCTTGTACATTTTGATCGATCACCGACACGTCGTGGCCCAGACGTTCCAGCGCTGAGGCCAGACCGGCACCCACCCGACCACAGCCCATGATCACGACGTGCACGCGGCCACTCCCGATCGATGGGTTGGGCGGTCGACGGTTGCCGGGAAACCGTATCGCCTCCACCGCGCCGCTGTCCCGCGCCGTTGTCCCGCGCGGCCGTAGGCTTTCGTCGTGTCGAAGCTCGCTACGGCGGTCAAACGGATTCTCGTCGGCAGGCCCTTTCGCAGCGAGCGGCTGAGCCACACCCTGCTGCCCAAGCGAATCGCGCTGCCGGTCTTCGCGTCCGACGCGCTGTCCTCGGTGGCTTACGCCCCCGAAGAGCTCTTTCTCGTGCTGTCAATCGCCGGGCTTTCGGCGTATGCGTTCGCTCCATGGGTCGGCCTCGCGGTTGCCGCGGTGATGCTGGTCGTGGTCACCAGCTACCGGCAGAACGTGCGGGCCTACCCATCGGGCGGCGGAGATTACGAAGTTGCGACGGTGAATCTGGGCCGTACTGCGGGGCTGGTGGTGGCCAGTGCGTTGCTGGTCGACTACGTCCTCACGGTTGCGGTGTCGATCTCTGCGGCAGCGTCGAACATCGGCTCGGCAGTGCCCTTCGTCGCCACCCACAAGGTGACCTTCGCGGTGGCCGCAATCGTCGTGCTCACGGCGGCCAATCTGCGTGGGATCCGGGAGTCTGGCACGGCTTTCGCCATTCCCACCTACGCATTCATGATCGGCATCGTCGTGATGCTCGGCTGGGGGTTTTTGCAGGTTCTGCTGGGCGAGCCGCTCCGCGCCGAGTCCGCCGGGTTCGAGCTGCATGCTGAAGGCGACCATCTGGTCGGCATCGCGCTGATGTTCCTGGTGCTGCGAGCTTTCTCCTCCGGCTGTGCTGCGCTGACCGGCGTGGAGGCGATCAGCAACGGCGTGCCGGCCTTCCAAAAGCCGAAGTCCCGCAACGCGGCCACCACGCTGCTCCTGCTCGGGACCATCTCGGTGACCATGCTGATGGGGCTGATCGTGCTGGCCCAGCTCGCTGGTGTGAAGATGGCCGACGATCCCGCCAGGCAGTTGATCGGTGCGCCCGCCGGTTACGAGCAGAAGACCTTGGTGGCGCAGCTCGCGCAGACGGTGTTCGACGGCTTTCCGGTGGGGTTCTACTTCATCACGGTGGTCACCGCTTTGATATTGGTGCTGGCCGCGAACACCGCGTTCAACGGCTTCCCGGTGCTGGGCTCGATCCTGGCGCTGGACCGCTACCTGCCCCGCCAGCTGCATACCCGTGGCGACCGGTTGGCCTTCTCCAACGGCATCGTTTTCCTGGCGGGTGCGGCGACCGTCCTGGTGGTCGCGTTCGGGGCCGAGGTCACCCGGCTGATCCAGCTCTACATCGTCGGGGTGTTCGTCTCGTTCACGCTGAGCCAAAGTGGCATGGTTCGGCACTGGAACCGGTTGCTGGCCCGCGAGACCGACTCGATGGAGCGGCGCCGGATGCGGCGCTCTCAGGCGATTAACGTACTCGGGTTGACGATGACCGGTTCGGTCCTGGTAGTGGTGCTGATCACCAAGTTCACCCAGGGCGCCTGGATCGCGATCGCGGCCATGGTCGCGATCTTCTTGGTGATGAAGGCCATCCGGAAGCACTACGACCGGGTGTCTGCCGAGTTGGTACCCAGGGAGACCGACACCGTGCTGCCCTCCCGCAACCACGCGATTGTCCTGGTGTCCACCCTGCACATGCCGACTCTGCGCGCGCTGGCCTACGCCCGCGCTACCCGTCCTGACGTGCTTGAGGCGGTCACTGTCAATGTCGACGACGCGAGCACCCGAGAGCTGGTAGCCCAGTGGGAGGCGCGCGCGCTGCCCGTCCGGCTCAAAGTGATCGAGTCGCCCTACCGGGAGATCACCAAGCCGGTGGTCGACTATGTCAAGCGGGCACGCTCGGACAACCCCAGAAACGTGGTCACGGTGTTCATCCCGGAGTACGTCGTGGGGCATTGGTGGGAACATATCCTGCACAACCAGAGCGCGCTTCGGCTCAAGGCCCGCCTGCTGTTCGAGCCGGGCGTGATGATGACCAGCGTTCCCTGGCAGTTGCGTTCCTCCGCTCGAGTCGCCCAGCGTGACCAGCCAGCCCCTGGTGCGGTGCGCTGGGGCATGAACACCGACCCAGTCCCCACCTCAACCGACGCCGCCCCACCCACTCCAGCCCGCGTACCGCGTTCTGGAGACAGAAGGCGGTAATCGCCATGCACCGACGTAGACTGGACGGCCGACGAGCGAGGGGAAGATCAAGTGAGCCTGCTGCAGTCGGTGCGCAGCCCCCAGGACATCAAGCGCCTTGATACCGTCGCCTTGACGCAGTTGGCCGGCGAGATCCGCAGGTTCCTCGTGGAGAAGGTGTCCCGCACCGGAGGGCACCTCGGTCCGAATCTTGGTGCGGTGGAGCTCACACTCGCGGTGCACCGGGTCTTCGACTCCCCGCATGATCCGGTGATTTTCGACACCGGCCACCAGGCGTACGTGCACAAGATCATCACCGGCCGGGCCGCGGGATTCGACCGGTTGCGCAAGCGGGGTGGCTTGTCCGGCTACCCATGCCGAGCAGAGAGCGAGCACGACTGGGTGGAGTCCAGTCACGCCTCGGCCGCCCTGTCCTACGCTGACGGGCTGGCCAAAGCGTTCGTGCACAGCGGATCCCACCATCACGTCGTCGTGGTGGTCGGTGACGGCGCACTGACCGGCGGGATGTGCTGGGAGGCGTTGAACAACATCGCCGCGGGTCAGGATCGGCCACTGGTTATCGTGGTCAACGACAACGGCCGCTCCTATTCACCGACCATCGGGGGATTCGCCGAACATCTCTCCATGCTGCGGCTGCAGCCAGGCTACGAGTGGGTGCTGCAGACCGGTAAGCAGGCCCTGCAGCGCACCCCGGTGGTGGGCCGCGCGATCTATACCAGCCTGCATGCCGCCAAGCGGGGTCTGAAGGACGCGTTGGCCCCACAGGTTCTTTTCGAGGACCTCGGGCTGAAGTACCTGGGCCCGGTCGACGGGCACGACCTGCGCGCCATGGAGGCGGCCTTGCGCAGGGCCAAGGACTTCGGTGCGCCGGTGATCGTGCACGCGGTGACCCGCAAGGGCAACGGTTACCCGCCCGCGGAGAACGACCTCGCCGAGCTCATGCACCAGGTGAAGGTCATGGATCCCGAGACCGGTGCGCCGATCGTGCCCGCTGGCATCTCATGGACCAGCGTGTTCGCCGAGGAGCTGATCAGACTGGCCGGTGAGCGGGACGATCTGGTCGCGATCACCGCGGCGATGCCTGGCCCGACCGGCCTGGCCGCCTTCGCCGAGCGTTTTCCGGATCGCTGTTACGACGTCGGGATCGCCGAGCAGCACGCGGTCACCTCGGCGGCGGGGCTAGCCCTGGGTGGGTTGCACCCCGTGGTGTCGCTGTATTCGACATTCCTCAACCGGGCGTTCGACCAGGTCCTGATGGACGTGGCACTGCTAGGCGCCCCCGTCACCATCACGCTGGACCGGGCCGGTGTCACCGGCGATGACGGCGCCAGTCACAACGGGATGTGGGACCTGTCGGTACTGGGAATCGTGCCAGGGATTCGGGTGGCCGCGCCTCGGGATGCCGGCACGCTGCGGGAGGAACTGGCCGAGGCCATCGCCGTGGCCGACGGGCCGACCGCGGTGCGGTTCCCCAAGGGCCCGGTGATCGAAGCAGTGCCGGCGTTGGAGCGTGTCGGCGGAGTGGACGTGCTGACCCGGCCCGGTCCGGCCGATGGCGACGACGTGCTTCTGGTGGGGGTGGGAGCGTTCGCCGCGGTCGCGGTGGCGGCCGCCGGACGGCTTGCCGACCAGGGCATCGGGGTCACCGTCGTCGACCCTCGCTGGGTGTTGCCGGTGCCCCCAGTGCTGCTGCGGATGGCCGAGCGGCACCGGCTGGTCGTCAGCTTGGAGGACGGTGGCCGGCACGGCGGTTTCGGCTGGTCGCTGGCCGCCGCCCTGCGGGACGCCGACGTCGACGTACCGTTTCGCGACCTCGGCATCCCGCAGCGCTTTCTCGCACACGGCTCTCGTGACGAGGTGCTCACAGATCTTGGTCTGACTGCTCAGGATGTGGCCCGGGCGGTGACCGGCTGGGCCGTCAGGCTCATCAAATCTCTCGGCGAGCCCGCCGCGGTCCAGGTCCCTGGCACCACCCCGTAGCGGCGTTGCCGTTCGGACCACCGGGTGTGGCACCGTTGAGGGGTGCGCATTCTGATCGTCGAGGACGAGCAACCGCTGGCCGACGCAGTCGCTCGGGGTCTACGCCGTGAGGGCATGGCCGTGGACGTCGCCTACGACGGTGACAGCGGGCATGAGAAGGCTGCCGTGACCCGCTACGACGTGGTGGTGCTCGATCGGGACCTGCCTGGGATGTCGGGTGACCGGCTGTGTGCCGAGATCACCGGATCCGGGGCGGTCACTCGGGTGTTGATGCTCACCGCCAGCGGAACCGTGTCCGACCGGGTGACTGGGTTGTCGTTGGGTGCGGACGACTACCTGGCCAAGCCCTTCGCGTTCCCCGAACTGGTGGCCCGGCTGCGGGCGCTGGGTCGCCGCGCCACTCCCGCGGTTCCTCCGGTGCTCAGCGCAGGCGATGTGGTGCTCGATCCGTCCCGGCGTACCGTCAGCCGGTCTGGCACTGCGGTCGACCTCACTCGAAAGGAGTTCGGGGTGCTTGAGGTGCTGCTGGCCGCCCGCGGCAGGGTGGTCAGCAGCGAGGAACTGCTGGAGCGGGTGTGGGACGAGAACGCCGATCCGTTCACCACCACGGTGCGGGTGACCGTGATGACCTTGCGGAAGAAGCTCGGTGAGCCGGGCATCATCGAGACCGTGGTCGGGTCCGGTTACCGAGTGCCCAGCGCCGACCTTGCGCCCGCCTGAGGGGTCGGTGAGGCCTCGCCGTGGGCCGGGGCTGCGGGCCCGGCTCACGCTACTGGCCACCGGGTTGTCGGCGGGGGTGAGCGCACTGCTGCTGTGGCTGGCTTGGCTGCTGGTCGGCGGAGTGGTGGCGGCGGTACCGGACTTGCCGCCGGGCAGCACCGTTCAGGTCGACGGTGTACCGGTGGCCGCTGCCCAACTGGGAGAGGCGCTCCAAGAGGCGGCTCGGCAGCGGGTGCTGCAGGCAGGGTCGGTGGCCTTCCTGCTCGCGGTGATCGCGACCGTCCTGCTGGCCTGGGTGATCACCGGTCAGATGCTGCGACCGCTGCACGACGTGACCGCCACCGCGCGCCGGCTGTCTGCCGAATCGCTGGACGAGCGACTGCGGCTGCCTGGGCCGCGCGACGAGGTGGCCGAACTGGCCGACACCTTCGATGCGCTGCTAGATCGGCTGCAAGCCGCCTTCCAAGCGCAACGCCGCTTCGTCGCCAACGCCAGTCACGAGTTGCGGACCCCGTTGGCGGTCGTGCGCACCGAGGTGGAGGTCACGCTGGCGGATCCGGCCGCGGATGAGGTCGAGCTGCGCCGGATGGCCGCCGTGATCCAGGCCGCGACGTTGCGAGCCCAGCAGTTGGTGGACGGATTGTTGTTGCTGGCCCGGACCGAGGGTGGTGCACTTCGGGCGCGCGAGCCGGCCGACCTCGGCTGCCTGGCCGAGGCCGCGTTGCGGATCGTTGCGCCCGAGGCCGGCAGCCAGAATCTGCGGGTGACCGCCCGGATAACGCCGGCATCGACGGTGGGTGACCCCGCGCTGCTGGAGCGGGTGGTGGGCAACCTGGTGGAGAACGCGGTGCGACATAACGTCTCCGGTGGCTGGGTGGAGGTTCGCACGGGTCTGGAGGGCCCACAGGCGACGTTGGGGGTCAGCAGCTCAGGCGCGGTGGTCGAGCCCGACGCGGTGGCCGCGCTGTTCGAGCCCTTCCACCGCGGCGGAGTGGCTCGGACCAGACACGATGGCGCTGGACTTGGCCTGTCGATCGTCCACGCTGTGGTCACCGCGCACGGTGGCACGGTGCACGCCGAACCGGTTACCGGTGGCGGTCTCGCGGTGACGGTGCACCTACCGGCCGCGTAGGTAGTACTTGAAGGGCTACTCGGAGGTTGCCTTCAGTGCCGCCGCGAGCGCGTGCGCGGTCAGGTCGCACTGCCACCGCCGCGCCCCACCGGCGATAAGGTTTCGTTCCACCGCAGCAGCATCAAGCGGGTCGGGAGGCTCCCAGCACAACCGGCGGACCAAGTCGGGCGCCAGGAGGTTCTGCACCGGCAGCCGGTGCGCCTCGGCGATCTTGGTCAGAGCCAGTCGCACTGCGGTGAGCCGGATCGCCGCGGCGGGGTCTCGGTCCGGCCAGCGGTTCACCGGCGGTGGGCTCTCGGCCTGGGCGCGCAGTGGCGGTAGATCGCTGGCCGATAAGGCTCTCGCGGTCTGTAGCGCGTTCAGCCAGATCCTGACGTGTCGACGCTGCGAACGGCCGCTGAACACCGGCCGGGACAGCAGCGCGGCTTCATCCGGCGAATCGGCCAGCGCTGCGTCGATGATCGCCGAATCGGGCAGCACCCGACCGGGTGCGATGTCACGCTGCCGGGCCAACCGGTCGCGGGCCTGCCACAGCTCGCGCACTGCGGCCACCTCACGGGGCTTCTGGACGCGGTGCATCCCTGAGGTTCGCCGCCACGGATCCACCCGTGGCGGGGGTGGACCCGCGGTCCGGACGGCCTCGAATTCCTCCGCGGCCCAGCTCGACTTACCTTGCGCGTCCAGCTCGGCAGCGACCGCGGCTTGCAACGGCAGCAGCAGTTCGACGTCCAGCGCTGCGTAGGTCAACCACTCCGCGGGCAGCGGCCGACGGGACCAGTCGGCTGCGCCATGTCCCTTCTGTAGCTGGTAGCCCAGCAGGTCTTCCACCAGTGCCGCAAGGCCGACCCGCTCGAATCCGGCTAGCCGGGCGGCCAGCTCGGTGTCGAACACCGAGGCCGGCCGCAGCCCGAGTTCGGCGAGGCATGGCAGATCCTGAGAGGCGGCGTGGAGCACCCATTGCAGTGGGTTGAGCACGTCGGCCAGCCCAGACAGGTCATCGAGACCGAGCGGGTCGATGAGGACCGTGCCTGCGCCCTCGCGCCGCAACTGCACCAGGTAGGCACGCTGCCAGTAGCGATACCCCGATGCACGTTCGGTGTCCACTGCGACTGGTCCGGTGCCGCCGCCGAGCGCCACGATCGCCGCCTTCAGGGCATCCGCGGAGGCGACGACCGGGGGCACCCCGGCAGCCGGCATGAGCAATGGAACCGGAGTGGTCTCGGTCAGCGGATGACCCCTGCACGCATCGCGAGGGCGACCATCTGCGCTCGATCACCTGTCCCCAGCTTGCGGCCGATACGAGACAGATGGCTCTTGACGGTGAGCGCGGACAGGTTCAGCGCCTCACCGATCTCCTTGTTGGACTGGCCGTCGGCGACCAGCTGGAGCACCTCCACCTCCCTGGCAGACAGCTCGCGCGGGGTGTTGTCGGTTCCCGCCACCCGAGTGCCGGAGGCCAGTATCGGCGCCACCGTCGGGTCGGCGTACACCCCGCCCTCGAGAACCCGCCGCACCCCGTCGGTGACCACCGAGGGAGGTGCCGACTTGAGCAGGTACGCCTGCGCGCCCGTCTGAAACGCGGTGCGCACAGCATGCGGGTCATCGGAGGAGGCGAGCACGACTATGCGGGTCCACCCCTTGCTGCGCAGCTCACCGATCAGGTCCAGCCCGCTACCGTCGGGCAGGGTCGAATCGAGTATTGCGAGATCGCACGGCCCCGACGCCAGGGCGCGTGTCCTCGCTTCAGCCACCGATGCGGCCTCATGCACCGTGACTGCGCCCATCGTCACCAAACGTGACGCGATAGCTTCACGCAGTAACGGGTGGTCGTCGACCACCAGCACGGTGAACAGCTCCTCCCGCGGGTGCGGGACCAATGACGCCGGCACGGCGCCGGATGGCGCGGACCGGACGGTCGCGCCGTATCCGACAGCAGCCACGTAGCTACCTCCCTGGAGTCGGTCGTGCCCCCGACCGCACCGGGACCTCGTCCGAGTAACCGCGCGCTACTCAAGCGAGGATGGTGTCGTACGGGGCAGACTAGCCGCCCGAGCGGCCTAACGGGGGCCCCGCGGGAACCTTCTTTCGAATCTGGCCGTAAAGCCGCGATCGGTGGTCGCCCGATCAGGCGAGACTGTCCAAGACACGGTAACGCGGGTGCAAAGCTGGACGATTCAACTTATTCGTCGCAATTGCGACAGCACGCTGGGGAGGTTCAGCACGGCAAAGCCGTCAGCGCGTCACATCAGCTGAGCCGCGTGCCGATGGCCACCACCCCGACCGGGGGAAGCCCGGCCGCTGCAGCCATCAGTTCAGAGAAGGCCTCGCCATGTGCCGTGAGGTTATCGTCCACCGGACTCCACGATGCCCGCAGCTCGATGTCGTGTGCTCGTTCAGGTCCTGCGATAGAACCGAACCGGGCCGAGGAGGTCTGGGTGACCGTGCCCCCGAGAGCCACGTACGCGGCGTAGGCACTGCTCAACGCGTCGGTGAGCCACGACCAACTTACCGCTGGGAGCAGCGGGTCGTCGGCGAACTCGATGTCCAGTTCGGCACGGACGAAGCCGACCAGCCGCAGCGGGCCTTCCCAACCGTCCTGGCCATCTGGGTCGTACAGGAGCACAAGCCGACCGGTCGTCGATGCGTGGCCGGCGCCGGGAAGCTCAAGACCCCATGCGTAGGCCCACGGCGCAAGTCGGCGCGGGGCCGGAATCGGCTCGAAACGCATCTCGGGACGCGGTCGCACCGCGTTGAGCGAGGCCACTGCTTTGCGGAAGGTCTCCGGGGCGTCCGCCAGGTCAGACACACCAGGAACTGTAGGAGGACCGTCGCCGACAGTCTCGCCGAAACGCCGCGCCGACAGTCTCGGCAAGGTGCCGTCGCCGACAGTCTCGGCAAGGTGCCGTCGCCGACAGTCTCGGCAAGGTGCCGTCGCCGACAGTCTCGGCAAGATGCCGTCGCCGACAGTCTCGGCAAGATGCCGTCGCCGACAGTCTCGGCAAGATGCCACTGTTCCAGGCCGTGCATCGACAGTCCTGTGCACAACCCTCGGTGCGCAAGCACGGTTGCACCGTGCGACGATGGTGGTTGAGATGGCCAACACCACCACCCCGGTCACCACCCGCCGGCTACTCCCGGACGCACCGCTGCTGGCTGCCGCCCGAGGTGAGCGCTCGAACCGCCCGCCGGTGTGGTTCATGCGGCAGGCTGGGCGGTCGCTGCCAGAGTACCGCAAGCTGCGAGCCGACCAACCGATGCTGCAAGCCTGCCTGACTCCCGAACTGGCTTGCGAGATCACGTTGCAACCTGTGCGCCGTCACGGGGTCGACGCCGCGATCCTGTTCAGCGACATCATGGTGCCGCTGCACGCCGCCGGCGTGCGATTGGACATCGTGCCAGGCACCGGTCCGGTGGTGGACAGCCCGGTGCGCAGCGCCTCCGATGTCATGGGGTTGCCGGTATTGGAGCCTGAGGCAGTCGAGCCGGTGGCCGCCGCGGTGCGGCTGCTGGTCGCCGAGTTGGGTCAGACCCCGCTGATCGGTTTCGCCGGGGCTCCGTTCACCCTGGCCTCCTACCTCGTCGAGGGCGGGCCGAGCCGTCACCATGAACGCACCAAGGCGCTCATGTACTCCGAGCCTGACGTGTGGCACGCGCTGCTGGATCGGCTCGCCGAGCTCACCCTTACCTTCCTGCGGGTGCAGGCCACCGCGGGGGTAGACGCCCTTCAGCTGTTCGACTCCTGGGCGGGCGCGCTGTCTGAACGGGACTACCGGCGCTTTGTGTTGCCGCATTCGGCACGGGTACTGGCCGGCTTGGCCGGCACCGGCTTGCCGCGGCTCCACTTCGGGGTGGGCACGGGGGAGCTACTCGGCGCGATGACCCAGGCCGGTGCCGACGTCGTTGGCGTGGACTGGCGGGTTCCCCTGGATGACGCTGCGCAGCGGGTCCGCCGTAGCCGTCCGGATGGCCCGGTTGTGCTCCAGGGCAACCTGGACCCGGCGGTGCTGCTGGCCGGGTGGCCCGCTGTCGAGCACGAGGTGCGTCGGGTGATCGCGGAAGGATGCGCGGCCGACGCGCACGTCCTCAATCTCGGTCATGGCGTCTTGCCCGAGACCGATCCAGACGTACTGACCCGCATCGTGGAGCTGGCGCACTCGCTGTGAGCGCAGCGGCACCTCCGTCCCGCGTTGCGGTGGTGGGTGGCGGAATCTCCGGGCTGGCCGCGGCGCACGGATTGCGCACGATGCTCGGTCCGACTGCCGAGATCGTGCTCGTCGAGGGTTCGCAGCGGATCGGCGGGGCGCTGCGCACCGTCGAGCTCGGTGGCTTGGCGCTGGACGTGGGCGCGGAGGCGTTCCTGGTGCGCCGGCCGGAGGCACTCGCGCTGATCGAGGAACTGGGGCTCGGGGAGCAGCTCATGTACCCAACCCCGGCGGCCCCCACTGTGCGGGCCGGTGGGCGCACCGTCGCGATGCCCACCAGGACCGTCCTGGGCCTGCCCACCGCGGCCACCGACCTGGCGGGGCTGCTGTCGGCGCAGGGCGTGGCCAGGGTGGCAGCGGAACCCACGGTGCCGCTGCACTGGGAGCCCGGTCGGGACGCTGCGGTCGGGATGCTGCTGCGTGAGCGGGCCGGTGACGAGCTGGTCAATCGATTGGTCGATCCGCTGCTGGGCGGGGTGTACGCCGGGCGAGCCGACGCGCTTGGCCTACGCCCAACGCTGCCCGCGGTGGCCACAGCGCTGGACCGCGGCGCGCCGTCACTGCTCGCTGCGGCCGCTGCGGCATTGCCTCCCCGTGCAGGCATGGCTGCCGGGGACCCATCACCGGTGTTCGGCACGTTGCGCGGCGGCCTCAGCGTGCTGGTGGACGCGCTGGTGACGGCCGCGTCGGTGCGTCTGCGACTGGGGTTACCGGTGCGCGGGTTGTCCCGTATCCCCGGCGGCTGGCGGTTGGCCCTGGGCAGCGCCAATCAAGCCGAGCACGTTGACGTCGACGCTGTGCTGCTGGCCGTGCCGGCTCCGGCGTTGCGGCGGCTGCTGGCCGATCCGTTACCCGCTGCCTCAGCCGCCGCAGGCCGCGTCGAGGTCGCCTCCAGCGCGGTGGTAGGGCTCGCGCTGCCGGTGGCCGCCGTGCAGGCCTTGCCGGAGATCTCAGGCGTGCTGGTGGCCGCCAACGAGCCCCTATCGGTGAAGGCGTTCACCTTCTCCGGGCGCAAGTGGGCGCACGCCTCGTCGCACGAGGTGCTGCTGATCCGGGCCTCACTGGGCCGTCACGGGGAAGCCCGGTTGCTGCAGCGTGGCGACGCGGAGCTGGTCGACATGGTGCGGGCCGACCTCGCCTCCCTCACCGGTATCACCGCCGCGCCGGTGGCGACCGTGGTGGCGCGCTGGGGCGGCGGTCTGCCGCAGTACGCGCCCGGGCACCTGGATGCCGTGGCCGCCCTCGAACGGGACGTGGCCGGCTCACCCGGCATTGCAGTCGCCGGCGCCACCCTGCACGGAGTAGGCCTGCCCGCCTGCATCGCTACCGCCGAGGCCGCCGCCCGGCGCATCGCCGGCTACCTGAGCAGCCGCCAGGCAGCCGCAGCGAGCGGTGGGAGGATGGGCTCGTGACCCGCCTGGACTACGCCGCGCTCAACTCCACCATTCGCTACACCATGTGGTCGGTGTTCCGGGTGGAGCCCGGACGGCTGCCCGCCGACCGCGCGGAACCCACCCGCGAGGCACAGCACTACCTGGAGGCACTGGAGGGCAAGGGCGTGGCGGTACGCGGGGTGTACGACCTCGCCGGCCTGCGGGCCGACGCGGACTGGATGATCTGGTGGCACGCCGAGGAGATCGAGGCGCTGCAGGGCGCCTATACCAATCTCCGCCGCGCCACCGCGCTGGGCCGGGCCGGTGTGCCGGTGTGGTCGACGGTGGCACTGCACCGCCCCGCGGAATTCAACAAGAGCCACGTGCCGGCCTTCCTGGCCGGCGAGGAGCCCCGGCGTTATGTCTGCGTCTACCCGTTCGTGCGCTCCTACGAGTGGTACCTGCTTCCCGAGACCGACCGCCGTGAACTGCTCGCCGAGCACGGCATGCAGGCCCGCGACTACCCCGACGTGCGGGCCAACACGGTCGCCTCGTTCGCGCTGGGCGACTACGAGTGGATCCTGGCGTTCGAGGCCGACGAGCTGCACCGCATCGTCGACCTGATGCGTGCGCTGCGGGCCAGCCGGGCGAGGCGGCACGTCCGGGAGGAGGTGCCGTTCTTCACCGGTCCCCGGGTGCCCGTTGCCGAACTGGTAGCCGGGTTGCCTTAGCTGGTGGCCTGATCCTCGGAGGGCACTAGACGCAGCGAGATCGAGTTGATGCAGTATCGCTGATCAGTGGGGGTGTCATAGCCCTCGCCGTCGAAGACGTGGCCCAGATGGCTGTGGCAGGTGGCGCAGAGCACCTCGACGCGCTTGGAGAACATGCTGCGGTCCTCGCGTAACAGCACCGCGTCGCCGGCCAGCGGCGTGAAGAACGACGGCCACCCGCAATGCGACGCGAACTTGTGGTCGCTGCGGAACAGCTCCGCTCCACAAGCCCGGCACTCGTACACGCCTTGGGTCTTGGTGTGTTCGTACTCACCGGTTCCGGGTGGTTCGGTGCCGGCCCTGCGCAGCACGGCGTACTCCTGCGCAGTGAGCTGCTCACGCCATTCCGCGTCGGACTTGACGACCTTGGGCGGGGCGCCCTTGACCGGATCCATAACCAACACGCTACGCGAGCTTCAGGCCAGCAGAGCGGTGAGCAGGAACCTCGTGGGCTCCCACAGCGTGACGGCCAGGATCAGCGCCACCACCAGCACCGCTGCCAACCACCGGAGGCCCTGCGCGCGGTTGGCCGACTCAGCGAGGTCGGTGACGTCGGACAGGAAGCCCTCGATGGTGAACCCGGGGCGAGGCCGATGGGTGCGGTCCAGGTGTTCGGCGAAGGCCTGCACTTCAGGATCGTCGCGGTCCAAGCCGATCAGGTCGTCGTCGAGCCGACGTCGCTCCTGCGTCTGCTGGTGACCGGGCCGTTGGCGCCGAGGTTCGCTGTGCACCACAGCGCCACGGTAGCCGCTATATCGGACAGATGTGCGGTAACTTGCCGATCGTGGTCCGTGACGCGCTGGAACTCACGGTGCCCGGCCCCGAGGGCGAGCGCACCGTGCGGGTATCCAATCCGGAGAAGGTGTACTTCCCGGACCGCGGCATCACCAAGCGGCAAATCGTGGAGTACTACCTCGCAGTCTCCGAGCCGTTGCTGACAGTGCTTGCCCGGCGACCGGTCACGTTGAAGCGCTTCGTGGGCGGGGTGACCGGGGAGGCCTTCTACGCCAAGCGGGTTCCACGGGGCGCTCCGACCTGGGTGGATTCGGTGGAGATCACTTTTCCGTCCGGACGCACCGCCCGCGAGGTGTGTCCCACCGAGCCCGCCGTGCTCGCCTGGGCGGCGAACCTTGGCACCTTCGACTTCCATCCCTGGCCGGTGCGCCGGCCCCGAGTGGATCACCCCGACGAATTGCGGGTCGATCTCGACCCGCAGCCGACGACCGGCTTCGCCGACGCCGTCGTGGTGGCCGGGGTGCTCCGCGAGGTGCTGGCCGCGGCGGGGTTAGTCGGTTACCCGAAGACGTCCGGCGGCCGCGGGATTCACGTCGCGGTCCGGATCCGCCCGGAGTGGACGTTCGTGCAGGTCCGCCGGTCGGTGATCGCGCTGGCGCGGGAGGTGGCGCGGCGGATCCCGAAACGGGCCACCGTGTCGTGGTGGAAGGAGGAGCGCGGTGAGCGGGTGTTTCTGGACTTCAATCAGGCAGCCCGGGACCGCACCATCGCCTCGGCGTGGTCGGTGCGTGGCACCCCACGCGCCACCGTGTCGATGCCGGTGCACTGGGACGACCTGACGGAAGTGCACCCGGACGATTTCGATGTGCTCACGGTGCCCGCACTGCTCGCGCAGCGGGGTGACCCGCACGCCGGGCTGGACAGCGAAGCCTTCGGCCTGGAAACACTGCTGGACTGGGCCGCACGCGACGAACGCGACCATGACCTCGGCGATCTGCCCTACCCTCCGGAGTACCCGAAGATGCCAGGCGAGCCCCTGCGTGTGCAGCCAAGCCGCGCCAAGCGTCCTGGCTAGGGCGGGCACAGGGTGCCTTGTTGAGGGATTGACGCGTCTGTGAGGAAGCGGGTGGCCAGGTCGGCCACGCAGATGCTACGGGTTAGCGCGCCGTGCGCCTGGCCTTGCCAGGTCACCAGCGTCGCCGACGGCAGAGACTGCGCGGTACGTCTGGCCCCGTCGGCTGGAGTCACGGGGTCCCCGGTGGTGGCGATCACGAGCACCGGCGGAAGTGTCCGAGCACCGGGCCCTGCCGGTGGCGGCGGTGCGGGCACCGGCCACGCGCTGCACAGCAGCAGCCGTGCTGCGAACAGTGGGCCGAACAGCGCGGAACGCTGCTCCCACTGCTGCACCAGCTGTTGGGCGCGCTGGGGCGGGACCCGGGTCGGAGTGTCGTTGCAATGCGTTGCCAGGGCTGCGTCGAAGCGCGCGGGAAGCCCGCGGTCTTCGGTCAGCATCGGCGCCACGAGAGCGGCCAGCCCAGCCCCGTCACCGTTGCCTGCGGTCGCCAGGGCACTGGCCAGCTCCGGCCACCGCTCCGGGTCACCGACGGTCCTGAGCGCTGCTTCGTAGGCAATGCCTGGGGTAATCTGCTGCCACCCGACCTGCAGTGGGGCTCGACGCAGCGTCTCGGCCAAGGCCGGCAGGGCGGCGCGAGGGTCGGATCCCAATGGGCAACCTCGGGCTGCGCAGTCGATGGCGAACGCGGTGTACCCGGCGTCCGCGGCGATCAGCGCGGCCTCGCTCGCAGTCACATTGTCGAGAGTGGGATCGGCAGCACCGTCGAGCACCACCCGCCCGACCGAGGTGGGATACCGGCGCAGGAAGTCGGTGACCGCCCGGGACGCCTCCCCGTGTGCCATGACGTTGAGCACTGGCGCGTCAAGGGCAACGCGGAGCTCTTCGAGGTCGTCGGCGGTGGCTGTGGAGTTGATGGTGGTGAGGACCTCGCCGAGGTCTTGCACGCAGGTCTGGATGGCGGAGCGGGTGATGTCGAGCAACGCGTCCAGCAGCCCGGGCTGGTCGGCGTCGGGTTCGATGCCGACGATCTGATTCCGGGTGGTCCTCGGTATGCAGTTCAGCGGTTCGCCCGGGCCGGTGCCACGGCGGGCCAACCCGATCAGGGTGAAACGGTCCAGCAGGCCAGGCGGCAGCTGATCGGCCAGCCGGACGGCTCGGACGGTCCCGGGCTCCCCGGACGCCTCACCGAGCACCACAAGTGGCGCGGGGCCGTCGCCGACCCGGGTGAGGTCCAGTTTGAGGGAGTTCCCGAACACCGGCTTGGCCACCGTGGCGTCGACCCGGAGTTCGCTGCACTCGACCCGCGGGGTGCTGGGTATGTCCAGTGCAGTGGTGAGGGGGCCGGTGCAGTCGCGCCACGGCAACGAGTTGCGGTCGTACTTGCCGGCCGGTGGCAGCGGCGGGCTGCTGGGCGCAACCTGCGGAGCGCTTTGCGGGGGAAGGTTGGCGTCCCGCACCGCGACCGCAGGCCGATCCGAAGGCCCCGCGGTGCAGCCCCCCACCAGCGCAAGCAGCATCACCGGCGACCCCAGACATCGCAGGTTCCGGCGCGGTCCGACGGCCACGGACTCTCCTCGCTACAGTCGGGACGGCCTGGCGATGCTGACACCCTCCCGGTGAGCCTGCGGTGAGCACGCCACCCGACCGAGCTCGAGCCGTTATCCGGCTCCGACTGGTGATGGGCAGGTCAGCGCGTGAGTACGTCGATAATGGTGTCGAGGCCGATGCCGAGGTCATCGCGGGTGATCACGAGTGGGGGAGCGATCCGCAACGTGGTGAGGTGGGCTTCCTTGCACAGCACGCCGCGGGCCATCAGCGCCTCCGCCGCCGTGCGTCCGGTCGGCCCGCCCGGGGCGATGTGCACGCCTGCCCACAATCCCCGGCCGGTGACCTGCGAGACCCCGTGCCCGATCAGCGTGCGCAGCCGGCTGTGCAGGTGCGCGCCCAGCTCGCGGGAGCGGGCCTGGAACTCGCCGTTGGCCAGCAGGGCGATCACCGCGCGACCGACCGCGCACGCCAGCGGGTTGCCGCCGAACGTCGATCCGTGCTCCCCGGGGCGCAGTACGCCCAGCACCTCGCGCCGCCCGACCACGGCCGAGACCGGCAGGATCCCCCCACCCAACGCCTTGCCCAGGGTGTATAGGTCCGCCCGTACCCCGTCGTGTTCCAGCGCCAGCAGCTCACCCGTGCGCGCCAACCCGGATTGAATCTCATCAGCGATCAACAGAACACCCGCGTCGTCGCACACCGAGCGGACTGCGGCCAGGTACCCCGGTGGCGGCACCAGCACCCCTGCCTCACCCTGCACGGGCTCGACGAGCACCGCAGCTGTCCGGGAGGTGATCGCGCCGCGGAGCGCGTCGAGGTCGCCGTAGGGCACCACCACGAAGCCAGGAGTGAACGGGCCGAACCCGGCCCGTGCCACCTCGTCGGTGGAGAACGACACGATCGTGATGGTGCGGCCGTGGAAGTTCCCCCCTGCGACCACGATCTCGGCGGTGCCGTCCGGCACACCCTTGACCCGGTGCGCCCACAGCCGGGCGACCTTGATCGCTGACTCGACGGCTTCGGCCCCGGTGTTCATCGGAAGCACCATCTCGGTGCCGGTCAGCGCTGCGAGCTCCCGGCAGAACGCGCCCAACATGTCGTGATGAAAGGTCCGCGAGGTCAGGGTCAGTTGCCCCAGCTGTTCGACTGCGGCGGCCACCAGAGCGGGATGCCGGTGCCCGAAGTTCAGCGCCGAGTAGCCGGCGAGGAAATCGAGGTACCGCCGACCGGCCACGTCGGTGACCCAGGCACCGTCGCCGGAGGTGATCACCACTGGCAGCGGATGGTAGTTGTGTGTGCTCCACTGCTCATCGGTCGCGATGAAGCTGGACGCCATGGCACCCGACGCGTCGAGAACGGTCATAGCTGCGAGGCTATTTGCCCGAGCGGCCGTATCCGGCGGCGCGGTGGGTCAGCTGCGGGGGTGCGGCAACCGCCGGCCCTCGGCGTCAGCCCTGAGCAGGTAGACCGTCCCACCTTCGGCGCTGCGCTGGATCGGGACTGGGGGCACGGGTGGTTCGGGTTGCTCGACAGTTGAGCGCTCGTCTGGCGCCCGCTCAGCCGCAGCCCCGCGGACCTTCTCGAGAATGTCGGTCAAGAGCTTGTGCGTGGCTGCCACCGCAGTGGTGACCTCGGTGCGCAACGTCTGGAGAGCGGCCCCCTCACCGGCAATCTGAGCCCGCCGCTCACGCAGTTCCGCCTCGCCCATTTCGATCGCGCAGGCCCGGGCCGTCAGCTGCGCACCAATTATCAGCAAGCGGGCAATGCTACGCAGCTCGCTGTCCCGGATCCGGGAGTTCGCCGCGGATTCCCGTTCTGCGATCGTCTGCGCTATCTCCTGCTCGGCCGCCTCACGGCGGGCCGCGGAATCCATCGCGAATTGATCACACTGCCGCTTCGCGTGCTCGAGCAGCGACTTGGCCTCGCGGCTGGCACACGCGCGCAGCCCCGTGATCTGCTCGTCTGCGCTGGCTTTCAGTTCGGCGATCTCCTGGTCGGCGCGGGCTCTCCGTGCGGCGATGTCTGCCTCGGCGGCGGCCTTGAGCTCGGCAGCCTCCTCCTCGGCCAGCCGCATGATGTGCTGGATCCGGGCGCTGGCCTCGGCCATGGGGGTGGCCAGGATGCGATCAACCTGAGAACTCGCCTGGCGGGTCTCCTGGCGCAGGTGCTCGAGCAGCTCGCTTTCCAAACGAAGATGATTCAACACCTTGCTGAGTTCGGCGACCTGCGCCAAGGCGGTATCCCGATCGGCGGCAATCATCGCGATGCGGCCATCGAGCGAGTCCAGATGCTCCAGGACCTGCCGGCGGTTGAATCCGCGTAGCGCCGTCTCGAACGGCTGGTGCAGGGGAACCAAGTCGTCGTCATCCCGAGATCCGCCCACGGATACCCATCGTAGTTGAATGAACACGACTCAACAATGATTTCTCCGCGCCGGTTCACCGGGCGGGCGATGCGCCGCGTTGTCAGCTCGAACCCGCCACCCCGGCCTGACCTCACCTAGCCGACGTCGCCTACCGCGCCGCCGAGGGACAGCGCCTGTGCTACGCGACTGGTGGATCGCCACCCGTTCAGTCCAAGCAAGGCCTGCGAAGGCCACTTAACCTACGTCGCCCCCACGCTGCCCGGCCCGCTGTCGGGGGAAGCGATCGCGTTATACGTGACCGGCCTGGTCGCGTCCTTCCCGGACCTTGCCTTCATTGTCGAAGGGATCAGTGTTGACGGTGACCGGGTAACCGCGCAGTGGCGGATGCAGGGCGCCAATACCGGGCCTTTCCTGGGGCGTCCAACCCAACCGGCGGCACGTGTGACCTGCCGGGGATTGACGTGATCACCGTCGGTTCGGACGGGATCATCAGTGTGGTCAGCTATTTCATGGTGCGCATCGCGTCCGGCGCCCAGTCCGCACAGTGCGAATGTGGCGGCGAGATAGCGGTCGCGTCCTACATCTGAAGTGAGATCCGGTCGCGGCCCTGGCTCGCAGGTCTACGGGACGGCCTACGCCGATGCGTTCGACTTCGGCCGGCACCGGCTGGTGGGCGATACTGGGATTGAACCAGTGACCTCTACCGTGTCAAGGTAGCGCTCTCCCACTGAGCTAATCGCCCGAGGCGGAGGCGGGAATCGAACCCGCGTACAGGGCTTTGCAGGCCCTTGCCTAAGCCACTCGGCCACTCCGCCGCGCCTGGAACCGGAGGGATTCCCATGGTCTGAGGTCGGCGCCCCGGAAGACCGCTGAAGACCCGCTCCTGGGGCGGCCCGGCGTGGAAGGGCCGCGCAGAGCGGACGACGGGATTCGAACCCGCGACCCTCACCTTGGCAAGGTGATGCGCTACCAGCTGCGCTACGTCCGCATGCTCCTGACGGGTTGTATCTCCCCCTGGCTCCCCGCCCCGGTGCGTGCGTGAACTGTAGCCGACCGGGATGTTGGGATCAAACCCGCCTCACCCTCAGGGCAGCTCGTTGGCGATCATCTGATCGAGAGCATCGTCGACGTTCATCCACAGCGTCTCGTCGCCGGGTAGGACGATGTCGTAGCTGGCGTCCAAGAACTCGGCGAGCCGCTGGGCGCTGGCTTCGAAGACGGCGTGACCTGAGGGTGAGTTGAGCTCCACCACGACGATCTCGGGGTCACCCGAGCCGGGCTTGATGCGTACGTCGCCGTCGCCCGCTTCGGCGATCAGGCCGTCGGCCAGTAGGTCTCGGGAGAACACCCACTCCACCCAGCCGGCCCGCCCGGTGCGGAAAGCCGCGACAATGGCGTAAGGGTCACGAGTGTCGTAACGAAGCGCCACTTGTACAGGGACCGGGGGAGTGCGTGGCGCCAGCAGATCAAAGACCGCCGATGAACGGAGAGTCACATGATCGTTACGCATCGTTGTCGCCCCTTTCTTTGCCTTCGGCCCTGAAACGATTGACTCTGGCTGCTGTGACGCGACGGTGCGGGAGCTACGCCCGGATGCCTACAACAGACCACCCGGACGGGGCAGCAACGATCGCCTCGGCGGCGAAAACCATCGCTCGTAGTGCCGGTCTGCCGCCGTCTGCGAGGACACCACCGGGCAACTAACGTGAACCGGTAGGTGGTGCCCGGCGTAGGTTCGACGTGAGGATCTCTCTGGTGGCCGATGAGGCTCGATCGAGTGCCCCCCGGCCGGACCGAGGGCAAAACAGCCCGGAGCCGGCGCCACCGCCGGCTCCCAACATGGTCGAGGGACCCTCCGACGCCGAACTCGTGCGGCGGCTCGTAGATGCCGACGGATCGGCACTGTCCCAGCTTTACCAACGCTTCGGTCGGCCTTGCTACTCGCTGGCTCGCCGGATCTGTGCCGATGAGCAGCTGGCCGAGGATGTGGTGCAGGAAGTGTTCCTCACGCTGTGGCGTGATCCGGCGCGATTCGACCCGTCACGGGGCGGCTTCGCCACCTGGCTGCTCACGCTGATTCACCACAAGGCAGTGGACGCCGTGCGACGAGAGAGCACCATCCGCCGGCGGATGGTCGCCACTCCGGAGGCGGGTGAGGACTGGTCGCCTACGCCGGTACCGGGCGCCGACCAGGCGGCCATGGCGCGGGTCGCGGCCGGCCAGGTGCGCGCAGCACTTCATCGCCTACCGGTCGAGCAGCGGCAGGTGCTTGCTCTGGCCTATTTCGGCGGGCACACCCAGCGTGAGATCGCCGTGCTGACTGGCGTGCCGCTGGGCACGGTGAAGTCCCGCATGTTCACCGCTGTGCAGCGGTTGCGCTCGCTGTTGGCCGACCAGTTGGGGCCGGACACGTTGGTCGCCGAGGCCCGCATGGTGAGGGAGGCGAACCGGTGAACGACCAAGATCTCGCTGCGAGCTGCTCGCATCGCGAGCTGGCGGTCGGTTGGGCGTTGCATGCCCTGGAGCCTGCCGAAGAGTCATTGGTCGCCGCGCATCTGCCGAACTGCCAGACATGCAGCCGCATCGCTGCGCAGGCCGAGGATGTCGCCGCCTCGCTAGGCCTTTGCATCCCCGAGGCAATCCCCCGCGCCGGGCTGGAGCAGCTGGTGCTCAGTGTCACGGGTAGCGGTGGGGCAGCTGCCACCTGTGAGGCACCGGTGCCTCTGGCACCTTCGACGCTGCCAGAACTGGAGGTCACGAAGTCATGGCGAGTGCGCGTCGGAGAGCTAGCCGTGGCCGCATCGGTGATCCTGATAGCCGCCGCGGTGGTGCTCGGAGTCCAGGTGGGGCAGCTCAACAGTGAACTCGACCAGGCATCGCGCCAGGTCACGGACCTATCCGAGGCGATAGACAGAGCTGCGGACCCGGAGGCGGTCCGGGTGCCCTTGGTCGCCGATGACGGCACCGCGGTGGGAATGGTGCTCGCCGGCCGGGATCAGGTCGAAGTGGTGACCACCCGCCTGCCAAGCAATCAGGCTGACCAGACATACGTCTTGTGGGGGCTCGCCGATGGAGTACCCGTCGCCTTGGCTCCCTTCGACGTAGCACTCCAGACACCTAGCCTGCATACCGTACCCTCGGCAACGGGAACGCGAAGGTTCGCCGGTTACGCGGTCTCCCTGGAACCGGGTCGGCGCGCCCCGTCGGTGCCGACTGCTGTAGTGGCGAAAGGGCAGGTGTGACGGTAGAGGAAAAGTCATCGCTTACCAGGTCCTCGGCGGACCGAGCGAAACACGAACACTGGTACACCCGGTTCCGGCAGCGGGTGCGAAGCCGCCCGGGTATCGACCTGGCGTACCGGATCCTGGTTGGTGTGGTGGGTACGGCGGTGCTCATCGCAGGCATCCTCGCCATCCCGTATCCTGGTCCGGGATGGTTGATTGTGTTCGCTGGCCTCGCGATCCTCGCGACCGAGTTCCAGTGGGCCCAGCGTGTGCTCCACGCGACCCGCCGCCGCTACGACGCCTGGACCGAGTGGGTCCGGCGCCAGTCGCCCTTCGTCCGGCTGGCGGTGTGCGCCCTGACCGGGGCGGTCGTCCTGGTCACGCTCTGGCTGGTGAACGCCTTCGGTCTGATCGTCGGATGGGTTGGCCTGCCGTGGGATTGGGTACGTTCGCCGTTCGTCTGATCCGGTATGGTGTTCCCGCTCGCTGCGGTCAGCGAGGGCGATTAGCTCAGCGGGAGAGCGCTTCGTTCACACCGAAGAGGTCACTGGTTCGATCCCAGTATCGCCCACCCTTGAAATCCCAGCTCAGAGGCCGTATCGAGGTCGTCTGATTGATCTTCATGTGAGTGATCACGGTCGATCGTCAGCGAATCGTCAGCAGACGTCATCGTCGTCATCGAGCGCCTGCAGGATGCGACCGTGATCGTCGGTGCGCCGGGTGTAGAGATCTAGCGTGGTGGAGGACCGCTCGTGGCCCATCACGCGCTGGACCATGTTCACCGGCACGCCATCATCGACAAGCCATGTGGCATATGAATGCCTGAGATCATGAAAACGCAGGCCGCCAGCGCATGACTTGGCGATGTGCAAGACGGCTTCCCGCTCGGTCGCGAACTCCTTGGCCAGCGTCGCTCCGGTGGCGTCGGTCCAGCCAGCCTGCACAGTGTGGTCGTCGATAACCGTGAGGGTGCCGAGCATTCCCGCCTGCACGAGCGCAGGCCGCCAGATGCGGGCGCGGAACAGGGTGCGACGCAGCGGCTTACCGACCGCATTGGCATAGATCGGTGCGTCGGCCGGGACTGGATATCGCTCCAGGTGCCTGCGGATGATCGATGCCAGCCAGCCAGCCGGGCAGCGGCACCGTGCGCCGGCCGGCGCTGCTCTTGGGGTAACGCTTGAACGAGGTGTGACCGCTGACCTCGACCACTGTGCGGATAACCGCTAGGCGAGCGCGGGCCAGATCGAGTGCGTCCAGACGCAGGCCGGCGGCTTCTCCCCAGCGCAGGCCAGCGCCGGCAGCGGTGGCGATGATTGCCTGGTACCGGTCAGGAACCGCGGGAAGCAGCTTGCTGCGCAGCTCGTCACGGCTGATGACCTGGTCGGCGGTGTCTTGCCGACGGCGCCGGGGCAGCCGAATGCCTTCGCAGGGGTTGAAGGCGATCAACCGGTTTCGCACCGCAGACCGCAGCACCGCAGACGTCAGGCGGTTGCGCTTCGGCGACAGTGGCCGGAGCCCGGTGGGTACCCAGTTCGGTGATCCATTTCTGCACTGACAGGTGATCGATCTTCGAGAGCGGCCACGTGCCCCATTGCGGCAGCACATGGGTATGCATGATCGAAGCGTCACGAGCCTTGGTGGCCAGCTCATCGTTGCGGCTGTCCAGCCACTGCAAGGCGTGGGTGGCGAACAGCAGCCGGCCGGCGTGCGGATCGACATACAGGCCGCGCGAGAGGCTGCCGTCGATCCCGGCGAGAAGACGCTTGGCCTCTGTTTTGGTACGGAAGGTCTTGGCTTTCTGCCTTCCCGAGGGCTCTCGCCAGTTCGCCTGGTCATGGCCTTCCGGGGTGCGCGATACGAATGACACGTCAGGCTCCCTTCGGCATCTCGTTGAGCCAGGTGTGAAATAGAGCCCGGGGCACTACCCAGCGCCGGCCCAGCCGTTTAGCCGGGATCTCGCCAGCCCGGACCAACTCATAGGCCAGCCCAGCGCCGATACCCAGCCGGGCGGCGACCTGCCGCACGGTGTAGATATCCGCGCGGGTGAAGTCGTTGAGCGACACCGGATCCTCGGGTGCAACGTCACGCGCCCACAGCGGGGTCACGTTGTCCACGACCATGCCTCCTTCCCCGCTCATGCGGCTTGATCGTCAGTTGCCGAATAGTTTTCGGTCGGTGGTGATCCGCTAGCGGCGAGTTGCGCGGCGGCATATTCGGCTTTCCATCGCTGTCGCTCGGCGACGGCGCGCAGCAGCAGCACCGGCCGTGGTGGCACGTCGGGGTCAGCGGGCGCTGTGCGTTCCCACACGTATGGCCCGTCTTGGGGTCCGTGGCCGGGTTGGATGCCAGCGACTTCGAGAAGTTGCCGAACAAATGCGCTGCGCTCGGCCCGGTGGTCATCCAGAGTCTTGTTCGACCACTTGCGGGAGACGAGCACGCGGCGCCCGGCAATGCCCAGGTGCTCGGGCTGATGGGCCTTGCCCTTGCACCGCCCGGGGACCATGGAATGTCGGGCGCCTTTGGGTTGGACCCCGTACAGCAGCCACACCGCACATCTCGGAGAGCACGGCGTGACCTGCAATTCGGCGTGCAACCGCTTGGTGTGGTCGCATTTGGCGTCGGTGGCGTCCTTGTCGAGCCCGGCGGCCTGCCCCACGCTCTTGGCCAAATATTTCGTGAGGTAGCCGATATGCCGGCCAGCTTCCTCGGTACCGCCGAGAATGCCTTTGACGTGTACCTGTTCACCGAAGCGGACCACGTGCGCGGGCTCGGTCAGCTCCTCGCAGGCCTGTTCCCAGCTCGGCAGCGGCGTACCGGTGTCGGGATCGGTGAACGCCTTCGCACGCGCGTCCCAGACCGGCAGCCGCTCGCCGGAATAGACGAGCTGGTCATGTGCGGGCCACCAGACCTGGTGGTAAGTCGCGGCGGTAATGGCCCGCAGCTCGGCGCGAGGGATGGCGCCACGGATAGCAGCGTGGAAATGTGGGGCACCGCGTTTCTGGGGCTCGACGGTGCCGAAGTACTGCACGTCCCACCCAACACAGCGCCGGGTGTTCTGCCAGAACCGATCCACCAACGCTGGAAAGTGCATCGCGTCCCGCGCGGCGCGCCGGTAGTCATACCGGTCCGGATCCGCAGCCGCACCCTGGGCGTCGACCCGCCCGTAGGAGTCCAGGGTGAGGGTGAGGAACGTGGACGGTCGGTAGCGGCCGGCGAATACCCGCCCTACGGTGCGCTGTGCCACCGGTCGGCGGGGGAGATCCGGGGCATCCTGGCGGCGCCGGGTAGAGCGCTTCACCGGTTTCGGTGATGGATCGAGCGGGGTCAGCCGGCCGCGCACCCCGGCTGCCCGTAATTCGCCGTCGAGCTCGGCGACGGCGCTGGCGATCTGCTCGCACGAGTCTTCATCACCCGTGGCACGGCATTGCGTGTAGGCCATGACGAGATCGGCCCGGGTGGCCATCAGCGCCTTGTGTTCCTCATTGGGCGTGGCGCGGTTGGTGACCGGTTCTTCTTCGAGGTGCCAACCTTCACGGCATTGAGCCATCCGCAACCGCCGTGCCTTGTCTGCGCAAGGCCGGCACTGGTCCTCGCGGGTAGACCCACAGGGGACAGGGACGATATCGACGCGGCCGGTGGTCGTGTCGATGCGTCGCATCGCCAGCGGACGGACACAGACACCGTGTTCTTCTGCGAGCGCTTGGGCAACCTCAGTGCTCAGCGGAAGTGCGGCTCGCTGGGCCCGGGTCATCCGCGCCGTGTCCAGGCTGGTGGGCTCGGTCGCGGTCATCACGCGGCTCCCTTTCCGGTCGGTAACAGCAGGGTCGGTGCCTGGTTGTGACCGGCGGCGACGTAGGCGGACAGCTCGTCAAGGTCGGCGTCGGTGCTATGGAAAGCGCGGACCCGGTCGGGGTCGCGGCGGCCGTCGAGCTTGACCCAGGCCACGCCGGGGGTGTCTTCGCTGATCTCGTGCGCGGTTGCTCCCCGTTTGCGGACGCCCTCGCCGAGCACCATGTCGACTTGCTCCGGTTCATCCAGCCGCATGGCGATCTTGATGGGAAACAAGTGACGAAAATCGATGATCTGTTTGCGCGGATCTTGGATTTGCCCGATGACGCACACCCCTGGTGCCCGGCCCTGCGACAAAATAGACTGCAACGCAACATTCGCGCGTTTACGCAAGGCATTGTCAGGTTGATAGGCGATAATGTCGGCTAGCTCGTCCACGATCAGCAGCACGAACGGCTGGCCTGATGCCGGGCTCCATTTACGGGTGCCCAGCTTCCGCAGGACTTCGGCACGTTGGCGGGTCAGAGTGGCCACGTGTTCTAGTAGCTCGACGGCCTCGATGCCGTTGCTGCACACCAGTTTCTGAAACAGCCTCTGGGCGCGTCCGAGTTCCATCCCGCCTTTGGGATCGATGCCAAATACCTGCACAAGTCCGCATCGGATCCACGGGGCCAGCGCGCGCAGCACCGCCCACATCACCGACGACTTGCCGGCATCGCTGACTCCGGCCACTAGAATGTGGCGATCCAGCAGACGTAGCATCCAAGGTCGGCCGATCTCGGTGTGACCGATGCACACCCGGGCCAGATCCACGCCCGTCCCCGGCTCCGCCAGGTAGGGGGCTGCGAGGGGCTCCACCAGCGGGTCGGTGTGTACGAGGTCCAACCAGATCCGGCGCGGCCTGTCGACCCGGACGCGACACGAGCGAGCGCCGAACGAGTTGGCCAGCTTGTCAGCATGGGTGGCGTAGGTGTCCGCGCACTGGCCGTGCAGCAACTTGACCGATACGCGGTCGCGCCAACCATCGGCGCACACCCGGCAAATGTGCGGGTAGTGCACGCGGTGCAGGCCCTGTCCGGTGCGCTTAGTCAGCTCCGTGAACAGCATCACCCGCCGCCAGCGCCAGGCGTAAACCTGGGCCCGACGCCACTCCGAGCGGATCTGCCGGACCACGGTGCGGGCAAACGAGTCGGGGTACTGCCAGGCCCACAAGCCACCCACCACCCCGAGCGCGGTGAGCAGCGTGACCGGCGCCCACCAGGAGTGGCCCACCCCAAGGGCGGCGAGGGTCGCGGTGCCTATCAGGAACAGCGGGTAGCGCCGCACTCGGCGGGCGGTGAACACCAGCACCATCGCCACCACAAGCACGGCGATGACCGGTGAGGCGACCAGCAGGAGCTTGCGGGGGAGCATCACCCACCACGGCAACCGAGGACGCTCCACCTCCAGGGGCGCCGGGTCAGTCCACGCCAGCCGGCTCATCGGGCGCTCCCACACCGCAAGTACGCGCAGTGGATGACGCAATTGGGGCTCAGGACGCTCTTTCGGGTATTCGGGTCTAGCGTTGTGGCAGCGCCACGTTCTATCCTTGCCACTGTTCACTCCAGAATCTCGGTGTGGACAGCGCAGAAGCGGACAGGTTGGTAGCCATGAATTCCGCTTCTGCGCGTATGACTGGAATGCGCTTTATCAGGGCGTGCGGCATCGCCGCGCCACCCCGGCGCGTTTTTCTTCTTGACCTTCCCCGTTGCGGTGTCAGTTATTGCAGGCGGCGGCACCCACCGCACAGGCGGCCATGACTTGCCGGGACAAACGAGCTGCTCCCGCATCGCCGGCACGTCTGCCAGGTCAAGCGAACCCGACGTGGCCGACTACCCCGGCGCGAGTCCCGCCACAGCCGCTGCGCCCTGTCGACCAGCGCAACCCAACGCCCACCCGTGCGCATCGCCATTCACCTCCTTTCTTCGTATCGCGTCTCTACCTGCGTTCGGCAGCGCTGATCTGGGCTGCGATCTCCTTTGCCTTGTCTTGTTCCCGCTCGGCCCAGTAGAGGCATTCGTGATGGTGGCCCCGATCGATCTCGGCCATTTCGGCATATAACGCCGCCGATCGTTGGTAATATGCGAGCCACGCCGCCGGGGGCGCTTCCTTCTTCGGTCGGATTCGCACAAGCGCCTCATGAGCTTGCGTCAACGTCCTGGGAGGCTCAGGCTTCGCTGTCTTATTCACGGTCATGAGCTGTCACTTTCTTCGTTTTCTTCGTATTCGCGGGCTTGCGCCTCGAACGCACCCGCGGCCGACTCGATGGCCGCCAACGTCCACCACGGCAAGGTGGTGCCGGCCGCGATCTGCCGCCACGCCGCCGCTACCGCCCAGGACGCTGTTGCCATCTCCCGTGCTGCCGCCGGGTCACCCTTGCCAGATCGGGCGGTCCATTCCCAGGCGCGGCCGTACTGCCGGTAGGCTGCTTCCCAGGCACGCGTGGACTTCTCGGACGCCATCACGCTGCCGCCCGAGCCCGATGCGGGAGGCGTATCCCGGTGCGGTGGGCCGGAGACCGGCCGAGCGGCCCGAGGACCCTCCCGGCCAGCACCCCGAACCCGCGCGAACTCGCCGCGGCCCATCGCGAGACTCACGCGGCCTTGCCGGGTTGCTCACCGCTGCCGGCAGCACCGGCCGGCTTGATCGACTGCGACGGGCGAGAACCGGCAGCACTCGCCGTCATCACGAAGCCGGTTGCCCGGTAAACATAGGACTGATACTTGAATTCACCGTTGCCGGCGACTCGGGGTTCAGCCGTCAGCCCTTGGAGTTCGATAGGACGCATGCCCGGCAAGACTTCGGTGGTAGTCGGCACGGGTTGCACGTCCGCGACGAACGTAATCTCAAACGATGCCCGCTTGGCGTTGGGCTCATCAGGGTCGGTGACCGTGGCTTTCCATTGCCGCTTACCTGTCACCTGATCGAGTTTTTGCCGCACCGGCCGGCCAGCTGCCTTGTCATCACGAGTCTGGTACTCATTGTCCGGCGTGACATCGCCGATCAAAACCAAACCCTGGGGAAACGCGTCGTCGAACTCAATGCTGAATCGGTGACCTCTGGGGATAGCCATGAATCTTGCCCTTCCGTCTGGTTGATCTGTGTGGTGTCGTCCCGTCAGCGGGTGACACCACAAGATTCGGCCAGCTCAGGGTCTGTTCTCGACCCCGTAATCGTCTCTTCTCGAACGTCTGTACCTCATCTGGTCTCGCGCAGTCTCCCGGCCGTGATAGTCTCGTCTCGCTTGACGCCGAAGGAGGGGCAACTCGTTGAACGCCAAGCCAGTCGTGCTGAAGGTGCTGCTTCAGCACCGCCACCTGCAAACTCACCGCGCCTTTTGTCGTGAGTACGACAGAGTTGCTGCGAATGTTGACCCGACTCTGCGGGGTGGTTGGCCGAGCAAGGCACAGTTCTACCGGTGGCTTTCCGGCGAGTTGGTCGGACTCCCTTATCCCGACCATTGTCGCATTCTAGAAAGTATGTTTCCCGGCTGGAGCGTCGGCCAACTGTTCCAGGTCCACGCTGGTGGAATTGATTTCGTGCCCGAACCGGCTAATTCACACCTAGCGCCATCGGCCATCGATCAGCCGATCCAGCCAACCAGACCAGCCGATCAAGGCACCGCAACGATGTCCAAGGTGCTCGACTCAATCGAGCAGGGTCTCGAAGCACCCGCTAACGGACAAGCCGGATGGCGGTCGGAAGCGCTAGCTCAGCCTCGCACCGTTTCCCCGCCTGGTGCCGCCTTTCCTCTCGCCCTAGGAGGGGCCGGGTCGGAGACCGAAGAAGCGCCTGCCCAACGCATCGCGCGATCGCTCGCCGCGTTGTCCAAGCGGCTTCGTTTGTCCGACGCAGAAGTCGCTCAGTTGGCGAAGCTTGCTGGCCATGTTGTTGAACTTGACCTGACCTGCTCAGTTGATATCGATGGCGCAGGATGGTCGACTGTCACGTACTCTCATCAACTCCTCAATCTGACGAACCGTCCCATCAAGCGTCTGACCAGAGAGCTGTGGTTCGAAACCACAGACGGTCCTCTGACCATCGAGCCGTCACCCGGCAATGAGCGCAAGGTGGCGATCCAACGAACTCACGACATGAACAATCTGTCCAAGTTCGCCTGCCACGTCTCGCCGGGGATCGAGCCTGGTGACGTTGCCACGATCTCCTACTCCTGCCGGGGCGGACAGTTTGTCCACGATCACTATTGGCGGCAGGCGGTCCCGCGGTACACACGCCACCTCACCCTGAACATTCGCCATCGCGGCGTGCATATGCTCCTCAATTGCACCGCCATCGAGGAGCAAGCCGACGGATCCGAGGTCTCGGCCACCGAGGACCTTGTGTGCACTGACGACGATGGCGACGCGCTCATCACCGTGACCCGCGACTACCTCCAGCCCAGCCAGGCCGTGACACTGCGCTGGGAGGTTAGCCGTGCATCTTCGTGACGTCGAGGAAGCAGTGCGCCGCTGGGATGCGCTGGAAAGATCACGTGGTGAATCTCCTGTGATCGACTTCGACTGCGCGCCGCCGGCAGAGATACCGAGCCCGTTCGACAACCGATTCGCCGCGCTTGATGCCCTCACTCAACTCCGGACCGAGACGGACGTACAACATCAACCAGTTCTGAGGGCGTACCTGGATGCGCACATCGCGTACCTCTCCGCCCTGATCGGCCAACAACTACCCTTCGGTGAGTACATCTCCCTCACTCAGGGTTGCATGCCGCGTGGTTGGACTCGCGATTACATCGAGGAGCGCGCAGAGAGCGCGAAAGAGGCCCTCAAATCGTTGGGAGTCTCGTGGGATGAACACACGTGGATGAACCTTGGCGCCCTGAGCGAGCAGCTGCCAGCGGCCGACGTCAGCTCTGCCATCGCCGAGTATGCAGCCAAGTACGAGTCCAGCGTCCGCCAGCTCGTCGACACCAACGCTGACTTCAATTTGACAATCAAAGAGGTCGACGTCGACGCATATTGGTCTTACTGGCTCGACGGTGCAGGTCATGACGCACGTCTGCGTATCAACAGGAAAAAGGCTTCATTTTCGCAGATTGACGCCTATCGCTTCGCGCTTCACGAGGTTCTTGGGCACGCTTTGCAGTACTCAAGTCTGACAGCGGAGACTGAGTCCAACACCGTCGAGTGGCCGAGGATTCTGGCCGTCCACTGTCCACACCAAGTCCTCTTCGAGGGCTTGGCTCAAGTTCTCCCGTGGATGGCATCTCCGAACGATGAAATTGTTTGTGCCCGTACGAGGCTCGATCACTTTATGAACTTAATCCGCGGGCAGATTCATATCATGGTCAACAGCGGCGCGACAGCTGTGGACTGTCGTGACCTAGCACGCCGTCACGTCCCCTGGTGGACTGACCAGGAGATCGCTCGTGAACTCTACGACCGGAGCAGGAATCCACAGTTCAGGTCTTACCTATGGTCCTACCCCGCAGGTATGGACTGGTTCGTCAGACTCGTCGAGGCGGGCGGTAAAACGCCCACGGAGGTCCTTCGTGAAGCCTATAAGCGCCCGCTTACACCAAGCGAACTCCACGAGCTCTGGCCAGCCGGCCCTCTCATTGGAGGGAACGAGTAAACTATTCGTCTACGGCACGCTCCTCCTCAACGACGTCGTGAATACGCTCCTCGGTCGTATACCGAACCACCTGGATGCGAAGGCCCCCGGTTGGCGGATCGTACGCTTACCACAGAGGGTTTACCCAGGACTTGTTCCCGGCAAGAGCGAGGCACTCGGCAAACTATTCATCGACCTCACCGACGCTGAATGGGAAACCCTTGACGCCTTCGAAGACCCCGACTACACGCTCGTCGGTGTTCGGGTTTTGACTCCCCTCGCGATGGACGCCCTCACGTACATATGGCGAGGTGAATATGTCAACCAGCCCTGGTCTACCACCACCTTTGGTCGCGATCAACTCGCCGACTATCTCGACCGCTGCCGCGGATGGCGGCGGCGCTACGAGCAGCGCAGCAGCTAGCGCTTGCCGCTGATTGTCATGAGTCGGTCATGGGTGTACCCGCTGTGATTAACGCAGCAAGCGTTTCGGGGACGAACGCTTCGCCGGCTCGGTGAGCTAGATAGCGCTTGTTGACCCCGCCAACAAACGGGGGTTCTACCGCCCATTATCTGCGGTGGGCCGATCCGCGCTGTATTGACAGTTATTGGTCATTTGTCTCACCATCGCCCGCTATAGGCTGTTCCTCTCTCAGCGAGAAGGGGAGTACGTCACCATGGAGACGCCTTAGGTAATCAAGCGCGTCATCAGAAGCCGCATCGTAATCCAAACATTCCCGATAGTAGTGCAAGCGCGCTTCACACTCATCGATTAGTTTACTCCACGTCTTAGCCCAGATTTTGACGTTATTTTCCCATTCGACAATACATCCCGGAGGCGTCTTGGGGGAGTCTGCGTCTTGCTGCACAATTGGACTTAGCTCTGTGGATACTATCCAGAAGTCCCAGCTGACTCTGGGATCAGTGAACTGCGGATCACCTATTACGGCCTCGGCGTACTCTTTGATTTGGCTAACTTCTTTCTGACCGATCTTTACCTTAGGTGCTTTCAGCTCCACAATAAGGTGCTCTCGCCCGTTCTTTCCCCTGCTTGCACGGCCGAGGAGTAGATCAATGATGCCGACGCCGCCGTCTTCTCTGCGAACAGGTTGCAATTCTGCGATACTTACGTCATGGCCGAGAGCTTCGAGATGGCGCTTCAACACGGCGTCTAGGCTTTGGTCGCTAACCATTGGAGCGTACTGCTCACCGAAGATCCATGCTTCGCGTTCCAAAATCTTGTGTAGCTCACTTCGTTCTTTCACTACTTTGCGAACGTCGGGTTCAAAGACTAAGGTGCGCAAGCCAGCGAGAAACCTCAAACGGTCAGTTACCTGCGAGGTAGCCTTGACCACGGCGGCCAGAGATGTGCGCTCAAGAAGCCGTTTAAGCTCATCCTGCTCGGCCTTTGAGAGCCTGAATAGTTGTTCAACCACGGGAAGCGCATCGCTAGGGCCTCTTGAAACAATGCCACTTAGCGTAAGATGATCATGCTGCGGTGTCGGTCAGGACGGGGTTCGCGAGCCGGATCGTGGCGGGGCCGTCGTGGCGGATGCCTGTGTCGCCGGGTCGTTTCACCCGGTAGGAGTTG
>JBOHFX010000125.1:0-31743 GCA_050699875.1 Pseudonocardiaceae bacterium
GGGGACACGGCCCGAAAGGTCTCCGCGGCTACGCGTTCACGGTTTGACGTTCGCTTTGTCCGCTGAGCAGGCCACTACCGAATATCAGCGGCAGCACACCGCTGATGAGATGCAGGAAGTTGTCAGCGTCCAGCCCCCCCGGGACCGACACGAGGCTGAGGTAGCCCAGGAAACCCAGGAGGGCGGCCAGCACGTAGAAACCACCGATGGCGATGTTCAGGCCCTGGTTCCCAGCAGGGGTGAGCGCGAGTGCCCCCAGCAGCCAGAACGCACCGACCCCGATGTGGACGATGTTGTGGAAGGGGTTCAGCAGGAAGATCCCGAACAGCGCGTTGTCGGTCACCTCGGTAAAGTTGCTGAAGCCCGTGAAGAAGAACCCGATGACCCCGATCGTCACGTAGACGAGGCCGGCGATCAGCGAAAAGTTCTGGTCAAGCGTTCTAGGCGCCCTCCTGCTTTGGATCTTGATTCCGAACTTGTCTTCCGGGCTGGCAAACGCCATGTCTGTCCCCTTCCACTCCCGACATCGCCGACTCACCGGTGAGGTGTGCAGACCGGCGTCGCGCTAGCACCTCGTGTCCCTATATTTCCACTTCGGCCACTGGCTGCCCTCGGTTCACCCGCTGGCCGACGGACCACCCTATCGGATGCAGATCATTTGGGGTTGGAGGGTATTTCGGGCGTCTTGTCCGCCCTACGGCGGCTTGACAGGGAGTTCGCGGCGCAGGGCGGTGGTTGGGTGGTCACGGCGCGCCAGTATGATGCCGCTCTCCGTGACGGAGACCTGAGCAAGGCAAACTGACCCCCGCGACGAAACTGTTCACGCACAGTGAACATAATCTTACGATCTGAGGGATGTGGGCATCATGACTCAGCTCTGGAACGCCGTGCGCAGTAGACGGGTGTTGGTCATCGCCGTGGGGGTGGTACTGGCATTGGGGCTTGGAACGTCCGCGGCGATACTCGGGCCAGAACTCCTCGCTCCCGATCATGGCTCGAAAACGACAAACGCGGCGAACACGCCGCAGGCGGCCAACTCAGCGGCCCCGGTCAAGCCGGCAGGCTTCACCGACTTCCGCAGCGAGCAAGCTGGTTTTGAGCTGTCCTACCCGTCCACCTGGTCGAAGTTGAGCCCCAAAGATCCCCAGGTTCTCCTGCTCGTAGCGCAAGGCACGCAGGAATCGTTCCTGATCCGCGCCAGTGAACTTCCGGAGCCGGTGGGAGCGGAGCAGGTCCTGGCCGCCAGGCAGTTCACCGACCAGCTTGTCACGTCCAACAAGTCGGTCCAGTTGGTCGCCGAACCGAAGCAGATCGAGCTGGGTGGATTGCCCGGACTGTTCTACTTCTACAACTTCAAGGATGCCACCAGCGGGCAGGAAGGGACGCACTCGCACTACTTCCTGTTCAATGGCAAGACGATGATCAGTCTCGTCTTCCAGAGCCTGCCCAAGGAGCGTTTCGCGGAGTCCGCCAAGACTTTCGACGACATCACCGCCACGTTCCGTGCAGTGAAGGTGTGAGGACCGCGAACCAGATCAGATCCAGTGCGGAAGTTGGGGTAACCCGTCAGGTGCGGTAAGGCGGTTCCTGGGGGAACGGCCGTTGAGCCAGCCGGGCCAGTTCCTGCGCCGGGCCGGAGAGCCGGCGACATTGTGTACGGCGTCGGCGACATCTCATCGGCGGCGGTCGCGAATTCAGCTCCGGTCCGGCGGAGATCGTCAAGCTGCTCGGCCTGTGGTCGGCCTGCCCGGCCTCGATAGCCGCCTCTCGCGCCTGGGTCGACGTCCCACTCCTCTGCTGCCGGAGGTTGGTGGTCCTCGAAGACCTGCCCAACTTCACAGGATCGCAGCGGGGCGGTAGGAGGCGGCTTGGGGATAACGGGCAACCACCGTCGCTACCTCGGCGACGACTGCCGACACCTGCTCGGCGGCGGCCCCGGTGAATGGCAGGGGATCGGCGAGCAGCGCATCCAGACCGGCTCGGTCCAACGGCAACCGGTCGTCGTCGGCGAGCCGGCCGAGCAGGTCGTTGCCGACGCCGTCGACCCGCATCGCCAGCGCGACCGCGACGGCGTGCTCGCTGATCACCGCGTGCGCGGTCTCCCGTCCCATCCCGGCGCGCACCGCGGCGACCAGGACCTTTGTAGTGGCCAAAAACGGAAGGTAGCGTTCGAGCTCGAGTTCGATCACCGCTGGGTAGGCACCGAACTCGTCGAGCACCGTGAGGAAGGCCTCCACCAGCCCGTCGAAAGCGAAAAACGCATCGGGCAGCGCGACCCGGCGCACCACCGAGTCCGACACGTCGCCTTCGTTCCACTGGGAGCCCGACAGCTCTGCCACCATCGAGGCGTATCCGCGCAGCACCACGGCCAGGCCGTTGACCCGCTCGCAGGAGCGGGTGTTCATCTTGTGCGGCATGGCGCTGGACCCGACCTGGCCGGCCTGGAACCCCTCGGTCGCCAGCTCGTGGCCGGCCATCAGCCGGATCGTGGTCGCCAGCGACGACGGCGCGGCGGACAACTGCACCAGCGCACCGACCACGTCGTGGTCCATTGACCGCGGATAGACCTGCCCCACGCTGGTCAACACGCGGCCGAAACCAAGGTGCTTCGCCACCCGCCGCTCCAATGCCGCCAGTGCGGCTAGATCACCGCCGAGGAGATCCAGCGCATCCTGGGCGGTTCCCATCGGGCCCTTGATCCCACGCAGCGGGTAACGCGCCAGCAGCTCCTCAAGCCGGGCGAAAGCCACCAGCAGCTCATCGGCCGCGCTGGCGAACCGCTTGCCCAAAGTGGTGGCTTGGGCCGCGACGTTGTGGCTGCGCCCGGCTATCACCAGCTCGGCGTACTCGGTTGCACGGGCCGCCAGCCGGGCGAGCAACGCCACACAGCGGTCGCGCACATGCACCAGTGAGCGGTGCACCTGGAGCTGCTCGACGTTCTCGGTGACGTCCCGCGACGTCAAACCCTTGTGAATCTCCTGATGCCCGGCCAGCGCGTTGAACTCCTCAATGCGCGCCTTGACGTCGTGCCGGGTCGCCCGCTCCCGTCGCGCGATCGATTCGAGGTCCACGGTGGCCGCGACCCGCTGGTAGGCGTCGAGCACCCGCTGTTCGACCGGCACGCCCAGATCGACCTGAGCACGCAGTACCGCCAGCCACAGTTGCCGCTCGAGCAGCACCTTGTGCTCCGGTGACCACAACCGGACCAGCTCACCAGAGGCGTACCGGGCTGCCAGCACGTCGGGGATCACCACGGCAGCCTATGTCCGCGGATGTGTATTTCGCAGTTCCCGCAGCCCTCATCAGTTCCGTACAGGTGCTTGCGAGAGGAATCGGATATGGGCGTGGTCGAGGCGGGCACCTTGCTGGCGGTGCGGGCGGACCGGCTGTTCGACGGGGAGCAGCGTTTCGGACCGAGCACGGTCCTGATCAGCGGCGGGCAGATCGTTGACGTCGACACCACCGGCGCAACACCCCCAGCGCACGCCGAGGTACTCGATTTGGGTGTTGGTGTCTCGGTGCTCCCTGGTCTCATCGACGCCCACGTCCACTTGGCCTTCGACGCCAGCGCCGATGTCGTGGCCGGCATCGGGGCCGTAGATGACGAACAGCTGTTGCGGCAGATGTCCCAAGCCGCGCGTCGCATGCTGTGGGCCGGGATCACCACCGTCCGAGATTTAGGGGATCGCAGCTTCCAGGCGCTGATGTTGCGCAAGCAGCTCGATGCCTTGGGTGAGCTGGGCCCAGAGATCGTCGCCTCCGGCCCGCCGATCACCACCCGAGGTGGTCACTGCCATTTCCTCGGTGGAGTCGCAAACGGGCCACGGCAACTGCGCGCAGCGGTACGCGAGCGGGCCGAACGCGGCTGCGAGGTGGTGAAGGTGATGGTCAGCGGCGGTCACCTCACGCCGGGCAGCAATCCCTATGAATCACAGTACGACCTCGTCGATCTGCGCCTGATCGTGACCGAGGCGCACAGTCTCGGTCTGAGCACCGCAGCGCACGTGCACAGCCCGGGCTCGGTCGCCGGCGCTGTCGCGGCGGGCTTCGACACCCTCGAACACGTCACGTTCTTCACCGCGGACGGCGTGGCCGCCGACCCCGCGACCATGGACGCCATCGTCGAGTCGGGGACAGTGGTGAGCGCCACGGTCGGCATGGTGCCTGGCATGGGGGAACCGCCGCCCTCCGTTGCACGCCGGCTGCCTGCTGCGATAGAGAATTTTACTCGGTTGCACCGCCGTGGAGCCCGCATCGTCCCGGGCACCGACGCCGGGATAGCCCCGCCCAAACCGCACGACGTGCTGCCCTACGCGCTCGCCGACCTCACCAAGCTCGGAATGACCAATCGTGAGGCGCTGCGCGCGGCCACGTCGGTCGCTGCGAATGCCTGCGGGCTCACCGGTCGCAAAGGCCGGCTGATCCCGGGAGCCGATGCCGACCTACTCGCCGTCACCGGCGACCCGCTCGCCGACATCCGTACAGTCCATGACGTCATCGCGGTCATTCGAGCCGGCCGCCGGGTGCGCTGACAGGCAGCGGTGTCCGACGATATGGTCGAGCAAGTGATCGCCAGACAGGTCGAGGCGGTGCAGGGTGCCCTCGGTCCGTTCCTCCAGTGGTTGATGCAAACGAAGCAACGTACGCGGCCGGTGGTTGCGGACTTCCTGGCCGGTAACCCGCAGGAGCCCACGTTGCCCGGCTTCGTCGACGCACTGCGCAAACGCAGCGTCCCCACCTCGACGGACTACTTCGCCTACCGGCTCATGCACGAGCCTGCACGGCAGACAGCGGCGGCCTCGCTGACCGCCGAGTTAGGCGTCGACTTCGCCTCCGAGGACGTGTTTCTCACCCGCGGCGCCAGTGGCGCCATCGCACTCGCTCTGACCACCGTGGTCGACCCTGGCGACGAGGTCATCTTCTTGAGCCCGCCGTGGTTTTTCTACGAGGCAATGATCCTCGCCAGCGGCGCCAGGCCCGTCCGAGTCCAGCTCGAACCCCCCGCCTTCGACCTGGACGTTGATGCGATCGTCGCGGCGTTGGGGCAACGGACCCGAGCCGTCATCGTCAACACTCCGCACAACCCCACCGGGAGAATTTATCCGGCCGCCACCCTTGCGCGTCTGGCCGACAGTCTGGCCGAGGCGGCCAGGCGCTACGGCCGCCCCATCTGGCTGATCTCCGACGAAGCGTACAGCCGGATCCTTTTCGACGGCCGCCGTTTCCCGAGCCCTGGCCTGTTCCACCCGTATTCAATGCTCGCGCACACCTACAGCAAAAGCGCGCTGGCGCCGGGGCAACGGCTCGGCTTCCTCGCTTTGGCCCCTTCGCTGCCCAAGGCCGACGTCGTCCGCAGAGCACTGCTTACTTTCAGTTTCGGGGCGGCGCCGGATGCTCTCATGCAGTACGCGTTACCCGACGTCGACAGGCTGCTCATCGACGTTGCGGCCATGCAACGCCGTCGCGATCGCTTGGCGGCGGCACTGCGCGAGCAAGGCTATGAAGTGCAGGTGCCGGAAGGAACCTTCTACGTGCTACCGCGCGCGCCACTGGCCGATGACCGCGTGTTTTGCTCTCTTCTTGCGGAACACGGAGTTCTCGTCCTGCCGGGCCATGTCGTCGAGCTACCGGGCTACTTCCGCATTTCGCTGACGGCGACCGATGAGATGGTGGAACGGTCGCTCCCGGTCTTCGCTCGCGCTATGGAACGAGCCAAGTCTGGGCACGCGATTCCCGCAGCGCCGGAGTGACCGATCACGACCCGAGAGCACGCCGGACTACGTCAAGCGTTTCGTCGGCCCAGCCAAGGACCCGCAAGCCGTCGGTCACGTTGGCCGGCGGCCGGGTCAGCAGGGTGTCCCGGCGGATCAGCCGGGTGAAGTCGACCCGGATCGCGCCGGTGCGCGGCGTCTGACCGTCGGGCTGATAGAACACAACCCCGGCCCGCACCATGATGTCGATCAGTTCCTGAGCGATGATCCCGTAGCCCACCGTGGTCGGGTGCACACCATCCAGCGAGAACAGCCCACCCGTGCGCCGTCCTGTGCCGTCGCTGGTAAGGAACCGAGAATCCGGCACGGGGTTCAGCGCCGCCAGCTCCGGCGGTAGCGGGTACGGCCGCCACCAGGGTGGGCGGGCTTGCGGATCTTCCAGGTAGCGGCGGGTTGCGATCCGGTCGAGCACTCCCGCGACGTCTAGCAGGTACCAGTCGCGGCCCGCCCGGCGAGCGTCGGCGACAGCTGCGGTGATGGCGTCGTTGTACTGATCGATGGCGCTGTCCACGGCACGCGCCTCATCCACGGTGATCCTCGGATCGCGGCTGGCGTCGAAGTCATGGTCGGAGATCCACGGGCGGGTGTAGTACGGGAAATACCGCGAGCCCGGGCGCACCTTGTTGGCCACCCCGCGGGCAATCGGCGCGATCGTGACGTGTGGCACCGTGCACCAGATGACATGCCGAGCACGGATCGGCTGCACCTTTCCCGTGACAAGTGCAAGCTCGGCGACGAAGTGGTTGGGCCGCCACACGGTGAACGCGTCATTGCGCGCCGGATCGTCGTAGCCCTCTTCGCTCCACACCACTCGCAACCGGGTTACCGCACCCAGCGCATTGTTGGCGCCCAGGAACACCACAAGCGTCTCAATGCCGTGCTCTGGGTCGTCCCCCGACGCCGCGCCCAGCGCTGCAGCTGCGTCGAAGACGGTGCTGCGACGATCGGCCGGGGTGGCCCTTGGCAGCACTCTCAGTGCAGCTCGTGCGCCGTGGTTCTGCACAACCTGCTGCACAGCGTCGTCGGTGGGCTGTCCGATCTCGGCTTCGCTGCTGTCCGTGGTGCGGACCAGGGCGTCGCGGAGGTCCCAGCCGTAGACACCGAGCACGTGGTTGGTGGCTGTGGGAGCAGGCGGCACAGCGCCGGGGCCGCGTTCCCAGTAGTCCTCCACCTCGTCCATGAACTGCCGGCCGCGAAAGGCGGCCATCGGCACCTCCAAGAGGCTCAGCTCAGCACCACAGCGTTGCTCAAGCTCGCGCATCAGCAGCTCGATGTTCAGCGGGAGCCCCCCGGGGCCGCCGTAGCGTGGGAAACGTAGCCCGTGCCAGCCCAGCTCCTGGGCGATGATAGCCGAGTACGACAGGTCAGTCTGAAACACCGCACCGCTGGCGAAGCCATGGGTCAGCGAGTCCCCGATGGTGACCAGGCGATGGACCGGGCTGCCCTGCCAAGCCGTATCGACCGGGATGCCCAGCGTCGGATCCCACACCGGCTCTCGAGCCTGATCGGTGATCGTTAGCTCATCCGGTACGCCCGCCATACCCGTCCCTTTCGACGTGTCGTTCAGGGAGTGTGCCTAGCGGGCCCGGGCGCACAGCACCGCCGACCGGCCGAACTCAGTCGGCGGCGTCGGCCGAAGTCGCTCGTTGCGCTTGCGCGAGCGCGTCGATCACCGTCTCCAACCAGCGCAGGCTGCGCCGGTAGCTTTCGGTGTCCTGCGCGGACGGCGCCGGTGGCAAGATCCGCTCCGGGGAACCTGGGGTGTTCACCCGACCTGAGACATCCAGCACGACGTGCAGCGTCTCCAACATCCAACCCCATTCGGCGGCGGAGGGATAACCCCGGCCAGGAAGCTGGACTACGCCGCCGTGCCGGGGCAGCGTGCCGAGCACCCGGCTCAGGCTGTGCTCCAAGTCGTGCAGGACCCAGCCCTCCCAGAGCCGGCGGACGGGGCCGGCCTCCTTCGTGCCGCACCAGTAGTCCACGACGTAGGCCAGCCGACCGTCGATGGTTCCGGTGGGGATCGGCAATCCGGTGAGCCTTGCCAGCGGATCATCGGTGCAACCGGCGAGCTGCCAGCGCACCAGCTCGCGCAGCCAAGACCACTGTTCGCGGAGGAAACGCACCCCTTCCGGAGACAGCGTGAGCAGCAGTTGCTCGCCTTGGCGGTCACATATGACCATCGTCTCGCTCAGCCTCCACTCCCCGCAATGATCGTCTGGGAGGCTATCGCGTCAACCACCCGCGGACAGGCCAATCTCTCGGCGCGTCGGGCTCATTCCGATATCGGTGCGGTAATGACCGCCCGGCAGGTGAACCTGCTGGATGAGCTGGTAGGCCTGCTCGCGCGCGGCAATAACATCGACGCCCGTCCCTACCACAGAGAGCACCCGGCCGCCAGCCGACACGACGGCGCCGTCGTCGCGGCGGCGGGTGCCCGCGTGCAGTACCCCCCGGCCGGCCGCCCCGATGATCACATCCCCGGTTCGCGGCGTGCCGGGATACCCCTCGGCGGCCATCACGACCACCACCGCGGCTCCTGGGTTCCACTCCAGCGGCGGATGCTGGGCCAAAGCACCGGTGGCCGTGGCCGCGAGCAGTCCGGCCACCGGGGTGCGCAGTAGCGCCAGAACCACCTGAGTCTCCGGGTCCCCGAAACGGCAGTTGAACTCGATCACCTGCGGGCCGGAGGTGGTCAGTGCCAGACCGGCATAAAGCAGCCCGGAGAATTCGGCACCGCGCCGAGCCAGTTCATCCACGACCGGCCGCACGATCCGCTGCGTGACGTCGGCGACCAGGGTCTCCGGAGCCCAAGACAGCGGGGCATAGGCGCCCATGCCCCCAGTGTTCGGGCCGACGTCACCGTCACCGACGCGTTTGAAATCCTGAGCCGGTAGCAGCGGCACCACCGTGCGACGGCTGTCGACCAGGCAGAACAGCGAGACCTCCGGACCGTCCAGATAGGATTCCAGCAGCACCGGGTGACCGCCGTCGAGTAAGGTGAGCGCGTGCGCCCTGGCCACTTCCCGGTCCTCGGTGACGACGACACCCTTGCCTGCGGCGAGTCGATCGTCCTTGACCACCCAGGGCGGCTGGAAGTGGCTCAGCGCCCCGTCCAGCCGGCCCGGGTTGTCCACTAGCTCGCTGCGCGCGGTGGGAACTCCCGCGGCGGCCATCACATCCTTGGCGAATGCCTTGGATCCCTCGATCAGCGCAGCGGGGGCGGCTGGGCCGAAGCACGCGATGCCGGTCGCCCGCACCGCATCGGCCGCGCCGGCCATCAGCGGTACTTCAGGGCCGATGACCACGAGATCGGCCGACCAGGACGTGGCCAGCTCCGCGATCGCCGCCGGATCGGTGACGTCGACGCCGACCTGCTCGGCGAGGGTCGCGATGCCGGCGTTTCCCGGCGCACAGGCCAGCGCGGTGACCGTCGGATCGCGGGACAGGGCCAGCACCAGGGCATGCTCGCGGGCGCCGGCGCCGATGACGAGGACTCGCACGGTGCGCACGGTACGGGAGCTGATCAGTATCGATCCCGGTTCGGGGGGAAAGCCAGTTCAGTGCTGTGACACTGGGTACGCTGATTGCGGCACCGAGTCAATCAGCGCCGCACCGACGCCGGTTAGTGGACAGGCCCGATGAGTAGCCCGACGCAACCCCTCTCGTTGGTGGGGTTGGCTCGCGCCTGGACCCACGCGCTGCATACCACTGCGGAGACGCCCATCCCCTGCCAGACGATCGAGGGGTGCCTCCGTGACCAGCTCGACCGCTTGGTCGACGTGCTCAGGAACGAGCCGTTGCGCCCAGAGGCCGCGGCAGAAGTCGTCGTCGCCAAGCTCGTGTCACGGGGCTTCGCCGGCGAGCAGAGCCTGGGCCGCACCGTGGAGATCCTCGGGCAGGGCCTGCCGGAGCTCCCGGAGCTGAGCACCGTCGAGGGACTGGCCGGCAAGGTCGCCTCCGTGCTGGGTGCACTGGTCTCGGAGTACATCAAGGCCCTGCGCGCCGGTAGCCTCGATGAGAGCGCGGGCTGCTTCCGGGAAGCGTTCGAATCCGCTCCGGTGGGCATGCTGATCAGCCAGCTGGATGGCACCGTCACCAGTACCAACCCCGCGCTGACCGAGATCCTGCAGCACCCGCCGGGCAACGTCGTCAGTCGCAACATCAGCGAACTGCTCCACCCCGACGACGCGCCGCCGGTGGTTGCCGCGTACCAGGCGCTCGTCGAGGGCAGACGGGGACGATTCCAGCGCAGGGTCAGGGCGCTCGCCGGACACGGGGACACCACCTGGGTCGCGCTGACCGTGTCGGTGGTGCGTGACCTGCAGGGCAACCCGACCCACCACGTCACGATGGTGGAGGACGTCGCCGACCGGCAGCTGCTCGAGCAGCGCGTGCGCTACCAGTCGCTGCATGACCTGCTGACCGGATTGCCCAACCGGCTACACTTCGCGATCTCCCTCGAAGCGCTGCTCGAGCGGCAACCAGACGCCACCGTCATGCTCTGCATGATCGACTTAGACTGCTTCGGGATCGTCACCGACGGCCTCGGCATCAGCGTCGGTGACCTGCTGCTGCGATCGATCGCAGCCCGGCTCCGAACGCTGGTCGCCAGGGAACGCGCCACTGTGGCCCGGTTGGATGCCGACGAGTTCGCGATCTTCATCGAGGAGTGTCCGACCACCCCCAACGCGGCCACCCTTGCCGCGCGCATCAGTGCCGAACTGTCTGAACCGGTCTACCTCGCCGGCCGTGGGCTCGCCGTCTCGGCTTGCGTCGGCATCGTGCGACGCACGGCTGGGGAGAGTGACGTCAGAGAGCTGATCCGGGCTGCCGAGGCCACCTTGCACCGCGCCAAGCGAACCGGCAGAGGGCAGTGGGGGTTGTACGACCCACTCGCCGACGCCGAGGAGCGGGCCCGGTACGCGTTGGCCACCGAGATGCCCGCCGCATGGGAGAACGGCGACGTAACCCTGTGTTACCAACCGCTGGTGCGACTGAATCCCGCAGCGACCGACGCCGGGCGGACCGTGGCGCTCGCGACGTTGTTGCACTGGGAGCATCCGGAGCGGGGCTTGGTGACTTACGAGGATTGTGTCGCGCTTGCCGAGCAGACCGGCCTGGTCCTGTCGATCGGACCATGGATGCTGCGGCAAGCCTGCGAACAGCTGCACAGCTGGCGCGATCAGCTTGGTACCGCCGTGCCGCCGGTCCGGGTCGACTTGACCACGCATCTGACCCAGGATCCCGACCTGGTGGCGGTAGTACGTGACGCTCTGCAGACGGCCCGGCTGGACACCGCGGACATCCAGCTCGGGATACCGGTCGAGGTGATCGTCGCGGGGCACGGCGAGGCGGTGGACAACGTGGGCACCCTGGCGGATATCGGCGTGCGGACCGTACTGACCCGGTACGGCCAGGCAGTCGGGAACCTCGTACTGCTGGAATCGCTGCCGGTGCACGGGGTGGAATTGGCCGGCTCGTTGGTGCGCACCGCCGCGCAGCAGCCCGACTCTGTGTTACGCCCCGCGTTGAGCAGCATGGTGCCATTGATCAGTCGCACCGCCACCACCGTCATCGTGGCGGGTATCGATGACACCGAGCAGGCTGACTGGTGGCGTCAGCTCGGTGCCGACTCAGCCCGCGGCGCCGCGTTCGCCCCGGCAGTGCCTGCCAAGGACATTCCGAAGCTACTGCGTTGAGGTGCTCATGAACGCGCCTGCGCCTGCGCCAGCAGGTAATCGGAGTCGATCCGCACCGGGCCGCCGTCCGGGGCTGCGTGTCTCTGAAGTGCTTCGATCATCTCATCGGCCCGTTCGCCAGCCGCTTGCGTGGCGGCGACGTATGCCGCCGAGTGCGCAGCGTAAAACGTGGACATCTCCTGGGGGGAAGCGAAACGCCAGGGCATTGAGCGCCGTTCGATCCGAACATCGGTAAAACCGGTGGCCAGTCTGCGCTCCAGCGTCGCTGGATCTCCCCAACTCAGCGTGTCTGGGTAGGCGGGATCGGGTGGCACGAAATCTCTGATGATGCCGGCCCGCTCCGCGATGTAGCCGGTGGCGGGCCACACGGTCAGGCCGAGCCGCCCGCCGGGTACCAGAACGCGTTGCAGCTGAGCCAGGGCTACCTCGGGACGGCGCGCGAAGATCAGGCCGAAGGTCGACAGGGCGATATCGACGGTGGCGTCGGGCAGGGGCAGGTCCTCGACGTCAGTTTCGATCCAGGTCACCGCGGGTCCGGTGCGCTCCCGACCCAGCTGCACCATCCGTGGGGCGATGTCACAGGCCGTGACATGGGCGCCGCGCGCGGCGGCGTGGACCGCCACGTTGCCGGTGCCGGCCGCGACATCCAGGACTCGATCGCCGGGCCCCGGAGCGGTCGCATCGACCAGCGCAACCGCTGCTGGGTCGAGCAGCGCAGCGAGACCTGAATAGTCGGCCATCCCCCACAGCGCCTTGGTGGCCGCCTGCTGCTCCTGCCTACTCACGCCGCGCTGCGCAGTCTCGCCAGCTCGTGAGCCAGGTCCTGGCACGCCGAGTCATGCCGGGCAATACCTCGCTGGCTCCGGTGTGGGCGGTGAGCGCGGCGGTCATCGGGATACCGCCAAGGTCCCCGGTGAGCTGGTCCAGCCGCTCGGTGGTGACCGCGACCCGCTCGACGTCGGAGGGCCCACCCGGCGTGGCACCGGTGTCGGTGCCTCGGTGACGGGTATCGGCCTTGGGGGGCCGAACACCGGCGTGCCATGCAGCAGAGTCGCTGCGTGCCGGAACAGGTTGCGTCTGCGCTCGCCCTCGGTCTCCCGCCCCGTGGCGCGCGCGATGGCGACCTGGCTCACTCCCGCGTCGCGAAGGACACGGAATACGGCTGTGATGTCGCGGCAGGCGAGCGCCTGCCGCGCGGTCGGACCAGCCGGCAGCTTGGCCAGATCAGTCATGGGCGTCCTCACGAATCCGTCACCAGAGGCTACCTGCGGGCCACCCGATGAGGGAGTCACGTAATCGTAGCCAGGCAAGTACGTTCAGTTGGTCAGGCAACGACACCGGAGGTTAACCATGTTCGACATCGCCCAGCCGCTCGCCACGTTCTGCGGTGAGTGTGGTTGCGGGTGCCCGCAACTGTTCGTCGACGAATCAGCCCCACCGGAGCAGCGTGTCGTCCTCACCGACGATTTCGGTTCCCAGGTCCGGATGAGCGCCGCGCAGTTCGGTGACCTGATCGCCAAAGCCAAGAACGGAGCCCTCGACACCGTCATCTGACCCGCACGACCCTGACGTTCCCGAACTCGACAGCAGAGCCCTTCCGCTCCCCGCCACCAACTCTCCTGTCGAGTTCGGGACGTCTGGAGCTGTGAGCCCAACGGTTCACACCAGCCGGTGGTCCCGGTAGCACCAGCGCCAGGTCTTGCCCGGCTCGGCGGAGCCCATCACCGGGTGGTCGCTTCGAAAATAGTGCGCGGTGGCGTGCCGTTGCGGGCTGGAAATCACAGCAGGCCACATGCCCGCAGCTCGAGCATATTCGCCGATGCGCCCACACCGACTCACCCAGCGCGGTGCAGTCCACGCAGCTTGCTGGGTCCGGTGGCTCTGGTGCCGGGGTGGGCAGCTGCTGCAGGTGTTCACAGGTCATCTGCTGATCCTGCCAGCGCTCTTCCGGCACCGTGCATTCTGACCTCATGGACGGACCGAAGTCCTCTCCCGCGCCCTCCATGAAATAGACCTGGAAGAAGCCATACTCACCCGCTGACCTGCTGCCGCCATGCGGAGCCGACGGCGTTTTCCTGGCTACAGTGGGTGGACTGCAATGGTCTGGTTGCGACCGGGACCGACGCCGATGGCCGAGATCCGGGCCCCACAGAGTTCCTCAAGTCTGGCTACATAGGCGCGGGCGTTGGCCGGCAGCTGATCGAGGGTGCGGCACTGGGAAAGGTCCTCCCACCAGCCAGGCAATTCCTCGTACACCGGCACGGCGTGGTGCACGTCGGTCTGCGTCATCGGCATCTCGTCGGTACGCCTGCCGTCGATGTTGTAAGCCACACAGACCGGCACCGACCCCAGACCGGACAGCACATCAAGCTTGGTCAGGAAGAAATCGGTGACACCGTTCACCCGTGCCGCGTAGCGCCCGATCACCGCGTCGAACCATCCGACCCGCCGGGCCCGCCCGGTGGTGACGCCGATCTCCCCACCGGCCTTGCGCAGTCGCTCACTCATCGCGTCGTGCAGTTCGGTAGGGAACGGACCCGAGCCGACGCGGGTGGTGTATGCCTTGAGGATTCCCACCACAGCGGTGATCTTCGTCGGGCCGATGCCCGATCCGGCGCACGCGCCGCCAGCGGTCGGATTGGAGGAGGTGACGAAGGGATAGGTGCCGTGGTCGACGTCGAGCAGAGTGCCCTGGCTGCCCTCCAGCAGCACCGTCTCACTGCGCCGCAGCGCCTCATCGAGTAGCAGCCGGGTGTCAGCGATCCGGTGGGCGAAGTGCCCGCCCTGGTCGAGCACGGTGTCCACCACCTGCTCGGCATCCAGCGCACGCCGGTTGTAGACCTTGACCAGGACCTGGTTCTTGAATTCCAGCGCCGCCTCGACCTTCTGCCGAAGGATCTTCTCGTCCAGCAGATCCTGGGCTCGTACCCCTACCCGCGCCACCTTGTCCTGGTAGGCGGGCCCGATGCCGCGCCCGGTGGTGCCGATCTTTGATTTGCCCAGGTAGCGCTCAGTAACCCGATCGATCTCGACGTGATAGGGCATGATCAAGTGTGCGTCGGCGGAGATCAGCAGCCGCTCGGTCGCCACGTTGCGGGCTTCCAGGTCGGCCAGCTCGTCGAGCAACACGCCGGGGTCCACCACCACGCCGTTGCCGATGACATTGGTCACGCCCGGAGTGAGGATGCCCGACGGGATGAGGTGCAGCGCGAAGTCCTGCCCGTCGGGCAGCACTACGGTATGGCCCGCGTTGTTACCCCCCTGGTATCGCACCACCCACTGAACCCGTTCGCCGAGCAGGTCGGTGGCCTTGCCCTTGCCCTCGTCGCCCCACTGGGCGCCGATCAGGACGATCGCCGGCATGTGGTACTCCAGTGAGGTCGGTTCGGGCGCGCGGAGGCGAGCGTAGACCTTGCAGGGATGGACATGGCCGAGGCACTGGTGCTGACCTGCGGGTCCGCTCGATGGCCCGGCGCTGAGTCGGCCGCCGCCGCGGCCAGGGTGCCGGCTCGCCCCAGTCGCGAAGACCTCGGCTCGCTGGTAGCCGGCCTGGAGGGTCGTCGTCTGGTGGTCTGCGGCACCGATGCCGACCTGGCCGCGGTGCTGCTGCGGCTACTGCGCATCGATGCCGTCGGGACGGTGCCGGTGGGCTACGTACCGTCCTCGGCATCGTCGGCGGTGGCGCGGCTGTGGGGGCTGCCGGTGGTGCCATCGATGGCAGCGCAGGTGGCGCTGTGCGGCGAGCCGGACCGGGTTCCCCTGGTGCGCGACGACGCGGGTGGCGTGCTGGTGGGACTCGGCGTGATACGGCCGGTGGACGGGGTGGCCTACTGCGACGACGAGCTGGTTTTGCGTGGGCCGGCCGCCCGGCTGGAGGTAGTGCCGGACCGGGCACACGGTTTGGTGGTCCGGGTGGTCAGTCGCGGGGTCAGGCGCCGGATACGGTGCGCCGCCGGGCGCGCCGTACAGCTGGGTTGCCAACCGACCGGCGTGTGGCGAGACGGTGTCGTCACCCGCACCACCGACCGCTGGACCTGGTACCGGCACACCGAAGATTGGCGACTGGTCCGCAGCCTCGGTTGACCCGGCGTCACTCCAGCCCCAGGGCTCCAGCCGCGGCGGGATCGCACTCGTCGAGAAAGTCCCGGCAGCGCCGAGCCTCGGGATCCTCGCCGATCTCAGCCGCCGCCCGGGCCAACGCGGCCAGCGCCCGCAGGAAACCTCGGTTGGGGCCGTGCGTCCACGGCACCGGTCCATGGCCCTTCCAGCCGGCCCGCCGGAGCTGGTCCAGACCGCGGTGATACCCGGTGCGGGCGAAGGCGTAGCCGGCGACCGCATCCCCCTCATCAAGCGCCCGTTCGGCCAGCGCCGCCCAGGCCGCGGAGAAGTCAGGATATCCGGCTGCCGCCGTCGCCGGGTCGTTCGCGCCGGCCAACGCCGCCTCCGCGTCGGGCCGTTCGGGCAGCAGCGTCGGGTTGGGCCCCAGCAGATTGCCGTGCAGGTTCATCGCTCCATCCTGCCGTGCCACTTCGGCCTAGCGTGCCAGCGTGCGACCGGCGGAACGAAGGTCCTCGCAAGCTCGCGTGACCCGGTCAGCCATCGACTGCTCGGCCATTTTGAGGTAGGACCGCGGATCGTAGACCTTCTTGTTACCGACATCGCCGTCGATCTTGAGCACTCCGTTGTAATTGGTGAACATGTGAGCCGCTATCGGGCGGGTGAAGGCGTACTGGGTATCGGTGTCGACATTCATCTTGATCACACCGTACGACAACGCCTCGTGAATCTCTGCCAGCTGCGAACCGGAACCGCCGTGGAACACCAGGTCTAGTGGCTGCGCGCCTTCAGGCAGGCCCATCTTGCGAGCGGCCACCTGCTGGCCCATCTTGAGAATCTCCGGGCGAAGTCTTACGTTGCCCGGCTTGTACACACCGTGCACGTTGCCAAACGTCGCGGCCAGCATGTACCGGCCCTGCTCGCCGGTACCAAGCGCATCGACGGTCAGTTCATAGTCCTCAGCTGTCGTGTAAAGCTTTTCGTTGATCTCGTTTGCGACACCGTCCTCTTCCCCACCAACGACACCGATCTCCACCTCCAGGATGATCTTCGCCTTGGCACATACCTGGAGCAGCTCGGCAGCGATGGTCAGATTGCGATGCAACTCAGTGGCCGAGCCGTCCCACATATGTGACTGGAACAGCGGGTTCTCCCCACGGGCCACCCGCTCCTGAGAGATCGCGATCAGCGGCCGGACGAAAGTGTCGAGCTTGTTCTCCGGGCAATGGTCGGTATGCAGCACAACGCTGACCGGATACCTCGCCGCCACCACGTGTGCGAACTCGGCCATCGCCAGCGAGCCGGTGACCATGTCCTTGACCCTGGCACCCGAGGCGAACTCCGACCCACCTGTGGACAGCTGCACGATGCCGTCGCTCTCGGCCTCGGCGAACCCGCGCAGCGCCGCATTCAACGTCTCCGATGAAGTCACGTTGATCGCCGGGTAGGCGAACTCGGCGGCCTTCGCGCGGTCCAGCATCTCGCTGTAGACCTCGGGCGTCGCGATGGGCATGGCGGGTGACCTCCGACTATCCGGTGCTGGCGGTTGGCTGCATGGTTGTCCCGAAGTATGGCTCACCCGTCCGGCCAAGACACGATGGGCCAGACGCGATCGGATGAGCCTGCGGTGGCCGCAGTACGTTTCCGGGGTGGCTCCCGAAGAATCGCTGGACCGCATGCACGTGCAGCACTCGATCGAGATGACCCTCGGCCACCTGCGGGTGCTGGATGCGCCCACCGATCCCCCAGCCGACTCTACTGCCGAGGCTCCGCTGACGTTGGAGGATCTGTACCGGCAGCACCGGATGCGGCTGGTGCGACTGGCGATCCTGCTGGTCGATGAGGCGGCCACCGCAGAAGACGTCGTGCAGGAGGCCTTCACGGGACTGCACCGGCACTGGTCGGGGCTGCGAGACGAAGCGGCCGCGCTGGGCTATCTGCGCACCGCAGTGGTCAACGGCTCCCGTTCGGTGCTGCGGCGCCGCAAGACCGCCCGCGGCTACGTTCCCCCGCACCAGGCCAACGCGCGCTCCGCCGAATCGCTGGCGATGCTGACCACAGAGCATCAATCGGTGGTGCTCGCGCTGGGCCAGCTTCCGCCGCGGCAACGCGAGGTGCTGGTGCTGCGCTACTACGGAGGAATGAGCGAGGCGGAGATCGCGGCCGCCACCGGGGTGAGCCGCGGTACGGTGAAATCTAGCGCGAGCCGGGCGCTGGACGCCCTGCAACGTATCCTGGAACAGAGGTAGGTCGTGAGTGCGTAACAGTGTTCCCACACCGAATGCCACTCACGAGCGGCGGCTGTCCGCCGCGTTACGTGCTCAGGCCTCGGGCCTGGGCCCTGAGTCATCGTGGGGGCCTGCGGCCAATCCTCGACCCGCACCGGCGCATGCCAAGCCCAAAATGCCGGCCTCAACGCTGCTCGGTCTGGCGCTACTGCTCGGAGTGGTGGCCGGCGGGCTCGCTGGTGTGGTCAGCGCCTGGTGATGGTGGGTGCTCGGCCGGCCCGCCTGGCTGCCAGCTAACGTGACACCGTGATGCCTTTCCACCTCGGCACGTCGCTGGCACTCGGTCCGTCTTGGCTTGATCCTGAGCAGTTGCTGCGGATGCTGGGTCCCTACGTGTTACTGGGGCTGTGTGTGATCATCTTCGCTGAGTGCGGCCTGCTGATCGGGTTCTTCCTACCCGGTGATTCGTTGTTGTTCACCGCCGGATTGTTTGTCGCCAACGGTTTCATCGGATCCCCGATCTGGTTGGTTTGCCTGCTGCTCACCGTGTGTGCCGTGGCCGGCAACCTGGTCGGCTACTATCTGGGTTACAAAGCAGGACCCGCGCTGTTCAGCCGGCCGAATTCCCGGCTGTTTAACCGCGAGCACGTGGACCGGACGCGCGTCTTCTTCGACAAGTACGGCACGAGGGCGATCGTGTTGGGCCGTTTCGTTCCTGTCGTGCGGACGTTCATTACGGCGATTGCCGGCGTAGGACAGATGGATCCCCGCAAGTACTTCACCTACTCGATTCTCGGTGGCATCGCCTGGGCCACCGGAGTCACCCTGCTCGGCTTCTGGCTCGGCCGCATCAGCTTCGTCAAGGCGAACGTGGAAGTGATTCTGATCGGCATCGTCGTGCTCTCGGTGCTCCCGATTGTCGTCGAGGCGGTCAGGGCACGCAGGCAGAACCGGCGGACGGCGGACACGTCCCCGTGATGTGCCCGAGCCGGGGGTTGGCGCCGTGAAGGGCCAGCGACCGAGGGGTTGGCCCCCCTGGAAGAGCCACCAACCAGACGATGGCCAGTGCGGTGGGCGCGAGGCTAGGGTGGCTAACCCGATCGACTAGCAGGTTGGTGTGGATGCAAGCTCCCGATGAGGCGGTGACCCCTGGCGGGCAGCGCGCCCGTCGCAGTGTGGGGCGGATCGCTGCCGGGGCCGTACTCGGTGCGCTGGTGGCGCTGGTGGCGGTGGGTGTGCCAGCGGGATTGAGCTCGCCGCTGGCCGTCGGGCCGGGCCTGGATCCCACGCCCAGCCCGCAGCCCCTACGCGCCGCCGCACACACCTGCCTGACCTGGCAGAAACCGGACGCGGCAGACGCGCGTGCGGTGAACTGCTCGCAGCCCCACCTGTTCGAGGTCACCGGGACGCTGGAGCTCTCCGATTTCGACGCCCAGGCTGCCTTTCCCGACGCTGCACGCTGGCAACAGCTGGTGACCGAGCGTTGCACGGAGCGCACCACCCAGGTGCTGGCCGATCGCTTCGACCCGTTCGGCCGGTTCACTGTGGGGGCGATCAAACCCAGCGAGGCCGGCTGGGTTAGTGGGGATCGGACGCTGCGATGCGGCGTGCAGTCGACCGGCCGTACCGGAACGCTTTTCCTCACCGCCGGCAGTGTGCTGGCGCAGGACCAGTCCGACGTGCATCCGCCGGGCACCTGCCTCGGCAACGACGGCAAGGCAGTGGGTGACCCGGTCGACTGCGGTGGCCCCCATGCCATCGAGGTGGTCGGGGTGATCGACCTCAAGGGCGCGTTCCCCGATGCATACCCTGACGAAGCAACACAGGACCGGGTCCTGAACACGGAATGCACGCGGTTGGCGAAGGACTTTGCGGGCGGCCCTGCGGTGGCCGGGAACAAGGGGCTCACACTCTTCTGGGAAACGCTGCGGGTGGAGAGCTGGCGAGCGGGAAGCGCTCGGGTGGACTGCCGACTCGGTGCTTTCCTGCCTGATCGTTCGGGTTTCGCCCCGGTGACCGGCAGCGTCAAGGGACCGGTGCAGGTCGGCAAGGAAGCTGCCCCGGCTGCTCCGCGCAACCCGGGACCGGCGCAGGTGGCGGCGGTGCCTCCGGCGGCCGATGCTCCGGGAACCCCGCCGCCCTGATGGGCACCTGGTTGAGCGCCGACCGGTTCAACGAACTGGTGGCCGAGGCGCTGGATCTGATCCCGAGCGAGCTCTCCAAGGCGATGGACAACGTGGTGGTGCTGGTCCAAGCGCGCAATCCCGAGGAACCCGGACTTCTAGGCCTCTACGAGGGGGTCGCGCTGACTCTGCGGGACTCGCAATACAGCGGGGTTCTACCCGACCGGATCACCATCTACCGCGAGGCCCTGCTCGATTTCTGCGCCGACGAGCAGGAGGTGGTGGAGGAAGTCGCAGTGACCGTGGTGCACGAAGTGGCTCATCACTTCGGCATCCCGGAGCACCGCCTGCATGAACTCGGCTGGGGCTAGCGGGCCACAGCGCAGATACCGGAAGGGTCATCAACTAGCTCGGCTCGATGCCGTCCCAGCGCAGGCAGCGCCAGCCGACTCGGTCAGCCTCCAGCAAGACCGTGGCGGCATTGGGTAGTAGGCGCGGCCCAGTGAACGAACCGTCGAGGTTGGCTGCCAGCGCGACAGTGGCCAGGCGGATCGCGGCACCGTGGCTGACCAGCACGGCGGTGCCCTCTCGATGCGCCGCCCGGATCGCTGCGATGTCGGCAAGGTAGCGGTCGAGCAACTGCTTACCCGACTCCCCTCCGGGTCGCGCCTGATCGAGGTCACCGGAGTGCCAGCAGCGGTACATGTCGTGCAGGATCCGATGGGCGTCCAGCGTCTGGCAGCCCTCGAGATCGCCGATGAACACCTCGTGCACCCCGTCGAGGATATGCATGATTAGGCTGTGCCGGGCGGCGACCGGCTGCGCGGTCTGCTGGGCGCGCAGAGCGCGGCTGGCGTACACCGCGACCACGGGCTCGCCGGCGAGCAGTTGTGCCAGATCGGCGGCTTGCCGCCGGCCCTCCTCGGTCAAGGGGTGGCCCGGCAGGCGGGTGTCCAGGATGCCCTCCGCATTTGCTGTGGACTGCCCGTGCCTGGCCAGCACCAGCCTCAGGGCGGTCATCACGCCGCCTCCGCGGGACCAAGTGCGTCGGCGGTCACGCGCTGCGCCCAGCGCGCACCGCGGTGAGCCACTGCCGGGCAGCGGTGAACCCAGCCAGGTCCGGGCCAAGGCGGTGCGCACCGGTTCGGGGATAGGAGCCGAGGAAACGCACCCAGGTGCATCGTCGATGCAGCTCGGCCAGCGCGTCACCGACGGCGTCCTCAGCCACGTGGCCCTCGCAGTCCAGGAAAAACTGGTATTCGCCCAGCCGGGCCTTCATCGGCCGCGACTCGATCCGGGTGAGGTTGATCCCGCGTAGCGCGAATTCGGCTAGCACCTCCAGCAGCGCGCCCGGCCGGTCGACGGCCATCGCGACCAGCGAGGTGCGGTCGGTACCCGTGGGCGGCGGTACTGCCCCGGGGTGGCGCAACAGCAGGAAGCGGGTCTTCGCGTCGTCCTTATCGTGCACCCCGCCGGCCAGCTCGGCCAGCGGGTAGTGCTGCAGTGCGACGGGTGCACACACCGCGGCGTCGGCCTGGCCGTCGAGGACCGCGATCGCCGCCGACGACGTGGAGGCGGTCAGCACCACCGCGGCGCTGGGCAGGTGGATGCCAAGCCAACTCCGGACCTGGGCCGCGGCGTGCGGGTGGGTGGCCACGGTATGCACGTCAGCCGCGTCGGTACCCGGACGCACCAACACGCTGAACCGGATCGGTAGCACGGCTTCAGCCACCGCCAGTACCGGCTCGCCCTCGACCATCGCGTCCAGGGTGGCCGGCACCGAACCCTCCACCGAGTTCTCCACCGGCACGCACGCCGCGTCGACCTGGCGGGCGCGCAGCATAGCGATCGCCGCGTGCACCGACACCGACGAACGCAACTCATCGCCAGGGGCGAGCACGCGAGCCGCCTGCTCAGCAAACGTCCCTTCGGGTCCCAGGTATGCGGTGACGGTCACAACGCGAGCCTACGAGGCGCGCCCCACCCCACCCTAGCCGGTCGGGGCGCGCCGTGAACGCGACGCCACGGACGTTTCTCGGCGGACGAATTCGGCCACGTCGCGTTCACGACATCGAGCGTCCGCCGGTCACCCGCGAGACGCCTGGCGGTGCTCGGGGTTCGGGAGCAGTCCTAGCCGGATGAGGTCGGCCACTGGGTCGGTCAGCGACACCGACCCGTAGCAGGCGAACACGTCGCGAACAACTCGAGAGTTGTCCTCGGACAGCGCGCCGGCCTCGGCGGCCAGTACGGTCGGGTCGGTGCACCGCAGTGCCTCGTGCGCGCCGGCACCGGTCACCGCATGGGCGGTGCCGACGAGCATGTTGAGCAGCCCGTGGTGAGTCAGCCCGGTGCTCTCATCGTGATGGCGGACTGCGTGGTGCAAACCGGCAGTCGCCTTGAACGGCCGGCCGGTGGCGGTCGCGATGGCGACGAAGTCGGCCACCTCGTCGACACTGGGGAACGACTCCGCGGACTTGCCGCCGCATCGGAGTTTGGGCCAGCAGCCGGCCTCGGCGACCAGCCGCACGCCCGCCAACCATTCCGGCCGGCCGCGGCGTGGCTCGACGACGCGGACCACGTCGTCCGGGACGAACTCGGTGAGCTGCACCAACCAGGTGGAGTCCACATCTGATGGCGCCGGGACCTCGATCATCCGCAGGTCCAGCAGTTTCGCGTTGTCCAGCGCAGTGGAGATGGCCTTGGGGAGACCGCCGAGTCCGGTGTCGGCAACCAGCGATAAAGCCACCGGCTGCGCGGGACGAGCCTTGCGCAGCGCAGCGACCAGCGCGCCGAGCCGCGAGATCGGGCACAGCAGGAAGCCGATCACCCCGGCGTGCGGCGCGCGACGGGCAGCGAGATACATCTTGACGGCATCGACCACGCTCGCCCCCGACGGCGACACCAGCGCTGCGTCATCTACCAGCCGGGCAAGCAGCGGTGGGACTCCTGGCGGACCGGGGGCATGCAGATTCAGCACCGTCGACACCGAGGCACCTTAGCCCGGGTCCGCCGGCTCCGAGTCAGGGCTGTCCGTGATTGCCGACAAATCCCTACCTGCTCGAGCCGCTGAGGCCTCCGCGTACCTCACGGGTGACGCTGCGCTCAGCCACGAAAGACATCAACGGGATCGTGCCGGCCAGTGCCACCAGCAGCATCCGCATCGGCCGCCACCGCACTGACGTGCCCAGCAAGACCGTGGCGACCAAGTAGCCCATGTAGAGGAATCCATGTACCGGCCCACTCCAGACCAACCGCTCGTCCCCGAAGCCGTAGCGAAGCACCATGGACGCCGTCAGCACGAGGAGCATCACACCGGTGGCGTAAGCGGCGATGCGGTACCCGACCAGCCAGCCCGCGACGCGGTTGCTACCGCTGTTCTTGCTCGGCGAGCCGGGCGAGGTAGGCGTTGTACGCGGCGAGCTCATCGTCGGGTTCTTCCTCCCGGATCGGCTGGTGGGGGACGGGGCGCTGGGTAGGGGGTGGGGTCGGGGCCGGCGTCTCAGGGATCCGGGACTGCTCCAGCCACAAAAATCGGACCCAGGCTGCGAGCAGCACAACCGCAAACAACGGCCATTGCAGGGCGTAGCCCAGATTCTGCCAATCACCCGTGGGCGTCTGCGACCGGTGCCACTGCCAGTTCCCCAGCCAGATGAACACCGCACAACATGTCAGCACCAGCAGGTGACCGAACCACCACCGCCGGGACAGCGCGAACCGCCACACGCGCCCACGATACGCGGACCCGGGCCGGGAATGCCCGGGCTGGGGATGCAGAGTCGTACACGTTGGGGGGTGCGAGAGGCCGCCTGGGTGGGCGGATAGCGTCGGGGGGTGAGCGCGTGGTGCGGGGGGGTACGGGGTTGGCTCGCCCCGTCGCGGCTGGAGCAGCCCGCAGTGGTCACCGATCTTGGGCAACGCCGGGCGCTGGTCATCGAGGTCGTGCTGGTACTGGCCGTGACTTTGGGACTGTCGGGGTTGCGCAGCCTGCTGGCGCTGATGGACGCGGCGCTCGCTCCGGGCTCACTGGCCGACCAGTCGGTGGCGATCAACGCGCCGGTCCGGAAGGCTGAGCTGCTCGACCTGGCCTACCAGCTCACCGGGGTGATCCAACTGCTGGCTTGGGCCGGATTGGGCGGCTACCTCCTGTGGCGCAGCGGCGTCTCACTGCGCAGTCTGGGTCTGGACCGCCGGTCGCCCGGTCGAGACGCGGGGCTGGGCGCCGGGCTGGCGGCGGTGATCGGCGTGCCGGGATTGGCCTTATACTTGCTGGCCCACGCCGCCGGCCTCAACCTCACCGTGCTGCCCTCCGCGTTGGGCGACACGTGGTGGCAGGTGCCGGTGCTGCTCGCCTTGGCAGTGGCCAACGCGCTGGCCGAGGAGCTGCTGGTAGTTGGCTACCTGATCACCCGGTTGCGCCAGTTGAGATCACGGGCGACCGCTGCCGCGCTGGCCAGCGCGGTACTACGCGGCAGCTACCACCTCTATCAGGGACTCGGCGGATTCATCGGAAATTTCGTGATGGGGCTCGTGTTCGGCGCAGTCTGGCAACGAACCCACCGGCTCTGGCCCCTGGTGATCGCCCACGCCCTGATCGACATCGTCGCCTTCGTCGGCTACGCGCTGCTCCGAAGCCGGCTCGCCTGGCTACCCTGACGCCCCGCGACGCTTTCAGCGGGAGCGGTGAGCAGGGGTCAGCGTAAAGTGACCTGGCGGCCGCGCAGGCCGCGCAGGGCGCGGCGTTCGAGGTCGGTGAGCGGTGTGGCGTCCGGCGAGTCCAGATTCTCCAAAACCTGTGTCAAGCGGGCCGCGAAAGCTTCCGCAGGAGCGACCCACTCCCGGGCGTGCTGCTCGCGATCGACATCCCAGACCGGCACCAGCACCCCATGCGCTCGAAACGAGCCCGCGAACCGGGAGCCGGCACCGAAATCCAGCTCATGGCGGGCGGCCAGCCGCGCCATCGCGGCGAGCAGCCGCTCTTCCGGCTCCGGGCGAACCCACCGGATGTGTGCCTTCTCGCCGGCATCAACCCAGTAGACGGCTTCGAGCCCGGCCCCGGTGACCGCCTCGGTCGGCATGATCGCGGCGTTGGCCTTGTCCAACGAGGCCGCCGCCTCCTCGGACGGGGGTTCGTCACCGGGAATCCACCACGCGAAATCGGGGTACATGGTGACGTCGAGTGGGGTATCAGGATGCAGCAGTTCCTGCAGCCGGACCTGTGCCCCGTCGGCTGTGGTGCTGACCGCTGGGAGCACCGAGCCGGGTTTCGCGGTCAGCGCCCAGCTCACCGCCCGGCCCACGTCGCGGGACAGGTCACCGGAGCGGGTCAGCACCTGCAGGCCGATCAGGACCGCACCGTCGGACCGCACGATCGCAGCGGCCGCCGTCGGCAGCACACTGGCCAGCGTGACATCGCGTTCGGTCGGCTCGATCAGCTGTAGCGACGCGGTGGCCGACGGCACGAACTCGCGCAGCGCGACGAGCTGGCACTCCGCGGCGAGCCCGGCGAAGGGGCGACTGACGACGGCGTCCTTCAGACCGGCCGGGTCACCGTGGCAGGCCTTGTATCTCTTACCCGAGCCGCACGGACAGGCCTGGCGAGGGTTGGTCTGGCCGTTGGTGGGCTGGCGGACCTTTGTCGAGATGCGCTTGGACACCGGTGCACATTATCGTCCCGACCCTTGGCCCAGCAGTTCCCGGGTCTCCGCCGGGCGATTGGTGGCCAGATAGGCCACCCCGATCTCGGCGCACAGTGCCACGTCGGCGGGCTCGTCCACGGTCCAGCAGTAAGTCGGGTAGCCATGCACCGCAGCCCGTAGGACGAAGTCAGGATCGGCCCGGATGGTACCGATCCGGGGGCCGGCGATGTCGACCCAGGGCGCAAGCTCACCGGAGCGGGCCCGGCCCAGCACCGGTAGCAGCGCCACGGTGGGCAGCGCCGGCGCCACAGCCCGGACTCGCCGCAACGCCCTGGGCGAAAACGACAGGATCACTATCTGGGAGTCCTCCCGGGACTTCGGTGTGGTCAATCCATGCTGAGCGAGCAGCTCCACCAGCGCGACCTCGACCAGTGCGGAGTTGCGCGCCGGGTGTTTGGTCTCGACGAATAGTTGCACTGGGCGCGGCCAGTCCGTGATGAGGCCGAGTAGCTCGGCCAGGGTGAGCACGCGGATGTGCGGCCGACCGTGCCCAGGATAGTCGATCATGCCGTCGACGCCGTCCGGCTCGTCACGCCAGCTACCGAAGTCGTGCCCGGCCAACGCGGCCAGGTCCATCGTGTCGACCGCGCCGCGCCCGGTGGAGGTGCGGTCGATCCGCCGGTCATGGATGCACACCAGATGCCCGTCCCGGGTCATCCGGACGTCGCACTCCAGCCCGTCCGCACCCTGTTCGAGGGCCAGCACGTAGGCGGCCAAGGTGTGCTCGGCCAGCTGCGCTGAGGCACCCCGGTGAGCGACGACCCGCGGGGCGCAGCTATTCATCAGTTCAGCCAACCGGCGGGGAAGCGCCTGGCACCCGCACCACCACCATCCGGCGGGTGCTGTTCAGCTGCACCGGACTGAGCAGCCGGGTCAGCCGCCGAATCACGACGATCGTGGTGATCGCGACCGCCCCTGCCACCAGGTCGGTGGCCACGTGCAGCAGTACTCCATCGGCGCGGGCCTGTACCCCGTCGAACAGGCTCCACAGAATGGCGGTGCCACTCAGCAGCACCCCGATCACCCAAAACATCCACCATCCGATCACCAGCGGCGAGGGGCGCGGCCGACGGTCGGGATTCTGGCCCAGCGCGGTGTGCTCCAATTCGGCGAGTACCGAGCCCGGCACCACCAGGTTCATCCCCGGCACCAAGACACCGAGGACCAGATGCCAGGGCGGCCGCGCCGGCGTGATCGCGGCGGCCCGGGCTGCCGCCGCGTTCGCCTGCACCAGCCATCCCAACGTGACCGCGCCAGCCAGAGCCGCGGCGAGCAGCGACACCACTGCGCCGGTGACCACCAACGCGTCGCTGGCCCGCAGCGGGCCGGCCGGCACCGCATCGGTACGGCTACCCAGCAGCAGCGCGTATCGCCACGCCTCGGCGCCTGCAGTGGTCAGCAGCACCGTGGCGGTCAGCCCCAGCAGCGGGACTGCCACCGCGGCCAGTGCGCGCATCTGCTCATCCGGCGGGGTGTCCATCGGCACCGCCCGCCGACCGGAGCGCTGGAGCGGCGGCAAAGCCGGCCGCGAGAAACCCCAGCGCGGCGGGATGGGGTAGGACGGCGGACCCGTATAGCGAGGTAGAGCGGTCATATCGCCGCCTCCGCGGGACCAAGTACGTCGGCGGTCATAACCGCGCCCTACAACACCTTGGGCGGGGCATTCGACTCAGCCACCATCGGGCGGCCCGCACCGGCCCAGGCGCGCATCCCGCCGTCGACGTTCACCACATCCCACCCCGCCTGCATGAGATAAGCGGTGACCCGCGCCGACCGCGCCCCGGAACGACACACCACGTGCACCGGGCGGTCGGGGAAAGTGGAGGCGAGCTCCTCGAGCCGCTGCGGCACCTGCCCCATCGGGACGTGAACGGCCGCCGGCGCGTGCCCGGCGGCCCACTCGTCGTCCTCGCGGACATCGAGCAGCACGGCGCCGTCTGAGACGTCGCCCACCGACACGGCAGGAACCGGGGAGGTCATCGGAACCAATCGTGCCACAGGCCCGCGACGGCCATCACGAGGTTGAGCGCTCAGCACCGGCCCCGGTCAACGCGCGCACCTCCATCTCGGCATACCTCGCCTCCTCATCCCCGCCGTCCTTGCTCAGCACCGTGGCGACATAACCGAGCAGGAAGGCCAGCGGCACCGAGATCAGTGCCGGATTGCGCAGCGGGAAGATCGCGAAGTCGACACCGGGGAACATCGACCCCGGGCTACCCGACACCGCCGGCGAGAAGATGATCAGCAGCACGCAGCTGGCCAGACCTCCGTACATACTCCACAGCACGCCGCTGGTGTTGAACCGCCTCCAGAACAGCGAGTAGAGGATGGTCGGCAGGTTCGCTGAGGCGGCCACCGCGAAGGCCAGCGCTACCAGGAAGGCGACGTTCTGGCCGAGCGCGGCGATCCCGCCGAGCACCGCCACGGCGCCGATGACGCAGACGGTGATGCGGGCGACCCGCACCTCGCTGTCCGGCTCCAGGTTGCCGCGCTTGATCACGTTGGCGTACACGTCGTGCGCGAAGGACGCCGACGCGGTGATCGTCAGTCCGGCCACCACGGCGAGGATGGTGGCGAAGGCCACCGCAGCGACAAAGCCGAGCAGCACCTCCCCGCCCAGCTGGAAGGCCAGCAGCGGCGCCGCCGAGTTCTCCTGACCGGGCATGCTGGCGATCCGCTGTGGACCGCCCTCCACCAGCGCCGCGGCGCCGTAGCCGATCACCAGGGAGAATAGGTAGAAGCTGCCGATCAACCAGACCGCCCACACCACCGTGCGGCGCGCCTCCCTGGCCGAGGGCACTGTGTAGAAGCGCATCAGGATGTGCGGCAGGCCGGCGGTGCCCAGCACCAGCGCGATCCCCAACGACACGAAGTCAATCTTGGTCGTGGTGCTTTGGCCCCATTGCAGGCCCGGCTCGAGCACGGCTTCCCCGTAGGTCGACTTCGCCGCCGCCTCGCCCAGCAGGGCGGAGAGGTTGAGGCCGAAGGAGCCCAGCACCCAGGCCGTCAGCATGCCCGCAGCGACGATCAGCAGAACGGCCTTGACGATCTGCACCCACGTGGTACCGCGCATGCCGCCAACTAGCACGTAGACGATCATCAGCATCCCGACGACCGCGACCACCAGCGCCTGCGGGCCCCTGCCCTGGACGTTGAGTAACAGCGCGACCAGACCACCGGCGCCGGCCATCTGGGCCAGCAGGTAGAAGAACGACACCGCGAGCGTCGAGACCGCCGCGGCCGCCCGCACCGGTCGCCGGCGCATCCGGAAGCTCAGCACATCACCCATGGTGAACTTGCCGGTGTTCCGCAGCAGCTCAGCGACCAGCAACAGGGCCACCAGCCAGGCCACCAGGAAACCGATCGAGTAGAGGAAACCGTCATAGCCGTAGATCGCGATGGCCCCGGCAATGCCCAGGAATGACGCCGCGGACAGGTAGTCGCCGGAGATCGCGACACCGTTCTGCGGGCCAGTGAACGATCGGCCGGCAGCGTAGTAGTCGGCGGCGGTCTTGGTGCTGCGGGAGGCCCGGATCACGATCACCAGCGTGATCACCACGAAGAACAGGAAGATCCCGCCGTTGAGCAGCGGTTCCCCCACCGCCTCCTGAGCTAGCCAGGCCGGGGCCGACATCGGTGTGATCAAGCCGGTCACCGGGCTGCTCCTTCGATCTGCGCGCGGATCCGGTCGCCCACCGGATCAAGGCTCTTGTTCGCGAACCGGACATAGGCTGTCGTGATCGCGAAGGTGGTGACGAACTGCAGCAGGCCGATGACCAGCCCGACATTGATATTGCCGGCGACCTTGATGGCCATGAGCTGCGGGGCGAACGCGGCCAGCATCACGTACAGGAAGTACCAGGCCAGGAAGAACGCGGTCATCGGGAAGACGAAGCCACGCAGCTTCCTACGCAAGGTGGCGAACTCCGCGCTTTGCTGAGCGGCGGTCCAGGGGTCCATAGGCGGCGGGGCCTCGGCACCGCCGACACGCTCGGTGGTGCTCATACAAACACCTCCAGGACAGTCATAGGATCAGGCTGCCATAATGATCAGGCCCATAACAATCAAGCCCCATAGCAATCAAGATCAGTGCTGCTTTGTACGTAACGAGCCCACAATTCACCCTAGTTGCCGACCGCGCGCAACAATGACCGATCGACGCAGCTACTTGCGGTGCCGACCGCTACGCGGCCGCAGCAGGGTAGCGGCCACTCCTAACCGAGCGATGTCCCGGTCCTCGGCCAACCCTAGCCGGTCGGGTGCATGCAGCCGCAGCAGGATGCGCGTGACATCGATCGGAACCCGGTCTCTCGTTCGGCGACTCACTACGACCATGGTCAGGAACGCCAGCGGGACGGTGAACACCGCAGGCTGGGCTGCCACCTCATGCCACCCGGGCGGGAGCACGCCGGCTGCGGCGGGCAGCACCGCAGCGAAGGCCAACCCGCCGCCGACCAGCAGGCCGGCAGCCGCGCCGGCGTCGGTCAGCCCGCGCCACCAGATACCCAGCACCAGCAGCGGGCAAAACGATGAGGCGGCCACCGCGAAGGCCAGTCCCACGCCCTGGGCCAGATCCAGCGGTGACACGGCGAGCGCGAAGGCCAGCGGGACCGACCAGGCCGCCAAGGTGGCCACCTTGAAGCTCCGGAACCGGCCAGGCAGGACGTCGCTGGACAGCACCCCGGCGACGCTGACCACCAGCCCCGATGCCGCGGACACGAAGGCGGCGAACGCCCCGGCGGCGATCAGCGCTCCGAGCAGCTGCCCCAACCAGCCACCCATCGCTGCAAGGGGCAGCAGCAGCAACGCGGCATCGGTGTTGCCGTTGACCACCAGCTCGGGGAGGTAGAGCCGGGCAAGCCACCCGGAGATCATCGGGAACAAATAGAAGACGCCGAGCAATGCCAGCACGACCAGCGTGGTCCTGCGGGCCGCAAGGCCGTCGGGATTGCTGTAGTAGCGACCCAGCACATGCGGCAACCCCATGGTGCCCAGCATGAGCGCCAGCACGAGCGAGTACGTGGCCAGCAGCGAGCTGTCCGAAGGGTCGCTGAACGGGCGCCGCCAGCTGTCGTCGTTCACTGCGGCGCCCAGCGAGGCCCGCAGCGCCTGGTCCTGGACGGCGTGGTGGATCAGCAACACGAAGACCGGCATTGCAAGCGCGGTCAGCTTGATCCAGTACTGGAAGGCCTGCACGACGGTGATCGAGTGCATCCACCCGGTGTAGATGTTGAACGTCACGATCACCATGACCACCGCCGCCCCGACCCACGGCGGGTACCTCGAGTTCGAGACCGTGGCGACGGTGAGCCCAGCACCCTGCAGCTGTGGCACCAGGTAAAGCCAACCGATGATGATCACGAATATGGTGCAGATCTTGCGCAACCGGGCCGAGCTCAACCGCTCCTCGGCGAAGTCGGGCAGCGAGTACGCACCGGATCGGCGCAGCGGCGCCGCCACGAACATCAGCAGTGCGAGGTAGCCGGCGGTGAACCCGATCGGGTACCACAACGCGTCCACCCCGCCCTTGAGCACCAACCCGGCGATACCGAGAAATGACGCGGCGGACAGGAACTCTCCGGAGATCGCCGCGCCATTCCAGCGCGGTCCCAGCGTTCGGGAGGCCACCAGGAAATTCGAGGTCGAACGGCTTCTCGTCCCGTAGAGCCCGGAGACCACGGTCACGGCGGCAACCGCGATCATCGCACCGATGGTGAAGAAGGCGTCAGCCTGCTCACGCACGTTCGTGCTCAGTTCTCTACTATCTCGGTGAAATCCTGCTCATTCCGATCGGCGCCGCGGTTGTAGGACCAAGCTACGGCCACGAAGAACGGGTAGATCGCGAGTCCGAGCAGTAGCCACGGCAGCGGCAACCCGAGAACACTGAGCGTGCCCAGTGCCGGTAACAGCAGGAACGCCAGCGGGATGCTCCCCAACACCACCACGGTCAGCAGCATCAGCCGGACCGCTAAGATCAGCTGCACCCCCACCAGCTGACGCACCAGCACCTCACCGACACCGGTCTGATCCTCCAACTCAGCGAGCGTGCGCACCACCCGGCGGCTGCTGCGCCGCCTCGCGAGCACGACCCGCTCCCGTTTACCGAGCTTGGCCTTCCCGGGTGGATCTGGCCCACTGGATGAGCCCTGGGCGGCCTCCTCCAGGGC
>JBOHFX010000126.1:0-13614 GCA_050699875.1 Pseudonocardiaceae bacterium
TGATTTTCGTGACCACCAGGTCGCAGAATCCCCGGGCCCCGTGGATGGCGCAGGTGACGTGCAGTAAACGCCGGTTGGGGTCCCTCGGCGGCCGATTGCCTTCGGTCATTGCGTCCACCGGATGCACAGTGCACAGGCGCGGCCTTGGGGTATGCGGTGCAGGGTGACCGCCGGGTGCAGGCGGTGCCCGCAGCGCGCGACGAGCTCACCAGGTGGGTGGTCGGCCGTGGTGTTGATGGCGTGGGATTCCCAGCCGGCCGGGGAAAGAGCCCACCTGGGGCCTCGTGCTTGCCCGGTTATGCCGTCCGTCACGGTTCACGACAGTGAACGCGTCCAACCGGGTTGTGTTCCTAACGAGAAACGGACACCCGGACGGGCTACGCCGGCAGACCGGCCCGGTAGGCCATGCCCCGCAGCTCCCGGCCGATGGTGTCCCGGCGGGCGTGCGTGAGCAGCTCGGCGAGCACGTCCCGCACGAGGGGGTCGCGTTGCACGTAATGCGGCAGGATCACCTCGGCGTGACGCAATGCCCGCACCGCATCGTCGCGGCGTCCCCGCAGTCGCGCCAGCGCCCGACCGTAGGTGACCCAATAGTCGGCCTGGCGTGAGCGCAGCGGGTGTGTCTGCACTGCCAGGCCTTCGGCGATCCGAGCGGCCCGCTCGTGGTCGGCGGCCTCCATCGCTGTGCGTGCTCGCCACTGGCCGACCTCCTGCGGGCCGAACCCGAGCCCGTAGGTGTTCACTTCCCCGGTGCGGGCCGCTAGCTCGGTGGCCACCTCCAGCGGTGCGGCCACGTCACCGGGCCGGCTTTCGGCCATGGCCAAGAACGCCCGGCACAGGGCTAGCATCCCGGCCAGCTGGGTCGATTCCGGGGTGGTGGTGGGCACGGTCACCGCGTCGAGCTCGGCGTGGGCCAGGTCAACGGCGCCCGCCATCACGAGCACGTACATGCCTCCCCACGCGGCCAGGCCCAACGCTTGCGGTGTGTCCCGCTCGGTCGCTGCCCGCCGAGCCAGCTCGGCGGCCTGTGACCGCAAGTCCAGGGACGCCCCGACGACCCGTAGCCACCCCACGGTGACGTGAGAGTGCAACAGCACCGCCAGTTCGAGCAGCTCGGCCACGTCACGACCGGCGGTGATCGACGTGTGCAGGTCCCGGATCAAGCCGGGCAGTGCGGCACCTACCACGCCGTTGCGGTCGCAGCGGACGTAGGCGTCCACCACAGCGCTGACGCGTTCCCGCAAGGCCTCAACGGGTTGGGGCTGCCCGCCCGGGCGATTGTGGCCCACCGCGAGCACCGCGAGCCGCACCGCGTTAATCGCACCATCGGTGGGGCCGTTGCCGGGCGCGGGCACGGGCAACGTCATTAGTTCCGAGGGTGCGATCTGCAGCGCGTCGGCCAGCGCCAGGATTAACGTCAAGCTGTCCAGCGGCCGCGCCCCAGTCTCGATCCGGTGCAGGTGTGACGCGCTGATGCCGGCCAGGCCTGCGACCACCCGCAGTGACTTGCGCCGGGCCTGGCGGATCTGGCGCAGTCGCCGGCCAAGCGGGCGCGCGTCACCGTCACTGTCCACCAGGGACCCTCTCCTCGCCGGTTACCCCGCCGATGCCCCGGGGAGCTACCCCGGGGCGGTGTACCTCGGCGAGGGGGTACGCCGTCCAGGCTAGCGGCAGTGGTTGCTCGCCGGCCCCCCGAACCCCAGGGGTTTGGCGTGGTGGCCCGGCCGACAGGTCAGCTGTTCATATTCCTGAGCAACGGGGATGCATCGCTTCCGCGTACGCTTCCAGCGATCAACTCGGGACGTCGTGAGAATGTGGTCGGGAGAAACTCGTGGCGGTAGTCATCGAGATGGTCCGCGAGCTGGAGATAGTCGAAGATGTCACGAGCCAACACTGACATGTCGGTACTACTTCTCTGTTGAAGCAGTCCGACCATGCGGTCAATGGACGTGAGGTGGTCTTCGATTTCGGCAACAAGGTTGAGCGCTTCGGAATCCAAAAAGGTTGCAAAGCTAAGGATCTCGCGGTTTACATCATGAGCACGAGTCATATGGTAGTGGATGACATCGAGTACCGTTCCCTGAACGGTACCGGTGGGCGTCAGTAGTCCGAAGTTAGCAGGCGACCGAGGGCCGATCAATGTACAAGTATTTTCGACATTAGGCCACGAGTTCTTACGGTTTGCATCAACGCCTGCCGCCTCGTTCAGCGAGTTCATGAGTCCGCACGCTTCACCGACGACTCGACCAAAGCGGTACGCTAGGTATTGGTACACCTTATGGCGATCGCGTCGTAGAGGGAGCGCCACGACGAGGAGGTAGAACACGAACGCTCCGATATACGCAATGGCGAGGTCGTAGAACAGGTCACCCAATTCGGCACCAGAAGAGAAACGCTCCGCAGTGTGGGCCAGTAATACATGCTGAACGAACGCATATACGAGAGCTATTGTGAACACGGTCCAAAGGAATCCGTTGAGCCGGCGTTCAAACTGGCTCAGATGCTTTATTCGCTTCGTTGCCATCTACCAGCGCTCCTCCCACTGACTGTCCGGGCACGACGAGCATGCCTGCGCGCCGGGAGCGCCTCGACGCGGCCACCGTGCTATGCCTGAGGTGCCCGGCACGGAGGGTTGGCGTGCACGTCCACAGCGGCCGGTGCGTCACGATGACCTCGCAACGTCTACAGAGGATGATCCAAACGATCTCCATCTGTCCGCAGATTGTCCGCAAGATGTCCGCAGACCACCAACGGCGGCCAACGCTGCCAAACGGGTGACGTGGCAGCGCAGAAGGGGTGCAGAATGATCGCCGCAGGTCGGAAAACCCCAGCATGCGGTGGTAGAAGAACCGCACGTGACCGATCCTCACCCTCTACTAATCTGCGCGAGCATCACGACGATCTTCTTTCTGTTCCGCACAGTGTCCCGCAGGAGCTGGCAGCGCCCGCATGACAGCTTCCCGGTCCGGTCGTCTAGCTTGCCCGCGAGCCTGCCCCGGCCGTCAGCCTCCTGCGGGGGGAACGGCACGCGTCGCGGCGCGATCGCCGATCTGGTGAATGGTTGGCGAAAGCGCTACTGCAACTGCTCCACGATGGCCGGCTCGATCCACCTTACGAAGTTCATCACACCGACAGAAGGGCCCGATCGCCTATCGGCAGCCAGTCCGGTACGTACCGCTCGCTCTTCGGCTTTCGAACGATCTCAAGAACCTCCAGCATGATGGCAATGGCGTGGTCATCGGCATCACCATGGTGATGATGGCCGCTGCCCGGCCAGTCGAAGGGGCCCGTGGCCTGCACCCACGCGCCGGGTTGAACCAGGACACGCCTTGGTGGTCGCCACGCTCGTATTCGTAGTGAAAGTCGACGATGTCGGTGTTCGGGCGGCCCAGCCGGTGAGACACGACGTGTCCAGCCCCCTTGCCACCCGGTGGCCTTACACGGGGCTTGGCCAGGCGGCTGCCTCCTCGTGCTTGCTGACGCCGGTCACGGAGGAGGCGGCTTTACCAGCGAGCTCATCACCACCCTGAACCGCTTGTGCGCTCTGGCATGAACCCACGGAACGGGTACCAAGCCTGCCATCGATTGCGCGCTCGCCAGCGTCTCTCACGACGCTTTCAGGGCCGGCGACGGCGCCTCGCGCTCCTTGACTGACGACGCGTACATGTCGACATACTCCTGGCCGGATAGATCCATCAACGAGTACATGATCTCATCAACCATGGCCCGTTCAACGAACCGGTCACCGACCAGACCTGCATATCGAGAGAAATCCAGCGGCTCACCGAAGCGCACTTCCACCGGATGCGGTCGCCACATTTTGGTGCCGATGGGACTTACTTTATCGGTGCCCACCATCACGACCGGGATCACCGGGACACCGGCCTCCAGCGCCATCCGAGCGACGCCCGTCTTGCCCTTGTACAACCTGCCGTCGGGAGAGCGGGTGCCCTCCGGATAGATGCCGAGCAACTTACCCTCTGCCAGCAACCGCACCCCTGTGTCCAGCGCCGCCTGCGCTGCGGACCCGCTGGAGCGGTCGATGGGAACCTGCCCGGAAGCGCTGAAGAACAGCCGCTTGAGCCGTCCCCGCAGCCCGGGTGTGGTGAAGTACTCCCGCTTCGCCAGAAACGTCACTCGGCGGCGGATCACCAGCGGCAGGAAGAACGAGTCGGCGACGGCGAGGTGGTTACTGGCCAGAATAGCGCCCCCGCGAGTGGGAATGCGTTCGGCGCCCTGAACTCGCGGGTGGCACGCCAGCCACATCAACGGGCCGAGCAGCAAATGTTTGAGCAGCCAGTAGAACACCGCCTACCGATCCTTCCCTCGCCCTCGCGGGCCCCAAAAGCACCGCAGCGCAGTATCAGCCAGCCTACGGAGCACGGTATCCCAGGCACAACGGCCCCATCGCCATCCTTCATACGCAGATCCGGTGGGCAAGGTTCGATGGCCCGTGCACTTGCGCGCCTTCCGGGGTCCGCCCGGTACGGTCAGCTCAGCAGCGAGCCCGCCCGAGCCCTGAGAGTGACGTCCCAGTTGACCATCCCCCATCCTGACGAGCCGGAGCGCGACGGCCCCGCAAGCCAGGGCAGCTTCAACGACCTGGGCAGTTCGAAGGACACCGACACCGCGTTCGCCCACATCGTCGCAGGCTTACGAGCAGCTGAGCCGAACGTACATCCTTCGCCTGCCGGTGAGGCCGACGATGACCAGTTCGAGCCGTCAGGGCAACGCCCGACCGCGAGTGAGGCCGATGAGGACCGGTTCGAGCCACCGGAGCCACCGCCGCTGCCGGTGCCCCGCCCGCGCACGCTGGGCGGCGTACTTGTGCTCACCGTCGGGATGCTGTTGCTGGCACAGCCGGCCCTGCTGGGCCTCGCTGAGCAGGTGGCAACACCGCTGGGCCTGCTCGCCCTGACCGCCGGGATCGGCTGGCTGGGAATAGGGCTGCGGTCGGGCCCGCCATCGGAGGGATCCGACGACGGGGCACGGTTGTAGCACCCGTGAGGCTCAGAGCTCCACGCGACGCTTGAGTTCCTTCAACGCGGTGTCCAGGATGACCCTCTCCGCAGCCCGCTTGATCATCCCGATCATGGGAATCGCTAGCTCGACCGAGAGACTGTAGGTCACCTTGGTCGCCGCTTCGACGGATTCGAGCACGTAGGAACCGTGCTGTGCCTTCTGTATCTGGCCCTCGACCAAGTCCCAACTGACCGTCAGCCCGTCCGCAGACCAGATGTAGTCGAGCACGTACTCGTCCTTGACCAGGCCCCCATCCAGTACGAATCGTACCCGCTTCGCGCGATCATCAGCGCCCGGAACGATCACCTCGGCCTTCTTCAGCGCCGACGCCCACTGCGGATAGGAGGAAAAGTCGGCGATCACGTCCATGATCGTCTTGGGTTCGGCGTTGATGACGATGGACTGGGTTGACTGATCGGCCATACCGGCACGCTACCGGCACATCACTGCCGGGAGTGGTCACCACCTCAGCACGTGTGGAGTCCCGGTCCGCCGGAAGTACCCGACGTTGATGCATTCGGTTCGCCCCAACCGAACCCGCTGAGCCAGCGGCTGATGCACGTGCCCGAAGAGCGCGGCACGCGGCCGGTCGGCCCGGATCAGGGCGAGTAGCTGCTCGGAGCCGATCTCGGGTCGCCGGGCATGCACGTCATAGAGCAGCTCGGGGACCGCGGGCGGGATGTGGCTGCACAGCACGTCCACCGGCCCGAGGCCCGCGACGGCGACCCCGTACTGCCGTGGCGTACGCAGATAGGAGCGGCACTCGATTCCACAACTCCCGCACGAACGAGACCGCCTCACCGGGTGCTTCATCTGAGCGCAGTTGTGCGAACCGGTGAACTGCCGCTGATCCAAATATCGAGCCGAGAATCCCAGCGGAGTGATCATCGTAGTCCACGAGGTCGATCAGGTCCCGAGCACCAGCAGTGCATCGGCACCAGCACCGGCCCTGGCCAACGCGTCCACGTTTCCGTGCACATCGGATACCACGTGGACCCGCACGACCAGGCACGCTACCGGCGCCGAGTGGGGGCGACCTCCGCACCCGGCGGGCTGGTGACCGAATCGGAGCTCGCGATACGTTTCTACGCGATACCGGGCAAAGCGACCTGCGGAGGTACCCGTGCGGGAGTTCACGGTTCCCGCCACCACCAAGGTGGACGACCACGAAAACCTTACCGATGCCGTATGGGCCAATGCCGAGCGCTTCGCCGGCACTATCAGCTTCCGCCGCCGGATCGATGGCGGCTGGCTGGACGTCACGGCGAGAGAATTCGCCAACCACGTAACCGCAGCGGCCAAGGGCCTCATCGCAGCGGGCATTGAGTGTGGAGACCGGATCGCGCTGCTGTCCAGAACCCGCTACGAGTGGACTGTGCTGGACTACGCGATCTGGGCCGCCGGCGGATCGACGGTGCCGGTTTACGACACATCCTCGCCGGCACAGGTGGAGTGGATCCTCTCGGATTCCGGCGCCAAGGCGATCGTGGTCGAGACCACCGCACACCACGAGGTGATTCAGGGGCTGGTTGATCGGCTGGACGAGCTTGATCTGGTCTGGCAGATCGAGCCGGCGACGAACACCGGAGGCCCGGCTGCGGCCATCGACGAGCTCACTGAGCTGGGCGCCGAGATCAGCGACGAGGCTGTAATCGAGCGCGCCGCCAAGGTGGGCGCCGAGGACCTCGCGACGCTGATCTACACCTCGGGAACCACCGGACGACCCAAGGGCTGCGAGATCACCCACCGCAACCTGCTCGCCGTGACCAGGTCGGCCGTGGGTGAGTTCCCCGACCTGATGCAGCCGGACAACTCGGTGTTGTTGTTCATCCCACTGGCACACGTACTCGCCCGAATCGTCCAGTGTTGCTGCGTGTACAAGCAGATCACTCTCGGGCACACCCCGGATGTGAAGAACCTGGCCAACGAGCTGGCCGAATTCCGGCCAACGTTCGTGCTGGCGGTGCCTCGAGTGTTCGAGAAGGTGTACAACTCGGCCAAGCAGAAGGCTCACGCCCAAGGCAAAGGCCGCATCTTCGATATCGCCGACGCCACCGCCGTCGAGTGGAGCCGGGCCCAAGACAACGGCGGGGCTGGGCTTGTCCTACGAGCCAAGCATGCCCTGTTCGACCAGCTGGTCTACTCCAAGCTGCGGGCAGCGCTCGGCGGTCGGTGCGTCGCGGCGATCTCCGGTGGCGCCCCGCTGGGCGAGCGGCTCGGGCACTTCTTCCGCGGCGTCGGGATGCAGGTGTTGGAGGGCTACGGGTTGACCGAGACCAGTGCGCCCGCCACCGTGAACACCGAGAAGCGCGCCAAGATCGGCACCGTGGGTCAACCGTTGCCCGGTGTGACCATCAAGATCGGTGATGACGGCGAGGTGCTGATCAAGAGTCCCGGTGTATTGCGTCGGTACTGGCACAACGAGCAGGCCACCGAGGACACCCTCGTTGACGGCTGGTTGCACACCGGTGACCTCGGCGAGTTGGACCAGGACGGCTTCCTGCGGATCACCGGCCGTAAGAAGGAGATCATTGTCACAGCGGGTGGCAAGAACGTCTCCCCGACCGCGCTGGAGGACCAGATCCGGGCCCACCGGCTGATCAGTCAATGCATGGTGGTCGGCGACAACCTGCCCTTCATCGCCGCCTTGATCACGCTGGACGCCGATGCCCTGCCGGCATGGAATGCCACGCACGGCAAGCCGGCGGGCAGCTGCGCCGGCGACCTGGCCGACGATGGCGACCTACGCGCCGAGATACAACGCGCGGTGGACGCCGCCAACAAGACCGTCTCGAAGGCTGAGATAATTCGAAAGTTTCGGATCTTGCCGGTCGACTTCACGGAGGCGGGTGGCCAACTCACCCCGAGCCTCAAGGTCAAACGCGCCGCAGTGGCCGAGGAATTCGCCGCCGAGATTGAGGCGCTGTACGCGCGGTGAGTGGGGAACAGTGTGATAGCACTGTTCCCCACTCACGAGCCGCCCAGCAGCAGGTCGCAGGCCTGCTGCCGGCGGCCATCCCAACTCCATTCCTGCAGCATCCAGCGGCGCCCGCGCCGACCCATCGCTGCGGCGCGTTCAGGGTCAGCGAGCAACGTCGCGACCGTTCGCGCCACCGCTGCCACGTCACGGCCGTTCACCAGGTCCCCGGTGTCGCCAACGCGGACCGTCTCCCTCGCGCCGCCGGCGTTGCCTGCCACCACCGGCAATCCGGTCGCGGCGGCCTCGAGAAACACCAGACCGAATCCCTCGACGTCCAACCCGTGGCCACGAGTCCGGCAGGGCATTGCGAAGACGTCGCCCGCAGCGTAGTACGCCGGCAGCTCAGACCACGGCACTGGTCCGGTACACACCACGGCGCCGGCAACACCGCATGACTTCGCAAGCCGGTACAGGGCTACCCGCTTGGGCCCGTCTCCGACGAGCAGCAGGGTGGCCCCTGGTACCTGCCGGCGGATCGCCGGTAACGCCCGCACCAGCGTGTCCTGCCCCTTGCGGGCCACCAGCCGGGACACGCACAGCACTACCGGGCCATCCCCCAGCCGGTGGCGTCGCCGGATCTCCGCCCGCGCGCCGGGATCCGGGCGGAACGCTGCGCAGTCAACGCCGGGCGGAAGTAGTTCAAGGCGGGCCTGGGGGCCGAACGCTGAGGCCACGCGGCGGCGGGTGTACTGGCTCACTGCAGTGATCACGTCAGCATCCGTGCCGATCCGTCGCAGTGCCATTCGACCAGGAGGCAGCATCGACCAGCCCACCTCGTGACCGTGGCTGCTGGCCACGATCCGTCCTGCCCCAGCGCGACGCAACGCCGGACCCAGCAGCGCCAACGGGGCCGCAGCGCCGAACCACGCAGTTTCGCAACGCAGTTCTCGCAACAGGCCTGCGGCCCGGCGCAGGACTGCCGGCGTGGGAAGCAGGAGGGGGCTGGGATACCGGACGATCGGCAACGGCATCCGCGAATCGAAGGCCGCCGCTTCCGGCGAGGCCGGTGCGAAGACCGTGACTTGCCCTGCAGGCAGCAGCAGAGCCAGCTGGTGCAGGTAAGCCTGGATCCCACCAGGACGGGGTGGGAAGTCATTGGTCACCAGCAGGATCCGGGACACCGCCGGAGGGTAGCCGTGAGCACACCCGGTCGGACGGGTGACGCGCTCAGACGATCCGACTCATCGCGGTGACTCGGTGCCACGGCACCATGACCACCTTCACCACGTCGCCGCTCTGTGGCGCGTGCACGTACAAGCCGTCACCGACGTAGATGCCGATGTGGCTGACTGGGGAGTACAGCGCGATGAGATCGCCTGCCTGCAGCTGCGACCGGCTAACGCTACGACCCATTCGCGCCTGCGCCTGCGACGAATGCGGCACTCCTGACATTCCGGCCTGCTCGAAGGCCCACTTCACCAGCCCTGAGCAGTCGAACGTAATCGGGCCCTCGGCACCCCAGACATAGGTTGAGCCCTGCCTGCTCAGCGCAGCGCGGGCCGCTCGGACCGCGGTACCGCTGCCGGGCAGATTGATCGAAAAGTCGATTTTACCGCCGGACGTGTAGGCGGTGCGCTCCTCGCGTGTCAGCTCTGCAAGGCGCTGGGTGACGACCTGAATCTGACGGTCCATCTCAGCCCGGGAACGGGTGAGGTCGCCCGCCAGCCGTGCCGCGTCGCGTTCGGCCTGGCCGGCCCGCGCGACGGCATCGGTAGTCGATTGCTGTGCCTGCTGGGCTTGCGCAACGGCGCCGGTGAGCCGGTCCAGAGCCTGCTTGTTGTCCACTGCGAGCACGTCCAGCGCCGACATCTGTTCGAGGAAGTCCTCGGGGGAGCCACTGGCCAGTAGGGCGGACAGCTGGCTGAGTCGTGCGCCTTGGAAGGAGGCGTTGGTCAGCCGGTCGACTTGCCCGCGGTACTGACCCTGGACCACCCTGGCGTGTTCCGCGGCCGCCGCGGCAGCGCTGGCGTCGGCCCTGGCCTGTTCGAGGTCGGCACGGCGAGCATCCACCTGGTCGCGGGCGTAGTGCCACTGTTCGGTGAGCACCTCAGCCTGGTGATTCAGTTCGGCAAGCTGTCGCGTGGCGTCGGGGGCATCTTCGGGCGGTTCCGGGTCGGCGGCAGCCGCGGTAGGCGTCAATGTCACCAGAGCAGCCATGGTGACGGAGATCATCGCAGCCGAAACGCCGCGCTTGACACCGCCGCGCTTGACAACACCGTGCTGGAGAACGTCGGGCCTCAGAACACCGCGCTTCAGACGATGCGACGACACGTCGCGGCCGTCTCCTTCCCTGAAACCGCCTACCGGGTCTAGCTGGTGGAGTGCTCCCGGCTCGGCTCAACGATGCAGCCGTTTGGCAGCGACCTGCGTTGCCGCCCCGTCTGGGAGGCACCTGCCGCGAGGTCTCGGGAAGATTACGAAAGGTCACCGACACTGTCACCATCGACGCGCCAGTAATGGGGCAAGGTGCCCTCATAAAACGATGGGCGTCGCCGCATGGCGAGTAGCGTTCGGCCGCACCGATCAGCTCACGTGCCGTATCGGCCGCTCACCGTCAGTCGCTGCCCGCTCGGCGTCGTCGTGCGGGTAGACGCCGATGTCGGCCCCCACCCGCGTTGTTTCGTGGCGGCAGCGATTCACCAGTTGCAGGTGGGGCACCAAGCCGGCGTCAGCCAGGGCATGGAGCGCTCGTCGTTCGGCACTATCCAACTCGACGCCGCTCGGCGGCGCTCCTAGCAGCACTGTGATGACACAGTCCTGGCAGGCGTCGCCACGCACCTCGCATCGATCACAATCGATTACCATGTCGCGCTCCTGTCCACTCGTGACCTCGTCACGGCGAACACTAGGACGCGACACTGACAGTTCGGGCAGTCGATTCAGTCCGGCGCATCATGTTGCGGGTGGCTCCGGCATGGGTCAGGAGAGTTGGATCATCCGATCCGGCGGACCGCCGTAACGTCACCCCAAGGAACCCTGGCGACCTTGACCACATCGCCGCTTTGTGGCGCATGCAGATAGAGTCCGTTACCCACGTAGAGTCCGATGTGGCTGATTGGCCAGTACAGTGCGATGAGGTCGCCCGGCAGCAACCCCGAGGTGACGGCGGTGCCCACCCTCGCCTGGTCGAAACTCACCCTCGGTAGGTTCACCCCGGCAAGGCGATATGCCCACAGGACAAGGCCGGAGCAGTCGAAGGTGTTCGGCCCCTCAGCGCCCCAGATATACGGTGCGCCCTGTCGAGTCAGCGCCGCCCGCACGGCCCTGATCCCCACCGTGTCACCGGCGATCTCGAGCGGGTAGTCGGTGAAGCCTTCGGATGCGTACTGGGCGAACTCGTCGGCGGTGAGCTTGCCCAGACGTTCCTGCACCAGACCGATCTGGCGGCCCATCTCAAGGCGGGCCTTGGCCACATCACCGGCGATCCGGGCGGCGTCGAGTTCGGCGACGGCCGCTCGCGTCTCGGCGTCGGTGGCAACGAGTTCCGCCTGCTCGGCGCGTCCCACGGCGGCCGCGAGCTTGTTCATTGCGGACTTGCTGCTCACCGCCAGCACATCCAGGGCGGACATCTGGTCCATGAAATGTTCAGGCGAGTCGCTGATCAGCATCGCGGTCAGACTGCTGATCCGGACGCCCTCGAAGGTGGCGCTGGTCAACTGATCAACCTGAGCCCGGAACGCGCTCTGAGCGGCGCGGGCCTCGTCGGCGGTGGCCGTCGCGGCGGCAACGTCACGGCGCGCCCGGTCGGCATCTTCCTGACGGGCCTGCAGCCGATCCGTAGCCAGCTTCCACTGCTCGGTGATCATCTCGGCCTGACGGCTCAGCACCCGAACTTCAGCAACCGTCCCGGCAGGCTCAGGAGCGGGAGCAGGGCCTGGATCGGCGACCGCGAGCGCTGGCGGCATGCTCAGCACGGCAGCGAAGGCAACGCCAGCCGCCACGGTCCGAAGGACGCGCTTCTGACGATGTGACACCACCCGCGACTGTCTCCGTTCTCGGACGTCAACGTCCGGCTGCCTGACTGGTAGCGGGAGATCCCCCCGTATTGGGCGTAACGGCGGCCCGGACACGCGGGCGCGGATCTTCACCCGTACGGCGCGACACGCCACCCAGCAGTGGAACGTTCCCGATTTCGATTACTCATCGTATACATCGTCCGCCCGCAACTGGCACAGTCAGTGACGAGCCGCGAGTCGGTGGCTCAACCAGATCAGCGCGATGTCGCGGATAGCTCGGTGGTCAGCTTTCTCCAGCGCTTGAGCAGCGCGGCCGCAGCGCCGGAGTCGACAGCCTCGGCGACACGCTCGGCCATTCCGCGGAGGTCGGCGGTCAAATCGCTGGTCGGGCCGCGGTGGGCGACCAGCGCGGCGGCGGCGTTGAGCAGCACGGCGTCACGCACCGGGCCCGGATCGCCGGCGAGCAGGCGCAGCACCACCTCGGCGTTACTCGTCGCATCGCCGCCGCGCAGGTCTTCCCGGCGAGCCGTCGGGACATCCAACGCCGCCGGGTCCACCTGGTCATGCCGCACCGTGCCGCCGGCTACCACCCACACCGAGGTAGTGGTCGTGGTGGTGATCTCGTCGAGGCCGTCGTCGCCGCGAACAACCAGTGCAACGGCTCCGCGGTCGGCGAGCACCTGGGCCATCACCGGTGCCATCCGTAGATCCGCACAGCCCACCAACCCTGCAGCCGGCTGCGCCGGGTTGGTGAGTGGACCGAGGAAGTTGAACGCCGTGGGTATCCCGATCTCCCGACGAACCCCACCCGCGTGCCGCATCGCCGGGTGAAATACGGGTGCGAAGCAGAACCCGATTCCCGTCTCAGCGACGCACTGTGCCACCTGCTGCGGACCGAGATCGATCGCCACACCAAGTGCCTCGAGGACGTCCGCGGTGCCGCATTGCGAGGAGGCGGCGCGGTTGCCGTGCTTGACCACCGGCGCACCAGCGGCGGCCGTCACCAACGCGGCCATAGTGGAGATGTTGACCGTGTGAGCTTGGTCACCTCCGGTGCCAACCACATCGACTGCCCGCTGCGGCACCTGCACCCGGCGGGCGTGCGAAAGCATGCCGGCTGCAAGGCCGGCGATTTCGGCCGGAGTTTCGCCCTTGACCCGTAGTGCCACGACGAATGCAGCCAGCTGAGCATGCGTGGCCGCACCGGACATCACCTGGTCCATGGCCCACGTCGTGTCTTGGGCGTCGAGATCCGTTCCGGCGATCAGCCGAGTGAGCAGAGCTGGCCAGTTCCGGGACCGGGTCGGCGCCACCACGCTGCTCGACCTCAACCCTTCGCCGCGTGCGACGGGTGTGAGCGCAGCACCTCGGCCACGGTCTCCGCGGCGGCCAGAGGATCCAGCGGGTGCACGATCACCGCATCGGCCTGCGACCATACCGCCAACCAGCGGTCGTCCCTGCGCTGCACCGAAACGATCACCGGCGGACATTTCGCGATCTCGTTCTTGAGCTGCCGAGATAGTCCCATCCCGCCCGTGGGCTGCGCCTCACCGTCGAGGATCGCCAGGTCCACTCTGCCCGCGTCGACCTCGGCCAGTACCTCCGCTATCGTCCCCGCCTCGACATAGTGCAGGCGGCCGACGTCCGCGGCTGGAC
>JBOHFX010000127.1:0-22976 GCA_050699875.1 Pseudonocardiaceae bacterium
CCACCGGCATGCTCGGTGCCGAGTTGCGCCGCCTTGCCGCGCTGGCCCCCGATGTCCCCGACGCGGCGGACGGGCTGGCCGAGGTCCTCGCCTGCTTCCCAGTCTACCGCTCCTACTTGTCCTCGCAGGGGATCGAGCATCTGGACGCGGCACTGGCGGCTGCCCGGCGCCGGCGCCCCGAGCTGGACGCATCGCTGAGGGCGCTCTCCTCGCGGCTGCGGAATCCGCATGACGAGCTCGCCGTCCGGTTCCAGCAGACCTCCGGTGCGGTGATGGCCAAGAGCGTGGAGGACACCGCTTACTACCGCTGGACCCGGTTCGTCGCGCTCAACGAGGTGGGCGGGGATCCGAACCGCTTTGGGCTCGACCTCGATGCCTTCCACGCCGCTTTGATGCACCGCGAGCAGATCGCCCCGGATGGGATGACCACGCTGTCCACCCACGACACCAAGCGCTCCGCCGATGTGCGGGCCCGGCTGGCGGTGCTTTCCGAACTACCAGGCTGGTGGGCGGGCACCGTCCGGGAATTCACCGAGCTGGCGGAGGCGGCGGGCGCGGCCGTCCCCGACCCGGCTCTCGGCCACCTGCTCTGGCAGACCCTGGTCGGGGCGTGGCCACTGCCGCCCGACCGGCTGCGCGCCTACCTGGAGAAAGCCATCAGGGAGGCGCGGACCCACACCAGCTGGACCGATCCGGACGAGGCATTCGAGACGGCCATGCATGCTGTAGCCGACGCTGCCCTGGATGACCCCGCACTGCGCTCCGCGGTGGCCAGGGCGGCAGCCCGAACCATCCCGCCGGGACGGTCGAACTCGCTGGCCGCGGCGGTGGTGCAGCTCGCGATGCCTGGTGTACCGGACACCTACCAGGGTGGCGAGTTGTGGGACCTCTCGCTGGTCGATCCGGACAACCGGCGCCCGGTGGACTTCACGGCCCGCGCCGACCTGCTGGCTCGGATCGACCGCGGCTGGCTGCCCGAGATAGACGACTCCGGTGCGGCCAAGCTACTCGTGGTGTCACGCACCCTGCGCGCCCGCCGCGACCATCCCGAGCGATTCACCGGTTACACCCCACTGCGCGCCACCGGGCCGGCCGCGTCGCACGCCGTCACGTTCGCTCGCAACGGAGTCGTCGCAGTCGCTACCCGGCTACCGGTCGGGCTGGCCGCCAGGGGCGGCTGGGACGAGACGGTGCTACCGCTGCCCGAGGGTTCCTGGACTGACGCGTTCACCGGCTTGTCGGCGTCGCGTGGCGTGCCGCTGGCCGACCTGCTCGCCCGATACCCGGTCGCCCTGCTGCTCGGTGGCTGACCGAGCCAGCGTGCGGCTGCCCCGTTGCTTTGGTCATGGCCAGGACAATGCCGCACAACCCTGACAAGATCGATGCTCATGGACTTCACGGTGTGGGCCCCGCAGCGGCAACGGGTTCGGGTCGTGGTGGATGGCGCCGAGTACGAGCTGGCCCGGACGGTCGACGGCTGGTGGTGCGCGGCCGTGCCCAGCGCTGGAGCGGGCAGCGACTACGCGTTCCGGCTGGACGAGGAGGACCCCGCGCTACCCGACCCCCGATCCCGGTGGCAGCCCGATGGGGTGCACGCACCGTCGCGGGTCTACGGCCACGGTGCATTCGAATGGACTGATCAGCGCTGGACCGGCCGCGCGCTGGCCGGCAGCGTGCTCTACGAGCTGCACATCGGGACGTTCACCCCTGGCGGCACCTTCGACTCCGCGATCGAGCGCCTCGACCACCTCGTCGAGCTGGGCATCGATCTGGTCGAGGTGATGCCGGTCAACGCCGTCGACGGCCCCCGGAACTGGGGCTACGACGGAGTTGGCTGGTATGCCGTCACCGAGAACTACGGTGGGCCCGACGCATTCAAACGCTTCGTCGACGCCTGCCACGCCCACGGGCTGGGCGTGGTCCTCGACGTCGTGCACAACCACCTCGGCCCATCCGGGGCTTACCTGGACCGCTTCGGCCCTTACTTCGCCGGCCGCACCATCTGGGGCCCGACGCTCAACCTGGACGGCCCGCACTCCGACGAGGTACGCCGCTACGTCATCGACAACACACTGGAGTGGCTGCGTGATTACCACCTGGACGGATTACGGCTGGACGCCGTGCACGCTCTGCGCGACACCCGCGCCACCCACTTGCTGGAGGAATTGGCAGCCGAGGTGGACACGCTGGCCGTACACCTCCGACGACCGCTGTCGCTGATCGCCGAATCGGACCTCAACAACCCCCGGCTGGTCACCCCGCGGGTGGCCGGGGGCTACGGGCTGACCGCGCAGTGGGACGACGACGTCCACCACTGCCTGCACGCCACACTGACCGGCGAACGGCAGGGCTACTACGCCGACTTCGGTGCGCTGCCCGACCTGGCTCGCACCCTGCGCGGTGCGTTTTTCCACGACGGGCGCTGGTCGATCTTCCGGCAGCGCACCCACGGTCGCCCGGTGGACACCGCGCACTTGCCCGGCTGGAAGTTCGTCACTTACCTGCAGAACCACGATCAGGTGGGCAACCGCGCCACCGGCGACCGGATTTCGGCCAGCCTGTCCCCCGGGCTGCTGGCCTGCGGCGCGGCGCTGGTGCTGTGCTCCCCGTACACGCCGATGATCTTCATGGGTGAGGAGTGGGGCGCACGCACGCCTTTTCAATTCTTCTCGTTCATGCCCGATGTGGAGGTGCGGGAGGCCACCCGCCGCGGGCGTTACGCCGAGTTCGCCGAGCACGGGTGGGACGAAACGGATGTCCCCGACCCGAACGATGAGAAGACTTTCCGACGCTCCCTGCTGGACTGGTCGGAGCCCGGCACGGAGCCGCACGCCGGCTTGCTTCGCCTCTACCGGGACCTGGTCGCGCTACGCAAGCGCCGCCCGGAGCTGTCCGATCCCCGGCTGGACGCCCTTATTGTGGACGTGGATGAGCAGGCCCGCACGCTGGTGCTGCACCGCGGCCCGCTACGGGTGGTGGTGAACCTGAGTGCCCAGCCGGCGACCATTGCGCTGGGCGATCAGCCCATTCAGGTTTTGCTTTCGTCCGGGGACGCCACCACAGCGCAGGACACCGTGCAACTCGACGGTGAGTCCTTCGCGGTGGTGGCCCTGGAACTCAGCGGAAAAGCTTGCGCAGAATCACCAGCACGATGAGCGCACCGAGGCCGAGCAGCGTGTACCGCACTCTCGGGTCGGCCATGGTGGTCTCCACCTGCTCCTTGCCGGCCTCGATTGCGCGCTTAGGGCGGGTACTGAGCTCGTCGAGCGTCGCGGCCAGTGCATCACGGGCCTGCTCGATTTCGCGTTCGATGGTGTCGGCGTCGCGGGCCATGAGTCCTCCTCGCGGGGTAGTCCGGGACACCGTAGTCAGGGTGTAACCAGGTGGCGAAGCCGCCCCATTCGAGCGGTACCGTGCGATCTCGTGACCGACAACGTCCGGCTGTCCCCCGGCGACACCGCCCCAGAGTTCACCCTGCCCGACGCCGACGGCAAGCCCGTCACGCTGTCGGACTACCGCGGTCGATCCGTGGTGGTCTACTTCTACCCGGCGGCCGGCACTCCCGGCTGCACCAAGCAGGCCTGCGACTTGCGGGACAACCTCACCGAGCTGGACACGGCCGGATTCGCAATCCTCGGCGTCTCACCGGATCCGCCGGCGAAGCTGGCAAAATTCCGCGACACGCAGGGTCTGCACTTCCCGTTGCTATCCGATGAGGATCGTGCAGTGCTCACCGCTTACGGCGCCTACGGCGAGAAGCAGATGTACGGCCGGACGGTCACCGGCGTCATCCGGTCCACGTTCGTGATCGATCCGCAAGGCCGCATCGACAAGGCGCTGTACAACGTCCGCGCCACCGGCCACGTCGCCAAGCTGCGCAAAGACCTCGGAGTCTGACGCCGTATCCTGCTCACCTGGTGCACCCGTCACCGCAAGCCGGCGTAGCCCAACGGCAGAGGCACGGGCCTTAGGAGTCCGCCAGTGTGGGTTCGAATCCCACCGCCGGCACAACTGTGATGTCTCGGGTCGGTTCGGCCCGGGTATCCTGGCGACATCACGGTCTTAGCTGAGCGCAGCGGAAAGAACCTCATCGTCACGCAGCTGTGAGCGCATCGCAAAGACGGTTTGCGCGGCAAGCTCAACCGAATTGTTGGCGGTCATTCGAAACCGCTAACCCTGCTGGAATTCGGTTGCTGGCAGCGAAGGCGCAGCGTGACGCTGGCGGCTACCTGCGCCGCTGGTTAGAGGTCCGGGCCAGCGGTACCGTGGCGCGCGGTGTGCTCGGCGTGCACCACGCGCAGGTCGCGGATGGCCTGCACTGCGTGCCGGCCATCGGCAGCCTGGATGGCCATCACCGTGATGTACTCATCGTCGGGAATCTCAAGTCGGGCCCACGAGGCGCCGTCGGGGAAGGACACCCGCAGTACTAGCGCCCAGGGCACCGTGCGAGTCGTGAGCACGTTGCGCACCTCCACGCCCTCGGCGCTGGCGCGGACCCGGGGCCGGGCGAACAGCAGGGCCGCGCCGCCCAGCAGCAACCCCAACACCACCATGGCCACTTGATCGGAGGCCTGGAAGTAGACACCGGTAGGCGTCTGCCGCAGCAGCACCGCAACAACCGAGAAAACCGCGACCAACAACACGGCGGCGGCGATTGCCACCCGGCGGGCCTTGCGAGGCCGGGCCTCGAACACCGTGGTGGTCATGGCGAGCCCCGCCTCGCCCGGCGCAGCCCGCGCAACACCAGGGCCGTCTCCAACGCGGCGATGCAGGCCTGGAAACCTTTGTCCTCCGCGGAGGAGGGCAGCCCGCAACGGTCCAGGGCCTGCTCTTCGGTATCGCAGGTAAGCACGCCGTTGGCCACCACAGTCCCCTCGTCCAGCGCGACCCTCGTGAGCCCAGCGGTGACCGCATCGCAGACGTACTCGAAATGCGGAGTGCCACCGCGGATCACCACGCCGAGCGCGAGTACGGCATCGTGCGCCCGGGCCAATTCCTGGCACACCACGGGAAGCTCGACGGCGCCGGGCACCCGCACCACCGTGGGCTCGGGAATCCCGGCCTGGGTAGCGGCGGCACTGGCCCGGTCCAGCAGCGCGGTGGTGATGCGCTCGTGCCAACGGGTCGCGGCGATGCCCAATCGCAGTTCCGCGCAGTGTGGTACCACCAGTGCGGGCTGGCCGGTTCCGCTCATGGTCGGGTCCAGTCGATGGGCATCGGGGCGGTGGGATCCAATCCGTCGAGGTGATGGCCCATCCGGTCACGTTTGGTGCGCAGGTAGCGCAGATTTTCCGGATTGGGCCGGATAGGCAGCGGGACCCTCCCGGTGATGGCCAGACCGTAACCTTCCAGGCCGGCTCGCTTGGCCGGGTTGTTGGTGAGCAGCCGCATCGACCGCACTCCCAGATCAACCAGGATCTGCGACCCGGTGCCGTAGTCGCGTGCGTCGGCGGGCATGCCCAGAGCCAGGTTGGCGTCGATGGTGTCGGCACCGGCGTCCTGCAGCTGGTAGGCCTGCAGTTTGTGCATCAGTCCGATGCCGCGGCCCTCGTGACCCCGCACGTAGAGCACCACCCCGCGGCCCTCGGCAGCGATGGCGGCCAAGGCCGCGTCCAGCTGCGGGCCACAGTCACAACGCAGCGAGCCGAACACGTCGCCGGTGAGGCATTCCGAGTGCACCCGGACCAGCACGTCGGTGCCGTCCCCGATCTCGCCCGTGATCAGCGCAATGTGCTCGATGCCGTCGATCACCGAGTCGAACCCGATCGCGGTGAATTCCCCGTGCACGGTGGGGATCCGGGCCTTCGCCACCCGCTGTACCTGTTTCTCGAACCGCCGCCGGTAGGCGATGAGATCCGCGATGGTGATGAGCGCCAGGTCGTGCTCGGCGGCAAAGACCTCCAGCTCGTCGCGACGGGCCATCTCGCCGGGATCCTTGATCGAGACGATCTCACACAACGCCCCGGCCGGCGGTAGCCCGGCCAGCCGGGCCAGGTCTACTCCGGCCTCGGTGTGCCCGGCGCGGCGCAGCACCCCGCCGTCCTTGGCCCGCAACGGCACAACGTGTCCCGGGCGGACGAAGTCGACCGATTTAGCGTCCGGGTCTGCCAGCAGCCTGATGGTACGAGACCGGTCCGCCGCCGAGATTCCGGTCGTCACGCCTTCGCGTGCGTCCACCGTCACGGTGTACGCGGTGCCCCGCTTGTCCTGATTGGTGTGGTACATCGGTGGCAGGTCCAACCGGTCGCAGTCCTGCCCGGTCAGCGCCACGCAGATGTAGCCCGAGGTGTACCGGACCGTGAACGCCAGCAGCTCGGGAGTGGCCCAGGCCGCGGCGAAGATCAGATCGCCCTCGTTCTCCCGGTCCTCGTCGTCCACCACGATCACCGGGCGTCCGGCCGCCACATCGGCGACCGCCCGATCGATACCGGCAAAGGCGCGCTCGGTCATCGTGATCCTCCTCCCGGCCACCATCTACCCACTATCTATAACGCAGGTGCACGGCTACCGGAGCCAGAATGTGGGCAGGCCAACCGTCGACTAATCGTCCGCAGGCCGGCGCAGCTGCTCCATGACCTCCGACCAGCGGAACCGATGCCGGCCCCCGGGTGTGGTCACCGCCGGGATGAGAAGCCCTCGACTCACCCATCGCCCCACTGCTCGCGGAGTCACGCCAAGTCGTCGCGCGACCTCGCCGGAGGACAACAGCGGCTCATCGGCGGACACAAGTATCGACGCTATGCGCACGGAGGGCGTGATCAGGTCCGATGTGTCGCATCCGTCGTGACGTTCGTTACTGTCCTGAGATTCCGCTATGATCCGCAAGAGCGGTTGGGGAATTTCACCCCATGAGTTGACCACCCGTGACGGTAGATCGCCCGGCATCGTTGATCACCGCGGGGGGTGGCGCAATTGCATTGGTACTTGCGCAGTACGGCTGATCGTGACACTCATCGGGGCACGTTGCGCGACGACGGCAGGGTGCACGCGCAATGCGGCGTGGTGTTCCGTCCGGTGCGGGCACTACGAAATCGGGGTCCCGCGCTGCCCGGCAACCCCCCCGACCCTGACCAGGTCTGCGTGCGCTGCGTTCGAATGCCGGGCTAGCCGCGACACCGGAGCCCGGGTTTCCGGCCCCTGCTGACTATCGCTGGTCGGGCGCAGGATAACCCGACACCATGCGGTCGACGTATTTGGCAATGACATCGACCTCAAGGTTCACCAGCTCGCCAGGACGTCGCAGGCCGAGGGTCGTGAGCTCTCGGGTGGTAGGGATGAGCCCCACCGAGAAGTCGGTGACACCTGCGTCGATCACGGTCAGCGACACCCCGTCCACGGTGATGGATCCCTTCTCCACCACGTAGCGGGCGAGTCCGGCGGGCATTCCGATTCGGAGCAGCTCCCACGGGGCTGCGGCCTGCGACGCGGTACGGGACAGCACCGTCCCGGTGCCATCGACGTGTCCCTGCACCAGGTGCCCGCCCAGCCGATCGCCCAACCTCGCCGCCCGCTCAAGGTTCAGCCGGTCCCCGGCTCGGGCCGGACCCAGGTTGGAGCGACGCAGCGTCTCCCCGATCACATCGGCGGTGAACACGTCCTCATCGACGTCGACCACAGTCAGGCACACCCCGTTGACCGCGATCGAACCCCCGGGTCGCGCATCCGAACTGGTCAGTGACCCTCGGATGGCAAACCGCGCCGCGTCGGGCCGCTCGTCACGCCCGATGAGCTCCCCGAGTTCCTCGACGATGCCGGTGAACACGGCTCGACCCTCCCGAGGTTGCGGCTCAACGACCGCCACACGCTCGGGCCTGGGCACGTAACGACTCCACAGCCTGCGCTGGATCGTCCGCCCCGTACACCGCCGAGCCGGCGACGAAACAATCAACCCCGGCCTCGGCGGCGGCTTCGATGGTGTCGGCGTTGATCCCCCCGTCGATCTCCACCAGGACGGTGAGGTGCCCGGTGTCCACCAACCGCCGGGCGGTGCGCACCTTGTCCAGCACCTCAGGGATGAACGACTGCCCACCGACGCCGGGCTCCACGCTCATCACCAGCAAGGTGTCGTAGTGGCGCAACACCTCCACCCAGGGTGCCAGCGGGGTCTTGGGTTTGACCGAAAGGCCGGCCTTGGCACCGGCCGCGCGCAGATCCTTCGCCAGCTTCACCGGATCCTGCGCGGCCTCGGCGTGCACCGTGACGTTGTAGCAACCCACTTCGGCGTACCCGATCGCCCACCGATCCGGATTCTCGATCATGAGGTGGCAGTCCATCGGGAGGTCGGTGTACTTCATCAGGCTCTCCACGACGGGCAGGCCAAAGGTGAGGTTGGGCACGAAGTGCCCGTCCATCACGTCGACATGCAACCAGTCGGCACCTGGTACCGCGTTCGCCTCGTCGGCGAGCCGGGCGAAGTCAGCGGACAGCAGGGACGGCGCGATCATCGGCTGAGGTGGCACGAGACGACGGTATCGCGCGCTCAGCTCAACGGCTGCTGCGGATCGATGACAGTGAGCTCCAGCCGGTCCCCGACGACGCTGCCACGGACGCCCTGGCCATCGCTGAGGTCGCCGGCGAGCAACATGTGGGACAGCTTCCGGTCCAGTTCCCGTCCGATGACCCTGCGTAGCGGTCGAGCCCCGAATTCGGGCTGGTGGCCACGGTCGACGATCCAGTCGATGGCGTCGTCGTCCAAGTGCAGGGTGATGCCCCGCGCGTGCAGCCGCTGCCGGGTCTGCTCCAGGAGTAGCCCGGTGATCGTTCGAAGCCGCGGCCGATCGAGACCGCGGAACAGGACGACGTCGTCGATCCGGTTGAGGAACTCCGGCCGGAAGTGCCGCCGCACGCTAGCCATCAGTGTTTCCCGCACGTCCTCGACTGATCGCCCGGCGCTGGTGGCAGCCAGCAGTTGGTCGGCACCAAGGTTGCTGGTCATGATGATCACAGTGTTGGCGAAGTTCGCGATCCGGCCCCGGGCGTCGGTGAGCCGTCCGGTGTCGAGCACCTGCAACAGGATGTTGGAGACGTCGACGTGCGCCTTCTCGATCTCATCCAGCAGCAGCACGGTGTACGGGGTGCGGCGGACTGCCTCGGTGAGCTGGCCGGGCTCGTCATGGCCGACATAGCCTGGCGGGGCGCCGACGAGCCGCGACACCGTGTGCTTGTCCTGAAATTCGCTCATGTCGATGCGAACGAGCCGCTGCTCCGCCCCGAACAGCGCCTGCGCCAGCGCCCGTGCCAGCTCGGTCTTGCCGACACCGGTGGGACCGAGGAACAGGAACGACCCGACCGGCCGGTCCGGATGGTTGAGACCGGCGCGGCCGGCCCGGACCGCGTCGGCAACGGCCTCGACCGCCTCGTCCTGCCCGACGACCCGTTGGTACAGCTGGTCCTCGAGGTGCAGCAGCCGGTGCCGCTCGACCTCGGTGAGCTGCGCGACCGGGATACCGGTGCTGCGTGCGACGACGTCCGCGACATCGCCGGCCCCCACCTCCGGCGGGCGCATCGGGCCGGCGCGGGCACTGCCCAACTCCACAATCGCAAGGTCGAGCTCCCGGGTCAGTGCTTCGGCGCGCTCGTAGTCCTCGGCGTCCACCGCGATGTCCTTGGCCCGGGTCAGCTGCTCGACGCGCTGCTCGAGCGGCCGGGTGTCCTCACTCGGGGCCTCGGCCCGGATTCGGACCCGCGCGCTGGCCCGGTCGATCAGGTCGATCGCCTTGTCCGGAAGGAACCGGTCGGAGAGGTAACGGTCGGACAGCCGCGCGGCGGCGTCCGTGGCCTCATCGGTGATGCGTACCCGGTGGTGCACCTCGTACCGCTTGCGTAGGCCGCGCAGGATCGCGACCGTGTCCTCAACGCTCGGCTCGGCGACCAGAATGGGCTGGAACCGCCGTTCCAGCGCCGGATCCCGCTCGATGTGCCGGCGATACTCGTCGACCGTGGTGGCGCCGACCAGCTGCAGATCTCCCCTGGCCAGCGCGGGCTTGAGCATGCTGCCGGCGTCCATCGCGCCGCCCTCCGCCCCTGCGCCGGCACCGATCACCGTGTGCAACTCGTCGAGGAACAACACCACTGTGCGGGCAGCTGCGGTGACTTCGTTGATCACCGCCGTGAGCCGTTCCTCGAACTCGCCGCGGTACTTGGTGCCGGCCACCATCCCGGCCAGGTCGAGCGCGATCAACCGCCGGTTGCGCAACGGCTCCGGGACTGCGCCCTCGACTATTCGCTGGGCGATGCCCTCGACAATCGCTGTCTTGCCAACGCCAGGATCCCCGATCAGCACTGGGTTGTTCTTGGTCCGTCGCGAGAGCACCTCGAGAACCTGTTCGATCTCGTCGTCGCGCCCGATGACCGGATCGAGGCCGCCGGCGCGGGCAGCCGCAGTGAGATCTCGGCCGTGGCGGTCCACCCGCTGCGTCGAAGGGCCCGTCCGGGTGATCCCACCGAGGGACTCCTCGAGTCCACCGACCAGCCGGCTGACGAGATCCTCGAGCGGGTTGAACCCGGAACCGAACGGCCCATCGGGCATATCGAGCCTCCTCGTCCGGCGTACCGGTGGCCCCGGCCGCCATCACCACCCTTAGATTGTGCCCTTGTCACGTCTTCGGCGCCGTGCAATGACGCAGGGGTGGTCAGTCGGCGCTGCGGACAACGGCCCGCACCCCGATCGTGAGCCCGGTGGCGGCGGTCAGCCGGGCTGCGACCCATCCCCAGGCCACGGTCGCGGACAGCAGCCGGCCGGCGAACAGCGCGCGCTCAGCGTCGACGATGTAGGAGAGCGGGTTGAACGGCCGCAGGTTCAGCCGCGCCAGCGGGCCAAGCGACTCCGGCTGATCAGTTCGGCAACCTCGCGGCCGGGTTGTTCGCGCGGTCCTACCGGGCCCTCAACACCGCTGCCGTCTGGAGCGCCGTGTACTGAAGAGAACAGGTGCACTGTCATCGCGGGCACAGCGGAAGCGTCACTTATGCGCCATCGTCTATGCAACCTGATCGACCAGGAATTGTTCTCCTATGGCGAGACGGAGCCTTACATGTACCTAAAGACCTTATCACTCTGAGACTGCACGTTTGCCGGACGTCGAATGCCCGCGTCCCGCCGCATTTACAAGTATCGCTCGGTACGTCTGCGGTCAACCTGGAACAACGACTACAGCATCGACCAATTCCGAAAATAAAATTCCCAGCTCGTAAGGAGCTGTGATGACGATGGCAACCGCTATCACCACTAGCTATGACCATGCCAGCGCCACGAGCAGCGTGGCGGACCTGTTGTTATGGGTTGGCGACGGGGATCCCGCGGCCTGGGAAGAAGTTTACCGCCGGTATGGAAAGCTCGTGTCCACGACGGTGAGGTCCTTTCGGTTGCAGGAGGCCGACACGCTCGATGCAGTGCAGATGACCTGGCTGCGGCTAGCCGAAAACGCTCATCGGGTACGGTTTCCTGAGCGGCTGGGTGGGTGGCTGGCGACCACTGCCCGACGCGAATGCTTGCATATCCTGCGCCAGGCCAAGCCTGCCTCAGGTGCCATTGGAATAGCGCCCGAAACTGTTGTCGATCCGTCGGTGGGTCCCGAGCAGCGCGCTATCGACGCCGACACCTCGCGGACGCTGTGGAAGCTCGTCGGTGAGTTGTCGCCTCGTCGGCGGACCTTGCTGCAGACACTGTTCACCGACAACCCCCGGTCCTACGCCGAGGTGGCCCACGCCGCCGGAATGCCGACCGGCGGGATCGGGCCCACCCGGGCGCGGGCCCTTCAGCAGCTGCGGCTCAGGCTCACCGAATATGAGTTGGACTGCCATTAATTCACGCTCCCGCTGACCAGCAGACCACAGGGACACCCCCGTGGGCTTACACTTGGCTCCGTCTCCGCAGGGCCTCCAGATCGCGGAGCTCTATGGTGCGTCCTTGCACCGCGATGAGTCCACGTGCGGCGAGCGACTGCAGTGCCCGGTTCACGGCCGGACGTGAGGCGCCGATCATCCCGGCGAGGTCGGTTTGAGTCAGTCCGCTATCGAGAACAACGCCGTGCACGTCGCCGTGCATTGCGGAGAGTTGCAGAAGAAGTTTTGCCAGCCGGCCCGCGAGATCGAGGTACGCCAAGTCACCTGCCTTTTCCGTGAGGTTCCGAACGAGCTTGCCGATTAACTTAAGGAACTCGTCAGCAAGTCCGGGATTGACGCTCATCAGCTCTAGCAGCTGCCCCCTCGGCAACACGAAGACCGACGTAGACTTCAACGAGACTACGGATGCGGAGCGTGGTGATCCGTCGAGCAGCGCTAGCTCACCGAAGATTTCCTCCGGTCCGAGGATGTTCAGCACCATCTCGTCGCCACGCTCTGATGTGAAAACAATCTTCACCAGCCCTTCGATCACAGCGTAAAGATGATCTCCGGGATCACCCTGGTGACAGATGATCTGTCCAGGAGCGTAGATCCGGGACAGACCGGCGCGCGCGGCTGCCACAATGCCCTCTTGGCTGAGCGCCTGGAACAGCGGAATCTCGGCCAGCACATCAGCGGCCGGCCGGCCGTGTGCGGCCATGAGGGCAGTCTAGTCACTCCAGCCGTAGATCGTGATCATGTGAGCAGGAATTACTGGCGGTGCTAGTGGCTACCGCCGGGCCCTCGGTGGCCCACCGACACCCGGCGATGCGGACCAGCTCGCCGAGCGGGACCAGGGTTGGGCACGCGCAGCGCGGCAACAGCGGGTGGTGTCTGGTCGGCACCAGCTCAGTTCGCCGAGCAGCGCGCGTCAGTGATTGAGACGCCGTTGCTGCGCTTAGGCGGAGGGTGTGCTCGCCATGCACTAAAGTGTGCAGGCAGACCTCAGGCACCTTGATAGACCGTAACAAACCGGGCGTCGCAGGGACTGCTGTTTGGCTCTGGGTGAACAGGCGTACCGAGCCCATCGCTTAATGCAACCATTGCCCTCGGTGACGCAAGACCGTCGAACGGGAACTCCGAACTGCCCTAGAGGCAGTACAGTCTCGGTGTGAGAGGAGTCCTCGTGGGAGACAAGTCCGCTGGCCAGGAGGGATACAGTGGCTCCACCAACGGCAGACCACGACCGCGATGGTGACATAGTCCAGCTCGCCCTCGCCATTCTCGACGAAGAATTGCGCTCGTGGGTAAAGAGCCGGCACCGAGGTCGTGCATCGCAAGCCGAGGGCATCTTGGAGCCTAACGAGCAGGGCGGGGACGCCTCGTGATCTGCATCCGCTGCGGGAGCGAGAACGCCGCCTCATTTCGCTTCTGCAGTAACTGTGGCGCCCAGCTCGGCCAGGCATGTCCGACATGCTGCTTCGAGAACCTCACAGAGGCGAGGTTCTGTGGCGGTTGCGGCGCCGGGCTACAGAAGGTCCGGGCGGAGGATGCTGGGGGCGAGCGCCGCCAGCTCACCGTGCTGTTCTGCGACATGGTAGGTGCGACTGCGCTGTCTCAGCTTCTCGATCCCGAGGATCTGAGGGAGTTGATCGTCTCCTGTCAGAAGGTCTGCGGGGACGCGGTACTCGCCCACGAAGGCCATGTCGCCCAGTATCTCGGCGACGGCGTAGTGATGTACTTCGGCTATCCGCGCTCCCACGAGGACGAGGCGCAACGAGCCGTCCGCTGCGGGCTCGACATCCTCAAGGGCGTGGAGGCGGTGCGCGACAACGTCAGGATTGCGTCCGACACTTCCCTTGACGTCCGCCTCGGCGCCCACACAGGGCGTGTCTTGGTGGGCCCGGTGGGCGCGGGCGATCGGAGAGATCAGATCGCCTTGGGGGACACACCCAACATCGCGGCTCGCATCCAGTCGGAAGCGGAGCCTGGCACGCTAGTCGTGAGTGAGGTGACCTGGAAGATCGTCGAAGGCTACTTCACCGGCAAGTGTCTCGGCGAGTGGCGGCTCAAAGGTGTCTCCGATCCGATGCGGCTCTGGCTCGTCACGGGCGAGAGCCCGTCGAGGGAACGCGTCGAGGTCGCCGGCACGCTGCGCCCCTTCGTGGGCCGGGAATACGAGCAATCCGTCCTCGGGCAGGCTTGGGAGGACAGCCGTGCCGGGTGTAGCCACTTCGTCCTGGTGCGTGGCGACCCGGGAATGGGCAAGTCCCGGCTCGCACAGCTCTTCCGTGACGAAGTGCAATTCTCGGCGACCGAGCTGCTCAGTATGCGGGCCACTCCGTACAACAGCCACAGTCCGTTCCACCCGGTTATCGAGCTGATCAGTGGCAAGCTGGGGCTCGACCACAGTCAGACCCCGGCCGTGCGCCTGGGCAGGGTCGAGGAAGGGCTTGTAGGCCTCGGGCTCGCCGAACCAGAGGCGGTCGTGCTGCTGGCCTCGCTGCTTTCGCTTCCCATCGGTGACGGGTATGCCCCATGGGATCTGTCCACCGCGCGCCGGCGTACCTACACCATGCAGCTATTGGTGGACTTCGTCGCCGCGGTCGCCCGGCCTGGGGCGACGCTGCTCCTGGTCGAGGATCTGCACTGGGCGGACACCTCGACCTTAGAATTCCTCGAGCTGCTCGTTACGACCGCTCCCGACGTGCCGCTGTTGGGAATCTTCACGGCTCGATGCGAGCTCGACCTGAGCTGGGCCGACGCGCCTGCACTCCGCTCCATCGAACTGTTCAGGTTCCAACGTACCGAGGCGGAGACGATCGTGCGCGGCGTCGCGATGGGCAAGACGCTGCCCAGCGAGGTGCTGCAGCGCATCATTGCTCGATCCGACGGGGTGCCCCTGTTCATCGAGGAACTCACTCGATCGATTCTCGATTCGGGAGCACTCAGCGAGAGGGCGGTGTCCTGGGAGGCGGTCGGGCCCATCGCGGTCGAGATCCCCGCCACGATGGATGCTTCGTTGACATCCCGCATCGACCGACTCGGTGCCTCCAGAGCTACCGCCCAGCTGGCGGCGACGATCGGGCGGGAGTTCAGCTTCCAGCTGCTGCGCGAGGTGAGCGACCGCGACGAGGCGACCCTGCGCCAGGACCTCGAACGTCTACTGCAAACCGGTCTGGCATGGTCAGCCGATGACGACACGCACAGTTTCGTCTTCAAGCACGCCCTCGTCCGCGATGCCGCCTACAACTCACTGCTGCGCTCGACGCGTCAGCGCTATCACAGCCGGATCGCTGCCGCCCTCCGGGAGCGCTTCGCCGACGAGACGTCGACGCGCCCCGATCTCATCGCCGGTCACCTGACCGCCGCCGGTGAGGACGAGGATGCCGGTGCGTTCTGGAAAGCCGCCGGTCAACAAGCGCTGGCCAGAGCTGCCGCCCACGAAGCCGCCGAGCACTTCCAGCAGGCGATCGACTGCCTGGGACGCCTGCCCCCCTCTCTCGAACGACAGGAGCATGAGCTCGAGCTTCAGCTTCTCCTCGCCCCGCTCCTCATGGCCGTGTACGGCTGGGCGGCGATCGACGTTGAGCGTGCCTGTACGCGTGCTCTGGGGTTGGCGCAAGAGCTGCAGCGCCATGACCTCAGCTATGCGCCCCAATGGGGACTGTGGACGAATCACTTCGTGCGCGGCGAGTTGGCATCCGCCCTGGAAAGGGCCGAGTCGGTCTTCCAAATGGCGCGCGCCTCCGGAGTCACGATGCTCGAAATGCCCGGGCGCCACGCCCTCGCCTACACCCTCGTGTACCGGGGCGAGTTCGATCGAACTCTTCATGAGGCCGAAGCAGGCTTGGCGGTCTATGACCCGGATAGGGAAAAGGAGATCATCAAGATCTTCGGTATGGCGTCCGTGATTCCCTTGCTCGCCGCGAGAGCGCACTCCCTCTGGATGCTCGGCCGTGTGGTCGAAGCGGAGGAAGACTACGACCGCATGCTCCAGGTCGCGCGAGAGCTCGGACACCCGTTCAGCCTCGCCTGCGCCCTCGCCTTCCTTCTCAACAGCGCTTTCCGATACTCCTATACCGGCGAGATGCATCGCCTCGCCGGTATCACAGAGGAGCTGATAGCGCTCTCCAGGGAGGAAGCCTTTTTCCTCGGGTGCGCCCAGGCATACACCTACCAAGGTCTCATCGCCGAAGCGCTGGGAGACAGGAAGGGAGCCCGAACCCAGATGCTGGAGGGCCTCGAGCTCTACACCCAAACGGGTTCCCGGCTGGCCTTGGTGCTGACGAACGTCCTCTGCGCCGAGTCCTTTTGTCGGTTGGGAGACGACGACGAGGCGTTCCGGCGGCTCGAGGTGGCCGAGGCGGAGACGGCGCGCGGAGAGGGCCTGCTGGCTCCGGATATTTGGCGTGTGCGGGGCCGGTTGCTGGCCCGTCAGGGCGAGCGCTCCGCGGCCGAAGCGGCGTACTGCCAAGCCATCGAGCGGGCACGCGGCCAGCACGCTCTCTCGCTCGAACTGCGCGCCGCGATCGATCTGTGCGAGCTGCGAGTCGAGGACGGACACCCCGAGGAGGGTCGGAAACAGCTGGCACGTGTTCTGGCGCGCTTCAGCCAGGGCTTCGACCACCCCGAGATCGCTCGCGCCAGCGCCATTGTCCGAGGCCCGCCCTGACCCAAGCCACCATCAACGGAAGCGAGACCAGATGCCACACGACGTCACCCGCCTCCCCTGGACCGATGAGCAGTGGGCCATGGTCCAACGCACTGTCCAGGAGAACGCCCGTAAGGCACGGGTAGCCAGTTCGTTCCTACCCCTGTTCGGTCCGCTGCCGGACGGTCAAGCATCGGTCCCGGCGTTGGCGATGAGATATCCGGAACTGGAGCCTTACCGCGGCGAGGCGCCGAAACGACTCGAGGTCGACGACGGGCAGACGTTGCGGCTCACGACGATCGCCTGCAACGTGTACCTCAAGACCCAGCAGGTCGAAGATCCCGACCTGGCGTCGGCGAAGCAGATGCTGAGCCGTGCTGCCGATGTCATCGGACGGCTGGAAGACGCCATCGTCTTCAACGGCCAACCCGGGGAGGACACACCGCCCGCGGACACTGGCGGCATCCCGGAGGTTTACACGGTCCGAGGTGGTCAGCAGCAGGCCGGCTTGCTGAGCGATAACGGCCTCGAGTGCGCAGTGACCGTTAGCTTGCCGCGAGCCAGCGAGGACCTGGTCAGGGCGGTTATCGATGGCATCCAGTGCCTCGAGCGCAGGGGTCACTACGGTCCCTTTGCCTGCGTGCTGGGTCGCACCTTGTACGAGGCTGCCAGTACACCGAGCCCAAACTCGCTCGTCCTGCCCAGCGATCGCATCACCCCCTTCCTCGACGGTGGCCCGCTGCGGCGGTCGAGTGTCGTGCCGGACGAACAAGGGGTGGTCGTTGCGCTGGCAGGCTCACCGATCGACCTCGTCGTGGCCTGCGACGTGCACGTGAGCTTCGTCCAGCTCACGCTCGAGCCACGCTACGTCCTGCGGGTCTCGGAGCGTTTTGTGCTCCGCATGAAGCAAGCCGATGCGCGCTGCCGCCTGACGGCGGTTCAGCCCGACCAGAAGTCGAAGGCGGCGACATGATGCAGGGTGCCTCCCTCATCCGGCGAGCTGTGTCACTGTTCGAACGGGGCGATCTGCCCACCGGCGCAGTGCCGCCCGGCACGACGCCGGTCATCGCCGTCGCCGCAGCGCCGCGGCATCCCAGCAACGCCGTCCTTGTCCACATGCGGCGTGACAGTGGGCCAACGCAGCTGGTGCGGGCCATGTCCGAGGCCACACCTTCTCAGGAAGGAGCGCAGTGGTTCCGGGCGGTCCTTCCTGACCTGGACAGCGACCGTCGCATCGACTACCAAGTCGAGCTCACCAGGGCGGGACAGCGCCTGGCCACCCTTCCCGCCGACGGCTCGTGGCTGACGATGATCGGCGACCCGGCTGAGGTTGCTTCCTCTGGGGAACGGAGCTCGGCGCATTCCACCGGCGCTGCGCCTTCGTCGGGACATCCGCGCTGGGCCCACGACCTGACGTTCTTCGCCACGCTGGTGGTCAACTTTCGCCCAGAGATCCTCGGCGAGACCCCGGAGGGATACCGGATCAACTTCTTCGTCGACAACGGCCGCGTCATGGGGCCGCGTATCGACGCCGTCGTCCGCCGAGATGGCGGTGACTGGATGATCATTCGCCGCGACGGCATCGGAGTGCTCGACGTCAGCATGACCTACGAGACGGCTGACAGAGCGCTCATCCGTTACCGGGCAGGTGGAGTTCTCGACCTGGGTGTCGACGGGTACGCCCAGGTGGTGACCGGACAATTCACCGGGTGTCCGCCGTTCTATGCGACGCCGGCGTTCATGACCGCGCACCCGGACTGGACATGGCTCAACCGCTGCCAAGGATTCGGAATCGGCCGGGTCGTGATGGAGGAGTTGCAGGTCCAGTGCGACATCTACCTTCCGCGGGTCAGGGGACGGCGCACCGATGCCTAAGGCGATCGTGCTCGGCGGCGGCATTGCCGGCATGACTGCCGCGCACGAGCTGGCAGAACGAGGCTTCACGGTTGTCGTGCTGGAACGGCGCGACGGGGGTGGCGGGAAGGCCCGCAGCATCGAGGTTCCGCCCGGAGGGCTGGGCGGGCGGGCACCGGGAACGATCCCCGAGACTCCTTCCGAAGCATTCGTCCCCTGGGTCCCGGGCGAGCACGGCTTCCGCTTCTTCCCCGGCTTCTACAAGCATGTCATTGACTCGATGCGACGGATCCCGACCGGCGAGGGGCGGTCGGTGAGGGATGCGCTGGTCAACACGACGCGGGTAGGCCTCACCCAGTACACGCAGCCGATGTTCGAACTCCCCGCTCGGTTCCCGCGCATGCCGAGCGACGCGTTCACAGTCCTGCACAACCTGCTGCAAGTCTTCAGCCCACTCTCCGGTCTGACCCCTGATGACCTGGCCCACTTCGGCGCCCGTACCTGGCAGTTCCTGACCTCCTGCCCCGAGCGACGGTTGGCCGAGTACGAGCTGATCTCCTGGTGGGAATTCATTGGCGCCGAGGCACGGTCGGAGGCCTACCAGAAGTTCCTCGCCGTGGGTTTCACCCGGTCTCTCGTCGCCGCCCAGGCCAGGATGGCGAGTGCACGCACGGTCGGTGACATGTTCATCCAACTCCTCCTGACGGTCCTGGACCCCATGGCTACCGCCGGCACGAGCGATCGCGTGCTGGACGGACCGACCAGCCTGGTATGGATCGGTCCGTGGACGAGGTGGCTCGAGTCACTCGGCGTCGATTTCCGCACGAACGTGGAGGTTCAGGAGATCCATTGTGACCAGCGACGGATCACGGGAATCGTGGCCAAGCGTGACGGGCGCGAGGAGCTGATCGAAGGCGATTACTACGTGTGCGCCGTCCCGTTGGAGCGCGCCGTTCCGCTGATCAGCCCGAAAATCCTTGCCGTCGACCCTTCCCTGGCATCGCTTTCCACGCTCGCCCCGAACGTCGAGTGGATGAACGGGGTGCAATTCTATCTGCGACGCGACGTACCGATGGTGCACGGGCACATGATTCACATCGACAGCGAATGGGCGCTCACGAGCATTTCGCAGGCCCAGTTCTGGCGCCCGGAAATGGTCGACCGGTACGCCAATTTGGAGTTCAACGGCGTCATCTCCACCGATGTGTCCGACTGGGACGCCGCAGGCTTGATCGGCCGTCTCGCCGAGGAGTGCACGCCGGAAGAGGTCGCCGCTGAGGTATGGGAGCAGCTTAAACGCTCGGTGAACACCGAAGGTGCGGACGTCCTGGACGACGCCAATCTCTGCGGCTGGTTCCTCGACCCGGCCATCGTCCCGGACCCGGCGCGGCCGGGACGGCTGACGAATCTGGAGCCCCTGCTCGTCAACTACGTGGACACCTGGCGCCTTCGTCCCGAGGCGGTGACGACGATCCCGAACCTCTTCTTGGCTGCCGACTATGTACGCACGTACACGGATCTCGCCACGATGGAGGCGGCGAACGAGGCGGCGCGACGAGCGGTGAACGGGATCCTGGACGCCGAGGGCTACTCGGGGGCGTACTGCGGCGTGTGGCCGTTGGAGGAGCCGGCTGTCCTCGAGCCGTGGCGGGCGTACGACGCGGCGCGTTTCCGCCTCGGGTTGCCCTGGGATCCGACTCTCACGAACGTCGCTGCGGAGGGGTTGTCCAACGCTGGGCCGGCGCTGGACGGGGTGCCTGAGCTGATGGCGCGCGTCGAGCCAGTGGCCTCGGTGGTGTCGGAGCTGCGCGGTGGTGTAGGTCGTGCGGAGGAGGCGATGGGGCTCCCCGGGGTGACGGAGGCGCTGACCGATGCCGCCGAGACGACATGGGGCCGTTCCTCGGTGCTGCCGACGGGTTTCCCAGTCGAGCCCGAGCGGGGTACGGGGACCGGCCCACCGGGCTTCCTCGACCGGCTGAGCTGGTACCGGAAGCAGGCGCTGGACGCGCTCGCCGGGGCCGTGCCTGACAAGGAGCCCAGCAAACACCTGTATGACCTTGTCAGGGATTTCGTCGCCCAGCCGAGCAAGGGGCTGCGGCCGGCCCTCTGCCTGGCGACCTGCCGGGCGTACGGCGGCAGCACCGAGGCCGCGCTGCCCTCGGCTGCGGGCCTGGAACTACTGCACAATGCCTTCCTGGTGCACGACGACCTCGAGGACGGCAGCCTGTCCCGCCGGGGTCAAGCCACCATGCATCGACGCGTGGGGATTCCGCTGGCCGTGAACACCGGCGACGCCATGAACGCCCTGTCGATGCGCCTGTTCCGACACAATGTGGCGCAGCTGGGGCCAGAAGTCGCACTGCGAATCGTGGACGAGGTTGATCACCTGCTCGTCGAGACCCTGGAAGGCCAGGCGATGGAGCTGGGCTGGATACGGGACAACGAGTGCGGGATAAGCACGGACGACTACCTCCGCATGGTGCTCAAGAAGACCGGCTGGTACAGCTTTATCCACCCGATGCGCATCGGCGCTCTCGTCTCAGGCGCCGACGACGATCTCGACCGGTTCAACCGCTTCGGCTTTCTGCTCGGCGCCGCCTTTCAGATCGCCGACGACGTCCTCAATCTCGTCGGCAGCCCTTCACGGTACGGCAAGGAGATCGCCGGTGACCTTTGTGAAGGCAAGCGCACCCTGGTGCTCTCACACGCCGTTGCCCACGCCACACCGTCCGAGCGATCCCGGCTATGGGACTTCTTCTCCCGCCCGCGCGAGCGACGGCTACAGCGCGAGCTTGTTGATATCTACGACGTGCTCGGACGAAGCGGCAGCCTCGAATGGGCACGACATGCGGCTTCGGCGCTGACGAGCGCCGCCCAAAAAGAGTTCCCGTTGGCCTTCGCAGGGGCCAATGACGGTCCCGATCTGAATTTCGTGCGGGATCTCGTGGACTACCTCGTCGAGCGCGATTTCTGATCGGTGCTGATGCGTCGATGGGGTACCGGAGGGCGGCACCTTTAACGCAGCAACACCGCCGGACCTACCAGTCAGATGCGCCGAAGCCGGACCGCGACAGTGCGGGTTTCGCGAGGCCCGACCGGGAGCGATCACTGCGTTACCAGCGCTGCTGCAGGCGTGAAGGGCGTCGGTCAGGCTGGAGTGGAAGTCGAAGGCTGCCCTTAGCGCAACGATGTGCAGTTCAGGGATGGCTTGGGAAGTCGGGTCTGCTACGACCGCCAAGTGGCCGCCGCCACCGATGTTGTGTTTGAAGCGGGCTTCGAGGAGAGTGTACGGACCAGCAGAGTTCATGGACGTGACGGTGGACAGGTCGATTACGAGGTGGACATTGTCATCCCGCTGCGCCTCGACGAGTACTTCTCTCACGAGCGGCATTGTCACCCAAGTAATCGGGCCGGTTACGGTGCACACTGTCGTGTCCAGCTGGGGCCGACTCAGCGACGCTGCGATCGTCTGCGCCTCACAGGGCTGCGGTGATGTTTCATGGGACCATTCTGCGCCGATCATGGCCCAACTCCAGCTCCTCTCCCAAGGAAGCGGTGGAGACGACACTGTACACATTCGCAAACGGCGTCCTGGCGGACATGCCCATGTTCGTCTACATGAAATTTACACCGCCATGCAATCTACAGCAACGTGCAATTTACATGATCATGCGATGGCATATGCAATATCACTTGCATGTACATCGGTACTGCGCGAAGAGAGGAAAGCGTCCTCTGAGAGGTTTGTTCGACTATGCGGCTCCGGGGGCGATGGAGGCAGTGGCGACATAGAGGCCGGTGTCGTCGTGCGAGTCAGCGTCCCATGATTGTGATCATGCCCAGCAGCCACGCGTGATGTTGTGTAACCGTTCGTAGTCGCGGATCGTGCATCGGTAGCGGGTGATCCATCAGCTCGCGCCCTCTCAGACCCGATTCCACGAGTAGCGGGCGTGTCGATCATTGGCGGAGTGGTTGACGCTTTTGAGCAGTTTTGCGGGATGGTGGTAGGCGGGGGGTCCCAGTGTCGCCTCGGGTGAGCGGTTTCCGGAGTGTCGGGGCCGATTGGCTTGGTCAGGGACTTACGGGCAGGGCGGGTAGCCGGGCGAGGACCTCGGGGAGCAGGTGGTGGCCGGTGGTAGGCGCAGGTCGAGTGCGCCGGCGTGGCGGACCAGGCGGGCGGGTGTCCGGATCAGCCGGTGTCGCAGGGTGGCGATCATGGCTTGACCGCCGCGGACGCCGTGTCCGGCCAGCCGGCCGTCGGGACGAGGGGTGGCGGTGAGCTGGTGCAGCCAGCCGGCGATGCTGACCGCGAGCAGTCCACCCCCCAACCACGCCTTGTTGACCTGGGATATCCCGAGGGGAGATGCCGCAACGCGGCGCCGAGCTTGGCGTCACGAAAGACGTTCTCGATCGCGGTGCGGTGTCGGTACCAGTGCTCGACAGCGGCCGCTTTTTCGCCGGTGGAGACATCGAGCCGGTGGAGACATCGAGGTTGGGCACGATGAACGAGTAGCGCCCAACCCGTCTCGGATTCGCCACAGCGCAGCGATGCGGCGAGCGCCGATGGCGAACTCGACCCCGGAGGCCAGCGCGGCGCGCGCCAGCTGCCCGGCGAAGTAGCCGGCATCGGCGCGCAGCAGGATCCGCC
>JBOHFX010000128.1:0-31493 GCA_050699875.1 Pseudonocardiaceae bacterium
CGGAGCTGCCAGTTCGCCACTGCGGCTGCGAAGAACCGCTCGACGTTGCGCGCCGCGTGTTCGGCGTGGTCAGTGCGCGTCTCGTAGGAGATCACGCCACCCCGCTCCCCTACCGCGCGCAGCAGCGAGCACGTCAGCGCCCCCGAGCCGGCTCCGGCCTCGAGCACCTGTGCACCGGGGAAGATGTCGCCCCACATCAGGATCTGCGCGGCGTCCTTGGGATAGATCACCTGGGCGCCGCGAGGCATGGACAGCACGTAGTCGGGCAGGAGTGGGCGCAACGCGAGGTATTGCGTCCCCGCGGCGGAGGCGACGACACTGCCCTCTTCCAGCCCGATCAGATCGTCGTGAGCCAGCGCACCGCGGTGGGTGTGGAACTGCGCGCCCGGCTCGAGCAGCACGGTGTGCCGGCGTCCCTTGGGGTCGGTGAGCTGTACCCGATCGCCGGGTCGGAACGGTCCGCTGGCGGAACTCACAGCTGGTGATGGTGGCAGACGCCGGCGATGGACGGCCTGCGGTGCTGTCGGGGTGCTGCCTTACTCTGCGAGCCATGATGGAGATCATGGCCAGTGGCCCGCTCGCCGCCGGCCCTGTCACCTGCGGCAAGCGCCCGGCCCTTTCACCGTCGCGCGCAGCGGACTTCAAGCAGTGCCCGCTGCTGTATCGGTTCCGGGCGGTCGACCGGCTACCGGAGACACCGAGCCGGTTGCAGGTCCGCGGCACCGTGGTACATACCGTGCTGGAACGCCTTTTCGCGTTACCCGCCGACCGGCGGCGTCCCGAGGCCGGTCGCGAGCTGGTCGGTGGAGCCTGGCGCGATGTCCTGGCCGGTAGTCCCGAGTTGGCCGATCTGTTCACCGGTCCCGAGGATCCAGAGCTCGCCGAGTGGCTCGATTCGGCGCGTGCGCTCGTCGAGGCCTACTTCGCGTTGGAGGATCCCCGGTTGGTTCAGCCCGAAGCCTGCGAACTGCTGGTGGAGGCGGAGCTGGCCGCGCCGGGCACGGAGGGCGGCCAGCCGCTGCTGCTGCGGGGATACATCGACCGGCTCGACGTCGCTCCTACCGGGGACATGCGAGTGGTGGATTACAAGTCGGGCGCCGCACCGCGGGAGGTCTTCGAGGCCAAGGCGCTGTTTCAGATGAAGTTCTACGCGCTTGTGCTTCTGCGGGTCCGCGGGGTGGTGCCGCGCCAACTGCGGTTGCTGTACCTGGCCGATCGGCAGTTGTTGAGCTACACCCCCGACGAGGCCGAGCTGATTCGCTTCGAGCGGACCCTTACCGCGATCTGGTCAGCCATCCAGCGTGCCGCCCGCAGCGGCGATTTCCGCCCCAGCCCCGGCAGGATGTGTGACTGGTGCGATCACAAGCCACGCTGCCCGGCGTTCGGTGGCGTGCCGCCCCCCTATCCGGGCTGGCCGGACCCGTCGGTCGCAGGTACCGAGACCGCACGCGACCGAGCGGAGTAGGACTTCAGAACCGGCAGGAACGGATGTCGCTGGCCAGGATGGCCTTGGCGCCGCGAGCGGAGAGCTGATCCATGATCCGATTGGCGTCTTTGCGAGGCACCATCGCGCGTACGGCGACCCAGGCGGGGTCGGCCAGCGGGGCCAGGGTGGGGGATTCCCATCCGGGTGTGATGGCGACCGCCTCGTCCAGCAAGGTTCGGGGGCAGTCGTAGTCGAGCATCACGTACTGCTGGGCGACCACCACTCCCTGCAGGCGTGCGGTGAGCTGAGCTCGCTCCGGCGACGGCGACGCGTCGGACCGCTCGACGAGCACCGCCTCCGACGAGCAGATCGGATCGCCGAAGGCCGCCAGGCCATGCTGGCGCAGGGTGCGCCCGGATCCGACCACATCCGCGATGGCGTCGGCCACGCCCAGCTGCACCGAGATCTCCACCGCGCCGTCGAGCCGGATCAAGGTGACGCGCAGGCCGTGCCGGGCCAGGTCGGCCCTGACCAGCTGGGGGTAGGCGGTCGCGATCCGTAGGCCCTCCAGGTCATCGACCTTCCAGTCCCGGCCCAACGGGGCGGCGTAGCGGAAGCTGGATCCACCGAATCCCAGCGCGAGCCGTTCGACGACCGGCGCCTCGGAATCCAGCACCAGGTCCCGACCGGTGATCCCGAGGTCCAGCTCACCAGAACCCACGTAGACGGAGATGTCCCTGGGCCGAAGGAAGAAGAACTCGACGTTGTTGGCGGTGTCGATGACCGTCAAATCTTTGGCGTCCTGCCGCGGTCGGTAGCCCGCCTCGGCGAGCATGTTGCCGGCCGGCGCAGCCAGCGTGCCCTTGCTGGGTACCGCGACCCGCAACATTCCGGCGTCGCCGTTCATCTGGACCGTCCCACTCCTCACAGGTATCGGTAGACATCGCTGGTGCTGATACCCCTGCCGAGCATGAGTACCTGAACGCGGTAGAGCAGCTGGGAGATCTCCTGGGCCAGCCGCTCATCGGACTCGTGCTCGGCGGCGATCCATACCTCGCCAGCTTCCTCGAGCACCTTCTTGCCCTGGGCGTGCACCCCGGCGTCCAGCGCGGCCACGGTGCTCGAGCCGTCCGGGCGGGTAAGGGCTCGCTCGGTGAGCTCGCAGAACAGCTCGTCAAACGTCATTGGGGGCCATTCTGGCACCTTGTGAGTGGCAAACAGTGCTCCAACACTGTTTGCCACTCACCGCCCTCATGCGTTGAAGTACTTGGCTTCCGGGTGGTGCGCGACGATGGCGTCAGTGGACTGCTCAGGGTGCAGCTGGAATTCCTCGGACAGCGTCACCCCGATCCGCTCCGGGCGCAGTAGCGCGACGATCTTCGCGCGGTCCTCGAGTTCGGGGCAGGCCCCGTAGCCCAGCGAGTATCGGGCCCCGCGGTATCCGAGCTTGAAGAAGTCCTCCACGTCGGAGGGGTCCTGCTCGGACACCGCAGAACCGGAGGCAAAGCGAAGCTCCTCCCGGATCCGCCGGTGCCAGTACTCGGCCAACGCCTCAGTCAACTGCACGCCCAGGCCATGCACCTCGAGGTAGTCGCGGTAGGCATCCTTGGCGAACAGCTCGGCCGCATAGTCGGCGATCGCCTGCCCCATGGTCACCAGGTGCAACGGCAGCACGTCGACCTCACCGGCGGCCAGTGCCGCCTGCCGCGGCCGGTAGAAGTCGGCCAGGCACAGCCGGCGGTCGCGGCGCTGGCGGGGGAAGGCGAAGCGGAATTGCTCGGCGGCGTCCGGCCGGGGTTCGGTAAGCACGATCAGGGCGTCGCCGTCGGCGATCGCCGGGAAGTACCCGTAGACCACCGCCGCGTGCGCGAGCACCCCCTCGGTGGTCAGCCGGTCCAACCAGTAACGCAGCCTTGGCCGCCCCTCGGCCTCCACCAGCTCCTCGTAGGAGGGACCGTTCTGGCTCCGGGACCCGCGCAGGCCCCACTGGCCCAGGAATGTGGCCCGCTCGTCGAGCATCGCGGCGAACTCGGCCACCGGGATGCCCTTGACCACCCGGGAGCCCCAGAACGGGGGGATCGGTATCGGCACGTCGGTGGCGACGTCGGAGCGCGCCGGTACCGGCTGGTCGGTGCCGGCCTCCCGGACCCGGCGAGCCTGCGCGATACGCAGTGACCGCTCCCGGCGGGCCTTGCGCTCGGCTGCCTTGGCTTGCTCCTTAGGGTCAGCGAGCACGGTGCCGCCGCGCTTGCGAATCATGATCGAATCCATCAGCCGTAGACCCTCGAAGGCGTCCCGGGCGTAGCGGACCTCCCCCGGATACAGCTCGGCGAGGTCGTGCTCGACGTAGGCACGGGTCAGCGCCGCTCCGCCGAGCAGTACCGGCGTGTCCGACAGCCCCCGGGAGTTCATCTCCTCCAGGTTCTCCTTCATGATCACCGTGGACTTGACGAGGAGGCCGGACATCCCGATGGCATCCGCATGGTGCTCAGCGGCGGCCTGCAGGATCGCGCTGATGGGCTGCTTGATGCCGAGGTTGATCACCTCGTAGCCGTTGTTGGACAGGATGATGTCCACCAGGTTCTTGCCGATGTCGTGCACGTCGCCCTTGACGGTGGCCAGCACCAGCCGGCCCTTGCCGGCGTCGTCTTCGGATCGGTCCATATGGGGTTCCAGATGCGCCACGGACGTCTTCATCACCTCGGCCGACTGCAGCACGAATGGCAGCTGCATCTGGCCCGAGCCGAAGAGCTCACCGACCGTCCGCATCCCGGACAGCAGGGTGTCGTTGATGATCTGCAGCGCGGGCCGCTGCTCCAGCGCGGCGTCGAGGTCCTCGGTCAGCCCGTTGCGGTCCCCGTCGACGATTCGCCGTTCCAACCGCTCGAACAGTGGCAGAGCGGCCAGCTCTGCCGCCCGGGATTTTTTCGACGACGACGTCGTGACGCCCTCGAACAGCTCCATCAGCTGATGGAGCGGGTCGTAATCCTCCGCAGGACCCGACCGCCGCCGGTCGTACACGAGGTCCAGCGCCACGGCCCGGTGCTCGTCCGGGATCCGGGCCATCGGGATGATCTTCGAAGCGTGCACGATCGCGGTGTCCAACCCGGCCTGCACGCACTCGTGCAGGAAGACCGAGTTGAGCACCTGACGGGCGGCCGGGTTAAGGCCGAAGGACACGTTGGACACCCCGAGCGTGGTCTGCACCTCCGGGTAGCGACGCTTGACCTCGCGGATCGCCTCGATGGTTTCCAGCGCATCGCGACGGGTCTCTTCCTGACCGGTGGAGATGGGGAAGGTGAGACAGTCGACGACGACGTCGCAGGTGCGCATGCCCCAGTTGGCGGTCAGGTCGTCGATAAGCCGCGACGCCACCCGGACCTTCCACTCGGCGGTGCGTGCCTGGCCCTCCTCGTCGATGCACATCACGACCACAGCCGCGCCGTGCTCGCGGATCAGCTCCATCGCGCGTTGGTACCGCGAATCGGGGCCGTCGCCGTCCTCATAGTTCACCGAGTTGACCACACACCGCCCGCCGAAACGTTCCAAGCCGACGCGCAGCACCGCGGGTTCGGTGGAGTCCAGCATCACCGGCAGCGTCGACGCGGTGGCCAGCCGCCCGGCCAGCTCGGCCATGTCAGCGGCACCGTCGCGGCCGACGTAGTCCACACACAGGTCGATCAGATGTGCACCGTCCCGGGTCTGCGCGCGGGCGATCTGCACGCAGTCCTCCAGCCGCCCGGCAAGCATGGCCTCACGGAACGCCTTGGACCCGTTGGCGTTGGTGCGCTCGCCGACCATCAGCACGCTGGTGTCCTGGCGGAACGGCACCGCGGTGTAGAGCGAGGACACCCCAGGTTCAGGGCGCGGCCGCCGGCGGCGAGGTTGCAGGTCGGCGACCGCCTGCGCCACCGCCGCGATGTGCTCCCGGGTCGTGCCGCAGCAACCACCGACCAACCGGACGCCGAACTCGGTGACGAAGCCGGCCAACGCGGTGGCCAGCTCATCCGGAGTCAGCGGGTAGACTGCCCCGCCCCTGCCGAGCTCGGGCAGCCCGGCGTTGGGCATCACCGACAGCGGAATTCGCGAATGCTTGGCCAGCTGGCGTAAGTGCTCGCTCATCTCGGCCGGACCGGTGGCGCAGTTCAGCCCGATCAGGTCGATGTTCAGCGGTTCCAGCGCGGTGAGCGCCGCGCCGATCTCGGTACCCAGCAGCATCGTCCCGGTGGTCTCCAGGGTGACCTGGGTGATGATCGGAACATGCCGCCCCTCGGCGACCATCGCGCGGCGCGCGGCGATGACAGCCGCCTTGCACTGCAGTAGATCCTGGCTGGTTTCCACCAACACCGCGTCGGCTCCGCCGTCGAGCAGGCCGCGGACCTGCTCGACGTAGGCGTCGCGCAGCTCGGCGAAACTGATATGGCCCAGGGTGGGCAGCTTGGTACCCGGGCCGACCGCGCCGAGCACAAACCGGGGCCGGTCTGGTTCGGTGAACTCGTCGGCCACGTCGCGGGCCAGCACGGCGCCCGCCTCGGCGAGCTCCCGGATCCGATCGGCGATGCCGTACTCGGCGAGGTTGGCCAGGTTGGCGCCGAAGGTGTTGGACTCCACCGCGTCGGCTCCCGCCTCCAGGTAGCCACGGTGTACGGCGCGTACGACGTCCGGACGGGTGACGTTGAGGATCTCGTTGCAGCCCTCCAACCCGGCGAAATCGTCCAGAGTCAGCGGGACGGACTGCAGCATGGTGCCCATCGCCCCATCGGCGACCAGGACGCGGTGCGCCAGGACGTCGAGCAGCGGTGACAGAGCCATGAGACCCAGGGTAGAGCAGCAATATCAGGCTACTGCCTAGCGCGTGACGGCCGGTGCGGCCCGGGCGACGTAGGCTTGCGCGGTGACCTATCCGGACACCTCCGGCAGCGACTCGGCCGCTCGCGAGGCGCCACCGCCGCTGCCCCAGCTCAACGCGCCGGTGTTGGTGGCCGCGTTCGAGGGCTGGAATGACGCCGGGGACGCCGCGAGCACGGCGATCGAGCACCTCGAGCTGAGCTGGGACGCGTCGCCACTGGCCGAACTTGACCCCGAGGACTACTACGACTTCCAGGTCACCAGGCCCACCACCAAGCTGGTCGACGGGATCACCCGGCGTGTTGAGTGGCCCACCACCCGGCTGTCGGTGTGCCGCCCGCCTGGGGCCGACTACGACGTGGTGCTGGTGCATGGCATCGAGCCGAACATGCGCTGGCGGTCGTTTTGCGCTGAGCTGCTGCGGTACGTCCAGGACCTGGGTATTACCACCGTCGTGACGCTGGGCGCCTTGCTCGCCGACACCCCGCACACCCGCCCGGTCCCGGTCACCGGCACCTCCTACGACGCCGCCTCGGCCGCGCGGTTCAAGTTGGAACGATCCCGGTATGAGGGTCCCACCGGGATCGTGGGGATCTTTCAGGACGCCTGCGTGCAAGCCGGCGTGCCGGCCATCTCGTTCTGGGCGGCTGTACCGCACTACGTCTCCGCCCCGCCTTCCCCCAAGGCCACCCTGGCGTTGCTGCACCGGGTGGAGGAGGTGCTGGATCTCGAGGTCCCCCTGGGCGGGCTGCCGGAGGAGTCCGAGGAGTGGGAGGCCACGGTCAGCGAGATGGCTGACGAGGACGATGAGGTCGCCAGCTACGTTCGTGCGTTGGAGGAGCGCGGCGACACCGAGTTGACCCTGCACGAGGCCAGCGGCGACGCCATTGCTGCGGACTTCGAACGCTACCTGCGCCGCCGCCGCCCCGGCGGCACCTCGGGCCCACGCGGGCCCCGGGACGGCCGCTGAGCAATCGAGGCAGCCGCATCGACGCCCGTTCGGCTACGGTCCCGCCCGGACCTCTGACGTGGTGAGCGCGAAGGTCAGCACAGCGTGCGCGGCCGCGTCGCCGAGCTGGTCCAACGCCGGCTCACTGGCGTTGTCCACCGTGTCGCACGCCTTGTGGTAGCAACTGTCGTAAGGCAACCCTGCGGTGCCGCCGAACCGGGCCGCCTGCTCGGGTGTCTTGATCCCCTCCGCGCCGCTGAACAAGCCACCCGCCGGGATGCCGACCCCGACGAATGGGCCGTAGTCGCTGCGTCCGGTGAACGGCGTCGGCACCGCTGGCAGGCCTTGGGCAGCGAAGTAGTCGGTGAAGACTTGCTCGACCGGGCCGGACCCGGGCGGCCCGGCGGGTGGCGAGCTGGAGCCGTCCCCGTCGTAGACGAAACTGACGAAGTTCGGCGAGCCCAGCATGTCGAAGTTCAGGTTGACCGCGACCTGGGACCTCTGCTCCACGGGCAGCGTGGCGACGTAGTACTTCGAGCCGAGCAGGCCTAACTCTTCGGCACCCCAGAAAGCGAACCGCAGCGTGTTGCGTGGCTCGATGCGCAGCGCAGCGAGTTGCTCAGCGATCTCCAGGATGGTCGCCGTCCCGCTGCCGTTGTCGTTGATGCCTGGTCCCTCGAGCACAGAATCCAGATGCCCGCCTACCACGACCACCCGATCGTCCCTGCCGGTCGGACTGTCCGCGATCACGTTCACGGTGTTCCGGAGCCCCGCAATGGTGTGGGTCACTACCTGGACAAGGTCACCGGCTGCCTCAGCCAGCTCGGCGCCGACCGCGAAGCTAGTGCCGAGCACCGGAATGCCCACGGTTCCGTCCTTGGCGAGCTCACCGCTGACGACGTCCCTACGATCCGGCTGACCCTCGTTGAAGATGATCACTGCGCTGGCGCCGGCCAGTTGCGCATTGCGTGCCTTGTCCGTGAACGGGCAGGCGCCGCGCTGCACCAGCGCTACGTGGCCCTTGGTGAAGGCGGCGAAGTCGGTCGGCTCGCAGCCGCTGGTCGAGCTCGGCGCCGGCGTTGGCGGCAGCGTGATGTCAACGGGCTGGATAGGCGCCGTGACGTCGCCGCCGACGGAGAATTCCATCGTTTTCACCTCGGTGACCGGCAGGTAGGCGCGGGCGTTCGAGTTCGCCCTGGCCAGCACCGGAGGGGCGGTCTCGGCGAAGAACGGGAACTGGAAGGGCTGCACGACGACCTGATAACCAGCAGCCACCAGCCGGTCCCGCACATAGTCGGCGGACGCCTGGTAGCCGGCGGTGCCGCTGGCACGGGTGCCGTTGTTGGCGTCCGCGATCGACTGCAACGCCCGCTGGTGCTCGCGGATGCCGGCCACGGTGACCGCATTGCGCAACCTGGTGCTGTCGATCGACTCGGTCGTCGCCGACGCGGGAACGGTGAACAGTGTCAACCCGAGTAACACTGCGAGAACGCCGGAAGCCCTGCCGAACATGCTCATCCACCTCGCGACCTAGCCCATCTCGGCACCGAACGCAGCCGGCACCCACCATGGCGCTCAACTCCGGAGCTCGACCAGCTCAACCTCGCCGCGGATCCCGGTGTGTTCGCGAGCTTGCTGTCCACCGTGAGCAGGATGGCTCCAAAACCTCCTCGGCGAGCGCGACATACGCCGCGTCGTATGCCGTCAAGTTATCGCGCAGCTCCCGGGCTCGATGCAGCAGCGGTCGATGTGGGGGCCCGTTTGAGCGGCGCGCCGGCGAGATCAGTCCGCAGGCTTGAAGATCAGGAACGGCACCAGCTGCTCGTCGGCGGTCAATGAACCGTGGTGGCCGATCAGACCAGCCGTTTTGGGTGCGGCCCGGGACTGCACGATCGCGAAGTCGGTACGGGCGGCAACGACGACGTCACCGATACGCTCCCGGATTTGGTGCTCGACCACAGGGCCGAACCAACCGGCCGCGATGGTCTCGTCGCGGGTGCGGATCCACGCTCGGTCCCCGATCAGCCCGCGCCAGGTCGCGAGCACATCCTCGGTGGCGCCTGGCTCGGTATAGACGTATCGGGCGCGTGAGTCTCCACCCAGCAAGCGGACCCCGGCCTGCAACCCCGGTTCGGTGTCGAAGTCGAGCTTGCCGTGCTCGGGCACGGTCACCATGCCGTGGTCTGCGATCACCACGAGCTGGGCGTCTGGCAGCAGTCCGTCCGCGATCGCGGCAGCCAGCCGGTCGACGTGGGCCAGCTGCAGGCGCCAAGGCAGCGACCCGACGCCGTAGACGTGGCCGAGCAGGTCCAGGTCGCCGTGGTAGGAGTAGCACAACGCCTGCTCGCGGCCGGATATCGCGGCCAGCGCGTTACCGGCCAGATCACCCAGCGCATGTACTCCCTGAAAGTCGGCGCCACGGAGCACCGCACGGTCCAGACCCGTTCCCCGATGCACGTGGGGAACCGCCAGGGTGACTCGCACCCCGGCCGCTGCGGCACGCTCCAGCGCGGTGGGTCGCGGCTGGATGTCCTCAGGCACGAACTGGTTAAGGAGATCGACTTTGTCGCCGTTGACGTGGGTGGCCCAACTCAACGCATTGATCAGCACGCCCTCAGGGGTGGCGAAGGTGTAGCCGACGATGCCGTGCTGGCCCGTCGGCAGACCCGTTCCGATGGCGGCCACGCTGCTCGCCGTGGTGGCCGGAAATCCAGCCGTGACCGGTTGGCTGCTCCCGGCCAATGACGTCAGGAATGGGGCATCTGTGGGATGGTCGCGCAGCGCATGCCACCCGAGACCGTCCACAAGCAGCAGGCAGACTGCGCGCGTTGGATTGAACCCTAGCCGGTTACTGAACCCAGCAACTCCCAGACCGGCCAGCAGCGAGGGCACCACCTCGGCCAGCGTCGCGGACCCGTTGCCAGGCACTGGCGCAGAGTCCATCGTTCCGGGGTCCATCGTCTTGGGGTCCATCGTCTTGGGGTCCATCGTCACAGCGCGATGCCGAGTAGGGCATCTACCGAGGTACTCAGCACAGCGGGGGCCTCGACGTCGCCACCGTGCCGGGTCAAGGTCTCGGTGGCCCATGCGTCCACCGCGGTGATCGCTCCAGGGGTGTCCAGATCGGCGGCCAGGTGCGCGCGCAGCCGGCGCACGGCATCCTGCGCGGGTGCCCCAGCGGGCAGCGCCGCGGCCTGCCGCCAACGGGTCAGCCGGGCTACCGCCTCGTCCAGCATCCCGGGGGTCCAAGACCGGTCGGTGCGGTAGTGCCCGGACAGCAACGCCAGCCGCAGCGCCATCGGGTCCACTCCGTCGGCCCGTAGCCGGGAGACGAAGACGAGGTTGCCCTTCGACTTGGACATCTTCTCGCCGTTGAGGCCGATCATCCCGGTGTGGACGTAGTGCCGGGCCATCGGGTACGCGCCGGTAAGCGCCTCGGCGTGGGCGGCGGAGAACTCGTGGTGCGGGAAGATCAGATCGGACCCCCCGCCCTGCACGTCGAAGCCGGTGCCCAGCCGGTTGAGCCCGATCGCGCAACATTCCACATGCCAGCCGGGGCGCCCCGGGCCCAGCTCCGAGGCCCAGGACGGCTCGCCTTCGCGGGCGGTGCGCCACATCAGGGCGTCCAGAGGGTGGCGCTTACCGGGCCGCTCGAGGTCCCCCCCGCGCTCGGCGGACAGCCGGACCATGGTGTCGGAGTCGTAGCCCGATTCGGACCCGAAGTGTGCAGCGGCCTGGTGGTCGAAGTAGATGTCCGGGTGCTGGGGATCATCGACCCGGTAGGCCGCGCCGCACGCGAGCAGCTTGCCGACCACCTCGATGATCTCGCCGATCGCTTCGACGGCCCCGACGAAGTCGCGGGGAGGCAGTACCCGCAACGCCTCCATGTCTTCCCGAAACAAGGCGGTCTCGCGCATCCCGAGCACGACCCAGTCGTCCTGGTCACGCAACGCCCGCTCCAGCAGCGGATCGTCGACATCGGTGACGTTCTGCACGTAGTGCACCTCGTGCCGGGTGTCACGCCAGTACCGGTGCACCAGGTCGAAAGCCAAGTAGGTGGCCGCATGCCCGAGGTGGGTGGCGTCGTAGGGAGTGATCCCGCAGACGTACATCCGCGCGGTGCGGCCGGGAGTGGTCGGCCGGATGCCACCGGCCGCGGTGTCGTGCAACCGCAGCGGCGGGCCCTGGCCGGGTAGCTGCGGCACCGGCGTAGACATCCAGGGCTGCATGCTTTCGACCCTACGTCACTGCGTGCGGCGGTCCTTGGGTCAAGCGGGGCGCCGCCGGTGCCGCAGGTAATCGCCCACGACCGCGGCGCCCAGGCCGTCCACCCCCGGGTCGAGCACCCGACCGCCGCAGCGCCGGGCCAGCGCGTGCACGAATCCCGCGAGCCGGGGATCGTGGCCGAGCATCACGATGCTCACCGCGGTGCCGTTGCGGGCCAGCCCGTCCATCTCGCGCACGGTCAGGGCCAGTGTCTGGGGCAGCGGCGGGTAGCTGAAAACCGCCTCCCCGCTGGGTTCCAGGTGAGCGGTGGGCTCCCCATCGGTGACGACCAACAGCACCTGCGCGGCGTCCGGGTGGCGGCGCAGATGTCGCCCAGCCAGCAGTAGCGCATGGTGCAGGTTGGTTCCCTGCTCCCATACCCCGGCCAGTCCGGTGAGTCGCCCGATGTCCACACGCTGCGCCTGGCGCCCGAACGTGATCATCTCCAGCGCGTCGGATCTGAACCGAGTACGGACCAGGTGGTGCAGCGCCAGCGCGGTGCGCTTCATCGGCACCCAATGCCCGTCCTGCACCATTGACCACGACGTGTCGACGCACAACGCCACGGCGGCGCGCGCGCACTGTTCGGTGTCGGTCAACTCGACGTCCTCGACGGCCAGCAGCGGGTCCCCGCTCTTGGTCACAGCCCGGCGTAGCACGGCGTTGCGCACGGTGCGGGGGACGTCCCACGGCTTGGCATCACCGAACTCCCAGGGGCGGGTGCCTCCGCTGGGTTCACCGGCGGCTCCACTCCGGCGCAACTCGCGCTCTCCTCGCCTGCTGCGCAGCGCGTCGGCCACATCGGCCAGGGCCTGCGAGCCGAGCCGGCGCATCGCTTTGGGTGACAGCCGCAGCGCCCCGTCCGGGGCGCGCTCGAAGAAGCCACGGCGCTCCAGCTCGCGTTCCAGCTCGGCCAGCCGGCGTGCGTCGATGCGCGCCTCGTCGCCCAGTTGGCGGGCCAGCGCGTCGAGGTCGATGTCCTCGGCGCGGGCTCCGGCGTAGGACTGGGCGAGCCCTTCGGCCAGCGCGTCGAGTTCGGCGAGGTCGGCCATCGCCTGCGTCCCCTCGCCCAGGTCGAACGGATCTTGACCGCGGAACCGCTCGGACCCCTGCCAGTCCTCGCCGGGCCGCAATGCCTGTAACCGTGAGTCCAGCGTCGCGAGCTGCTGGGCCAGCCGCGGGTCACCGAAGGCCTGCTGGGTGAGCTCGGCGAGCTCGGCGCGCTGCTGCGAGCTCATCGAGTTGATCATGCGCTGAGCTGCGGCGGCTCGGGCGGCCAGCGCGTCGATCAGCTCCTCGACGTTGCGGGGTTGCTCAGAAAAGAAGTCGCCGTGCCGGCGCATGAACTGCTCGAAGCGCTGCGGGGTGTCGGGTTCCCCGCGGGCGTGTGCGGCGAGCAGATCGTTGAGATCCGATAACATCTGCCGGATCCGCTCGACGTCCTTGGGTGAGGTGGACTGCAGCGCCTGCTTGATCCCTGCAAAGCGCTGCTCGAGCAACTGCTGGCCCAGCAGGTCCCGGATCTGCTGGTAGGCCTGCGCAGCCTCGCTTGCGCGCCAGTCGTAGTCGGCGAGCTCGGTGACAGCGCGGGCGGTGTCCGGGGGTAGAGCGTCGAGCCGGGCCTCGCGGAAGCGGGCGTCGTCGTCGGGGTCGGGGAACAGTGCCCGCCGCTCCGCGGTGAGGGCCTTGTCCAGCAGCTCGCGGACCTCTTGCAGGGTGCCGTCGAGCCGGTGGCGGCGGGTGATTTCGGCACGGCGCTGCCAGATCCGGCGGGCCAGCTCGTCCATCCCCGGGGTACCCGGCAGCCCGCGGCGCAGCAGCTCCCGCATCGCCGCACGGGGCGATGAACCGTCCATCACGTCGCGGCCGATCTGATCGAGCGCCGCGGACAGGTCCGCAGGCGGCGCCAACGGGTCCGGACCACCGCGCCACGGCCCGTAGCTGTACCGGCTCATTCCCTCGATCCGTACACCGTGCGGCCGTCCTCGACGTTCTTGCCCAGCTTGCGGGTCAGGTACAGCGACTCCAACGCCAACTCCACGGCGGCGGCAATCGGGCCCGGTGGCCCGTCGGGCGCGGCGCCCGAGCGGGTGGCGACCTCATGCAAGATCGGCAGTTCAGGTAGCGCAGCCAACACCTCGCAGGCCGGGACTCGCTCGCCGGTGGCTACCCGGTGGTCGCCCGAGACCGCGGCGGCCAGTGGGGTGAGGTTCAGGCCGCGCAGCCGGGCTCGGGCGGTTTCGGCCACCGAGCGGCGCAGCAGGTGCGTCAGCACCTCACCCTGCTCGTCACGGGCAGTCGAGTTCTCGGATGGCTGGTCGTAGCCGGACTCGAACTCCAGCTTGCCGCGCAGCACCGCCGGCACCGCCTCCAGATCCACCGGGCGGGCCACCGCGCGATCCTCGCCGGTCAGCGCGGCCCGCCGCAGCGCGGCAGCGGCGACGGTCTCTGCACCGGCCACCGCGAACCGCGCGGACACCCCGGACCGCTGGTCGATCGCCGCGCTGGCGCGCAGGTGCCGGGAGAACCGGGCCAGCACCTCCAGCAGCACCTCGCCGACCTCGGCGCCGATGCTGCCCAGGTCGGCCTCCTGAGCGACCAGCGCGACCTCGGCGGCTATCTCCCGCGGGTAGTGTGTACGGATCTCGGCGCCGAAACGGTCCTTGAGAGGGGTGATGATCCGACCCCGGTTGGTGTAGTCCTCAGGGTTGGAGCTGGCCACCAGCAGCACGTCCAGCGGCAACCGCAGGGTGTAGCCGCGGACCTGAATGTCCCGCTCCTCCATGACGTTGAGCAGCGAGACCTGGATTCGCTCGGCCAAGTCGGGTAGCTCGTTGATCGCGACGATGCCGCGGTGCGCGCGGGGCACCAGCCCGAAGTGGATCGTCTCCGGGTCGCCCAGGCTGCGCCCTTGGGCGACCTTCACCGGGTCGACGTCGCCCACCAGGTCACCGACTGACGTGTCCGGAGTGGCGAGCTTCTCGGTGTAGCGCAGCGACCGGTGCAGCCACGTCACCGGCAGGTCGTCGCCGAGGTCGGCGGCGCGGCGGATCGAGCCCGGGGTGATCGGCTGGTAGGGGTGTTCGGCCAGCTCGGCTCCCTCGATGACCGGCGTCCACTCATCGAGCAACCCGACCAACGTGCGTAGCAGGCGGGTCTTGCCCTGGCCGCGCTCCCCCAGCAGCACCACGTCGTGCCCAGCCAGCAGCGCACGCTCCAACTGCGGCAACACGGTTTCGGAGAACCCGATGATGCCTGGCCACGGATCACGGCCATTGCGTAATGCGCCGAGCAGGTTCGCCCGCACCTCGTCCTTCACCCCGCGCTGAGCATGCCCGTAGGCACGCAATACGCCCACCGTGCGCGGTAGCTCGGCCGGCGGCACAGCGAAACCGGGCTGGGTGGATCGGGGCTGAGGAATGACGGCCACGGCTCCACGCTACGCAACAGCGGCACCGGCCAGCATCCCCGCGGGATCGGGAAGCCCGCCAGCGGTACGAAGCCCGGCTCCGACGGCCCGACAACACCGAGTCGCCTGCCGCCACCGAAACCGCGCCCCGCTGGTTTGAGCCTCGAATTTGAGCTATGTCACGGAGTTGTATCCATTACGGCAGACCAGTAATTTTCGGACTCCGATCAGATGGCCGCCTGTGTTCCTCGGAATTTCCGGACGGAGTTCCACGGGGACTGCGCCACTTCCCGTTTCGCTAGTACGCAGACAGCCCCACGGCCTGCACCAGGCATGGGGCCATCTGCTGCGTTCACCTTTTCACGGCATCCATGGACAAGCGACGGTTGGCCCGTTGAGCACGCCGCCGGCACCGCCCGTGCCACCGCACAGGCCGGGGCCTCCAACGATGCCGCCGGTACCGCCGTTACCGCCCCTTCCGGTGAAACCACCGGATAAGCCTCCGACCCCGCCGACGAGGCCGCCATTTCCACCATTTCCGCCATTACCGTCGAGTCCGGTACCTTGGCCAGGACCACCCATGCCGCCCCGTCCGCCGACAATCCCGCCTACTCCGCCGTCACCACCATTCCCGCCGGCTCCGTTGGGGCCTCCGCCCGCTCCACCCCTACCACCGGGACCTCCGATGAATCCGCCGAAACCACCGGAACCACCGACACCACCTTGACCGCCGGTTCCACTGACACCACCGGGCCCACCGGCCGGTCCAGCGTTTCCTCCTGGCCCACCGGCGCCACCGGCGCCACCGATGATCGTGCCGATACCTCCGCGGCCACCAGGGCCGCCGGTGCCGCCGTTGCCTCCATTACCGTTGGGAGGTCCGCCCGGACCCCCGGTGCCGCCCGCACCGCCGGGACCGCCGGGGCCGCCGACTCCCTGAGTGAGGCCCGGACACGGGAAGCAAGGCACCGGGCTTCCCGGGACGGCTTGCGCAGGCAGTGCCGAGAGTACGAGTGTCCCACTGGTCAGACTGGCCAACACGGCCGAAGCGACAATGCGTTTCATGATGAACCCTCCAAGAAGAGCTGGCTATTTGTCGATGAGCGCATCCCCGACAACTCCATGAATCAGGGCCCGCTGGCCCCATCGCCGCCCGCACCCCCGGCATCTCCTTCGCCGTCTGGCTAGCCGGTAAAGGCTGGCCTAGCCCGAACCTCCTGCACCCCCGGCGCCCCCGGCACCTCCGGCACCTCCGCTGCCGCCGGGCTGACCTGGTTGACCGGGCTGACCGGGCTGACCGGGCTGACCGGGCTGACCTGGTTGGCCCGGGCTTGGCTGGCCTGGCTGATTAAAGGGGTCGAGTTCAATCAATTCGAGGAGTAACTCCAGGAGTTCCTCAAATTGGCCTGAGGGCAGCTGCCCGATCAGCCGACGAAGCTGATCGGCCAAGCCAGGCTGGGTGGACTGGCAGAGCGGCTCGTCCAGCTGACACAGCTGATTGGTGTGACCAAGCCACTCGACCAGCTGGCGAACCTGACCTGGATGGCCGGACCAACCAGGCTGGCCAAGCTGCTCCACCAGCTGGTGAAGCTGACCAAAGTGGCTGAGCCAAAGGGAATGGCCGAACGGGCCAAACCGGCCGAACTCACCGGACCAGTCGACTGGGTCGAATTGAGCAGATTGGAGCCGCACGTTGTGCTGCTGGGTCGGCGGATGACTGGATAGGTCTTGGAACATCGCACCTCCCGCCATGGCAACCAGAGCCGCGGCGGCTACCGCGGTGGCTCGCCCAGCCCGCAGCCGCGGCCTGGGTCCCTGCATCGTGTTGTGACGTGACCTGACTTTCATGGGAAGCCCTCGCTTCTCGCCGCCGGCGACATGCGCCTGCTCGATTTGTTGAGGCGAAGCAGACGGAGTCGGTCTCACCGCTCCTATGCCGTCGTCGGCGTGTCTTCATTGGCTTGCACGGGACGTACCCCCCCGCGGGTCCGGCCGCGTAGCGCCACTGCGCGGCTCTCACGGCATGGATAGCCGTTGGTTTTCCCCTTTCTGGGGCACGCTTTGTGATGTAACCGTTTCGATGAGGTTGATCCGCTTTGTAGCGGCATGGATGGCGTGTTGAGGATGGGTCCGCGTCCGGGCCCATCCTCAACACGTTTTCTCCCTCAGCCCACGACCCCGGCCTGAGGGTGGTCACCGAGCACCGTCACGATGACCGTCGATGCTCAGCGCGACCACGGGTAGATGGCGGGATCACGCAAGTCGATTGCGGGCTCGTGGATCGGCACGGTGACCCCCTTGCGGGTGATGGCTTAAAAATCGAAGGCGTTGCCGCCGGCGCCGCCGGCGCCGCCGGCGCCGCCCGGCCCGCCGTTGCCACCGTTACCGAAGACGGAGAACCCACCGGCTCCGCCAGCACCGCCGGGCCCGCCGGCTCCGCCGGCTCCAGCCGTGCACAGGAAACCGACGCAGCTGCCACCAGTTCCACCGGTGGCGCCATTCCCGCCGCCTCCGCCGGGACCGCCGTTACCCACGATGGAGAACCCGCCGGGGCCGCCGTTACCGCCGCCTCCGCCGGGGCCGCCGTTACCTGCGGCGCACGGCCCACCGAAGAACACGTCGGCGCAGAAGCCGCCGGCGCCGCCCGCGCCGCCGTTACCGCCCAGGCCGCCGGCTGCACCGTTCTGCAAGATGCTGCTACCGCCGGCGCCGCCGGCGCCGCCGACACCACCGGAATTGCCGCTGCCAGCAGTGCAGAAGACGAAGAAGCAGGGGGCGCCGGCGCCTCCGGGGCCTCCGAGGCCGCCGGGACCGCCGGGCCCGGGCTGGGCCAGGGCGGTACCTCCGGCCGCCAGCATCAAGCCGGTGGCCAGGACGGCCGAGGAGGCGAAAACGCCAAGCCGCCGCGTGATGTTGCGATCCATGAATACCTCCGTAGTCGTGATCTCACGCGGCCCATGTCGGGACGCGTCAGATATTCGCAGGCTCAGGTCCCACACTGATCACAAGAACCGCTCTAGGCGGCTTTACCCGTCAAACCACTTGAGCGGGTAGTTGAGCCCGTCACGATGGACATCGCGCGCCGAGCCGCCATGTAACTAGGGTGACGCAATACCATCCGAATAGCCTAACGCGTGACTGATTCGAGTTACGATCTCTGTACTTTCCGTTCGACACTTCTAGCTATGGCTACTTCTGGGACGTGTATTTCTTTGTCAAGTACAGTTAACAAGAAGCCAACAGTAGTCAAGGGCTCTGGGATACTAAACGCAAGCTATAGATAGAGTGAACACCGACTTCCAGCAGAATAACATAGTCGGGGACCGAATATTCTAAACGCAGGCCGTCGAGTTCGTAGACATTACTGCCACAGAACGGTGACGATCCGCACGTCCCAACCCAAACTCCGCGTCGAACTTGCGGCTCAGAACTGCTTATCGGCGTGGGAGCGCGATCGGGCCGGGTGCCGAGTCACGTACTCGCACTGCTGATCCATGACGTGTGGATTGGTTGATCGGCTCGAGGGCGGCGCGTCGGCCCCGGCGCGGAAGCTGCGTCACCGGGCCCATGCCGAGCAAATCAGCTCGGGGCCGGCTGGCGTTGCCATGCAGACACACAACGCGGCTGCCGACGAGGCGGCGCGGCTGTCCCGCCGACAGCACGCCGCACGCAGTCATCCCGTCCCGGATGTGGCGCATCGCCACCCTGCCACGCTTTGAGACACCCTTCTCCTGGCGGCGCCGCCAGCTACCACCTCATGCCCGGCCAGCAGAGCACGCCCCAGCCGCGGCGGCACGGGTGCGCCCAGCATCGGCACAATCGAACGCCCAACCGATGGATATGAGCAGCAGTAAAATGCAATCAGGCGATCCGACATCTCACCCCAATAATCGAAGTCTCGCGGCGCGACGCGCGGCGATCAACTCTCGAGCCGACGCCGCGTCCCTATGACGCGCACGCCCTTCATGGCGCGCCTGCCGTCAACCTTTTCACGGTGAGTGAGAACCCGCATTCGGAAAGTAGCGAAGGCGCGGGTATCGGCGCACAGAAAGTACACAGCTCATCACGCAACCATTATGTACTACGCCATTAGAGTGGTCCAGCTCAGTTCAGGTTACGTCTCGTTGTTTCCCGCGATTAATCAGTGCAGGCATTACCAACCGGCCAGCCGCTCAGCAGGTGAACCCCCGCAAGCGGTGTTCATGAAGTGTGATGCCCTTGCACTGGATTTATGGTTCACACCTACCACGGAGGAATAAGATGTCTGACACACTGAGCTTTACTGACCTCGACGCGCAACACGTCGAGCTGCTGCCGGCCCGTAGAGTCCTGTCCCTCATGCTCACCAGCGGCGGCGGTGGCGGCGGGACCGGCGCCGGTGGCGGTGGCGGCGCCGGTGGCACCGCCATCGCCGTGAACGCCGGCAACGTCAGCAACGTCGGCAACGTCAACGTCGGCTCCGGTAACCAGGTCTTCCAGGGTGGCCAGACCAACAACGCCATTGCCGCTGCTAACGGTGGCCGCGGCGGCCGCGGGTTCAACGTCTGCGCAGTCACGGCGTTCGCTTGCAACAGCCGCAGGTGATCATTTGATCGCGTGCAGTGCCGTTGGCTAGGGAGGGGCGGCCGGATCACGGTCGCCCCTCCTCCAACTTCTCATCAGATCGCCTCGACGCCGGTAGTCATCGGTGTCGTGGGTTTCGAGTCGGGGAGGACGCCATCAATACTGAGAGTGCAGTAATCGATACTGAATCTGTGGTCGGCGTGGTGCCGCGGTTGGCTGATGGGATTGAGCTGATCGGCGAGTATCAGGGCTCGGGTTTTCAGGAACCTCGCTATATCGTGCGTCGGGCTGACGGGCAGGTCATCCAGCTGCCCCGGCTGTTGTATCTCCTCGCGGCCAGCTTGGATGGTCAGCGTGACCTGGTGCAGGTGGCGGGCGTGCTCAGCGCCGAGTTCGGCAAGGTGGTGCAGGCCGACCAGGTGGCATATCTCATCGACAACCGGTTGCGCCCGGTGGGGATCGTGAAAGCCGATCCTGCAGCAGATGATCCGGGAGCTGGGCAGCCCAGCGGGACACCCCCGATGGAGATCAAGTCAGATCCGTTGTTGGCGTTGAAGTTCCGGGTGGGCGTGGTGCCCGAGCGGGCGGTGTGGCGCATCGCGGGAGTGTTCGGGCCGATGTTCTGGCCACCGGTGATCGCGGCCGGGTTAGCAGCGTTCGTCGGGCTGGACGTGCTGATCATCACCCAAGGTGCCCTGGGACAGATCGTGCCCAGCGCGCTGGCGCTGATCTATCAACCGGCGTTGACATTGCTTATCTTGGCGTTGGTCTTCGCCTCGGCGATGTTCCATGAGTGCGGGCATGTCGCCGGGTGTCGCTACGGAGGCGCCCGGCCGGGGAACATGGGCTTCGGTCTTTATCTGGTGTGGCCGGCACTGTACAGCACGGTCACCGACTCCTACCGGCTGAGCCGGGGCGGTCGGTTGCGCACTGACCTGGGCGGGGTGTACTTCAACGCGGTGTTCATCGCCGGGATGAGCCTGGCCTACCTGGAAACCGGGGCGCCGTGGCTGCTGGTGGGCATCGTGGCGATGCATATCGAGACCACGATGCAGTTACTGCCGATAATCCGGATGGATGGGTACTACATCCTCGCCGATCTGATCGGCGTGCCGGACCTGTTCAGCCGGTTGGTGCCGGTGCTCACGAGCATCATCCCCGGCCGGCCCACCCATCCCCGGGTGCTCGAGCTCAAGCCGTGGGTCCGTCGAACGATCACCGGGTGGGTGCTGCTCGCGGTGCCCGCGTTGCTGTGCTGGCTGACCGTGATTCTGATCATCCTGCCGCAGCTGCTGCCGGTGGTGTGGCACCGGCTGATCTCGTTGATCCAAACGGTGAGCACAGCGGCAGCAACCGGGGAGGTGGCCGCGGCGACCTTGGGGGTGGTCAACATCATTCTGTTGTTGTTGCCCTGGGCTGCATCACTGTTGGTGATGGGCTTGATAGCGCAAAGCCTGGTGCGTTGGGTGTCGGTCCGCCGCGGTGCGACCCGGATGTATGGAGGACAGTTATGATGCCGCCCGCCTCGCACAATGCCGTGCCGCAGCGCAGCGTTTGGGTAGCGCGGGCGGTGGCGATCATGGCTGCTGTGGGGCTGCTGGCCGGCTGCGTGGGTACCTCAACTGGTGGCCCTGGTAGTGCTGGAGGTTTCAGCATCAACGGTGTTCAGGGCGGCAACGGTAGCGATGGCGCTGATGGCGCGCCCGGTGGCAGTTTCTCCTACTCCGGGCCCGATGGGTATTCCTACTCCTACTCCGGTCCCGATGCGGTAACCGGCTCTGGCCGACTCACGAGCCGCACAATCGACCTGTCTGGGGTCACCTCGGTGGTAGCGGGAGCGACTTTCGACGTTCGCCTGAGGACGGGCAGACCCGCACAGGCGAAGGTCACGATGGATGACAACCTGACCGACCGGGTCGAAGCCACCGTTACCGGTAACGAGCTACGCCTGGGGATCAAGCCGGGCATGAACGTCCGCAACGCGACACTATCCGCCGAGGTCACGGTGGGACAGCTCAACCGGCTGGCCGCCAACGGCGCCAGCCAAGTCATGCTCAACTCCACTGTGACCGGTCCCGCGCTGCGGCTCGACGCCGCCGGAACCAGCGCAATCACCGGGCCTGTCGCGGTCGGCCAGATGGAGGCCACCGCCTTGGGAACTGCCACCCTGGCGCTGTCCGGACAGGTCGACAACCTAGACCTCAGCGTGGCGGGCGCCAGCCAACTACCGCTGTCGAATCTAGCTGTCCGACACCTCGACGTGACGCTGTCTGGAGCCAGCCACGCCACGGTCACAGTCACCGACACGCTATCCGCGGACGCTGCGGGCGTGTCGACGCTGCAATACCGCGGTACCCCACGGATCACCCGCCAGGAAACCTCAGGGGTTTCATCAATCGTGCCGGATTCACCGTAAGCCGGATTCACCGTAAGCCAGGCCGGGCAGCAGCGCTATGTGCGCCGAGTTCGACAACCGAGTAGTCCGTGAGAGCCGCAACGACGCTGTTGTCGAACTCGGCGACAGCAGCGTCGTCAGAAAGACCGGCTCTCGCCTACCGCAAGATCCCATAGGTCGGCACGATCCCGGCCGGCGGCGGTCCAGGCGGCTCGGGTGCGCTCGATAGGCTCGAGCGCCGGTTCGCGGGACAGCCAGAAGGTGCCCCAGTGCATGGGCACCAGCACCCGGGCGCCGACGTCGGCGCTGGCCCGCACGGCCTCCTCGGGGTCCATGTGCATGTTCTGCATGAACCAGCGTGGCGCGTAGGCACCGACCGGCAGCATCGCGACGTCGATCCCGGGACACCGGGACCCGATCTGGGCGAAGAACGGACCGTAGGCACTGTCACCGGCGTGGTAAACCCGCGGGCCATCCGGCGCCGTGAGCACCCAACCGCCCCACAGGGTTGCGCAGTGATCCAAGAGCCCCCGACGGCTCCAGTGGTGCGCCGGCACGAACGTCACGTCGACAACGCCAACACGCACCGACTCCCACCAGTCCAATTCGGTCACCGAGGTGAAACCCCGGCAACGGAACCACCGGCCAAGCCCGCCCGGGACCACCACCGGGGTGTCGCGGCGCAGCGTGCGCACCGTCGGGGCGTCCAGGTGGTCGTAGTGGTTGTGACTGATCAGCAAAAGGTCCAGCGCTGGTAGCCGATTTAGGCCAGGTGGCGTGAACCGCTGCCCCGCACCCAGGATCCGTTGTGACAGCACGGGATCCACCGCCACCGTGCACCCGCCGATGCGCAGCAGGAACGAGGCGTGCCCGAGCCAGGCCAGCCACGCACCATCGGATGGCAAGGGTGCCGGTGCAGCCACCGGAATGCGCGCCACGCCTTCGGTAGCGCCGGCGAAGACGCCCTCCCGCCACAACCGCAAGAACTGTGGCGGGCCGGGCAGCGGTCCGGTGAGTCGATCAGCGAAGGAGCGGGGCCACCGCCTGGTCAGCACCGACGTTTCGACCCTGCGAGCGGTCTCAAAATGCCGGCCACGGGATCGCCGGCCAGTTACCATTGGGAGCAGGGAACCGTTCAGTGGTCAGCAGCCGGTCGGTTCGTTGCCGCACGGCTTGTACCTCCGCTCGGGTCACGTGTTCGGTCAAGGCAACACCCAACGCGCCGTCCAGCTCAGATCGCACCCGGTGCAGCACGTCCAGCACCGCAGCGGGCAACGGCTCACCGAGGAAACCCCACACCACGGTGCGCAGTTTGTCCTCGCGGTGCAGGCAGATCCCGTGGTCAACGCCGTACACCTCGCCGTCCAGCCCGGCCAGCACATGCCCACCCTTGCGGTCGGCATTGTTGAGCAGCACGTCCAGCACGGCCAGCTGGCGCATTGCTGCAGTGTCGGCGTGCACCAGCAGCGCGGGGTCACCGTACCGATCGTGCGCCCGCAGCACCGTGCGCCAGCCACGCGGCACCGCGTCGAGTGCCACCACGTCCACCAGGCCGTGGTCATGCTCGGTGTGCACCCACAACTGAACCATGCCGGGTCCCAGCGGTCCCGACCGCAGCACGGTGGGCGGCACCAACGACCAGCCGGTGGCCTCGGAGAGTAACCAGCTGGCCACCTCACGGCCGGCCAGGGTGCCGTCCGGGAAGTCCCAGAGCGGGCGCTCCCCCCGGATCGGCTTGTAGACACAGTCCGCGCTGACGTCGTCACAGTGCACCGTGCACAACAGGGTGGCATTCGAGGCGTCCACGATCCGGCCCGTCACGTCGATTCGACCGTGGTGCAGCAGCGGCAGCGCCGCCGGATCGGTAGGCAGCACCGCAGACCCGCTTAAGCCTCGACCTGGCGACGGTAGCCGTTCTGCCGTGGGCAAATGTGCCCTTTGGGCCCCAATGGCTCCGCACACAGCGGGCAGGGCCTGCGCCCCGCCGAGAGCACCCGCTCGGCGCGCGCGGTGAATGCCCGTGCCTGGCCCAGTGACAGGAATACCCGCACCGCGTCGGGGCCCTCCTCGGTGTCGTCCAGGACGATGGACTCGTCCACTTCCTGCTCGGTCACGGCGAGCAGCTCGACGACGATGGCCCGCGACTCGACGTCCCAGCCCAGCCCCATGGTGCCGACCCGGAACTCTTGCTCGACGGGCGTACGCAACGGTTCGGTGTCCACGCCGAGTTCTTCGGACTCGGCGGGGGCATCGGATCCCAATCGCCGAACGACCTCGTCGAGTAGCGCGGAAAGGCGTTCCGTAAGGACAGCCACCTGCTCCTTCTCCAGCAGCACGCTGACCACTTTGGCCTCGTCGACGGCCTGCAGGTAGAAGGCGCGGTCGCCGGGCTCGCCGACGGTACCCGCGACGAACCGGTCGGGGGTGCGAAAGACATGGATGACACGGGACATGGCACTACCGACACTAGAGCACCTGACATAGTCCGGCAGCGACCTCCCCACGGTCAGCCGGTGCCGGTCGGCCCCCCAGGTGTGGCGTCCGACGAGGGCCGTTGCCGGCGTCGCCGCTTGGGTGGGATCAGGGACTGCAGGTCGGCGCCGGAGTCGTTGACCCGCTGCACGAACGGCCGGGTCTCGGTGTAGCTTACGGCGCTGACCGAGCACGGGTTGACGACGATGCGCTGGAAGCCGTCCAGGTGCATGCCCAATGCATCGGCCAGCACCGCTTTGATGATGTCGCCATGCGTACAGACCAGCCACAGCACGCGCGGGCCGTGCTCCGCGGCCAGCTTGGCATCCCACTCCCGCACCGCGGCTACCGCCCGAGCCTGCAGCGCAGCCAGGCCCTCACCACCGGGGAACACCGCCGCCGAAGGGTGTGCCTGCACCACCTTCCACAGCGGTTCCTTGCCGAGCGTGCGCAGTTCCCGCCCGGTCCACTCGCCATAGTCCACCTCGACGAACCGGTCGTCGACGGTCACCTCGAGCCCGCGCGCGCCCGCCAGCGGCTCCACCGTCTCGCGGCAACGCTGCAACGGGGAACTCACCACCGCCGCCAGCGGTAGCTGCGCAAGCCGCTCGACAAGCGTCCGGACCTGTGCCTGGCCGTGCTCGTCCAGCCCCACTCCGGGGGTGCGGCCGGCCAGCACCCCGACGCTGTTCGCAGTGGACCGGCCATGTCGCAGCAGGATCAGGGTGCCCACTGCGCCCACCCTACGCACCGGTGCGGTCATGGACGCTCAGGTCGCGCTGATCGCTCCGGTGGCCAGCAGCCCCAAGACAACGATGCCCAACGCCAGCCGGTACCAGACGAACAGGTAGATGCTGTGCCGCTGCACATAGCGCAGCAGCCACGCGATCGCGGCATAACCCACCACGAAGGCGATCAGGGTGGCGGCCACCATCTGGGCCACCGAGGGTTGCAGACCGGGCCCACCGACCGCGAACACATCGGGTATCTGAAACAGCCCGGCAGCGACGACGGCGGGGATGGCCAGTAGGAAGGAGTAGCGCACCGCAGCGGGCCGGGTCAGCCCGAGGAACAGGCCGGCGCTAATCGTGCCTCCGGACCGGGACACCCCGGGCACCAGCGCCATGGCCTGCGCGAAGCCCAGTGCTATCCCGCTGGTGACGGTGAGCTGCTCCAAGGGGCGTCGCTGCCGCCCGTAATGCTCAGCGGCGGCCAGCACCAGGCCGAACACGATCAAATTGCCGGCGATGATCCATAGGTTGCGCCCCGACGTCTGGATCTGACGTTCGAACAGAAAGCCCAGCAGACCGATCGGGATGGTACCGATGATCACCAGCCAAGCGATTCGGTAATCCGGGGTGGCGCGGACCTGCGCCGAGCCGAACCCACGGAACCAGGTGGCGGCGAGATGGCCGATGTCGCGGGCGAAGTAGATCAGCACGGCGGCTTCGGTACCCAGCTGGGTCACCGCGGTGAACGCGGCGCCGGCATCGTCACCGAAGAAGAGCTCCGAGACTATCCGTAGGTGCCCTGACGAAGAGATCGGTAGGAACTCGGTGATGCCCTGGACGAGGCCCAGGACGAGGGCTTGCAGCCAGCTCACGCGGGTGCACCCTACGGGTGGCGGTGCTTGTGCCCGCACCCGCTAGCGTGCATGCCCGTGCGACAGCGTCTGCTCGGCAGCAGCGGGCTGCGGGTGTCCCGGCTCGCGCTGGGCACCATGACCTGGGGTCATGACACCGACGCCGAGGAGGCTGCCACCCAACTGGTCGCCTTCATCGACGCCGGCGGAACGCTGATCGACACCGCCGACGTGTACCAGGACGGCGAGTCGGAACAGATCTTGGGCAAGCTGCTGGCCGACATCATCCCCCGGGACGAGGTGGTGCTCGCTACCAAGGCGGTGGCGCGCCGCGACGACGGACCATTCGGCGGGGGCGCGTCCCGGGGCGCGCTGCTCGCGGCGTTGGAGGGGTCGCTGCACCGGCTCCGCACCGACCACATCGACCTCTGGCAGCTGCACGCGTGGGATCCGGTGGTGCCGCTGGAGGAGACGTTGTCCACGGTGGCCGACGCGGTGCGCGCCGGCAAGGTCCGCTACGTCGGGGTGTCCAACTACACCGGCTGGCAGCTGGCTACCGCGAAGGCCATCTCCGGCGTGCCGCTGGTGTCCAACCAGGTGGAGTACTCCCTGCTGGAGCGCGGGGTGGAACGTGAGCTGGTACCGGCAGCGGCCTACCACGGGGTGGGCCTGCTGCCGTGGGCGCCGCTGGCCCGTGGGGTGCTCACCGGCAAGTATCGCAACGGCACCCCGTCCGGTTCCCGAGCGGCGTCGCCACACTATGCGCGCTACGTAGAGCACCACCGCACCGACCGGGCGACCCGGATCGTGCAGGCAGTGGTCACCGCCGCTGATGGGTTGGGCGTGTCCCCCCTGGAAGTGGCCCTGGCCTGGGTACGGGACCGGCCTGGGGTGGCCGCCCCGGTCGTCGGCGCCCGGGACGCCACCCAGCTGGCCGGCTCGCTGGCCGCCGAGGAGGTGGAGTTGGCCCCGGCAATCCGGGCCGCGCTGGATGACGTCAGCGCAATCGAGCCGGGCTATCCGGAACGGCCGCTAGGCTGACCCGCTGCATGGCAGCGGCCATGTCACGGGCAGCTCGCGCCGTACCACGGATAGATCCGGACACCTTCGACCGCCCGCCCGCCCGCGGCCGGTATTCGATGTCGAACTCGCGCACTCGCCAACCGGCGGCCGCGGCCCGCAGCAGCAGCTCGAACGGGTAGCCGAAGCCGCGGTCGGTGACGCCTAGGTCGAGCAGCGCCTGCCGGCGACCGACCCGGATCGGCGCGATGTCGTGCACGGGTAGCCCGCCGTGTCTCAGTGCCGCGGCCAGCGCCGCGTTACCGATCCGGGCGTGCCATGGCCAAGCCCCGGGCAGCGGTATCCGGCGGCCGACAGCGAGGTCGGTGTCACCGGCGGCGTCAGCGACCAGTTGGGGCAGCGCCTGTGGCGGCAGCGACCCATCGGCGTCCAGTACGCCGACCAGCTCGGCTGTCGCGGCCAGCAACCCTGCGTGGACCGCCGCGCCGTAACCGCGGCGCGGTTCGGATATCACGGTCACGCCGCAGCAGGCCGCAACCGCGGCGGTGTCATCGGTGCTGCCGTTGTCGACCACGAGCACCCGGTAGTCCGCGGGCATCGCGGCCAGCACATCCGGCAACGCCTCGGCTTCATCCAGGCACGGCAGCACGATGTCGACCGTCGGAGTCATAGCCGGTGACGCTATCCCCGAAGCGGACGCAATGCCCGCCGAACTGGTTACGGGTCGGTGACGGAGCAGTGCCGACAGTCAGCACCGCACCCATCCATTCAGCGGATAAACACAAACAACCGGCTGCCTGGGGGTGACGCGGGGGTGTCACGTCAGGAATGCTTGACCCCACCCTCGCCCCCTACGAGGAGGAGGTCGGTGTGCCCGGTGCCCTGCGCGCGGCACTTCCCGCTGCGTTGGTAGTCGCCGGGTTGGTGTCGGGATGCAGCACCGAGCGGACCTTGGACGCGCAGCGAGCCTTCGTCCCTGCCGAGCCCGCATCGGCTCCTCTCGGTGGTGCGGTCCCTGCTGGCACGGTCGCGCCGCTCGGTTCGTCGGCAACCGAGGTGGTGGTCGATCCCCACTCGGCAACGGTGGCGGTGGCGCTGGTCGACCCACCGCGGCTGCTGCTGATGGCGCTGGACGGTACCGCGTCACCACGGCAGGTGCCGCTACCTGGCCCGGCGGCAGATCTCGTGCTCGCTGCCGAGGGTGGACCGCTGCTCGTCCCGGTCACCGCGCCGGGGTCCCTGATCCGGGTACCGCTCGACGGTGGGACACCGAGCGCGGTCAATTTCGACAGCGCGGTCACCGGGGCGGTCACGGTGGGCGGCGCAACCGTGGTTGCGCTGGGTGACAGGCTGGCCGTGCTGGACGGAGACCGGCTGCGCACGACCATCCCGGGGTTCGTCGACGCCGCCCGTTTGGTGCCTGCCGGAAGTCCGAGCGGCTCCCCCGCCGCAACCACGGTCGGGGTGCTCGACCGGGCGCGTAGTGCGGTGACTGTCGTGAACGTGGTGTCCGGCCAGATCAGCCCGGCGTTACGGGCCGGAAACGGGGCTGCCGATGCGGTGGCCGACCGTTTCGGCCGGATGCTGGTGACCGACGTCCGCGATGGGGAGTTGTTGGCATTCGCCGGCGACCCACCGGTATTGCGACAACGCTTTCCGCTGCCGGGGGCGCCCTACGCGCTGGCCTACGACAGCCGCCGGGACCTGGCATGGGTGACCCTGACCGCCCGCGATGAGGTGGTCGGGCTCAACGTGGCAGGGGGCGAGCCGGTATTAATCCACCGGCTCCCTACTGTTCATCAACCTGACGCGGTGACAGTCGACCTGGTCAGCGGCCGGGTCCTGGTCGTTTCCGCATCAGGCGCAGGGCTGCAGGTGATCGATCCTGAACGGGTGGTGTGATGATCGAGACAGTTGATGGTGATGGCCTCGATTGGGAGTACCAGCCGCTGCGGCTGCCGCGGGAGGTTTCCCGGCGGACCGCGGCGACCCAGCTCGCTGTACAGGCTGAGTTCGCGGGTTGGGAGCTGTCCCGGGTGCGGATGTACCGAGACGGCACCCGCACCGTGTGGTTGCGCAGGCAGCGCACTTCGGTCGCCCAGCCCAAACTGTCGTTGTAAACCGTCTGAAGATGACTTAGGGCCCGCACCTGGCCGGTGCGGACCCTATGCCAGTGAGTCTGTCGGGCCGGTCCGGATCGGTCCACGCCGACCCCGCGACCTGCAGAACTAGCGGATCGTGCGGATTTGGTCGGCCTGCGGACCCTTGGGCCCCTGAGTGATCTCAAACTCCACCCGCTGGTTCTCCTCCAGCGTGCGGTAGCCGGTCGCCTGGATCGCCGAGAAGTGGGCGAAGACATCGGGGCCGCCACCATCCTGGGTGATGAAGCCGTACCCCTTCTCCGCGTTGAACCACTTGACCGTGCCGGTCGCCATCTTCCATCTCCTTCTCGGGCCGCCTGTACGGCCCGCAATGCGGGTGTCCCGGATCGCCGTCGTGATCACCCGGGGCGTGGTGCGCGCACCGCACCGACCGGACACAACGAACGCCTGTGGCGCGCTTGCTCCACAGGCGTCCTTGGAACCAAGACTGCTACGGGCGCAGACGTTAGCAGAATCAACAGCTCCGGAGGAACCGGTCGAGGACGCGGGTACCGAAGATCAGCCCATCGACCGGCACCCGTTCATCGACACCGTGGAACAGCGCGGCGAAATCGAGATCGGGCGGCAGCCGCAACGGTGCGAACCCGAAGCAGCGCATTCCCAGCCGGCTGAACGACTTGGCGTCGGTCCCGCCGGAAAGCATGTAGGGAATCGTGCGTGCGCCGGGATCCTCGTGCTGAATCGCGGCGTCCATCGCGGCCACCAGGTCACCGTCGAAGGCGGTCTGTACCGGCGGATGGTCCACCACCCATTCGCGGGTGACGTCAGGGCCGAGCAACTCGTCGACTTCCCGCTCGAAAGCTGCCCGGCGCCCCGGCAGCACCCGGCAGTCCACCACCGCCTCCGCCGTGGAGGGAATGACGTTGGCTTTGTATCCGGCGTCGAGCATCGTCGGGTTGGCCGTGTCACGCAGCGTCGCGCCGACGATCCGGGCAATCCCGCCGAGCTTGGCGACCGCGCCTTCCAGGTTGTCGCCGGAGAAGTCCAGGCCGGTCTCCTCGCCGACCGCCGTCAGGAACTCCTGCACCGCGTCGGTCATGACCAACGGAAAGCGGTGGTTGCCCAGCCGGGCCACCGCCGCACACAGCGCAGTCACCGCGTTGTCCTCATGCACCATCGATCCGTGCCCGGCCCGAGCCCGTGCCCGCAGCCGCATCCAGGCCAGGCCCTTCTCCGCGGTTTCGACCAGGTACAACCGCCGGCCCTCGCGCACTGTCAGGGAGAACCCACCGACCTCGCCGACCGCCTCGGTGCAGCCCTCGAACAGGTCGGGGCGGTGCTCAACCAACCAGTAGGCGCCGTGCTGACTGCCCGCTTCCTCGTCGGCCACGAAGGCGAACACAAGGTCACGTGGCGGGACGACACCGTCGCGCCGGAACCGCCGGGCGACGGCGATGGTCATCGCGACCATGTCCTTCATGTCGACCGCGCCACGACCCCACAGGTAGCCGTCCTGCACCGCGCCGGAGAACGGGTGCACTGACCACTCGGTGGCATCGGCGGGTACCACGTCCAGGTGGCCGTGCACGAGCAGCGCGCCACGCTTGGGATCGGCCCCGGGCAGCCGGGCGATCACATTGCCCCGTCCGGGAGCCCCGGACTCGACGTAGGTGATCTCGAAGCCCACCTCATCGAGCTTCTCGGCGACATATTCGGCTGCGGGCCGCTCAGCGACGAGGGTGTCCGGGTCGCCGGTGTTGGTGGTATCGATCCGGATCAGGTCGCTGGCCAAGCCGACGACCTCATCCTCGGCAGTGCTGGTGCTTCCCGCCGGTCCCTCCACCTGGCCTTCCTACCACCGCTGATCTGCTGAGGCTACGATGCCGCGCCGAGTTGGGACGGCGGGTGGCGATCAGCTACCCTCGTTGCGCGCCGCACGGCGACAGTGGTGCGTGCGACGTCTCCGGCAGGGATGGTCCGAGTGGCGGAATGGCAGACGCGCTAGCTTGAGGTGCTAGTCCCCGACTAGGGGGTGGGGGTTCAAGTCCCCCCTCGGACACAGACACTACGCACACGGATGATGTTGGTCGGGTTTCGGCCAGTACGGTGCGTTCTGCGTGGTCGTAGGTGAGGCGGACGCCAAGCTCGCGGTAGACCTCTGTTTTGTCTGCCGGGTCGGCGCGGTGCAAGGTGTTGAGCAAGCCACCGAGTGTGTTGACCATTGCTTGGATGTCGTCTCGGTTCATCCGTCGGTTCGCACCGTGCTGGCTGGTGAGGGTGGCTAGTCTTGCCTGCGCGAGGGTGCGTTGCTGCTGGACATCTTGGCTCCATGTCACAATGCCACTTAGCGTAAGATGATCATGCTGCGGTGTCGGTCAGGACGGGGTTCGCGAGCCGGATCGTGGCGGGGCCGTCGTGGCGGATGCCTGTGTCGCCGGGTCGTTTCACCCGGTAGGAGTTG
>JBOHFX010000129.1:0-2538 GCA_050699875.1 Pseudonocardiaceae bacterium
ACCCGGGGGCGGATCGGCTGCTGATCACCGCGGATGGCGGCGGGTCCAACGGATCTCGGTTGCGATTGTGGAAGACCCAGCTCGCCGAGCTGGCCGCCCAGACCGGGCTTGAGATCACCGTGTGCCACCTGCCACCGGGCACCTCGAAGTGGAGTCGCGGTAGGGACCGCCCTTACGGGCGGCCCCCCGCACGGATCCCAGCGTGCGGAACTACCGCACTGGGCTCCTGCCTCAGGTTCTGGCGACGAAGCGCGTCTCCGGAAAAGGATGCATCACGCGGACTGGGGGTAGCCATCGATTCGCGATCCGGCCCATCCGTTGCCAGTTCATCCGGTCACGTTGGCTTCGGCGCCGCAGCGCTTTGAACCAGTGCCGTGTTACCTGGGTACGGAAGGCCGATATCGTGTCGGTGTTGCCGGGCACGGCATAGTAGGCCATATGCCCACGTAGCACGCTCGCCAACCACCGGCCCTGATCTGGGATGGGCGTATGCCGGCGACGCTTCAGCTGCTCATTGACCGCCTTCAGCTTCGCCCGCATGCGTTTCGCGATCGTGATGCGCTTGATCCAGAACGTCCCCCTCCGGGACGACGCACAGATGTGCGTGAATCCCAAGAAGTCGAACGTGGCCGGTTTGCCCAGACCCCGCCGCTTGCGGTCCCGGGCGGCGTAGCGCCCAAACTCGATCAGCCGCGTTTTGTCAGGGTGCAACTCCAGCCCGAACTTCGCGAACCGCTCGCGCAGCTCGTCTAGGAACCGCCGCGCATCCTCCTCGTGTTCGAACCCGACGATGAAGTCGTCAGCCCAGCGCACGACAATGACATCCCCGCGCGCGTGGCGACGCCGCCACCAGTCGACCCACAGGTCGAAGACATAGTGCAGGTAGACATTCGCCAACAGCGGCGACACTGACGCCCCTTGTGGCGAACCTTCCTCACACGCTGTCCACTTCCCCTCCTCGATGACCCCCGCAGCCAACCACTTGTCGATCAGCCGCAGGATTCGCTTGTCCGCGATCCGGTGCTCCACGAACCTTCGCAGCCAGGAATGATCAAGCTGGCCGAAAAAGTCACGAACGTCCGCATCGAGCACCCAGTTCACCCGCTTCCCCCAGATCCCGACCGCGAGGGCGTCCAACGCATCATGCGGACTACGCCCCGGCCGAAACCCATAAGAGAAGCCCCGGAAATCCACCTCGTAGACAGCACCCAGCACCTCGACGACCGCCCGCTGAACGATCTTGTCTTCCAGCGAGGCGATCCCGAGCGGCCGAAGCCGCCCGTCCGCCTTCGGTATGTAGGCCCGCCTCGACGGCGTCGCCCGGTAGCGTCCTGCCTGCACCCGCACGTGCAGATCCTGGAGATTGGCCTCCAAGTCCTGCCCGTAGTCAGTCCACGTCACCTTATCCACTCCGGGGGCAGCCTTCGGACTGATCGCCCAGTACGCCTCCCGCAGCCGCGGCAGCGTGACATGGTGCAGCAACGCGGTGAACCGCGCGTTTTTCTCCCGTCGTGCCACCTCACGCACACGGCCCAGCGCACTGGACGCATCGGATCCGGCACTGTGTCCGGGATGCGTTTTGCTGTCCATGTTCCCCTTGGCTCGCCCCCTTTCCTCCCCCACCTCCGCAGCCGTGGCCTTGTTCGGCGGGTTCGCAGGTACTACGAGGCGATCCGACTTCCCACGCTCGTACATCTCAGGCGTACCACCTTGTGTTCCCTGAGCGACCCACCCAGTGATCAGCAAGGCGGGCAAGCATGGGATCTCCCGGTTCTCGCGCATGAAGGTTCCGCACATGCCATGGATCTCTGACCGCGCGGGGTCCGCACACGACTCGCGATAACGCCGCCAGCGGTGTTGCCTTCCGCCTCTTGTACAGCGTGAGCACCCCGAATGCCTCATTTCGCGGCTCAATAGCCCGGCCTGCACGTGCCCCTGTCAACGCTTCGCCACGCCCTTGCGGGACGTCGACGCATGACTCGGGGTCGCCGTGGGTCGCTAGCCCTTCGGCGTAGAGCTCTTCCATCTCCTCCTCCATGCCGGTTCATCCCGGCGCTTTCACAAGATCGAGCACCGGATGTTCTCCGCGATCACCAGGAACTGGCGCGGCCGACCGCTAGAGACCCACGAGGTGGTGGTCGAGACCATCGCGGCAACCACCACCAAAACCGGGCTGACCATCCAGGCAGCGCTCGACACCAGCACCTACCAACGCGGCATCAAGATCACCGACAAGGAGATGAAGGCGTTCGAGGCAGCCCACCTGCGACGACACACTTTCCACGGCAACTGGAACTACACCGTGTGCACCGCGCCGGACGACGACACGACACACCCGAACCTGACGAAGTAATTTCTGCGTGAACACTAACCGCCATCGGCCACCTGCCGCAGCGCATAGGTGCCACGGAACCCGGTCCGGTGCTGCGGACGGTGCTCCGCCAGATCCGGCAACCGCAGCGCCGCCAGGAGCCGGGCCAGGGTGAGCCGCTGGAGCCTGCTCTCGATCAGGGCGGGGTGCGCCTTGCCCTCCATGAG
>JBOHFX010000130.1:0-24304 GCA_050699875.1 Pseudonocardiaceae bacterium
CGAGCTCGTCACGAAAGTGTTCCAGCGCGCGGTTCATCAGAGCCGTCCAGCCGGGTCCGCCGAGCGTGATCTGATCCGGGGTGAGCTCCCACGTGTCGCGGACGTTGGTGTCGGTCAGCGTCTCCTCCCCTCGCCCGAACATCGCCGACCGCGCCACTGAGATCAGCTTCTTCGCCAGGGGTGCGCGGACCGGAAGGCTCACTGGTCCGACGCCAGACACCTCAAGCTGGAGCAAATGCGCCGGCGCCAGCAGCTGAGCACTGAACGACCCGGCCGGCTCGGAGTCGCCGAGTAGCCGCGCCAGTCGTTCCCGCGCCGTCTTCGCCATGTGTCCTCGCCCCCGCTCGCCATGTTCCTTGCGCGGCCAGACTGTAGTGGCGGGCGACGGGGATTCAGACCGTGGTCGCTCTTCGGCCGGAGGCCGAGCGGGCGCTTCTGGCGGCCGAACGGGGTAGCGGCAGAGGCGGGCGTGGTGACCGGGGCCGTGCTGTGGCTAACTTCGCTAGCAGCGCCAGCGCTGTTGGCTCGTTGGTGGGTGGTCTGCCGTCGACAGTTCGCCGTCGGTCTAGCCCCGCGCGGCCCGCCCCACCGAAGCATCGGTAGCCCTTTCAGATGCTGACCTGGGCATTCACGTTTCTCTGGTGTGTGAGTCCCTCCTCTTTACTGGGTAAGAGTCGAGGTCGGCATTCCGTTCGTGCCGCATGAGCCGACGATTTCCGACCATGTCGATGAGCGGATCCGCAAACGGTTTCGCTTGCGGCACGACCGGCAGGTGCACCGGCCTGGTTGTGGCAATGGCGACGTGGCGCAGTCGGTGGTGGCTCGGTAGTCGAAGCGGCCACTGGATCGTGTTGTCGTCGAGTTCGTTCGGGTATGTAGGGCGAGGTCGAGATCCTCGACGCGCGCCGGCTGATTCTGCTTTGCCCATGCCGTGACCGCTGCCTCCCACCAGGGTTTCCGAACCAATCCGGGGCATAATTGCCGCGCCCAGGCTGCCGACCTGGGCGTTCATGCTTCTCCGGTGTTGCGAAAGCCCGCAATCGGATCCCGCTCGCGCCTGAGCTGTCCGGCGTACGGGGCAACCTCAGGCAGACCTGCCCGAGGGTTTCGGTCTGGACACCAGTCCGACCACCGGTCAGACTGGTGGTATGAGCGTGAAGGTGGGTATTTCCCTGCCTGAGAGAACGCATGCCCGTGCCGTGGAGCGTGCACGCAGCATGGGGACCACCCTGTCCGGGCTGATCGATGCGGCACTAAGGGCTGAGCTGACGCGCCGCGAGGTGGCCGATCACGTGGCGATGCTCGCCGAGGCCAACGACGCCGACCGGCTACGCGCGCGGGCCCGGGCGCGTAGCCGTGCGCTTTCGGCGTGGAAGAGCGGTCTGTGACCGCACCCCGTCAGGGTGACGTCCTCATCTCCAATCTGTCCCCGCTGACCGGCGAACGCGAGTTGTACACCGTGGTGTCTGCTGATGTGTACAACGCTGGGGGCGGACCTACTGTGCTGATCGCCGAGATCGAAACCGGTACCCGGTACCGTGCCAGCGGCTACGCCACCGAGACCGACTACGGTGTCGTGCTCGCCGACCGGGTGGTGTGGCTACCCGTGGACATGCTCGGCGAACCGTTTGGTCGACTGACCGATGTCCAGCGTGATCAAGTTGCCAACCAGATCGTTGCCATCCTGCGAGGGCAGTGAGCCGGTTACCGGCATGGCCGGGAGGCTTGCTCAGCTCAGCTGTTTGACTCTTCGCCCTCGTGGCCGTACACGGCCTCACCAGGTCTTTCGCAATTCGTGAAGCGAGGTGGAGGTGTGCGAGTAAGAGGTAAGTGCCTCCCCCGAGCACGTGCCAGGTGTCTGACCCGGGCGTTCATACTTCTCCGGTGTGCGAGTCCCTTCTCTTGTCGCTGTGGAAGAGTCGCGATCCGCATCCCGCTCGCGCCGCAGAGCGGACGACGTTGGACTATGCCGATGAGCGGGCGCACGGAGTCTCGCCCATCGATTGGCTCGTACGCTGCTCCGTGCGGGCACAGCGCAGCCGGCCGGCGATGGACCACGAATCTCCGTAGCTGCGAGAGCATGCAGCTGAGAGGCCATAGCGTGAGGCGAGTACACATACCGACGAACGAACGCCGTCTACATCGCGGCCTAGGCGGATGAGCACAACCTACGCTCAGGCGACCAGCGTTGACAGGCGACGAACCCAATCGGTGACACACCTTGAAGATCGGAGCATCCGTGCACTCAGCACCACCCACGGCTCCGCACCGCCCATCCACGCAGTCCGGGGGCAAAGCGGCAACGAGCGACTGGTGTGCCACTTCGGGCTCACACCAGCTCAGCGGTGGCGCGGGAGCCTCTCAGTTCCTTCCAGCGACCGAGCATGGACACGATTTATCCAGCCGCCACGAAGATCTATAACACGTTCAGTCGTCGACGTGTCACCGCTTGACTCCAACCGCTTCCCGATCTAGGCTGACGTCCGGTCGGGGACCGTACCCATCGAGGGGGTCACCGTGTGCCAATCAATTCATTGCAGGGGGGGATCATTCCTCATCGACGCCACATTTGTGGGCTTGGCGATTCGAGAATCCCCAAGCAGGCACGTTTAATTCTTAGCCGCTAACTAGTCCTTCCTCCCATCCTTCCCCGTCATCCGCTCTGGCCTGGCTCTTTGGGGCGCTGTGTCAAGCAGGAGAGCCGTTAAATGAATATTCGTTGGTTGCACTCGAACCGGACTTTGGTGGCATCTCTCGTTGCTGCCATACTCGTTGTGTTATTGTTAACGTTTCTGGTGATCCGTCAACAAGAGCCAGGAAACCAGGTTTACGTCGAAGCAGGCGGCCGAGCAGGCGCGCGTACTGTTGTTCCTCCACTGTTCGTCCCGCCCAACGCCGCCGAAGTGCCCGCCGCTGGGGCAGCGCCTGCCCAGCAAACCGGTCCGCCGCAGAACGGTGCACAGCCGGGCCGGCCGGTGGCGTCGGGTAACGGAGAGTCATCCGGTCAGCCAGCACTGAATCACAATGCTGCACGGTCGAACAACACTGGGCAGGCCGCCGAGGGCACGCAATCCGCGCAGCCGGACAACCGCGCGCACCAGGTTCAGCACCGCCACCCAGAGCTTGCCCCACAGCCCGATCACCCAGGCTTCGACGTACGTCCGGAGCAGCCGAGCCTGCCAGACAGGGACCGGCGACCCGATCGACCAGGCAACGACAAGCACACGCGTCAGCCGGTACCGCCGCGTAACGACGATCAATCCGGTCAGCCAGGCCGGTCCGCCAACGGTGATCAGCACGAGGACAAGAAAGCCAGGCAGCCGGCTGAGAACCAGCAGGCAGAGAAACCGGCCAAAGACAAGCCTGCAAAGGACCAGCAGGCCGATAAACCGGCCAAAGACAAGCCTGCAAGGGACCAGCAGACCGACAAACCGGCCAAAGACAAGCAGGCCCATCAGGCCAGCCAGCCCCAGCCGTCCGGTGAGGTGCCTAAGGACGCCACCGGTCACGCGCGCAAGGACGGTCAGCCGGGCACACCCAAGCATTCCGGTCACACCGGCAACCGTGGACAGCAGGATCAGCGAGGGCAGCAGGACGGGGACGAACAGCCTGGTAAAAAAGGCAGAGGTGAGGAGCCAGCTCGGCCGATGGCGGCGGACAACAGTGACCAGCTGGAAAACGACAACCGATCTGCCTCCACGAAGAGAGGTGTTGATCCCTCCGTATCCGGCGATGATGGCGGTGAGCCAACCTCAACCGGCGACCCTGAAGGGAAAAACGCAGCGGACCTCCATCGCGACGTCACCAACCGCTGACCTGGACAATTAGGATTTATGGGACCGATCCGGGCCATGCCATGGCGATCGCGGTGCCGGCGGATCTTCCAGAGAGTGCACGGAAGATCGCAGAGCGGCTTGTACCCTCTACATGCTTGTCGTCAAATCTACCCATTCGAGAGCGCGGTGTTCATCTTCCGTTAAGCCGAGCGCAGGATTCTTGTGTAGTGCTCCTCCACCGCGTCGGCGATGTCGGCGAAGCCACCGACGAACATCACTGTGTTGTCGCCGGCCTAAATGGGGAGGGAAGGCTTACCGACGTGTGGAGCGACATGCAAGCGCACCTGGACGGTCGCTACGTGGCGTACGTGCCCCGCTGTGTGTGTGGCTGGACCGGGCCCCCGTTCAGCAACACCTCCGCTGGTTACGCCGCCTGCGAGCTGCTCTGGCGGAACAAGCACCTGCAGCCGTTTCTCAGCGCCCGCCAACCCCGTTGTGGCAGGCCCTTGTCACACTGGGCGCCGAGGGTGATCCACGGCGGCCTGGCTTCCGAACTCGGCTAGGGTCACCAAGCGCGGAGTTACGATCAAGCGCGTGGCGGCCGGCGTGGTGTTAGTGGGTGGGCGCTCGTCGCGGATGGGAACCCCCAAGGCTTCGCTGGAATGGCACGGTTCCACCCTGCTGCGCCGCACGCTGGGAGTGCTCGCCCGCGCGATAGACGGGCCGCTGCTGGTGGTCCGCGCCGCTCACCAGCCACTACCCGAGATCCCGCCACAGGTGGGCGTCGTGGAGGACGCTGAAGAGGGACAGGGGCCGTTGCAGGGCATCTCCACTGGCTTGGCCACGCTGGCTGGTCGCGCGCAAGCCGCGTTCGTCTGCTCCACCGACCTGCCGTTCCTGCACCCCGCATTCGTCCGTCGGGTGCTGGGGGCGCTCACCAGCGACCTCGACGCCGTGCTTCCCGTCGCCAGTGGCTACCCGCAGCCGCTTGCCGCCGCCTACCGGATTGGCCTAGCGCCGCTCATCGCCGAACTGGTCGCAGCCGGCGACCTACGCCCGGCCCTGCTACTCCGTCACCGCAGCTGCCGCACACTCAGACTGGATGACGCGGCGTTACTCGCCGACCCAATCTTGGCTGCGGCCGATCCAGCGCTGCATTCGGTGGTCAACGTCAACTCCCCGGACGATTACCGAACGGCCCGGCGCCAACCTGCTCCGGAGATCACCGTGCACTGCGACGGCACGCTGGCCCGCAACGGGCACTGCGGGCCGCTCACCATCCGCGCCGCCACGCTGTCCGCAGCGGCCGGCGCGGTGGGTATCACTCTGGGTGGCCGCGTCATCGCCGCGCTCAACGGTGACCAGATCGGTCGCGACGACTATGTCCCGCTGGCCCACGGGGATACCGTTACCTTCCGGTTCGCAGACGCCGGCGGGTGAGCCTGGTGGGAGCATCGCCGGGCTCACCCGTCGCACATTTCGCCGCACCGCCATCACGGAGTGTTACCATCCATGTACGGAAAGTTGTTGTTGCAAACCGCACCGACATAGCTTACCGTCAAGTTGCGTTTGATCACGCGGAGTAAGGGGGGGTCAGCTCGGAGCACCTAGGGGGGTTGTGGGTGCGGCGGATTGACTAAGCTGCCGGTGTCGACGTCGGGGGAGAGTTCGCTAAGACGCTGGATTGCGTCAATCATTGCGGCATCATGTCGTGGGGCGTTCGCCGGGGCGCGCCTACGAACAGATGACCATCTGACAGGCAGCACGTTGACTGCGCACTTTCAGAGGGCTGCGCACACTCGCTGACACTGATCCGGGCCTTTGGCCTGTATGGCTCCTCCACCGACTGTAAAGGGAGCGACATGACTATCTCGGCAATCTTCGCCATGGGCGGCGGCTACGACAGCTACGACACCAGCAAGTTCAGGCGCTACCGGCGATCGAACTATGACGGCTACAAGGATGGTGGCTTCTACTACGAGGACCACAACGGCGACTACTACTACTACAACGGCTATAACAGCTACTACAGTAGCACCGGTTGTTGCCACTACTGACGCGCTGACACAGCCGTGGCTCCATCCTGGATCTCCGGTAGCAACCTTGGAGATACCTCGTAACCCTGCAGGCGGCCGGCGATGGCCTCGATTCCCTGTCACCGGGGATGACGGGTCGCCGCCTGCCGCCTGCACCTGGCTTTGAAGCCGCTCACAGGATGACGGCCGGGCCCAGCTAAACTGAGAGGGGGGGTGGAGTACCTGTGCGTGAGGTAGTCAGGTCGCTGTTCCGCCCGACATCGGTTGATGATGTCGGGGACTTGGTGGAGGCTGCCCCAACAGCGGGCTTGCGAGAGATATATCGCCGGTTCTGGCCTGATGCTCGGCCGTATTGGCGGTGGTTGTGGCTGAGCCTGCTGCTGGTCCTCGTGACGCCGGTGGTGGATGCCGCCGCGATCTTGATGTTCAAGGTCTTGGTTGATGACGTGTTGACCCCGCGGGATTTCGGTGCATTCCCGACGGTGGCCGCGGCATTTGTGGGTATCACGCTACTGGTGGGTGCGCTGGGTTTCGTCGGGTCGTATCTGGGCGCATGGATCGGCGAGAATTTCCTGCACCGTATGCGCACCCGGGTGTTCGCCCATCTGCACACCCTGTCGGTAAGCTTTTTCGACCGTCGCCGCCTGGGTGACACGCTGTCCCGGTTGACCGGCGATGTCGACGCGATCGAGTCGGTGGTGCTGTCCGGTGTCATCGGGATCATCGCGAATCTGTTCAAGATCGTGGTGTTCGCCGGAGTGCTGTTCTACCTGGACTGGCGCCTGGCGCTGGCATCGCTGGTCGCGGTGCCGGTGTTCTGGACCGCCGCCAGGGCCTTCGCTCGTCGCATCAAGATCGTCTCCCGGGAAGTGCGGGCTCGCGCTGGGTCGATCACCGTGGTCGCCGAGGAAAGCCTGGGCAACGCCACCCTGATCCAGGCCTACGGCCGCGAAGGCGCCGAGGTCGACCGCTTCGCCGGCCAGAGCATGGGCAGCGTGCGGGCTGAACTGGCCGCGACCCGGCTGGGCGCGCTGTTCTCCCCGCTGATCGACCTGGTGCAGGTCATCGGGGTGCTGACCATCCTGGGAGTGGGCATTTGGGAACTGAACGCTGGGCGCATCACCCTGGGTGGGCTACTGGCCTTCCTGGTGTTCCTGGCCCAGCTCTACCAGCCCGTGCAGGGCTTGGGTGCGCTGTCCACCCAGCTATTCGCCGCCGCCGCGGCCGCCGAGCGCATCATCGAGCTCCTCGACCAGCAACCCAGTGTGGCCGCCCCGGCGCACCCCATCCCGTTGGGCCGCTCCCGCGGGCAGCTACGTCTGGAACAGGTCAGTTTCGCTTATCCCGACACCGGAACCGATGTCCTGAAGCAGATCAGCTTCACCGCCCAACCTGGACAGACCACCGCTATCGTCGGGGCCAGCGGCGCCGGCAAGACCACCCTGCTCAAACTGCTGCTGCGCTTCTATGACCCGACCGCCGGGCGGATCACACTGGACGGTAACGATCTGCGCGACGTCGACCCCGACGAACTCCGCGCCAATATCGCGATCGTGCTGCAGGAGACCCTGCTGCTGGATGGCACCATCGGCGACAACATCCGTGCTGGCCGTCCCGACGCCACCGACGACCAGCTCGTCACCGCCGCGACAGCCGCCGACGCTCACGAGTTCATCGCTGCCCTGCCCGACGGGTATGACACCCGGGTCGGACAACGCGGCCGGCTGCTGTCCGGCGGTCAACGCCAACGCATCGCGATCGCCCGCGCCATGATCCGTGACGCTCCCATGCTGCTGCTGGATGAACCGACCACCAGCCTGGACGCTGACGCCAGCCAACGCATCCTGACCCCGCTGCGTCGTCTGATCAGCGGGCGCACCACCATCATCATTTCCCATAACCTGCTCACGGTCACCGACGCCGATCAGATCATCTACCTCGAGCACGGCCGCATTACCGAGACCGGCACCCACGCGCAACTACTGACCAACAACAACCAGTACGCGCACCTGTACCAGCTGCATCACCCCAATGACCAGTCGCCCGGGTCGGATCAGAATTCCCGATTCGCCGGCACCAGAGCATCGTCCTGAGGCGCTGAGTTGGCGGGTAGCGTCCAGCTGTGCCACGCAGCCCATTCATCCGTGATGTCGTGGCAGCCCGGGCGCTGGACGCGTGGCGGGAAGCCTGTACCGCCGCTGGGTGCCCGGACCGGGTAAGCGCCCAGCGGCTGGGACTCGCCGACGCGATCGGTCGGGTGACGGCCGAACCGGTGTGGGCGCGGCGGTCCTCGCCGGCGTACGACTGCGCGGCGATGGACGGCGTGGCGGTGCGTTTCGTGGACACCGTGGGCGCCAGCGCGGCCACCCCGGTCACGCTGACCGATTTCGACGTCATCGATACCGGTGACCCCCTGACCGAGGGTCGCGATGCGGTGGTGATGCGGGAGCACGTCCACCGGGTCAACCCGGACCCTTCCAGCGCCGACGCCCACGCCGCTGAGCTGATCGCGCCCGCGCCGCCCTACCAGCATGTCCGTTGCATCGGCGAAGACGTCGCGGCCGGCGAGCTGCTGCTGCTTCCGGGGCACCGACTGCGCGCGGTGGATATTGCAGCTGTGGCTGCGGCGGGCATCACCGAGCTGCTGGTGCGTCGGCGTCCGGTGGTTGCGGTGTTACCTACCGGCGACGAGATCCGGCCGTTGGGTTCCGAGCCGGGTGTCGGGGAGATCCTTGATACCAACTCGCTGATGCTCGCCGGCCAGGCCGGTGAACACGGGTGTGACGTTCTGTCGCTGCCCATCGAGCCGGACGATCCGGAGCGGATCGCGGCGGCGGTGCTCGCCGCAGCCGAACGCGCTGACCTAGTGGTGATCATCGCGGGGGCGAGCGCCGGTCAGGATGACCACACCGCATCAGTGGTGTCCCGGCTGGGCACGCTGGCGGTACACGGGGTAGCGGTGCGCCCGGGGCACCCCGTGGTGCTCGGTACCGTGGGCGCGACCCCAGTGCTCGGCGCCCCCGGGTACCCGGTGTCGGCCGCGCTGAGCTTCGACCTGTTCGCCGCACCGTTGTTGGCGGCTCTTCAAGGCTCCACAACCGTGCACCGCCCGACGGTCCGCGCGCGGCTGGTCCGCGAGCTCGCCTCCCCGCCGCGGCTCGACGACTGGGTGCGGGTACGGCTGGGCCGGGTCGGCGGGCAGATCGTCGCCACCCCGCTGTCCCGCGGTGCCGGAGTGCTGACCTCGCTGGTGCGGGCCGACGGGCTGATGGTCGTGCCCGCCGGATCGGGAGGCCACCACGCGGGCACCGACGTCGAGGTCCAACTACTGCGCGGGCTGGCCGACATCGACGGCACCATCGTGGCGATCGGCTCGCACGACCCGGTACTCGACCTGGCCGCCGCGGCGCTACGCAGCATCGACCCGGGCGTGACGCTGGCGTCGTCCGCCGTGGGCTCGCTGGCCGGGCTGGTCGCGTTGCGCGACGGGCTGTGCCACCTCGCCGGCTCGCACCTGCTGGACCCGGACACCGGCGAGTACACCCTGCCCTACCTGCGGCACATGCTGGGTGACGGCACCATCGCCGAGGTTGCGGTGACCCGGCTGGCGCACCGTGTGCAGGGATTGCTCGTAGCGCCGGGCAACCCGCTGGAAGTCACCGGCATCGAGGACCTGAGCCGTCCGGGGCTGCGTTACGCCAACCGGCAGCGCGCTTCGGGCACCCGGGTACTGCTCGACCACGAGTTGCGCCGTCGCGGCATTGCGCCCGGCGACGTGGCCGGTTACCAACGCGAGGCGCACACCCATTTCGCCGTCGCGGCGGCTGTCGCGGCGGGGCGGGCCGATGCCGGACTGGGCATCCTCGCGGCCGCCCGGCCGTTCGGGTTGGATTTCGTGCCGGTCGCCCACGAGCCATATGACCTGGTAGTCAGCGGCGAAGCAGGCGATTCCGCCTTACTCGCCCCGCTGTGGGCGCTGCTGGCCGACCAGAAGTTCCGGGCCTCGATCGAAGCCCTCGGCGGCTACTTCACCGCCGAAACCGGCCGCCGGGTGCTCTGACGCTCCGCTCAAGTCCGCGGGGTCGGGACGAGCTGTGGTGGGATCTGGTACATGGACAACCCGCTGCAGAACGTGACCTTTGCGTCCAACGGTTCCACTGCGCACGGCTACCTCGTGTTACCCGAAGGTGGGCGCGGTCCTGGGGTCGTTGTAATCCAGGAATGGTGGGGGTTGACCAGCCATATCGCTGATGTGGCGAACCGGCTGGCCGCCGAGGGCTTTGTCGCCCTGGCCCCCGATCTGTTCGGCGGCGCCACCACCCATGACGCCGACGAGGCGGGCAAGCTCATGCAGGACCTCCCCGTGCAACAGGCGGCTCGGGACCTGGGGGGCGCGGTGGACTACCTGCTGGGTCACGACGCGGTCACCAGCACGAAGATCGGCGCAGTCGGGTTCTGCATGGGCGGTGGCTTCGTGCTGGTGCTCGCTGCGCAGCAGGGCGACAAGATCGGTGCCGCGGTACCGTTCTACGCGCTGCTCGGCGGGGAGTACCCGAGCTTCGCGAACCTTTCCGCCCCGCTGCTGGGCCACTTCGGCGAGCAGGACGACTTTCAGAGCACCGACCAGGTCCGCCGGCTAGCGGCGTCGATCGAGCAGCAGAGTGGGCAACGGCCTGACTTCCGCCTCTATCCAGGCGCCGGGCACGCCTTCTTCAACGACGAGAACCTGCTCGGCACCTACGATCCGAAGCGGGCCGCCAGCGCCTGGGAGGCCACCCTAGAGTTCCTGCGCGAGCACCTAGCGGCGCCCCGGCACGGCTGAGTACGGTGGGCCGGCTGTTCGGCACGCCGAGCTGTCAGATGTCGATGCTGAGATCGGCCCGGATCTTACGAGCGAGCGTCTCGTCCATCAGCAGCCGGGCCACCAGAGCGCGGATGACATCCTGACCGGTGACGCGGGCGGTGCCGATCAGGTCGGCTGTCTCGGCGCACCACTGCGTCAGCTGGGTGTGATACGTGGGGGACAGATCGACACTACGACGGACGGGTTTGGTGCGGCCGGAGTCGGCCCAGTGGAGGTGTTTGGGAGCGAGTTCGCGGGACCCGTTTTGCCGCTGAGCTCCGCGGGCTCTGGCGGAAGCGTGCTCGGTGCCGTTGATCATATATACCTCCCTTTATACGACGTTCGTTTCCGGACGGGAAGTGGTTCGTGCCCACTTGGCCTTATCCACGACTCACGTTCAGTAGTGCAATGATCACCTTTCGTGATTGTCGACGAGTTGATATTGTCAATGCCATCACCATGGGTGATAGGGTTCGGCCAACCGGCTTCGGGTGAACTACGCGAGGCTTCCGGGGTTCTTGTCTGACCGGGGTTCTCGTTTGACGGGCCTTCTCCCGAACCGTGACCAGTGGCCCCGACGGGGCAGGAACCTCCTGCAACGCAGTCCAGGAGCGAACATGACAAACCGCGGTCCCATCGTCACGCTGTGCGCGGTCGCTGCATCGGCCATCGTGCTGCTCGCCATCAACATGACGGCGATCAACCAGACATCGAACCAGGTCATCGGAACGCCCCCGCCGCAAAGCGCCCCGCCGTTGGCTGAACCGCCGCTTCAGGAACCGCCGCTTGATGAACCGCCGCCTGATGAACCGCCGCTTAATGAATCGCAGTCAGCCGAGCCGCCAGAAGGCGCCCCACCACCGGTCGCCGATGCCGAGCAAGTTACTTATGCAGGACGCACCAGCGGCAATGAGGCAACCATCGCGATCGCGGTGCGCGACGATGACGTAGCGGCCTACCTCTGCGACGGTCGCCGCGTCGAAGCCTGGCTGGAAGGTACGAACACCGATGGGGATCTGACTTTGGAGGGCGCCAACGGCGCGAAGGCCACCGGCACGGTCGACGGCGACGCGGTGTTCGGGACGGTGTGGGTGGACGGCAAGCAATTGCCGTACTCCGCTCGCGTGGCCAGCCCACCGGCGGGCCTCTACCAGGGCAGTGGGACGGTCAACGGGACGCCCAACCGGATCGGCTGGATCGTGCTCCCCGACGGCAGCCAGGTCGGCATGCGCAGCAAGAACGGGATTCGGGAACCGGCTCCGGTGCTGAATCCCAAGGCGCTGGGCGGCGTCACCGTCGAGGGCGTCCGGATCCGGCCGCAGAGGGTTGTCGGTGACACCCAGGTGGTCGGTGTATCGGGTGGACCACCGTCCTGACAGGGAGATCACCGATGGCATCCCCGCATGACCAACCCACGGTGGCGACCCACCGGGCGCCGGGCTCACAAGTTGTCCTGATACCGCTCGCCGTGGGGGCAGCGGTGGCCATCGCGCTCGGGGTGTACGGCCGGCTGCATGAGCCGACGGCCTTCGCCATCAATATCACCGGGTTCTCCGGGACGCAGGCGGTGAAGGCCTGGTTGGCCACCGGCGCGTTCCTACTGGCCCTGGTCCAACTGGTGTCCGCCCTGACGATGGAACGCAAGCTGGCGGGTGTCATCCCCCCGCTGTGGGTCCGCCCGCTGCACCGCTGGTCGGGACGAGCCGCCGTGCTGCTCACGGTGCCCGTCCTGGTGCACTGCCTGTACGCGCTCGGCTTTCAGTCAGACACGCCGCGGGTCCTGATCCACTCGCTGGTGGCCTGCTTCTTCTACGGAGCGTTCACCGCTAAGATGCTCCTGCTCACTCGCCGTGGGCTGCCCGGCTGGGCGATACCGCTCATCGGCGGGGTGGTTTTCGCCACCCTGGTCGGCCTGTGGCTGAGTTCGTCGTTGTGGTTCTTCACGACCTACGGCGTGACCCTGTGACCCCACCTGAGAAGGAGTGACATGTCCCGACACACCCGCCGCGGAGCCGAGGTGACCCGGCGTGCCGTGGTGGCCGGCACCGGGGTGCTGGCTGCCTCCGCTGCGCTCGCTGCGTGCGCCGGCTACGGCAATCAGGGCGCTGCGCCGCGGTCGGACGACCCCGGCGAACCGGCGCCGGGCGCAGGCGCTGCCCCCGCCGGTGAAGGGCTGGCGAGCACCAGCGACATCCCGGTCGGCGGCGGTGTGGTGTTCGAGGACGAGGAGGTGGTAATCACCCAGCCGGCGGCGGGGACGTTCAAAGCTTTCTCGGCCACCTGCACCCACCAGGGCTGCACGGTGAACAAGGTCGCCAACGGGACGATCGACTGCCCCTGCCACGGGAGCAAGTTCGCCGTCAAGGACGGCTCGGTCGTCGACGGCCCCGCGTCACGGCCGCTTGCGGCACGCCAGATCACGGTCTCAGGGGACACAATTCAATTGGCCTGACCCGCCCGGCGAGGGGCTCAATTCAGCGCCAGGAGGGCAGCCAGAGCTGGGCGTTCCAGTGCTCGGGCGTGATCGAGCCACCGGTCAGAATCGGCCAGAGCCAGATGAAGTTGGCCACCACCAAGCCCACGTATGACGAGACGACCAGCAGCCCGGTGCCGCGGCGCTCTACGCCGTCTGTGGCCCGGCCGAGAATCTCTCCCAGCACCAACGTCACGGCGATGACCAGAAACGGTGCCGCCGGGGTCATGTAGAAGAAGTACATCTGCCGGTCGATGTTGAAAAACCACGGTATCCACCCGGCCGCGTAGCCGGTCAGCGCCGCCGCATGGCGCCAGTCCGGTCCGCTGACCGCCCGCCACAGCGCCCACCCGAGCACGGGCAGACCGATCCACCACAACGCCGGGGTGCCGACGAGCATCACTGCGCTCACGCAGTCCTGCCGACCGCACCCTGGTGCGGCGGCACCGGATTCGTAGTAGTAGAGCATCGGCCGAAGCCCCATCGGCCAACTCCACGGTTTGGACTCCCACGGGTGCGGCTTGGCAGGCGTGAACAACTCCTCGTGGAAGCGCAACACGGCGGCGCTGTAATACCACAGCGCGCGCAGCGCCGCCGGCACGAAGGCGAACGGGCCGCCCGCACCGATCTGGTTGCCCACGACGTGCCGATCGATGGCGGTTTCGCTGCTGAACCAGGCCCACCAGGTGGCCAGGTAGGCCCCGATCGGCACCAACGCCATCGCCCACGACGCCGGCCCGACATCCCGGCGCAGCGTGCCGGCCCAGGGCCGGCGGACGCCCGCGGTGCGCCGTGCGAAGGCATCCCACGTCAGGCTCAGCGCGGCGAACGCGATGAGGTAGTACACCCCAGACCACTTCGTGCCGCAGGCCAGGCCGAGCAGCACCCCGGCCCCGAAGCGCCACCAGCGCACCCCGAACCGCGGGCCGAAGTCGGTACCGGCGACGCGACCCTCGCGGACCACCGTGGCCAGCCGCTCTTGCACCTGCTCCCGGTCGATGACCAGGCATCCGAATGCCGCGAGGACGAACATCGCGAGGAATACGTCCAGCATCCCGATGCGTGATTGCACGTGGCTGAGGCCGTCGGCGATGAGCAGCAACCCGGCAATCGCACCCAGCATGGTCGACCGGGTCAGCCGGCGCACGATCCGCACGATCAGCAGCACGCATACCGTGCCGGCCAGTGCGGCGGACAATCGCCATCCCCAGCTGTTGTAGCCCATCACCAGCTCGCCCAGCGCGATGAGCTGCTTGCCCAGCGGGGGATGCACGACGAGCTCGTAGCCCGCGTTGTCCTCCACCCCGCCGTTGCGCAGCATCTGCCAGGCCTGCGGCGCGTAATGCTTCTCGTCGAACATCGGGGTGCCGTGATGGGTGGGCAGACCCAGGTTCCATAGCCGGACAAAGCCGGCAACCAGCGTCAGGGCCAGCGCGATAACCCAGCTGCGGGCATGGTCGGTCAGCGGGCGCTGTGCCAACCGCTGGACCGGACCGGACGGCCGGACCGCCTCGTGAGGTGCCCGTCCGACGCCCACCGCTGGGGTGTCGGGGTTCGCCTCCCGGACCGCCGTCACGGGCCCGATCGTAGGCTCGGCTCCGTGCGCGGCATGTCAGGCTCGGCGACCTCAGAGTTGACGGCTGGGGCGCTGGTGCTGGCAGCGACCCCGCTCGGCGACTCCCGGGATGCCTCGCCACGCTTGGTCCACGCGCTGAGCTGCGCGGACGTGGTGGCTGCCGAGGACACCCGCCGCTTGCGGGCGCTGGCCGCGGCCCTGGGCGTCACGGTGACCGGTCGGATCGTCTCCCATTACGACGCGGTGGAGGCAGCCCGGATACCGGCGTTGCTGGAGGCCATCCGGGGCGGCGCGACGGTGCTGGTGGTGACTGACGCCGGGATGCCGACCGTGTCCGACCCCGGATTCCGGTTGGTGGCTGCCTGCGTGCAGCAGGGATTGCCGGTGACTTGCCTACCCGGACCCTCGGCGGTGACCACTGCCCTGGCCGTTTCCGGGTTGCCCAGCGACCGGTTCTGCTTCGAGGGTTTCCCGCCGCGCCGCCCCGGCCCCCGCCGCCGGTGGTTGGCCGACCTTGCCGGGGAAGTGCGTACCTGTGTGTTCTTCGAGTCACCGCACCGGCTGGCCGCGACGCTCACCGAGGCTGCGGAGGTGCTCGGCGCGGATCGGGCAGCGGTGGTGTGCCGGGAGCTCACCAAGCCATATGAGGAGGTTCGTCGTGGGGACCTTGGCACGCTCGCCCAGTGGGCTTCCGACGGGGTCCGGGGTGAGATCACCGTCGTGCTGTCGGGTGCGCCGCTCGCCGGCCCGCCGGAGGTGGCCGACCTTGTCGGCGAGGTGACCGAGCGGATGGCAGCAGGCGAGCGGCTCAAGGACGCCGTGACTGCCGTGGCCACCGCGCACGGAGTCCCCAAACGCGCCCTGTACCAAGCAGCTGTGGACAACGCGTGAGTGGGAAACGGCGTCACATGCCACTGGTTCCCACTCACGGGCGCCCAGTCGGCAGACTGGCGCCATGAGCGACGACCCTTACCAGTGGTTGGAGGATGTGGACGGCGAGCGGGTGCTGGCTTGGGCGCGGGAGCGCAACGGCGAGGCCGTCGCGGAGCTGACCGGCGGTTCCCGGTTCCAGGCGCTGCGCACCGAGATCCTCGAGGTGCTCGACTCGACGGAGCGCATCCCGTACATCAGCCGGCGCGGCGAGCACCGGTACAATTTCTGGCGCGATCGCAAGCACCCGCGCGGCCTGTGGCGGCGCACCACGCTCGCCGAGTATCGCAAGGAGCGCCCGGACTGGGAGATCGTGCTCGACGTGGACGCACTGGCCCGCGACGAGGATGAGAACTGGGTCCTCGATGGAGTGCAGTACCTGCGGCCGGATTATCGGCGGGCGCTGGTTTCGTTGTCACGCGGTGGCGCGGACGCCGCGGTGGTGCGGGAGTTCGACATCGAACGCCGCGAATTCGTCACCGGCGGTTTCGAGCTGCCCGAGGCGAAGTCCACCGTGGGCTGGATCGACGTCGACCATATCTACGTCGCCACCGACTTCGGCCCGGGAACGCTCACCACCAGCGGGTACCCGCGCACCGTCCGGCAGTGGCGGCGCGGTACCGCGTTGGCTGACGCTGAGCTGGTGCACGAGGGCAAGCCCGACGACATCAGCGTGTCCGCCTACCACCACCACACCGAGGGCTTCGAGCGCGACTTCGTCCGGCGATCGGTGGACTTCTACCGCTGCGAGCTGTACCAGCGTTGCCCTGATCGGCTGCGCCGCGTCGAGGTCCCCGACGATGCGATCGTCGGCGTGCGCCGGCAGTGGCTGCTGATCGAGCTGCGCAGCGACTGGACGGTAGGCCAGACCTATCCGGCAGGATGCCTGCTGGCAGCCGACTTCGACGATTTCATGGCTGGGGGGCCCGCAGCCGGGCAGGGCTTGCGAGTGCTCTTCACCCCCGATCAACGCACCTCGTTGGCCGGCTACAGCTGGACCCGCAACCACCTGATCTTGGACGTCATGCAGGACGTGGTGAGCCACCTCGCAGTGCTGACGCCGGACGAGGACTGGCGCGCCACGCCGTTGACCGGGACGCCGCCACTGTCCAGCGCGAGCGCGTATGGCACTGACCCGGACACCGACGACGAGTACCTGCTCGATGTCGACGGTTACCTGACACCGTCGACACTGGCCATCGGGACCATCGGCGCCAACCCGGCCGTCGCGCTCAAGCGGGCCCCGTCGTTCTTCGACAGTTCCGGTTTCGCTGCTCATCAGCACTTCGCGGTGTCCGACGACGGCACCCGCATCCCGTACTTCGTGGTAGCACCCGACTCGGCCGTGCCGCCCGGTGGTTGGCCCACCCTGCTGTACGGCTACGGCGGCTTCGAGATATCCCTGCAACCCGGCTACCTCGGCGCCCGGGGCCGGGCCTGGCTGGCCCGGGGCGGCTGCTACGTCGTCGCCAACATCCGTGGCGGCGGCGAGTACGGCCCGCGCTGGCATTCCGCCGCGCTCAAACGCGACCGCCACCTGGTCTACGAGGACTTCGCCGCCGTGGCCCGGGATCTGGTCACCCGGGGCATCACCACGCCGGCTCGCCTCGGCGCGCAGGGCGGCAGCAACGGCGGGCTGCTCATGGGTGTGATGCTCACCCGGTACCCGGAACTGTTCGGCGCGATCGTTGCTGGGGCACCCCTGCTCGACATGCTGCGCTACCACACGCTGCTGGCCGGGGCCTCCTGGACCGCCGAGTACGGCGATCCCGACGACCCAGCCGACCGCGAGTACCTGCTGCGCTTCTCCCCGTACCACCAGCTGCGCGCCGATGGCCGCTACCCGCCGACTTTGATCACAACCTCTACTCGCGACGACCGCGTGCACCCCGGCCATGCCCGCAAGCTGGTGGCCCGAATGCGCGAGTACGGCCTGCCGATCACCTATTACGAAAACATCGAGGGCGGCCACGGCGGCGCAGCGAACAATGAGCAGGCAGCCTTCATGTCTGCGCTGGCCTACGAGTTCCTCTTACGCAACCTCTCCGACACCCGACCGCCATTCGGAGCCGGATAGCGGTCAGCGCCTGGGGCCCAACCGCTATTCGGCTGGCCGCCGGTCCGATCGGGGCCCATCCGAGCGCGGCCAGGGCGATCACCATCCACGCGGCGGGGTACCGCGTTCTGGATGCAGAATGCGGTAATCCAAGATCTGCTTAGCGGGTTCTGCATCCGACTGCGGTACCGGGCACCCGGAGACGGGGAGCAGCAGGTAGTTCGCGGCGTCGAAGCGGCGCGTGAGGTGGCGGAGGCGGGCGGTGAACCAGGGCCAGATGGTGGTGTTGCGGCCGGCGTGATCCAGAAACCAGCTGCGGCAGCCCCCGGTCACCCACACCGTGCCCGCCATCCGGGCCGCCACGTCACGGACGAAGGCCTCCTGTACCTGCGGCTGCACCTCCAGTGCCGCCAGCCGGTGGGACTGCAGAACTCGCAGGGCGCTCAACACGTAGCCGACCTGGGCCTCGATCCCCAGCAGCACCGAGTTGTGTGCCAGCGCGCTGTTCGGGCCGGTGAGCAGGAACAGGTTGGGAAAGCCGGCTACGGTGGTGCCCAGGTAGGCCTGAGCGCCGCGGTGACGCCAGTGCTCGGCGAGCAGCCGCCCGTCGCGGCCGCGGATCAGCTGCGCCATCGGCATCTCGGCGGCGCGAAAGCCGGTGCCAAGGACGAGCACGTCCACCTCGCGCTCCGTGCCGTCGGCGGTGACCACCGAACGCTCCCGCACCTCACTGATCGCCTCGGTGACCAGTTCGACGTGTGCAAGGCTCAGCGTGGGATAGAAGCTGCTCGATCGCACCACCCGCTTGCACCCCATCGCGTGCGCCGGGGTCAAAGCAGCCCGCAGCGCGGGATCGGAAATCTGGCGCCGCAGGTGCAGCAGGGCGAGCAGGCTGACCGCCCGCATGATCCAAGGATGGGTGAAGCCGATCAGCGCGCACTCCCGCCCCCAGTACAGCGTGGCTCGCGTCGCTCGATGCAGCCACGGGAAGGATCGCAACGCGCGGCGTTCCAAGCTGCTGCGCACCCGGTTGTGCTGCGGCAGAATCCAGGCCGCGGTGCGCTGGAAGACGTGCAACGCCTCCACCCGGTCGGCGATGGCGGGAACCAGCTGAGCCGCGGATGCACCGGTGCCGATCACCGCCACCCGGGACCCGGTGATGTCCAGCGCAGGGTCCCAACGGGAAGTGTGCAGGACCGCCCCAGCGAATCGCTCGAGGCCGGGCAGATCGGGGACCGCGGGTTCGCTCAGCTGCCCGGTCGCTGACACCAGCACGGTCGCGGTGAACCGGCCGCGGGAGGTCTCGATCGACCAGTGCGCGCTGCGGTCGTCCCAGCTGGCCTCCAGTACCTCGTGGCGCAGCCGCAGGTGGCCGCGCAGCCGGAAGCGGCGTACGCAGTCCTGCAGGTAGTGCTGGATCTCGTGCTGCGGGGAGAAGCTGCTGGTCCAGTCCGGGTTGGTGGCGAAGGAGAAGGAATACAGGGTTGACGGCACATCGCAGGCGCAGCCCGGGTAGATGTTGTCCCGCCAGGCGCCGCCGACGTCATCGGCTCGTTCCAGTACCACGAAGTCGTCGTGACCGTGGCGCTTGAGCTGGATCGCCATGGCCAGCCCGGCGAACCCGGAGCCGATGATCGCCACCTGGACGTGCGGCGCGTAGTCCACGTCCGTTCACGGTAATCGTTGGCTGTCCGTGCAGGCGCGAGATTCTGGTCACGCGCTCTCACGCGGGAAGGTACCGACGCCGAAGCCGACCGCGACGATCGACAGGGTCATCGCGACGAGGACGCCGAACGATCCCGCTCCGAGTAGCGGTTTGCGGGCAGGTTCGCGGGCGAGGTGGAGATCCCTCGGCAGAATGCGGTTGTGCAGGGCCCATAGGGTGGGGAGCTATGAACGCACCTGTGCTCACCGCGGTGGCCTGGCCTTACGCCAACGGGCCGCGGCATATCGGCCATGTCTCCGGGTTCGGTGTCCCATCGGACATCTTCGCCCGCTACCAGCGGATGGCCGGCAACCGGGTGCTCATGGTCTCAGGGACCGATGAGAACGGCACGCCCATCCAGGTGCAGGCTGACGCCGAAGGCGTCACGCCGCGCGAGCTCGCCGACAAGTACAACCGGATGATCGTGGGGGATCTGCAGGGTCTGGGCCTGTCCTACGACCTGTTCACTCGAACCACCACGGCCAACCATCACCGGGTGGTGCAGGAGTTCTTCCTTGCGTTGTACCGCAACGGTTACGTGCTCACCCGCAGCGCGCTCGGCGCGATCAGCCCGTCGACCGGGCGGACCCTGCCCGACCGCTACATCGAGGGCACCTGCCCGATCTGCGGATACGACAGCGCCCGCGGTGACCAGTGCGACAACTGCGGCAACCAGCTCGACCCCGCCGACCTGATCAATCCGCGGTCCCGGATCAACGGCGAGACCCCGAAGTTCGTGCAGACCGAGCACCTGTTCCTTGACCTGCCGGCGTTCACCAAGGCGTTGGGTGGATGGCTGTCCACCCGCACCGAGTGGCGACCCAATGTACTGAGATTCTCGCTCAACCTGCTCGACGACCTGCGTCCCCGCCCGATCACCCGGGATCTCGACTGGGGGGTGCGGGTCCCGCTGGACGGCTGGCGCGACGCCCCGATGAAGCGCTTCTATGTCTGGTTCGACGCCGTGATCGGGTACCTGTCGGCGTCGGTGGAGTGGGCGGCGCGCTCGGGCGACCCGGACGCGTGGCAGGCATGGTGGTGCGACCCGGACGCCCGCGGGTACTACTTCATGGGCAAGGACAACATCACCTTCCACTCCCAGATCTGGCCTGCCATGCTGCTCGGCCAGAACGGGGTGGGGGATTGTGGCGGCGATCTCGGGCCGTTCGGCACGCTGAACCTGCCCACCGAGGTGGTGTCCAGCGAGTTCCTCACCATGAGCGGCTCGAAGTTCTCCACGTCGCGGGGCACGGTGATCTACGTCGGGGACTTCCTGCGCGAGTTCGGTGCGGACACGTTGCGGTACTTCATCTCGGTGGCCGGTCCCGAAACCCAGGACACCGACTTCACCTGGGACGAGTTCGTCCGCCGGATCAACTTCGAGCTGGCAAACGAGTGGGGCAACCTGGTCAACCGCTCGATCGCGATGGCCCACAAGAACGTCGGCGCGGTGCCGCGGCCGTCGACCCCGCAGGCGGTCGACTCCGACCTGCTGGCCGCCTCGCGGGCGGCCTTCGACAACGTCGGAGGCCTGTTGCAGCGAAACCGGTTCAAGGCTGCGATCAGTGAAGCGATGCGCGTGGTGGGCGCGGCGAACAAGTACCTGTCCGAGCAGGAGCCATGGAAGCGCACCGACGATCCGCAACGCCGCGACACCATCCTGCACACCGCGTTGCAGGTCGTCTCCGACGCGAACACCCTGCTCACGCCGTTCCTGCCGCATGCCGCCCAGCGAGTGCATGAGCAACTCGGCGGCACCGGCGTGTGGTCGGCCCAGCCGCAGATCCAGGTAGTCAGCGAGATCGTCGCAGGCACCGGTCCGGACTACCCGGTGATCACCGGCGCCTACGCCACTGAGCAGGCACGCTGGACGAGCATGCCCATCGAGGTGGGCCGCCCGCTGGCCAAACCCACCCCCCTGTTCACCAAACTGGACCCCGGACTGACTGGATCGGGACCCGATTGGGCCCCGATCCAGTCGTGAGTGCGAAACAGTGTTATAGCAATCAGGCGGAATAGCAGCCAATGGCACGCACGAGCGACTTGCCGCCACCTCCACCGCCGTTGCCGGCGACAGTGATCGATGCGCATACGCACCTGGACGCTTGTGGGGCCACTGACCCAGACAGGGTGCGTGCGGCGCTGGATCGGGCGGCGGCGGTGGGGGTCTGCGCGGTGGTGACGGTGGCCGACGACATGGCCGCGGCGCGCTGGGTGGTGCAGGCGTCGAGCTGGGACGATCGGGTCTTCGCGGCGGTGGCGCTGCACCCCACCCGCACGGCGACGATGACCGACGCCGACCGCACCGAGCTCGAGCGGCTCGTGCAGCAACCCCGGGTGGTCGCGGTGGGGGAGACCGGCCTGGACTATTACTGGGACTACTCACCGCCCGAGGCGCAGCGGGACGCCTACCGCTGGCACATCGACCTGGCCAAGCGGGTCGGCAAGCCGCTGATGATCCACGACCGGGACGCCCACGGTGACGTGCTGGCCGTGCTGGAGCAGGAGGGACCACCCCAGACGGTGGTCTTCCACTGCTTCTCCGGCGACGCCGCGATGGCGCGGATCTGTGTGGACGCCGGTTATGTGCTGTCCTTCTCCGGCACCGTGACCTTCCGCAATGCCCGCGCGCTGCGTGCGGCGGCGGTGCTGGTGCCCGACGGGCAGCTGCTGGTCGAGACCGACGCCCCGTTCCTCACCCCGCATCCGCACCGCGGAAAGAGCAACGAACCGGTCAACCTGCCCTACACCGTCCGGGACCTGGCCGCGCTGCGCGGCCAGGACGTGACAGAGCTGGTGGCGTCCACTTCCGCTACCGCTGAGCGGGTTTTCGGGCTCGGTCGCCCAACAGCACAGTTCGGCCCGACCGATACCGCTGGTCGACTCTGAGCGATTGATCGGCGACACATGGTGCCGAAACATTTGCAAACGCTGCTACGAACGGTTACCGTCCCGTCACCGTCAGCCGGGATGGGGTAGTTCCCGGCACGGGGACACGGGTCACAGCCGGCGGTACTCCGGCTGGGAGCCGTGGTCGGGGTTGTGCCTGCTGTTGTCGGGCGGGCGGATGTGAACCTCGGCGTGTTCCCGTGCTTCCCCTGCCCGGAACTGCGACGACTGGACTTTGGTGACCACTCGTACGTTCGTCCGCGGCGCGCTGGCAGCACTTGTTCTGGCGCTGACAATGGGCACGGCCGCAGCTCTGACCTTGGACAAGACCATCACCGTCACGGTGGACGGCAAGCAGCACGTCATCACCACATTTGCTTCGTCAGTGGGCGGGGCGCTGGAATCCGCGGGCCTGCGAGTCGGCGACCAGGACACCCTGGCCCCAGCCGCGGACAGCGCCATCGCGAACGGCAGCCGTATCGTGCTCAAGCGGGGCCGACCGCTGACCCTCACTGTCGATGGACTGCACCATGAGGTCTGGACCACCGAGGCCACCGTCGCCAGCGCGCTACGCGAGGCGGGGATGCGGTCGCAGGACATGGAGCTGTCCGCTGACCCCACCCGGCCCATCCCGCTGGAGGGCATGGCCGTGGTGGTCCGCATCGCCAAACCGATCACCCTGCTCGACGGTGGCCAGCCGGCGAAGGAGATCAACTCGACCGCGCAGTCGGTCGGTGATCTGCTGACCTTGCAGGGCGCCCCGTTGCAGGAGCTGGACATCGTCACCCCGGACCGCCGGTCGCCGGTGATGCCCGGGATGACCGTCGAAGTCACCCGGGTCCGTGTCGAGGAGCGCACCGAGCGGCGGTCGGTGGAACCGCCCATGAAAAAGGTCAAGGATTCCCGGCTACGCCGCGGTGAGGTGGTCGTCGACGATCCTGGCGCTCCGGGTGAGGAGATCGCCACTTTCCTGGTCACCCTGAAAAACGGCGTCGAGGCAAGTCGCAAGCAGCTCGCCACGCAGGAGATCACGCCGGCCCGGCCGGGCAAAAGCCGGGTCGGCACCAAAGGATCCACCGCCAAGGAATCCACCGCCGACGAGGGCTCGGTCTGGGACCGGCTCGCCCGGTGCGAATCCGGTGGGAACTGGTCGATCAACACCGGCAACGGCTACTACGGTGGCCTGCAGTTCGACCGGGCCACCTGGAGCTCCAACGGCGGGAACAGGTTCGCCCCATACCCGCACCAAGCGAGTCGCGAAGAACAGATCACCGTCGCCCAGCGCGTCCGCGACGCCCGCGGCGGGTACAGCGCCTGGCCGGCCTGCTCAGCGCGCCTAGGTCTGACCTAACCTCGCCCGTCATGGAGATATATCGAGGCCCTCATCATCGGGCCGATACCTCTCCATGACGGGGTTGCTAAGCCCGGCCGATCTACGGGCGTTGGCGCAGCGGCTGGGGTTGCGACCGTCGAAGCGACTCGGGCAGAACTTCGTGCATGACGCCAACACGGTGCGCCGCATCGTGGCCGCGGCTGATCTCGCCGCCGGTGACGTGGTGCTCGAAGTCGGGCCCGGACTCGGGTCGCTCACGCTCGGGTTGCTCGACGCAGTGGACCGGGTACTGGCCGTCGAGGTGGATGAGCTGCTCGCTGCGGCGCTCCCGGCCACGGTGGCCGACCGCGCCGGCGATCGCGCCGGTGCGCTGCGCGTACTGACCGCCGACGCGTTGCGGGTGCGCCGCGCGCAGATCGTCGAAGCGGCCGGTGGCGCCGAACCCACCGCGCTGGTCGCGAACCTGCCCTACAACGTCGGTGTGCCCGTGCTGCTGCACCTGCTGACCGAGCTGCCCAGCCTGCGCAGCGGGCTGGTGATGGTGCAGGCGGAGGTGGCTGACCGGCTGGCCGCCCCGCCGGGCACCCGATGCTACGGCGCCCCCAGCGTCAAGGCGGCCTGGTTCGCCGAGGTCCGCCGCGCCGGGTCGGTGCCCCGTGCGGTGTTCTGGCCGGTGCCCAACGTGGA
>JBOHFX010000131.1:0-8132 GCA_050699875.1 Pseudonocardiaceae bacterium
CGCGGCGCCGCCGGACCGAGGGGGGAGGTGCCCGGCGGGGCCTTATGGCCTCGTGAGGCCAGGTCCAAACGTGGAACTCGATCAGGTGGCGTTATCCGGCCCTGTGCACTTAATGTAAGGCTTACCCAAGGTCATTGGGCCATACTTCACCTGAATGACGCAGTTCCCATCGTTGAGAAAGGGCACCAATTGAACCCAGAGCAACCACTCCTGCACTGGAAGAACGCAGAACATTCGGACCTAGCCGCACCGGCCGCCCGCCGGCGGCCGTAAGGACGGCCAGTTCGGCCTCAGTGATGCCGCCCTCGGGCCCCACGATGAGCATCAGTTCCCCGGCGGGCGGCAACGGCACGGAGGGCAGCGGGTCGAGGGCCTGCTCGTGCAGCACCAGGCATCCCGCAGCGGCCGCGCAGCGCTGGCCGAGCACGGCGGTGCTCACGGGCTCGCACACCTCGGGAAACCATCCCCGGCGGGCCTGCTTGGCCGCCTCACGAGCGGTCTCTCGCCAGCGCGACAGCGCCTTGGCCCCGCGCGGCCCTTCATCCCAGCGAGCCACGCAGCGGGCGGCTCGCCAGGGCAGCACCGCGTCCACCCCGGCCTCGGTGGCCAGCTCCACGGCCAACTCGCCACGCGGGCCTTTGACCAACGCCTGAGCGAGCGTCACTCGCAACGCCGGAGCCGGCTGGGTCACGCGGCGCAGCACCCGCAGCAGCAGCCGGTCCCGTCCGGTATCGACCACCGTGCACACGGCCAGCCCACCGCAGCCGTCGGTGAGCACCAGACGCTCACCAGCTCGCAACCGGCGCACCGTCGCGGCGTGCCTACCCTCGGGTCCATCTAATACCGTCTCGGCGCCCTCGGGTGGCAGTTGCTCGGCGACGAACACCGGCAAGCTGCTCACGGCTGCTCACCGGCGCCCGTCAGCGCCCACCCAGCGAATCCCGCAATCGGGAGAACAAGCCGCCGGCCCGGCCGTTCGCTGTGAGCTCGGCCTGCTCCTCGCCGCGCAGAACGGCAAGCTCGCGCAGCAGTTCAGTCTGCCGGATGTCCAGCCGAATCGGGGTCACGACGTCGAGGTGCACGAACAGGTCGCCCCGGCCCTCGGCGCGGCCGGTGCTGCGTAACCGCGGCATTCCCCGCCCCCGCAGGGACAGCACGGTCGCGCACTGGGTACCCGGTTCGACCCGGACCTCCTCGGTGCCATCGAGGGTCTCAAGGGCGACGGTGGTGCCCAGCGCGGCGGCGGTCATCGGAACCCGCACGGTGCAGTGCAGGTCGGCGCCGTCCCGGGTGAACGTCTCGTGCGGCACTTCCTGCACCTCGACGTAAAGATCCCCCGCCGGGCCACCCCCAGGGCCCACCTCGCCTTGACCCGCCAGCCGCACCCGCATCCCATCGGCCACCCCGGCGGGTACCTTGGCGGTCACGTTGCGGCGGGCGCGAACCCGTCCGTCCCCGCCGCACTGGCGGCAGGGGTCCGGGATGACCTCACCGATCCCGCGGCACACCGGGCACGGTCGCGAGGTCACCACCTGACCGAGGAAGGTGCGCTGCACGTTCTGCACCTCGCCGGCGCCGGCGCAGGTGTCGCAGGTCTGCGGCCGGGTACGGGGTGCGCAACCGGAGCCATTGCATTCGGCGCAGAGCACAGCGGTGTCCACGGTCAGCTCGCGGGACGCCCCGCTGGCGCACTCCTCAAGGGTGAGCTGCAGCCGGATCAGCGCGTCCGATCCGCCCTGCACCCGGCTGCGCGGTCCGCGCCGGCCCCCGGGCCCTCCGGTAGCACCGAAGAAGGCGTCCATGATGTCCCCGAAGCCGAACGCACCGAAGGGATCGCCTGCCGCGCCGCGCCCCGCACCGGGTTCGAGCGGGTCCCCGCCGAGGTCCACGATCTTGCGCTTCTGCGGGTCGGTCAACACCTCGTAGGCGGCGGTGACGTCCTGGAAACGTCGTTGCGCTTCGGCGTCGGGGTTGACGTCGGGGTGCAGTTCGCGGGCCAGCTTGCGGTACGCACGTTTGATCTGGTCCACACTGGCATCCCGGGGTACACCCAGGAGCGCGTAGTAATCCCTGGCCACGCTGGCGTCCTCCCGCCGCAGCTTTCGCTACGGTACTCGTCGTACATAGTGTGAGCCCGCCCCGCTCAACGGGTGTTCAGGATCTCCCCCACGTATCGTGCTACGGCTCGCACCGCGGCGATGGTGCCCGGGTAGTCCATCCTGGTCGGTCCGACCACGCCCATACCGCCCAGCACCGTGCCGTGGGAGGCATAGCCGATCGAGACCAGCGAGGTACCGCGCATCTCCTCGGCCTCGTTCTCCCCACCGATGCGAACCGTGATCGTGCCCGGGTCGCAGGCCGCGGCCAGCAGCTTGAGTACCACCACCTGCTCCTCCAACGCCTCGAGGACCCGGCGTAACGAACCCGGGAAGTCGGTGGCATTCCGGGTGAGGTTGGCGGTGCCGCCGAGCAGCAGCCGCTCCTCGGGGTGCTCCACCAACGTCTCGATCAGAACCGTCGAGGCACGGATCATCGCGTCCCGCAGTTCGATAGGAGTCTGCTCGGGAAGGTCGGCCACCGCCGCGGAAGCCTCCGCCAGCCGGCGCCCGGACAGCGCCTGGTTGAGCAGCGTCCGCAGCTGCGCCACCTGGTCCTCGGTGATGACATCGCCCAGATCCAGCAGGCGCTGGTCCACCCGGCCGGCATCGGTGATGAGGACCAGCATCAACCGGGCTGGGGTCACCGCGAGCACCTCGAGGTGGCGCACGGTGGATCGGCTCAGGGTCGGGTACTGGATCACCGCCACCTGCCGGGTGAGCTGGGCAAGCAACCGCACGCTGCGACGCAACACGTCGTCGAGGTCGACCGCGCCGTACAGGAAGCTCTGCACCGCACGCCGTTCGGCCACCGATAACGGCTTCACCTCCGACAACCGGTCGACGAACAACCGGTAACCCTTGTCGGTGGGTACCCGGCCTGCGCTGGTGTGCGGCTGAGTGATGTAACCGTCCTCCTCCAGTGCCACCATGTCGTTGCGAATAGTCGCGCTGGACACTCCGAACTGGTGCCGCTCCACCAGCGAGCGGGACGCGACCGGCTCGTGGGTGGCCACGTAGTCCGTGACGATGGCGCGCAGGACCTCGAAACGGCGGTCGTCTGCGTTCACGTCACCTCTCCTGTTGCTGGGCCCCGGCGCTGGCAGGGCCCTGTCCACCGAGTCTAGTGCGAGCTGGGCGTAGGCGTCGGGACCCGCCAGCGCGCCGGATACCCTGGTTGCTCGCGGGGGATGGGGGACGGAGGTGCCGCCAGTGATCTTCAAGGAAATCCGGCACAGCCGCCCCTACCCCGCGCACGAGTTCTCCCCGAAAGACTGGGCGCAGATCCCCCCTCAGCAGGTGTACTTGGCAGACTTGATCACCACCGGGACAGTGGTGGAGCTGGATCGGCTGCTGTCCGAGGACCCCACCCTGCCAGGTGATCTGTTCCCGCACGCCGTCCGCTGGTGCGGTGAGCTGTTCTTGGAGGACGGCCTGCACCGCGCCTTACGCGCCGCCCTCCAGCAACGCACCGCCCTCAACGTCCGGATCCTCGACCTGGACCTCCTCCGCAGCTGAACTCCCCCCGCCGCCCCGATCGCCATTCGACTCCAAGCTCCGGCGACCTCGTGTCGGTCAAGATCGGTGGCGCCGATCTTGCAAGTTAAGGAACCAGCAGCCCGCGTACGACGGCGTCGGCGAGCAATCGTCCTCGCGCAGTGAGCACCAGACGGCCGTCGAGCGAGGCGGTTAGCAGGCCTTCAGTGATGGCGCGCTTCCCGGCGGCGCGCCCGGCCATATCCAGCATGTCGACAGGCAGCCCGTCGGCCAGCCGCAGCCTGAGCATCACCTGCTCGGTGTAGCGCTCTGAGAAGCTCAGCACCTCGCGGCCAGCCGCCGGAGAGCGACCAGCAACGAGCGCCGCGGCGTAGCGCACTGGATGTTTGACGTTCCACCAGCGCACCCCACCGACATGGGAATGCGCGCCGGGCCCGGCGCCCCACCAGTTCCCGCCGCTCCAGTAGCCGAGGTTGTGCCGGCAACGGGACTGCGGAGAAACGGCCCAATTGGACACCTCGTACCAGTGCAGTCCGGCTGCGGTGAGCACAGCATCGATCTGCTCGTAGCGCTCCGCGAGCACGTCGTCATCCGGCGCGGGCAGCTCCCCCCGGCCCACCCGGCGGGCCAGTGCGGTGCCCGCCTCGACGACCAGGGCGTAAGCCGACACGTGATCGACCCCGGCGGCGAGCACCGCCTCCAGCGAGGCAGCCAGATCGTCGCGGGTCTCCCCCGGAGTGCCGTAGATCAGATCCAGGCTGACTCGCTCGATCCCAGCGGCGCGGGCCTGGGCTACCGCGGCCACCGGTCGACCCGGGGTGTGCACCCGGTCCAGCACCGCCAGCACGTGCGGCGCGGCGCTTTGCATCCCCAGTGACACCCGCGTGTAACCGGCTGCGGCGATCCCGGCGAAGAATTCCGGTGAGGTGGATTCGGGGTTGGCCTCAGTCGTCACCTCGGCACCGGGTGCCACACCCAGTGATCCGCGGATTGCGTCGAGCACCGCGGTCAGGCCATTCGCGCCGAGCAGCGAGGGGGTGCCGCCACCGATGAACACCGTGTCGGCGGGCACTGGCCGGCCAAGTACCTGGGCAGCGAGGCCGAGTTCCCGGCGCACTGCGTCCAGCCAGGTCGACGGCGACGACGCGGATCCGAGTTCGCCCGGCGTGTAGGTATTGAAGTCGCAGTAGCCGCAGCGGGTGGCGCAGAACGGAACATGCACGTAGACCCCGAACGGTGCCTGTCCCAACCCGCGCAGTGCCCCCGCAGGCAGCGCCCCGTCCGGTGGAGCAGGGTCGCCGACGGGAAGTGAAGCCACGTGAGCATTGTCCCAACATCCAGCGTGGGTGGTCGGGACCGCCGTCGCGCTGCTCGCCGAGGCCGAACGGATCATCATCTCCGGCACCGGACCCACCGCCGGCGTCGCGCGCTACATGGCGGTGCTGCTGGGCCGGATCGGTCGCCCCGCTGCGACAATTACTGGTACCGGGGTATCGATGGCAGATGAAGCGCTTGTCCTGCGCCGGGGCGACGCGCTGGTCCTGCTCGCCTACACTCCGCTGCACCACCATGCCGCCGTCCTGATCGATGTGGCTCGACTTCGCCGGGCACCGGTGCTGCTCGTCACCGACACAGCCACCGACGTGGTCGGGGTCGACCTGATGCTCACCTGCCCGCGCCAGCAACGGGGCTCGACGAATGCCGGCGAGGCTTAGTGGCGTCTACCGTCAGGCCCATGACCGCCGAGCTGGTGCACCTGGCCGTGCAGTCCGGGATCGCGACCCTCACGCTGGACTCCCCCGCCAACCGCAACGCGCTGTCTGCGCAGCTGCGCGCCGAGCTGCTGGACGGGCTGCGACGCAGCGCCGGTGACGACTCCGTGCGAGTGGTGGTGCTCGACCACACCGGGCCGGTGTTCTGCGCTGGGATGGACCTCACCGAGCCCCCGGATGCAGTCAAAGAGTTGCCCCGCATCCTGGAGCAGATCTTGACGCACCCGAAACCAGTGGTCGCCAAGCTGACCGGGCCCGCCCGGGCCGGCGGCGTCGGCATCGTCGCAGCCGCCGACATCGCCGTCGCCGCACACAGCACCACTTTCGCGTTCACCGAGGTGCGCCTCGGGGTAGTGCCGGCAGTGATCTCGGTGACCGTGCTGCCGCGGCTACTGCCCCGCGCGGCACACGAGCTGTTCCTTACCGGGGAAGCGTTCGACGCCACCCGGGCGGTGGCGATCGGGCTACTCAACAGCGCGGTACCGGCTGAACGCCTTGACGCCGAGGTGCAGCGCTACACCGGGATGCTCGTCCAAGGTGGCCCGGAGGCGCTGGCACTCACCAAGCAGCTGCTACGCCCGTCAACCATGACGCAGGACTTCGCTGCGATGCGCGAGCTGTCCGTCGCTCGGTTCGCGTCACAGGAGGGCCGAGAAGGCATCCGGGCCTTCGCCGAGAAGCGCCCAGCGTCCTGGGTGCGTACCGGCTGATCACGCGTCGGCGAGCACTACCGACAAGGAGCGCCCCGAGTTGGCGGCGGCAGCATCGTCGAGCACCGCGAGCACCGCGCGGTACCCGTCAGGGTCGGCGGTTTGAAGCTGGCGATGACCGGACCAGATCAACACGTGCGCACCCGCCGGCTGCCAGGACAGATCGACAAGGCAGTCGTAGAGCGCGTCGAGATTGCGCCCGTACCAGGACGGGCAGCCCATCGCGACGCCGATCGCGTCAAGAGCGTCAGCCTTGCTGGTCACCGGGCCGACCATGTGCGCCAGCGCTCCCCGTCCGCGAGCTTCGGCAAGCGCGTGAGCAGCATCGGGGACATAACGGGCCACAGCGTTACCGCTTCGAATCCACCGTGACAAAAGAGACGTAATGGTCGCCGGTGTAGTAGAGCTCAGCGGCACCACCGGTGACCAGGCGGCGAGGGCCGCGATCGTTTTCCCCAGGGGTCGGGACGGTGTACTCCCGGTAATAGCCGGACTGCCGCTGCGGCAACCGGCGCTCGCGATTGCCGAACACCGCGCCGTCCTGCCGGTAAGGGAAGGGACCGCCGCGCTGGATCAGCTGCCACACCTCCGCAGCCTGCGGCGGCAACTGAGACAGGGCCCGCACTGGCAGGCCGGCCTCCGCGGCGACCGCCACCGGGCGGTCATCGACGGGTGGGGCGGACAGCGCGTGGCGGCCGAACCAGCCGCCGGCCACCAGCAGCAGCAGAGCGATCAGCGCGGCGCTTACCCGCCGGCGGGGGTTCACCGCGGCTCCTGCGCATCGTCGGTGTCCACGGTATGGCGGTGGCCGAGCCGTTCGAAGATGAGGCCAACAGCTCGGTCGAGGCCGCGGGCAGCCCACCAGCAGATCGGCAGCAACACCGGCATGAGAACAGCCACCTGCAGGACGAGCCCGAGCTGGGTGAGCCACAGCTCCACCCCGTCCCACCAGCGCATCACCGCGTCCCACCCGGCCCATAGCACAACCGCAGAGTATCTTGCTGGCAGTTACCGCCGGTGATCGGCACTACGGTGGGCAGCGTGTTTGCCGTCTACGCCGCGGAACCGAACCAGCAAGACCCGCTGTCCTCGCTGCGCATCGGAGATCGTCCCGATCCGGAGCTTCCCGACGGCACCGTGGCGGTCACCATTGCGGCGGCCAGCCTGAACATGCACGACCTTTGGACGCTGCGCGGGGTGGGCATCAAACCCGAGCAGTTTCCGATGATCCTGGGATGTGATGGCGCCGGCGTGCTGCCCGACGGCTCCGAGGCGGTGATCTACCCGGTGGTGACCAGCGCAGGCTGGATCGGTGACGAGACCCTGGATCCGCGCCGCACGCTGCTCACCGAGCATCTACCGGGCACCTTCGCGGACATCGCCGTGGTGCCGGCCCGAAATGTGGTACCCAAGCCGCCGTCGCTGACCTTCCCGGAGGCGGCTTGCATGGGCACCGCCTGGCTCACCGCCTACCGGATGCTGTTCGTGAAGTCCGGGTTGCGGGCCGGTCAGACCATGCTCGTGCAGGGCGCATCGGGCGGGGTGTCCACCGCCCTGGTGCAGCTTGGCCGGGCGGCCGGGATGCGAGTGTGGGCAACTGGCCGCACCGACCAGAAGCGGGAGCTGGCCCGTTCGCTGGGCGCGCACCAGGCGTTCGAGTCCGGCGCTCGGCTACCCGAACGGGTGGATGCGGTGTTCGAGACCGTCGGCAAGGCCACCTGGTCACATTCGGTGAAAGTGCTCAAGCCCGGAGGCATCATCGTCTGCAGCGGCGCCACCAGCGGCGACGCCGACCGCGCCGGCTTGCAGCGGCTGTTTTTCCTGCAGCTGCGGATGGTCGGGTCCACCATGGGCACCCGCGACGAACTGCGGGACCTGTTGTCGTTTCTGGACATCACCGGGGTCCGCCCGCAGATCGGCGCGATCCTGCCGATGTCCCAGGCCAAACAGGGCTTCCAAGCGATGCTCCACGGCGACACCGCCGGCAAGATCGTCTTCACCCGCTGAGCCGGGGCCCGTTTGCCGCGTTCTGGATGCAGACTGCTGCTAATCAGGCC
>JBOHFX010000132.1:0-67468 GCA_050699875.1 Pseudonocardiaceae bacterium
GACCAGCGGGGTGTTGGCGGCCTCGTAGAGGTTGTCGATACCCAGTTGATCCTCGACGAGCGCGACACCCTCCTCCGAGACGCCCACGGTGCGCTTGCGCTCATCCACTTCGTAGTGCACATCACGCTTGAGCATCGGGGCGAGCCTGGCGAACTCGCCGTACCAGCGGGAGGACTGGTCGGCGGGTCCGGAGATGATCAGCGGAGTGCGGGCCTCGTCGATGAGGATGGAGTCGACCTCGTCGACAATGGCGTAGCTGTGCCCGTGCTGGACACAATCGTCCAGGGTCCAGGCCATGTTGTCCCGCAGGTAATCGAAGCCGAACTCGTTGTTCGTGCCGTAGGAGATGTCGGCGTGATAGGCGGCGCGCCGCTCGTGTGGGGGCATCTGAGACAGGATCACCCCGACATCCAGGCCCAGGAACCGGTGCACCCGCCCCATCCACTCGGCGTCGCGCTTGGCGAGGTAGTCGTTGACCGTCACGACGTGCACGCCCTTGCCGGCGATCGCGTTGAGGTAAGCGGGCAGCACGCAGGTCAGCGTCTTGCCCTCACCGGTGCGCATTTCGGCGACGTTGCCCAGATGCAAGGCGGCACCGCCCATCAGCTGAACGTCGAAATGCCGCTGTCCCAGGGTCCGCTTGGCGGCCTCACGCACCACCGCGAACGTCTCGGGCAACAGGTCGTCAAGTGATTCAGCGCCGGGGCGACCGTTGCCGTGACGGCGGCGGAACTCGTCAGTCTTGGCGCGCAGCTCGACGTCGGACAGGCCTGCGACATCGCTCTCCAGGCCGTTGATGTGGTCGGCGATGGCACGCAACCGGCGCACCGTCTTGTGCTCACCAGCGCGGAGCAGTCGGGACAGGACCACCGTGGAGACCTCATTCGTATCGGGGCACTCGTATCGCGGCGGTCATCGGCGTGGCGGCCTGTGGCATGCCGCGCGGCACGCCTGCGCCGCCGGTCTGCGCGCCATCGTATGCCAGCGCCGGCCGGGGCGTTGTCAGCGCAGGTCAGCTAGCCACCCAAATGCCATGATCGCCGTCTGGGTGCGGGCGAACGACAGGTGTGATGTCGTTGCCCGCACCCAGCCGGCGATCATGGTTTTCCAGACAGCGGCGGTGCCGTTCCTACAGACGGCTTCAGACGCCTTAGACCAGTTGGATCACGCCGTAGTCGAAGCCCCGCCTGCGGTACACCACGCTGGGCACTCCGGAGTCGGCATCGGAGAACAGGTAGAAGTCGTGGCCCACGAGTTCCATCTCGTAGAGCGCCTCGTCGACGGTCATCGGTTTGGCCGAGTGCTCCTTGCGCCGGACGATGCGGCCCGGCCCGTGGGCATCCGAGGACTGGGTATCCGGTGATTCGCCCCGCTGAGTGGGCAGTTCGTAGTCGAATTCCTGATCGGGCTCCAACAGCCCCGTCCGGCGGCGATGGCCATTCGCCTCGACCCCGACATCGACGGCCGGAGCCTCGATTGCGGGGGCCAACACGGCCGCCAGCGGCGCAGTGGCCTCGGCGACGGAGGTGGGATGGCGACGGCCGTAGTGCACCTTGTGGCGGTCTGCGACCCGGCGTAGCCGGTTGTCCAGCTTGCTCACCGCTGCGTCCAGCGCGGCGTAGAAGTCCGCACCACACGCCTCTGCGCGGACTACCTGCCCGCGGCACCGGCCGGTGATCTCCACCCGTTGGCAGCTCTTGGACTGCCGGGGATTGCGCTCGTGAAACAGCTCGACATCGTAATGAACGGCCTTCTGATCATACCGTTCGACGCGGGCGAGCTTCTCGGTAACGTGCACCCTGTAGTGATCGGGCACCTCAACGTTACGACCCTTCACGACAATGTTCACAGGGCGACCTCCTCGCGTTGTCCAGCAGGGACTTCAGCGACGCCGGGGCACTGCAGTGATCGTTACTGAGATTGCTCGGACGGCAGCGTCCGCGACGATCACGCAACCGCCGGCGTCAGGAACATGGCTTTCTCGCCTCCTCCCGAACGGGCAGCGATGCTGATGCCCGGACGGTAGTCCGCCGGGAGTGCTGTCGCCAGAGCCTGGGGCACCGTGTCGCAGGGTCAACGCTGTGGTAGGTATCACTTACCTGACATGGACAACGATGCGTGACGGCTGGCCGCCGCGAGCACCACGATTGCTCGCACCTCGACACCCGTCCGGAGCAGCGTTGCGGCGCAGGCGGCAGCGGTCGCCCCAGTGGTCACGACGTCGTCCACGAGCACCACCGGCGTGCCGACGGGTGGCAGGCCAGCTCGCCGCAGCAGCACCCGCCCCGCCAGATTGGCTTGCCGGGCCGGCGCTGCGAGGCCGACCGAGTCGCGCACGCCGGAGGCCATCCGCAACGCCGGGGCGACTGCGGCGGCAACACCCGCGCCGGCCAGCGCAGCACCGGCCCGCTGCGCCAGCAGTGTCACGTGCTGCCCACCCCGCCGTGCCGCCGCCGCCCTCCGGGATGGCACCGGAACCAGGAACTCAGTGCAATCTGGGGACAGATTGCGCAGTCGGAGCAGTGCGGCCGCGAGGGCGGTGCCCAGCGGAGTGGCGAGATCGCGGCGGCCGCGTTCCTTGTAGGCCAGCAGGGCCTCGCGCAGCCGACCGCGGTAGGCCCCCAACGCGTACACCGGCGGGCCGGCTGCGCAGCACGGCGGATACACCTGCCGTGGCGCACCCAGCAGTCCCGCGCAGTCCGGGCACCACACTGGGCCCGGCATCCCACACCCGCCGCAGTCGACGGGCATCATCAGATCCAGCAGCGAGCGCAACACCTCATTGATCCTGCCCGTGGGATGCCACCGAAACGGTCCACCAGACCCGCCAGCGTCCCGGCTGTGCACAACAGTCCCGGTCATCCCCAGCGCCGCAGCACCGGGCTTGCACCCGCCGCTCTGCCTGGGGTAGGTCAACCCGTATAGAGCGGAGCCGCGCCGGGCCCGATCCCGCCGAGGAGGGGTTCCCACACCTCTTGGGTGTCCGAGTACGCCCACAAGCCGGTGGCGTCTGCCACCAGCACCTCGCGGCCAGGTGCGGCGGCGACGTCGGTCAGCGGGCCGGTCAGGTTGGTGCTGGTCACTTGGCGGCGGGTCAGCCCGTCCACGGACACCGAAGACACCTCGGGGGACGGCCCGGCGGACGCCACCACCAGTAGCTCTGGACGCGCCCAGTCCACACTCGCCGTGGGCGGCAGGTTGCCGTCTCGCAACACCTGCGGATGGCGCAGGCTCACCGCACCTGACTCGATCACCACCGCGGCCACCACCAGCCGTCCACCGACCACCGCGGCCACCCGCACCCCGTCGCGGGATGACCGCAGCTGCGAGATGGGGCCCAACTGAGCCAGTTCGGTCGCGTTGACCGGGTAGGTCAACGGCGGGCCGGCGCCCGACAACGCCACTCCCGCCACCGTGCGACCGTTGATCACGGTCCACGCCTCGGTACCCGAGGGTCGCCAGGTGGGCCGGGTCATCGTTTCCGCGTCCAACGGCACCGCCACCAAATCGCCGTCAACTGGCCCCACCCGCAGCTGAGGGCGTCCATCGGGGCCGCGGGCGACGGCCGCCAGCAGCTCCCCGCCGGGGCTGGACCGGGCCGCGCGCAGCAGTGCCAACTGGCCGGTTCCCGCGGGTCCCGGCGCCGGGGTCCCGTCCAACCAGCGCAGCTGGCCGTTCACGATCACCTGCCCGGGCACGACCGGCGGTCCGACGGACGCGGCGTAGGAGGCGACATCGGTGGAGTTCCACTCGACCTGCCCTGGCACCAACGGCTCGCCGTCGGCGAGCAGCCGGACGGGGGCAGGGACCAGTCCGTCCAGGGAGGCGACGATCTGCGCTGCGATCAGTCGCCGTTCCTGCTCGCTCAGCGAGTCCACACCGGTCAGATTGACCACCGCCCGCCCAGAGCTGCTCACCAGCACGTTCGATCGCAGGCGAGCTCCTGCTGGCAACGCTGAACGGACGGCTCCCGTCAGTCTCTGGGACGGTCCGGCAAGCAGCATGTCCAGCACTCGCCCGGGCAACGTGGACGCCGGTTGAGCGGGCACCCAGCGCTGGTCGGGCACCAGGGTGCCGCGGTTGGGATCGACGAAGCAAACCCGAACCTGGCGATAGTTGCGCTGGAAGGCGCTGACTTCCACCAGGACTCCCGGCGGGGGGGTGGTGATCCGCCATTCGCCGTTTTCGATGATCAAGTCGAGCGGTACGGAGAAGCTGCCTGCCGCGGGAGAGAAGCTGCCATCACCGTTGAGCACACCCAACCGCGAACCTCCGACCCGGATGCGGCGGAACCCGTCGGCCGAGTCGGCCTGCGGGGTAGCACCGGGAGTGTCCTCAACCACGGTAAGGCCGGCGCGGTCATCCCAGGTCATCGCCGCGTCCGACGATAGGAAGGCTCGGGCCGCGGCGTGGCCGTCCGCCGGGCTGCCGGTGGCCTCGATGAAGTCGCGGACGAGCCGGAAGGGGTCCACACCCCGTTCCGGACCGGCCGGAGGACCCGACTGGGAGCCGATCGGTACCGACCGCACCACTTGAATGTCGGAGCTGCCCGGAATAGCTGCACATCCCGCGAGCGCACTCAGCGCAGCAACAGCAGCGAGCAGGCGCCTGCGCATCACTGACGCCCCGGTCCAGCGGGCACCGTCGCGTCCGGCACCGTCGCGTCCGGCACCGTCGCGTCGGTCACTTCGGCGTCGGTCACTTCGGCGTCGGTCACTTCCGCGTCGGCCGCGGGAAGTGACTGCGGCAGGGAGTCCTGTGCTGGGGAGCGGTCGGGGACGGCGTTGTCAGGACCTAGCGGCAGCGGGCTGCTGGTGAGCTCACCGCCCTGCTCTCGGGGGAGCGTGAGCCGGAACGCGCTGCCTTGCCCGGGCTGGCCCCAGGCCTGCAGCCACCCCCCGTGCAACCGGGCGTCCTCCAGGCTGATCGACAATCCCAGCCCGGTGCCTCCGGTGCGCCGGTCCCGCGAAGGGTCGCCGCGCCAGAATCGGGTGAACACCAGGTCCTGCTGGCCTGGTTGCAGCCCCACGCCGTGGTCGCGGACCAGCACCGCAACTGCGCCGCTGTCCGCGCCGACGGTCAGCCGGACCGGACGACCCTCGCTGTGGTCCAGCGCGTTGGTGAGCAGATTACGCACGATCCGCTCGACCCGCCGCGGGTCGATCTCGGCGATCACCTCGGTATCAGGCAGATCGAGCTCCAGTGGAGTGCCGGCACGGTCCACCACCGCACGCACCGAATCCACCGCATGCGCCACGGTGACCCGCACGTCGACCGTCTCGCTGTGTAGATCGGCCACTCCGGCGTCCAGCCGGGAGATCTCCAGGAGGTCAGCGAGCAGCGCCTCGAACCGGTCCAACTCGTGCACCAGCAGCTCCGCCGAACGATGCAGCACCGGGTGCAGGTTGTCGCGCGATTCGTAAAGCAGATCGGCAGCCATCCGCACGGTGGTCAGCGGGGTGCGCAGCTCGTGGGACACATCGGAGGTGAATCCACGCTGCAGCTCACCGAACTCCTCCAACTGGCGGATCTGCCGCTGGATGCTGGCGGCCATCTCGTTGAACGAGGTACCCAACCGCGCCATGTCGTCCTCCCCAACGACCGGCATGCGCTCGGAGAGGTGGCCACCGGCGAAGCGTTCGGCGACCTCGGCGGCCTGCCGGACCGGGACTACGACCTGGCGGGTTACCAGGCTGGTGATAACCGCGATGAGTCCCAGCAGCACCAGCCCGCCTACGACCAGAGTGGACTGCACCAGGCGCAGCGTGCGCTGCTCGGCGGTGAGCGGGAACAGGAGGTAGAGCTGCATGGTACGACCCGCGCTGGCGACCGGCATGCCAACGGCCAGCATCGTCACCCCAGCCGATCCCCGTCGCACCGTGATGATCTTGTGGGCCAGCGCGCCGCGCTCCACCGCAGAGCGCAGTACCGCAGGGACGTCTTCCAGTGGGCCGATCTTCTGGCCCGTCCCGACCACCCCCGAAGGGCCGCCGCCGTCCACCAGCACCGGCTCGTACGCGCCGGCACCGGCCGTCGCGGGAGCGGTCCCGGTGGGGTCGGGATTGGTCATCCGGTCCACGGCGATGGCGAGCCTGGCGGCCAACGACTCCGAGGTGGGATCGACGGAGCCGAGCTCGGACTCCACAAGGACCTTGTTGTTCTCCGCCTGCAGCAGCGCAGCCTGTGTCTTGTTCTCGATCAGCCGCTCGGCGAGCTGGGCCTGCAACACCATGCCCAGCACCAGTACAACGCTGGAAGACAGCACCACAGTGCTGCTCACCACACGGATCTTCAGGGAACGGCGCCACGTCGTACCGGCCACCGTGGCCAGCTCGTGGGCCGCTCCGGCGGCCCGGCGCTGGGCGTCGGTGGCACGGCCGACGAGAGCCCTCACCGCGGAGTGAATCCTGAACCGAGGATCCCCAACGCCGGGATCCTCACGGTGTGCCGGCCTTATACCCGACGCCGCGCACGGTGAGCACCACCTCCGGATGCTCGGGGTCGCGCTCGACCTTGGAGCGAAGCCGCTGTACGTGCACATTGACCAGTCTGGTGTCCGCGGCGTGCCGGTAACCCCAGACCTGCTCAAGTAACACCTCGCGGGTGAACACCTGGCGCGGCTTGCGGGCCAGCGCAACCAGCAGGTCGAACTCCAGCGGAGTCAGCAAGATCTGCGTTCCGTCCCGGCTGACCTGGTGACCGGGCACATCGATTGCGAGGTCGCCGATGGTGAGCTGCTCGGCGGGATCGACCTCGGCGCGGCGCAACCGGGTCCGTAATCTCGCCACCAGCTCCTTGGGTTTGAACGGCTTGACGACGTAGTCGTCCGCCCCGGATTCCAGCCCCAGCACCACGTCGACGGTGTCGCTCTTGGCGGTGAGCATCACGATCGGCACACCGGACTCGGCCCGGATCGCCTTACACACGTCGATGCCGCTCATACCCGGCAACATGAGATCCAGCAGCACCAGATCTGGCTTCAGTTCGCGCAGCGCAGGCATCGCCTTGGTACCTTCGGCGACCACCGCGGTGTCGAAGCCCTCCCCGCGCAACACAATGGTCAACATCTCCGCAAGGGCGGGGTCATCGTCAACTACGAGCACACGAGCACTCATGGCACCATCGTGACATTGCGCGCGACGATGCACGCGGTGGGGCGTCGATGCGGGTCATCCACCGAGCATCTGCACCGCGACATCGGCGGGTTCGGAGGTGCCGTCAACGACCAACCAGGGTGCCAGCCAGCCAATCGCGGCAAGCCCGTCATAGACCGCGGCGCACCGGGCTTGCAGACCTCGATCAATCTCGTAGGAATCTTTCGTCCGCGCGCGGTCCGCCTCGGCCCGACCGTCCGCGCGAGCTGCCGCGACGCTCACCGGCACCCGCAGCAGCAGCTGGACATCGGGCACAGGAACGCCGAAGCGGTCCACTTCCAGGGCACGGATCCACTCGACGAAGGGTCCCCCGGCGTTCTCGTGCAGCCGCGCCGCGCCGTAGGCCGCGTTGGACGCGACATAGCGGTCCAGCAGCACCACATCGTGGCGAGCGCGCAGCGCGCGCAGCTCGGCCGCGGCGTCGCGACGGTCCAGTGCAAACAACACAGCCATGGCGTACGCCGAGTCGGCCAGGTCGCCCAGCCGCCCGTACAGGGCGTCGGCCACCAGGTCGGCGTGCACATCAGTGCCGTAGCGAGGAAACGCCATCCGCCCAACCGACGCATGCTGCGCGGTGAGCACCGCGGTCACGGCGTCGGCGACGGTACGCTTGCCCGCCCCGTCCAACCCCTCGATCACAACCAGGCGGCCCACGGCTGCACACGCTAGACCCGCCTAGCGGTTCTCCTTGGAGGGCGCTCAGGGCGTTTTTCCAGGGCGCATCCGGGTGACCAGGGCGGTGTCGTACTGCCCGGAGACGAATTCAGCATGCTCCAGCAGCTCGGCGTGGAAGGGCAGATTGCATTTGGGCCCGGTCACGGTGAATCCGGCCACCGCCGTCCGGGCCCGTTCCAGCGCCTGCTCCCGATCCGAACCGTGCACTATCAGCTTGGCCAGCAGCGAGTCATAGAACGGCGTCACGGTGGTGCCCACTGTGTAGCCGGCGTCCACCCGCACTCCATCTCCGGTCGGCTCCACCCACTCGGTGACCGGCCCGGGACCCGGCAGGAACCGCTTCGGATCCTCGGCGTTGACCCGTAGCTCTATCGCGTGCCCGCGCGGGTCGAGCGTGTCCACGTCGAAGCCGGGTTCCGCGCCAGCGGCGATGCGCAGCTGGGTTGCCACCAGGTCGACGCCGTAGCGAAACTCGGTCACTGGATGCTCCACTTGCAGCCTGGTGTTCATCTCCAGGAAGAAGAACTCACCGGTGTCCTGGTCGAGCAGGAACTCCACCGTTCCCGCATTGCGGTAGTCCACCGTCGATGCGGCCAGCATCGCGGTGTGCTCCATCCGGCGGCGCAGGTCTGACTCAACTGCGGGTGATGGGCTCTCCTCGGCGACCTTCTGGTTGCGCCGCTGCACCGAGCAGTCACGCTCACCCAGCGCTACCACCCGACCGTCGGCCAGCCCGAGCACCTGTACCTCCACGTGCCGCACTCGGGGGAAGTACCGCTCCACGAACAGCCGCGGATCCCCGAAGAGCCGCTGCGCGAACGCGCTGACCCTGGGGTACTCCGCCCGCGCCGCTGCTGTGTCGACTGCCACGGCCATCCCCATCCCGCCTCCCCCGGCGGCGGCCTTGAGCATGACGGGGAAACCGACCCGCTCGGCTTCGGCGATCGCATCGTCGGCCACGGCCACAGCACCAGTCGAACCGGGCGCCACCGGCACCCCGGCCGCCGCCACGATGTCCCGTGCAGCGACCTTGTCACCCATCGCGGAGATGGTCTCGGCACGGGGCCCCACCCACGCCAGCCCCGCATCGGCTACCGCCCGGGCGAATCCGGCGTCTTCGGACAGGAATCCGTACCCGGGATGCACTGCGACCGCGCCGGTCCTGCGAGCAACGTCAAGTAGCTGCTCGGCATCCCGGTAAGCCTGCGCGGGTGGCCCGGTGAGCTCTACCGCCTCGTCAGCCTCGGCGACGAACGGCAGCTGGACGTCCACCGAGGAGTGCACCGCGATGGTGCGGACTCCCAACGTTCGCGCGGTGCGGATCACCCGTCGGGCGATCTCACCGCGGTTGGCAACCAACAGCGACTCAAACACCCACCCGATCCCCCTGCCGGAGCCGCGACTTGCGGGCCCCATAGGCGAAGTAGACAACCAGACCGATGGCTAGCCACACCAGGAACCGGATCCAGGTCCCCACCGAGAGGTTCAGCATCAGCCACAGGCAGGACAGGATCGCCAGCAGTGGTACCAGCGGCACCAGCGGGGTCCGGAAGCCGCGGGGAAGGTCGGGCCGGGTCCGGCGCAGCACCAGCACCCCCGCAGCCACCAGCACGAAGGCGAACAGGGCACCGATGTTGACCATCTGCTCCAGGCGGACGATCGGAAAAAGCGCGGCAACGACGCCGACGACCGCGCCGACTCCGACGGTGGCCCGCACCGGAGTACCACGTGAACCCGTCCGGGCCAGTGCCCGGGGCATCAGACCGTCGCGGGACATCGCGAACAGGACCCTGATCTGGCCCAGCATGAGGATCATCGCCACCGTCGTGAGCCCGGCCAGCGCGCCGAGTGCGATGATCCCGGCGATCCAGGGCAGCCCGACGTTGGCGAAGGCGGTCGCCAGGGTGGCGGTGTCCCCGTCGGGTGAGGTGGTCAATGCGGTGTAGGGCTGCATGCCCGTGATGACCAGGGCGACCGCCACGTAGAGCACCGTGACGATCACCAGCGCCCCGATGATGGCCCGCGGCATGTCGCGCTGGGGATTGCGAGCTTCCTCGGCGGTGGTGGCCACGATGTCGAAGCCGATGAAGGCAAAGAACACCACCGAGGCCGCCGCCAGCACCCCGAACACCCCGTACGTGCTGCCTTCCGCGCCGAACAGCAGTGAGAACAGCGACTGCTCTGACCCACCGCTACTCCCACCGGGTTGAGCCGGCGGGATGTAGGGGGTGTAGTTGCTCGCCCGGACATAGCCGATCCCGACGGCGATCACCAGCAGCACGACGGCCACCTTGATAGCGGTGATCACCTGGCTGACCCGGGAGGAGAGTTTGACGCCCAGGGCGAGGACCACCGTGAGCACACCGACGATCAACAGGGCGGCCCAATCGACGGCGATGCCAGAGACGGTCACGGTGGTGGCGATCGCACCACCGGTCGCATCACTCAGGTACGCCGACCAGGACTTGGCCAGCACCGCGCCGCCCACGCTGAACTCCAGCACCAGATCCCACCCGATGATCCAGGCGATGAACTCGCCGAAGGTGGCGTAGGAATAGGTGTAGGCACTACCGGCTACCGGGACGGTGGAGGCCAGCTCGGCGTAGCACAGGACGGCGAACCCGCAGGCGATGGCGGCCAGGACGTAGGACAGCGACACCGCCGGACCTGCAGTGTCCCCGGCCTGCTGGGCCGCAAGCACGAAGATCCCGGCACCGATGGACACCGCGACGCCGAACACCGTGAGGTCCAGCGCACCGAGGTTGCGGCGCAGCCTGGTTTCCGGCTGTTCGGTATCCGCTATGGACTGCTCGATCGACTTGGTCCGCCACAGGCCGCTGCTCGCCATGGTTAACCCCTCCTGATTCTCCCTCGGCGTGGTTGCCCGGCAATCAACGGCGGGTCGCCGGGGTGCGATCCAGGTCCGGCTCCAAGTAGATGATCCGGGCGGCGGGGACCGCGCTGCGGATGCGCTCCTCGGCCTCGTTGATGATCCGGGCGACCTCACCGGTGGACATCGTGGCCGGTACCGCGATCTTGGCTCCGATCAGCAGCTCGTCTGGGCCGATGTACTGGGTCCTGATGTGGATCACCCGATCGACGCCGTCCCCTACTATCGCGGAGCGGATGCGGCCTAACTCGTCCGGTCGGGACCCCTCCCCGATCAGCAGGCTCTTGGTCTCAATGATGAGGATGATCGCGATCACGCCCAGCAGGACGCCGATGCACAGCGTGCCGATCGCGTCCCAGACGACCTCTCCGGTGAGCACCGACAGTCCGACGCCACCGAGCGCGAGAACCAGCCCGAACAAGGCGCCGGCGTCCTCCAGCAGGACAACCGGGAGCTCCGGGGTCTTGGACTGCCGGATGAACTCCCACCAGGTGCCGTTGCCCTTGAGCGGGCGGGACTCCCTGATCGCGGTGCGGAAGCTCAGGGTCTCCAGCACGATCGCCACCACCAGGATCACGATCGCGACCAGCGGCGAAGTGAGTTCTTCGGTACTCGCCAACTTGTGGATACCCTCATACAGCGCGAACACCGACCCCAGGCTGAACAGCAGCAGCGCCACGACGAAGGAGTAGAAGTAGCGATCGCGGCCGTAGCCGAACGGATGCTGCTGGGTGGCTTCACGCTGGGCGCGCTTCTGGCCTAGCAGCAGCAGGGCCTGGTTGGACGTGTCAGCCACCGAGTGCACACCCTCGGCCAGCATCGACGACGATCCGGTGATCAGGTAACCGATGAACTTCGCCACTGCGATACCGGCGTTGGCCAGCAACGCCGCGATGATCGCGATCCTCCCACCGCCCGCTGACACCCTCAGTGCCTCCTCTCGCTCTTTCCGGCGAGCCAAGCTGGCGCCATTCGGAGCCTAATGGTGGTTTGGTCCGATTTCCAGCTCGCCATTCGGTTGACGAATGGCGGCATAGGCCTAATTAGTCAACCCGGGGAGGGCTCGGAACAGCTGTACGGGGCCGGTTCCTGGGCACACCATGACCTCTGGATCTGTCGCGGCCAGCCATACCGATTCCCCGCGCCGCACCTTGACGCTGTCCCCTTCCATGGAGCGCAACTCCGCCGAGCCCTGGGTGCACAACAGGATCTGTGGCGACGGGCTGCGCAGGTATACCGGTGACGCCTCACCGGGCACCCACTCCAACCGCATCAACTGGAACTCCTCGGCCGGGGTGATGTAGGCGATTTCGTGCGGGCCGACCGGTTCACCGTCTTGCAGGCGCAGCTCGCCATAGGAGAAATCCAAGACCCGCAGCAGCTCGGGAACGTCCACGTGTTTGGCGGTCAGACCACCACGCAGCACGTTGTCAGAGTTGGCGCTGATCTCCACTGCGGTGCCCCGCAGATAGGTATGGAGATTACCGGCGGGTAAGTACATTGCTTGTCCCGGAGCAAGGACGATGCGGTTGAGCAGCAAAGCTGCGAGCACCCCGACATCTCCCGGGTACGCCTCGGCCAGCTCCAGCACTACCCGGCACTCGTCCCGATGATCACCATCGCGAGTTCTCGGGCCGCTTCGCCCGTCGGAATGCGCGGTGCGGTGCAGCAGCGCGATGCACGCATCCAGGATTGCTGCCAGCAGCGTCTCCACCGCGGGTTGAGGCATCGTGATCCAGGTGGTGAACAGGGCGCGTAGTCCGTCGTCGTTGGGTTCGGCCGCGAGCAGGGCGCGGTAGGGCGCAAGTGGTGGCGTGTCCAACGCGATGAACAACTCCACAGTGCGGATCGGGTCGCGAAAGCCGGCTAATGCATGAAACTCGGTGAGGGCGCAGATCAGTTCGGGTTTGTGGTTGGGATCGGTGTAGTTGCGTTCCGAGGCATCCCGGGGAGTTCCCCGGGCCTCCTCGCGGGCGAACCCCTCGGCCGCCTGCGCCGCGGACGGATGGGCCTGCAAACTCAGCGGCTCCTCGGCGGCGAGCACCTTCAGCAGGAACGGCAACCGGCCACCCCAGCGCTGTGCACAGCGGGTACCAAGGTGGCGATCCGGGTCAGCGCCGAGGGCTTCCAGCAGAGAGGTTTGGGCGCCGTCTGCGTGCAGCAGCACCGACGGGTCCGCCGGATGCGCACCCAGCCACAGCTCCGCCTGGGGGTGCGGGGCGGGAATCGGATCACCGAGCAACTCCGCGATCGCAGTCCGGGAACCCCATGCGTAAGGCCGAACCGCGTTGCGCAACAGCTCCACGACCCCTCCCTTAACACCCAGGCATCCGGTCATCCGATCGCCTACCCGGTCGAGTCGATGCGACCCGGCCCGCCCAACACGCCCCGACTCAGCCCTAAGTACAGCGCAGTGAAGTCGAACCGTAGGGCCAGCACCGCAGCGGCACACGCAGCGGCTCCGGGATCGCTCGGGCGCACCATCAGCTCCTCGTCGGCAGTTACCACATCGGCGCTGGGCAACGCATCCAACGCCGCGGCGCGCTCAGGCTCGTTGCTGTGGTCGGCGAGCACACCGAGCAACACCGGCCGCGCCGCCGGCATACCACCGCGCTGCGGCAGACCCTCGATATGATCCCGGAGCGGATCTTGGAATGGATCGCTGAACACCTCGGCCTCGCCGCCGGCCCGGAGTGCCTCCTGACGCAGCACCGGCAGCGTGGCCACCTCATGAAAGCCCGCAGCATGCGCCACCACTCCGGCGTGAGCGGCAAGGGATCCCGCGCAGTGCCCGGCCACTGCAGTGGCCACCGGATCGGTGCCCCACAACAGCGGAATTCGCCCGGTCAACCGCAACGCCAACGACTTGGCGGGGTTGACGAACGATTCATGAGCGACGTGGTCGCGCTCGGCTTCCCGGTCCAGCTCACCGGCCAGCACTTCCGGGTCAATGGCCAGCAGTCCCAAGGTGTCCAGCAACAACAGGCCGGCGGTGAGGATGCGTGGCAACACCAGCCCCGGCGGGACCTCAACCCGGGGCACGAGCAGCACCGATCGACCTGCGGCCGCGGCCGCTACCGGGCCGTCGGCAGGCGCGGTGAGCACCATCTGGGCTCCGCGGCTGAGCGCGCGGTCAATGCCCTCCGCCAGCTCATGATCGCCGGGGTCGGTGGTGTTGGCGAGCACGATGTCCAGCGCGCCGACCCACAGGGGTACCGAGCGCGCCGTCACCACCGGCACCGGACAGGTGGGTCCGAGCAACGCGAGCAGCAGCGGTGCGGCGGCCGCTGCCGCCCCCGGCCGGGTGAGCAACACCAGCGCGCGTGGACGTTCCCCGGCCAGCCGCCGCAAACCGGCTTCCTCCGCCGCGGAGGCCGTAGAGCGGACCAGGGCCCCCGCAGTGGCCGCAGCGCGCAGCAGCCCACCGGTGTCGCTGGCCTCCAGCCGCTCGGGGTCATCGAGCAGGTCGTCGGCACCGTGACTTGGGTGAAATCCACCACGGTCGGGTTGCATCGCCGTTAGCCCTCACCGCTGCTGCCTGCGGCGGCATCACTGGAGGCCGGGCCGGTACCAGGAAGCGCTTCATCGAGCAGCAGCACCGGGATGCCGTCGGTCACCGGGAAGCTGCGCCCGCACGCGGTGCAGGTCAACGCCTCAGCCTCGGGGTCGGCAGCAGTGCCGCTGCGCAGCTCGGCATGCTCTGGGCACGGGCACGCCAAGATCTCCAGCAGCTGAGGGTCCAAGTCCACGGCCATCGTCGTCCTCCTCAGTCCTCGAGCGGGGTTGGTAGCTCGTGAAGGCCACCTCATCCGCTGGTGGCGGTACTTGAAGGGCTACCAACCTCGCGTACCAGCGCCAGCACCTCGTCGCGCAACGCCTCCACCGCTGCGGTATCGCGCGCCTCGACGTTCAGGCGAAGCAGCGGCTCGGTGTTTGACGGTCGCAGGTTGAACCATGAACCGTCGGGAAACCGTACGGTGAGGCCGTCGAGCTCGTCGAGTTGGACGCCGTCCCGGGCGGCGAACCGCTGCCGCACTGCCTCCATCCGGCCGCGCTGGTCGTCGACCGTGGAATTGATCTCACCGGATGCCGCGTAGCGGCTGAACTCGGCCATCAGCGCCGACAGCGGACACGGTTGCCGGCCTAGTGCAGCGAGTACGTGCAGCGCGGCAAGCATCCCGGAGTCAGCCCGCCAGAAACTGCGGAAATAGTAGTGCGCGGAATGCTCACCACCGAAGATCGCCCCGGTTTCCGCCATCCGCTGCTTGATGAACGAGTGGCCGACCCGGGTGCGCACCGGCCGCCCGCCGTGCTCGGCGACGATCTCCGGTACGGCCTGTGAGGTGATCAAGTTGTAGATCACTGCGGCGCCCGGCTCGGTGGCCAGCTCCCGGGTGGCGACCAGGGCGGTGATGGCGCTCGGGCTCACCGGCTCGCCGCGCTCGTCAACCACGAAGCAGCGGTCGGCGTCGCCATCGAAAGCCAGCCCCAGATCGGCGCCGTGCTGGCGCACGGCCGCCTGCAGGTCCACCAGGTTCGCCGGATCCAGCGGGTTGGCCTCGTGATTGGGGAAGTTTCCATCCAGCTCGAAGAACAGCGGAATGATGTGCAGCGGCAGTCCCTGGACAACGGCGGGCACGGTGTAACCACCCATCCCGTTGCCGGCGTCCACAACGACTCGCAGCGGTCGGATCGCAGCGAGGTCGACCAGGGAGCGCAGGTACTCTGCATAGTCGTTGAGCATGTCCCGGCGAGTGACAACGCCACCTCCCGGCCCCGGCTCGATGCCACGCTCGACCCCGACCCGGATCTCTTCCAGCCCGCTGTCCTGCCCGACCGGTACGGCACCGGCCCGGCAGAGTTTGATGCCGTTGTAGCGGGCCGGGTTGTGGCTTGCGGTGAATACCGCGCCCGGCATCCCGAGCCGGCCGGAGGCGAAATAGAGCATGTCGGTACTGGCCAAACCGACTGAGATGACGTCGAGGCCGCGACTGGTTACGCCCTGGGTGAAGGCAGCTGCCAGGCCGGGTGAAGAGTCCCGCATGTCGTGCCCGACGACCACCGCCCGCGGGTCGGTGGTGCCATCGGTCGCGCCGTCACTGCGCCCGATGAGGTCGGCGAAAGCCGCGCCGATGTCGTGCACCACACCGGAGTCCAACTGGTCGCCGACGATGCCCCGGATGTCGTAGGCCTTGACTATCGCTGACAAGTCGGCCACAGCTGTCCCTTCGTCGGTTGAGGACCCTCGAGTCCAACAGGCGGCGCGCAACGAGCCTATCTGCGCGGCCACCACTCCTGCCGGAACGCAAGCACGGCGGACCCCGCCGGCGGAGAAGGCGGCAGGCGGCGAGTTCAGTCGTCGGCCGGGTCTGGCAGCACCCTCAGATGACCGCGGCGACCACCGCCGTTTGCCGAAACGGCAAGGCTGAGATCGGCGGGACGGTCCGCTCGGCCGGCCTCCCGTACCGCTTCGGCCAACGCTGTGAGGTCGTCCGCCGACGGCTCGGGTTCGGCGAATTCACCATCATGACGCACGACGTCCCAGCCTCGTGGAGCGGTTAACCGAAGCGCATGCCGCTCGCACAAGTCGTAGGAGTGCGGCTCGCTGTAGGTGGCCAGGGGGCCCACCACGGCGGTGGAGTCGGCGTAGACGAAGGTGAGCGTGGCAACCGCCGGGCCTGTGCACCCGGTCTTCGAGCACCGCCGCACGCTGCGCACGGCCGGACGATAGCGCGTGGCGGCCCGCCGAGCGCAGCAGGCGCGCGGAGGACCCCGCTGACCGGTGCACTGTCGGCGTAGTCTCGACAGATGACGGTGACCCGGTCAACCCGCTCGCGCCTGCGCACGCGCCGGGACCGGCGCGGTCGCGGGATTCGTGGATTGCTGTACCCCGCCACGCTGCCCGCAGCTCGCAGCCCTGCGGAACGGTTCGACGCCATCGTGCTGGATGCCCTCGAACCGATCGACTCGCGCTGGCACGCTGAGCTCGACAAGCTCGATGTCGCCGTCGACGAGGTGCCAGAGGTCACTGACTGCGATCCGGCCACGGTCACCTGGGGCAGTGACGTCGTGGAGGACGGCAAGGTGCCGCTGGCGCGCCTGGTCCCAGCCGGGGTAGACGGGGCCGGCCTACCGACTCGTGCCCGCATCGTGCTCTACCGACGACCGCTGGAGACTCGGGCGGGCAACGGTGGTGACCTGTCCGACCTCATCCACGAAGTGCTGGTCGAACAGGTCGCGAGCTATCTGGGTCGCGATCCGAATAGCATCGACGGCCCAGCCGAGGCGGGCTGACCATCGCGACCGGCTACCGCTTGGAGCGCCGCCTGGATGGCACCGCGGTACCCACAACCAGCAGGAGTAAAGCGCCCTGGATCATCAACAGCGTGGTCCGGGTGACGTCCGAGCGGACCACCCGAACCTCTGCCGACGTACCCCGAACCGGCACCGCGACGTGATGCCCCCAACCTCGTACCACCGGCACCGGGCGGCCGTTGACGCTGGCCTGCCAGCCCGGCTCGTCGTTGGCCGCAACCACCAGCAATCTGCCCTCGGCACCGGGCGCGACTTGCACTGCCACCCGCGGCGGCGCAGCGGGCGCCAGGACTCCGCTTACCCCCGGCTCGATGGGTGGAGCAGCGCCGGTGCGCGCCTGGCCGGCCAACGCGGGGCCCAACAGCTCCGCGCCCGGCACTGGACGTACGACACGTAACACCGGCCTGCCGTCGGCGGTCGGGGGCGCGGCCTGGGCCAATGACCCAGCTGCGGCGAGGGCTCTGGCCCCTTGCGCGGCCGTAGGCAACACGACGAACTGCACCCCGCTGGCCGCCACGTCGGCGATCGCAGCGGAGGTCTCGCCGGGTTGACCGGCCTGCAGCGCAGCTGCCACCCGCTCTAGCCGGACCCCGGTGGCCCGCAACGGGGCGATGTCATCGTCACCGAAACGCGCGGTACGCGACCTGGTCAGCCGCACCGGCTCACCCTTGGTGCCTACCACCAGCACGGAGGTACCGGCCCTGGCCAGCTCTGCGGCCAACGAAGGAGCCAACACCGGCAGACCAGCCGGTGGACCAGCGGTGAGCGGACCGCTGGCGCCCACCGATACGGCCGCGACCGCCAACACGGCTACTCCCACCCATGGGGTGATCGACAACGGCCGAGCCCACCGCGCTTGACTCTTCTGGGCTCGATTCCCGTGGTTCCGAGCCCACGGGAGACCTGCCCATCGCCGAGTCGGCTCGCTGGTACGGGCCGCCAGCAGCACGATCAACAGCAACCCACAGCCCGCTAACAGCAGCGCACCCCCGGTGAATCCCGGACGGGGATCACCGCCGACCAGTGGCCGCATCGGCAGCCGGATCAGCAGCGCCGCCGTAGCGACGCCGAGCACCACCAAACTCAGACCCGGCAGCATCGACCAGGAGGGTCGTGCGACCAGTGCGACCAGTGCCGCCACCACCACAAGCGCGCCAACCCACGGTAGGGCACCCGCTCCACCAGGGTCCAACGCGAGCAGATGAAGCCAACCCGGCGCCTGCTCGGGCACCACTGCCCCCACCCCGTGCAGCAGCACCGCAGGACGTTGGATCACCACCGCTGGCCATGGCATGAGCAGCCCCAGCGGCAGCAACACCACCGCGAACAGCCCGATCGCCCGGCGCGGCGTCGGCACTCGGGGAGCCGGTACGACCACGAAGCCGATGAGGACCACCGCCAGCAGCAGCAGGTGCAGCAGCGGCGCGAAGGCACCGATCAAGGACACGCCGAGCGCGGTGGCAGCGGCGGTAGACAACCAACCGCCGGATCGCCGGACCGCTCCACCGCGTAGCACCGAATCGATACCGGCCAGCACGAGCGGAAGGAGCAGGTAAGCCATCACGACGTCCACCCGGCCCTGCGCCAGCCCGGCGATCGCCGGCGGAAGCAACGCGTATCCGGCGGCGGCCAGGGCGCGACGCTTAGGGCTGACCGGCAGTGCCCGGGTGGCCCGGTAGGCAGAAAGGGCGGCCAGCGGCAGCGCGGCCAGCAGCAGCAGCGACACCGCGACAGCTGCGGATCCGACCGGCAGGCCGAGCACGCCGAGCACGGCCAGCGCCGCCGGCGCGGGCGCCGCGCTTCCGCCGCCGACCGGATGCCAGGATGCCAGGTAGGCCGACCAGATCTGACCCAGGGTGTCCACCGGAAGCAGCCGGCCGCCTGCCAAGTCCCATCCGAGCCGGTGGCGGTTGAGCAACACCGCGAGCACTGCCATCGTCGCGGTGAGCAGCGCCGGCGGAGAGAGCAGGAACTTGCGGATGCGGGTACCGATCCCGGCGTCCATCAACGTCAGCGCACTTGGATCGCTACCGTTCGTGGTGTTCTGCGTGGTTCTGGTGTCGGTTTGCCTGGGCAGCGGCGAGGGTCGGGGCCGGGTTCGGGTTGTGGAAGTGCGCAAACCTCCCGCGGGCGCGGCATCGTGGGCATCGACGGCATAGTCATCGACAGGGCGGTCATCGGCTAGGCGGTCAACGGCAGGGCCATCACCGGCGGGTGTCCCAGCAGTCCGCGACACACCGACTCCTCCCGTCCATCCCTGTTCGTGGGGGCCACACGGTAACGTCCCCCGGCAAGCAGCGCGGCCTCCGGGGAGCGGCCGTCAGATGACGCGGCGTTTCAGCCTGCGGCGCTCTCTTTCGGACAATCCGCCCCAAATGCCGAACCGCTCATCAAACGCCAGTGCATATTCGAGGCATTCCGCCCGGACTTCGCAACTTCCACAAATGCGTTTCGCCTCCCGAGTGGACCCACCCTTTTCGGGAAAGAACGCTTCCGGATCGGTTTGCGCACACAGCGCGCGCTCCTGCCAGTCGTGCTGATCAAGCTCGTCGAGCAGATTCCAGCGATCCCCCTGCTGCTCGACCCCCCCGTTCGCGGGCCACCTACCGTCTGTCTCATCCATGGCGGTCCGCCCTCCTCGCCATAGAGCTGCCTCCCCGGTTCGCCGCCTCCCCGGGCTGTGGCCGGAGAATAACAAGTCTGTGATTACACCCCTGTCATCGGGGATGCAACTTATCTGACCTCCCGAGGCCGCCTGCGCAGCGTGTCGGCGTTGACACGCCGCGTAGCCACCGTTGTTACCCCCACAGGTGCGCCAGGACGCCAGTGAGCAAGAGTGAGCTGGTGCGTGCCACTGCCCTGGCTCCTAGCCCGCTGTTCCTGCTGTTGGTCGCGGCCACCGTGGCTGGCGGCGCGCTTGCAGGGTTGACCACCGGCACGGCCCGCACCGCGGGCGTCGTGCTCCTGGTTCTCGGCGGGTGGGCGGTCGCACTGTGCCTGCACGAGTTCGGGCACGCCCTGACGGCCTACCGGGGCGGCGACCGTTCGGTGCGCGCCAAGGGATACCTCACGCTGGACATCCGCCGCTACACCGACCCCGTGATGTCGCTGCTGTTGCCACTGGCGCTGCTGGCTCTGGGCGGGATCCCGCTACCCGGCGGTGCCGTGTGGATCAACCGGGCCGCGCTGCGTTCCCGAGCGATCGCCTCGGCGGTGTCGCTGGCCGGTCCGCTGACCAACCTGGTGTTGGGCGCCGCGCTCACCGCTGTGGTCGTCACCATGAGCCTTCCGGACGGCCTAGCAGCGGGCTTGTCCTACTTGGCGCTGGTGCAGGTGCTCGCGTTCGTGCTCAACATCCTGCCGGTGCCGGGGCTGGACGGGTTCGGCGCTCTGGAGCCCTACCTGCCGGTCCAGGTGCGCCGCTTCGCCGGCAACCTCGGCTGGTACGCGCCCTTGCTGCTGTTCGTGCTGATCATCGGCGTGCCCGCAGTGGGAAATGCATTGTTCACCGCCGGCTTCACGGTCTTCGCTGCCCTCGGCGGCGATCCGTTTGCTGCGGCTGCGGGCCTACGGGAGTTCCTGTTTTGGCGTTGACACGTTATGTCGGCATCCGACTAACGTCGAAGTACGGTGGATACTAGTCGGGGACAGCAAGGACACGGGGATGGGTGTAACAGCGCGACTGGACGACTTCCAGCGGCGTCATACCTGGCTGGGCTTCCCGTTGGCGGTGGTCTACAAGTTCATCGACGATCAGGCTGGCTATCTCGCCGTCCTGATCACCTACTACGGTTTCGTCTCGCTGTTTCCCGGGCTACTTTTGCTGGTCAGTGTGCTGGGCTTCACGTTGGAGAACGACCCTGCCCTACAGCAGACGGTGCTCGGCTCGGCGCTGCAGCAATTCCCGATTATCGGCCCGCAGCTCCAGCAGAACGTCAGCTCGATCCGCGGCAGCAGCCTGGGTGTGGTCCTGGGCGTCCTCGGCGCGGTATACGGAGGCTTGGGTGTCTCGGTGGCCATCCAGATGGCGTTGAATCGGGTGTGGGCCGTGCCGCGCTACGCCCGCCCTGACCCCGTGATATCCCGATTACGCGGCTTGGTATTGTTTGTCCTGATCGGCGCAGTACTGGTGATCACCACCGCACTGGCCACAGCCGGCCCGGTGGCCGCCAGCTACGGCTTCGGTGCCGGGGTACCTATTGCGGCGATCGCTGTCTCCACGATCGTCAACGTGGGCGCGTTCCTTGTCGGATTTCGGGTATTGACCGCCCGCGACGTTCCGTTGGCTGACCTGATGCCCGGTGCGATCGGCGCCGGTGTTTCAGTGCAGGCGCTTCAGATCGTGGGCGCGTTGTTCGTGAGTTCTCAACTCAGCGGTGCCTCCCAAATCTACGGTGTCTTCGGGCTGGTACTCGGGTTGTTGGCCTGGCTGTATCTGCAGGCGGTCATCGTGGTGTTTTGGGCTGAGGTCAACGTGGTGCGGGCGCGACGACTGTGGCCCCGCAACTTGCTCACCCCCTTCTTCGACGATGTCGCACTGACCCCTGCCGACCGGGCCTCTTACTGCTCCTACCTGGACGCAGAACGCTTTAAACCCTCCCAGCAGGTGCAAACCACGTTCGACCAGCAACCCCCAGCCAACAAAACCTGATCCGGCTATGAACGTGGTGGTACTGGTCGGCGGCGTCGGTGGCGCCCGATTCCTGCTCGGGGTGAAGGCCGCACTGGGCCTGCCCCCCGAGCAAGAACCGGCCACCTCCGTGGTCGATGCCAGCCTGAACACGGCACCGTGCGAGCACGAGGTCACCGCAGTGGTCAACACCGGCGACGACATCTGGCTGCACGGGCTGCGGATTTGCCCGGACCTGGACACCTGCATGTACACCCTCGGCGGCGGGATCGATGCCGAGCGCGGCTGGGGACGGGCCGGGGAGACTTGGGCGGTCAAGGCGGAACTGGCGTACTACGGCGCCGATCCGGACTGGTTCGGGCTGGGTGACAAGGACCTCGCCACCCATCTGGTGCGCACCCGGATGCTGCAGGCCGGCTACCCGCTGTCCGCGGTCACCGCGGCGCTGTGTGACCGGTGGCGCCCCGGCGTTCGCCTGCTGCCGGCCACCGATGATCGGTGCGAGACGCACGTAGTGGTCACCGATGGCTGCAACCGCCGCGCGATGCATTTCCAGGAGTGGTGGATCCGGCACCGCGCGGCGCTGCCGGCCAGCGAGTTCGTGGCGGTGGGGGCCGATGCCGCCGAGCCGGCCGCCGGGGTGCTCGAGGCGATCGCCGGGGCGGACGCGGTGCTGCTCGCACCGTCCAATCCAGTGGTCTCGATCGGCAGCGTGCTGGCCGTGCCGGGGATCCGGCAGGCGCTGCGCAGCGCCGCGGCCCCGGTGGTCGGGCTGTCTCCCATCGTCGGGGGCCGCGCGGTGCGCGGAATGGCCGAGGCGTGCCTGGCTGCCATCGGCGTACCCTGCGACGCTGGCGCGGTCGCTGCGCACTACGGCGCGCGAGGCGCGGGTGGGATCCTGGACGGGTGGCTGGTGCACACCGGGGATCGGGCGACGGTGCCCGGTATGCAGGTCCGGGAAGTCCCGCTGCTGATGTCGGACGTACCGGCCACCGCGGCGATGGTCAAGGAGGCTCTGGACCTTGCCGGGCTGGTGGCGTGAGAGCCCCCGCCGAGGTGCGCGATCACGCTGCGCCGGATGAGGTCCACATTCTGCCGGTGCGGGGGCTACCCGAGTTCCGGCCGGGAGACGATCTGATCGGGGCACTGGTCATCGCCGCGCCGTGGTTGGTCGATGGCGACGTCGTCATTGTCACCAGCAAGGTGGTGTCCAAGGTGGAGGGCCGGTTGATCAAGGTGCCGGCCGACCCGCTGGGCAGAGACGCGGCACGGCGTGATCTGGCCGCCGCCGAGGCCCGGCGGGTGCTGGCCCGCCGTGACCGCACCCTGATCACGGCGAACTCGCGGGGCGTGGTGCAGGCCGCGTCGGGAGTTGATGCGTCCAACGTGGAGCCCGGTGAGGTCGCGCTGTTGCCCGTCGATCCGGACGCCAGCGCCGCGCGGCTGCGTAGTGAACTTACCGCCGCGTTGGGCGTCGATGTCGCGGTCGTGATCACCGACACGATGGGTCGGGCCTGGCGGGTCGGTCAGACCGACGCGGCGATCGGCGCCGCCGGCCTGCAGGTGCTGCACCGCTACCAGGGCGCCGTCGACCGGCATGGCAACGAGCTGGTGAGCACCGAGGTCGCCGTCGCCGACGAGATCGCCGCAGCCGCCGACCTGGTCAAGGGCAAGCTGGCCGGGGTGCCGGTGGCCGTGCTGCGCGGGTTGCCGCGCCGCGACGACGGGAGCACCGCTGCGGACCTGATCCGCCCGCCGGCCGACGATCTCTTCTGGCTGGGTACCGAGGAGGCAATGGACCAAGGGCGGGCTAGCGGCCGGGCGGAGGCGGTGCTGCTGCGCCGATCGGTGCGTTCGTTCCGTCCCGATCCGGTAGATCCACAGGCGTTGCGCCGCGCCGTGGGGGTGGCGCTGTGCGCACCGGCGCCGCACCACACCCGGCCGGTTCGGTTCGTCTGGCCGGCCGATCAGCGCCGACGGCGGCGGCTGCTCGACGCGATGGCGCAGGCCTGGCGCGCTGATCTGCGCCGCGACGGGCTTACCGAGGACCGCGTCGAGCGCAGGGTGCGGCGCGGGGAGCTGCTCTACGACGCGCCGGAGGTGCTGGTGCCGGTCGCGGTGCCCGACGGCGCCCATTCCTACCCTGACCCGCGCCGGCAAGCCGCCGAGGAGGCGATGTTCACTGTCGCTGCCGGCGCCGCGGTGCAGGGCCTGCTGGTGGCGCTGGCCGTCGAGGGCCTGGGCTCGTGCTGGGTCGGCTCGACGCTGTTCTGCCCGGATCTGGTGCGCGCCGAGCTGGCCCTGCCGGCAGACTGGCGACCGCTCGGCGCCATCGCGGTGGGCTACCCTACGCAACGGTTGCAACCGCGCCGCGCGCGCGATCCCGATGACGGGTTGGTGCTGAGATAGTCCTCCTCGCGGACGCCGCCGTGCCGAACGCTGCCGTGCACACCGATGCGGTGCAGACGCTGTCCACCTGGGAACCCAGCGACACTGGCCAGCGGGCACTGCGCCACGCCTTCCTCGGCTTCCTGGCCGCCAGACCGGATGCCTGCGCCCGCTCCTGCGTACCCGGCCATCTCACCGCCTCGGCCGTGGTCCTCTCGCACGACGGCACTCACGTGCTGCTCACCCTGCACCCCCGGATCGGGCGTTGGGTGCAGCTCGGCGGGCACTGTGAGCCCGGCGACGCCGGGCTGGCCGCCGCAGCGTTGCGGGAGGCGACCGAGGAATCCGGCATCGGCGGTTTGAAGATCGACTCACAGCCACTGCATCTGGACGTGCATCCGATCACCTGCTCGCTGGGCCTGCCTACCCGGCACTTCGACGTGCGGTTCCTGCTGCATGCCCCGGCCGGTGCCATCCCGATGCGTAGTCCCGAGTCCGCCGACCTGGCGTGGTGGCCGGTGGATGCACCGCCACCCGACGTGGCACCGGCGCTGGCGACCCTCAACCTCAGCCGATGAGAACTCCATCCCCATGCGTGGGATAAGCCCTGGCCACATACCGGCTGAATACACCGCGATCCTCGATGCGCCGGCGGCCAGCGCATCCACGGCGGCGAGCGGTGGCCACCACTGTGGGGGATCATGACCATCGCCCGGTCCGTGCTGCTGTTCGCCCTCGCCGCGCTCGCCGAGATCGGCGGTGCATGGCTGATCTGGCAGGGTTGGCGAGAACATCGCGGCCTGTGGTGGATCGCTGCCGGAGTCCTTGCCCTGGGCGTCTACGGGTTCGTCGCCACTTTCCAACCCCACCCACATTTCGGCCGCGTTCTCGCCGCCTATGGCGGGGTCTTCGTGGCGGGCTCGCTGGCCTGGGGCGTACTCGTCGACAAGTTCCACCCCGATCGCTGGGACTACCTCGGAGCTGCAATCTGCCTCATCGGCGTCGCCGTGATCATGTATGCGCCTCGGTCTTAACACCCCGTGTGGCCAGTTCAGCTTCGCTACGTACGCGGTGCCAGCACGCGTCGCCGTCCCCATGGTGGTGCCGCCGAAGATCCACACGCCGAGGTCGAAGAGGATCGCGGTGGCGAGGCGCCGCCCGACACAGCGGATTAGACGCGGTCAGCGATCCGCGCGGCCTCAGCGAGGTAGCCCGATTCGACCTGGACCGCATAGCGATCGGCCTGCAGGGTCTTGATGCTGGAGAAATCGCGGCGGCCGCGGGTGGCCCGGTGCGCAACGAAGCCGAACACCGCTCCCCAGAAAGCGCCGATGACCAGGCAGCTGAGCAGCACCGTCAACCACACCGGACCGATCGTGAACAGGCCGAGCAGCAGCCCGATAAGAAGGCCGAACCAGCCGCCGGTGGCGGCGCCGACCAGCGCTGCCCGGCCCTTGGTCAGCCGACCGGTCACCTGCTCGATGCTGTGGATGCCGTCACCGACGATGCGCACCCGCTCGACCGGGAACCCGGCGTCGGACAATTGGTCCACCAGCCGTTGTGCATCGTCATAACTGGTGAACCTGCGAAGCGCCTGGGAGTTTGTGGTCGGGGTCGGGGTCGGGGTCGGGGTCGGGGTCGGGGAGCTGGCTGCGGTCATGACTCGTCGCTCCAATCGCGGTTGCTCCGGTGAGACACAGCGCCGGCTGGAAGGAGGCGTTAGCCGGCCCATCCAGTCGGCCGCTGTCGTCAATGACAGCGTGGCGGTGATGCCATGGCATAACATCACCATCAGCGTCCGTCGTGTCCTGGTGCTAGCGGCAGTCCTCAAACCCCTGCTGACTGGTACTGAAGTTCGGCGCTGGCGGTGAAGACCTGAACAACCAGCGTGGCAGCCGACAGCAGCCGTGCGCCGATGGCTACTGTGTCGCCCTCACTGGTCATCACGCTCTACGCGCGACGCTCCTCACGAGGCGTCACCCGAGGTCGCTCCCACCGGCCTCGCCGGGGCTGCAGCGGGGATCGGGGGGCGAGCGGCGGTGCGCTGGACCAGCCCGACGCCGGCCAGCACTACGATCATGCCCGCGAGCACCCGCAGGCTCAGCGACTCGCCCAGGGCGGCGGCGCCGAACAACACAGCGACCACCGGGATCAGGTAGGTGACAGTGGAGGCCACGGTCGGGCCGTCGTCCGTGATGAGCCGGTAGCTCAGGATGTAAGCGATGCCAGTGCCGAGGACGCCGAGCACGACGACACTGCCGAGCGCATCCGCGCGCAGATCCGGTGCGTGCCAACCCACCGGCAGGACGAGCGCCGACAGAATGGCGGCGGCAGTGAGCTGGCCCGCGGACAGCACAGTGGGAGCAAGACCCCGGCCGGCGAGAAACCGGCTGGCGTACACGAACAGCACGCCGTACAGGGCTGAGGCGGTGAGGCAGGCCGCGGCGCCAGCCATGCTGCCATCCGACTCCCACGGCGCGAAGATCACCAAGGTGCCTCCGAAGCCAAGGATCAGACCCGCGGCGCGGGCTGCCGACATGGCGCGCTCGGTGCGTACCAGCAGCGCCACCGTGACCGTCCACAGCGGTGTCGTCGCGTTGAGGACCCCGGCCAGGCTCGAGTCGATGCTGAGCTCTCCGACGCCGATCAGGTAGAACGGCACCACGTTGCCGACGGTCGCGGCCACCGCGAAGTGCACCCACACAATGGGTTGGCGCGGCAGCCGCAGCTTGCTGAACCGGCAGATGAGTAGCAGAACGCCGGCGGCGAGCAGCAAGCGCAGGAACGTCACCTGCATCGGCGTGAACCCGCGTAGCCCGACCTTGATCCAAACGAAGCTCGATCCCCAGATCAGCGCCAGCAGTACGAGACGTACCAGGCTGCGCCGCCGGGCCCCCAGCCGTCCCATACATCCAGTGTGCTGGCCTGAACCAGTGAGTTCCAGCGAACTTTCATCGCCTTGACCGTTCAGTGTTCCTGAACAATCACGTCTTCGGACTTGGCCGCGGCGATCTCGGTGAGAGCATCGAGGCCCGGCTCACGGCCGGGAGCACCAGCCCGGTATGTGCCGTGGTGAACCCGGGGATCCGTACTTCGCCGACCGCGCCGGTCGCGTAGGCGGCCAGGGCGGACTGCACACGTTCAAGCTGGGCGAAGATCTCGTGCGCATGGCGCAGCAGCACTCTGGCGGCGCCGGTCAGCCCTGACCCGGCGGCCGGCCGGCTCCAGCAGCGGCACACCCGTCTCCCGGCTCAGCGCGGCCAGCTGCTGCGACACGGCAGACGGGGTGAGGTGCAGCGCTTGGGCGACCGCACCGACCGTGCCCGCTCGTCCAGCTCCCTCAGCACCCGCAGCTTACGAACGTCCAGGCCCACCACGCAGCCAAGCTAACCATTCGCTCCAGCATCCGTAAGCGCAATCAACTCGGCGAGTCAGGCACCGCCTCCACGAGGCTGACCTTGCCGGTACCCGGCACGACGCGCGTCAATCGAAGCCCCGCCCGGCCGAACAACGCTCGGTACTCCGCCTCGGTGCGCTGGCGGCCACCGGCGGTCATGACCAGCATCTCCAGATCCACAAGTTTGGCCACCGACGGCGAGGCGCCCTCCGCAAGTACGAACTCAGCAAGCAACACGCAAGCAGTGTCGGCCATCGCGGCCCGACACCTACTCAGGATTTGTACCGCACGGTCGTCGTCCCAGTCGTGGATGACATTGCTGAGGAGGTAGGCATCGCCGCCCTCTGGTACCGAGTCAAAAAAGTCCCCGCTCACTACCTTGCAGCGGTCGACAGCCTCGGCACCGGCAATCTCGTCGTCGGCACCGGCCACAACTGTCGGTAAGTCGAATAGCACTCCCTGAACGGTCGGATTGGCGGCAAGGATCGCGGAGAGCAACCCACCACGCCCACCGCCAACGTCGACGACCGTGTTGAAACGGGCGAAGTCGTATGCATTAACAATGCTGGCAGTCTCGCTTGTGGAGAACGAGGTCATCGCCGCATCAAAGATTTCCGCATCCTCGGGATGCTCCGCGAGGTAATCAAATACCTCGGTACCGTGGACCCGGTCAAACGCTGACTCTCCGGTGCGGATGGTCTCATAGAGATCCGTCCACGCATAACGGTGAAATGGCATTCCCACCATTGTCGCCCAGCCGCGCAGCGAACCGGGGACGTCGCTGCGCAGCACCTCGCCCAGCGGGGTGAGGGCGAAGTGTCGATTTTTCAGCTCGTCGACAATTTTGACGTCGCCGAGCGCGCGCAGCAACCGATACAACGCCGAGCCGTCCGCACCTACCAACTCGGCAATCTGTTGCGCATCCCGCGGGCCCGCGGCCAGCACGTCTGCGACTCCGAGCCTGGCGAAAACACCGATCGCCTGCGAAACGAGGGCCCCCTGCGTCAGCTGAAGCACCGTGACCGCGGGTGGATCCGCTGATGAACCCGCCGGGACCGGTGTCTGGTCAAGTGCCATCGTGACCCCGCTTGCCCGATCTTCCCCTGGGTGACGCAACCACGGTAGCGGCACGTCCGGTCACCAGGAAGTGCCGACCAGGCCAACGATCCCTCGGCGGCCGCATCAACTCTCCTATTGGCCGTCCCCTCTGAGGGTTCTGGTTGACCGCTGGACGCCTTCCGTTCTTCTGCGGAACGCAGGGTCCCTGCCAAATCCTTGCGCGCGGGAGGAGCGGTCGTGGTCACTCGTCGACCTAGCAGCTACCAGCGATACGCCTGGCGTGTGCAGGACATCCTCGTCGGATGCGGCCTTAGCCAGTCCGGCTCCAGCCTCGTCGGTGGCACGAACTACTACCTACCGAAGGTGACCCAGGTGTTCCCCGGGCCCCCGCCCGGGCCCCCGAGGGCGCTGAACGTCCAGATCATGCCAGGCCAGAGTCCTGACGATTACGCCCGGCACGCCCGAACGATCGCTTACAACCTCGACCTGGCCGCAGTCCGAGTGACCGGACTCGGGCCCTACCTGATACAGCTGGAGCTGGTGCCGAGGCCTGCTACACCGCCCGCCCCGTAGCCGCGCCCGTTCGCGGCTCGGCACCGGCTGCCCGTCATGACGGTCCAGCCGGCCACGTCAACGAGGTCCACCAGGTCGCGGCACTCGGGCCACTCCGACCCGCTACGGCCTTGCGTCAGACGCTCAGCTGTCCGGGTTGAGTACCCCAGACAAATGACGCGATCAGGGCCATTCTGAGCCAAGCTGTGACGAGGCGGTGGGGCATGTGGATCCAATGTCCATAGTTCTTGCGCCTGCAATTGCAACAAATATTGACCCAAGCGGAGACACGTGCTAGATTTTCACTCTTCGACGGCTTGAACTGACATGTCCAGGCGCAGCATAAAGCGAAAGTTCATGGGTTGGTGATTTCCCACTGGCGGTGTCGGCACTGACAGTGGTGCACTTCCGGCCGTACGGTGATGTGGCTGACAATAGGCGAACGCGAGGACGCTGATGGACTATGCGGGCAGCCGAGCACCATTCGTGATGTGGTTCACCGGTGGCTCCGAGAATATGGATCATGCCATTACCGACGACAACATGGCAGCCGGGATATCGATAGGAACCGGTCGATACTCGGCTCTTTGTGGGGCAATGGTGTGTGTCTCTTCCATGATATGTCCACCGGGCCGGCGTTGCGCTTCATGCGAGGACGCCGTACTGCGCGTCGAAGACGACTCGTCGTCTCCCGTTACGAGTTTTGTCATCCGGGTACGCGCCCGTGGTAAGCACCGCGACAATTACCCGGACGCCCCAACCGTGACCGAGCGCTGGTTCGGCCGCCGAAAGCGACTCAGCAGGCTCACATCGCGCGGTAGTCCCGAGGGCTGAATCGGGGGCCGAAGCGGGGACGCCGGAATCCGGAGGCCTCCACGTAACGCACGGCTCGCTGCCGCTGGGGTGCGTAGGGCGCAAGGACCTTGAGCATGCCTGCATCGTCCAGTGGTTTACCCACCAGCGCATAACCGACGACCGACGGGATGTGAAAGTCGCCGACGCTCACCGCGTCGGCATCCGCCCAGGACCGCTGGGCAACCTCGGCGGCCGTCCATATCCCGATCCCGGGGACCTTGCGCAGCAGGTCCCGGCCGGCCTTTCCGGCCAACGCCACCGCGCCCTCCAGCCGGTGTGCCACCGCGGCCGACGCGAGTAGGGCTCGACGCCGCGAGCGGTCCACGCCGGCACGGTGCCACTCCCAGTCCGGGATCGCCCGCACTGCCGCCGGGCTGGGAGGCACCCTCAGCTCAACGGGGCCCGGCGCCCGTTCGCCGTAACGCCAGCACAGCTCGCGCCAGGAGCGCCGAGCTTCGACTCCGGTGACCTTTTGCTCCAATATCGCAGGTACCAGCACATCCCACACCCGGCGAGTTGCGCCCAGCCGCAGTCCCGGTAGCCGGCGACGTACCTGGGTGATCAGCGGGTGGTGCGACACAAAGGCACTGTCGTCGTCATCGGCGCCGAGCAGCGCGGGCAGCCCGTCCAGTACCCAGGCCGCACCCGGTCCCCATCCGATGGCGTGCACCGTGCCGCCGTTGTCGCGGCGCAGCGCCAGGGTTGCCGCGCCGGTCGGGGTGGTGCCCGCGCGCCACACGGTGCCGTCGGCATCGACTCGCATCGTCGGGTCACCCCGGCCGCGGCGCAGCGGAGCCAGCACCGCTCGGAGATCCAGCGGGTGCTGCGGCTTCCACGACCGGCAGGTCTCAGAGCCGATGCTTCGACCCTGCGAGCAGGTCTCAGACATCGGCGCAGCAGTGCACGGCACCATCTGGTAGCACGACGTCCGGCCAGACCCGCGTGCCGTCTCGCAGCTCGCAGCTCGCCCCCACCACGGCGCGGTCGCCCATCACTGCCTCGTGCAGCACGGCGCGGGCGCCCACCTGGGCCCCAACGCCCAGGACGCTGCGCTGGACATGCGCACCGGGACCGACCTGAGAACGGTCCATCAGCACGGAGCCGAGCACCTGCGCTCCACGCTGGACCACGCAGCCTGCACCCACCACGGAACCACCCTCGACTCGTGCGCCGGCATGCACGATGGCGCCGGGCAGCAACAGAGCCTCCCCCACCGGTCCGGGCAACGCAGGCGAAGGCGCAAACCCGCGCACCAGATCGGCGGAACCCTGCACGTAGGCGGCCGGAGTGCCGAGATCGAGCCAATAGGAGTCGTCCACGTGAGCCTGCACGCGAACGCCGGCCGCAAGCAACCCGGGGAAGGTCTCGCGTTCCACCGACACCGGACGCCCCGCCGGGATCGCCTCGATCACCTCGCGGCGAAACACGTAGCAGCCGGCGTTGACCAGGTCGGTCGGGGGTTCGTCGGTCTTCTCGAGGAATCCGAGCACCTGGCCATCCGAGCTGATCGGCACGCAACCGAAAGCACGAGGATCGGGCACCCGCACCAGGTGCAATGTCACGTCCGCCGCCGTGCTGCGGTGGGTGCGCACCACTTCGGCCGGGTTCAGACCGGACAGCACATCGCCGTTGAACACCAGCACATCGGGTTCGGTGAGCGCGGACGCGACGTTGCGGATCCCGCCCCCGGTGCCCAGCGGCTCCTGCTCGACGACGTAGTCCAGCTTCAGGCCGACGGCGCAACCGTCACCGAAGTGGTTCGCGAACACCTCGGCGCGATAGGAGGTGCCCAGCACCACGTGCCGCACGCCGGCGGCGCGGATCCGGCCCAGCAGGTGAGTCAGCAACGGCACGCCCGCGGTCGGCAGCATCGGTTTGGGCGCGGCCAACGTGAGCGGCCGCATCCGGGTACCCAGGCCGCCGACCAGCACCACGGCCTCGACACCCGGCAACGGCTCGACGGCGGGACCAGCCACCATGTCAGGCTCGCCGGGCTTGACGACGCATGAACTGCGACCGGCCGGCCAGCCCGGCCCGTAGCGCCAACCGCAGCGGTGCGGACAGCGGGCCGGGGTGCCGGTCAGCGAGGTACCGGTAGGTGCTGCGGTGATGTTCGGCGAGCATCTGATCAGAGACTCGGCTGGTGGCGTGCCCGCCAAGGTGGGTGACTTCCGCGGTAGGCACGTAGACGTTGAGCCAACCGGCGCGACCCAACCGGTCGCCGAGGTCGACGTCCTCGAAGTACATGAAATAGCGGGAGTCGAACCCGCCGACGGATTCGAATGCTGCCCGGCGGAACAACACGCACGACCCGGACAGCCACTCCGCAGTCCGCTCACCCGGTACGGTGTCGGACTGACGGTATGCCCTGGTCCATGGGTTGTCCGGCCAGATCGGGCCGAGCACGGCGTGCCCGATGCCACGACCCAACGCGGGCAGCAGCCGAGCCGACGGGTACACCGTCCCATCCGGTTGCCGGATCAACGGGCCCAGCGCGGCCGCTCTGGGCCAGCGCCCAGCGGCGGCGAGGAGCTCGTCGAGGCTGCCCGGGTGCCACTCGATGTCCGGGTTGGCCACCACCACCCAGCCCACTTCGGGTCCGCACTCGACGACTCCACGGTTGGCTGCAGTGCCGTATCCGACGTTCTCTCCGATGCGCAGCAGCTGCACACCGTCGCGGCGCAGCGCGCGCTCCGGAGCTCCGTCGGTGGACCCGTTGTCGGCTAGCAGCACACGCAGCGGGCGGTTGGTGGCCTTGACGGTCGAATCGAGGAACGTCTCCAGCGTCTCGCCGGGCGAGTACGTCACCGCGATTATTGCCAGTTCATCGCCATAGGAGTGGTCTGACTGGCCGTCGACGTAGCGGGGGTGCACGGCGCTCGATTCTGCACCCCGACGGGGTCGGCCGGGCTAGCGGGACCGGCGGTGCGCAAACATGGCCTGGCTGTATGCCTCCCGGTGCAGCGCCGCGCTGGCCTCCCAGGAGAACTCCTTGGCGCGCCGCTGAGCCGCGGTGGACAGCTCGGCCCGGCGGGCTGGGTCGTTGAGCAGTTCGACGATCCCAGCAGCGATGTCCTTGGCGTCGATGCCGCAGTAGGCCACCGCGTCCCCACCCACCTCCGGCAACGCGAGCCGTCGGGTGGTGAGCACCGCGGCCCCGGCTGCCATCGCCTCCAGCACCGGCAGACCGAAGCCCTCCCCCAGCGATGGATAAGCAACCACATCCGCGCCGCCGAGGAACCCGGACAGCTGTTCCAGCGGGAGGTAACCGGCTCGGATCACCCGGATCCGGTGCGGCACCGCCTGCAATTCGCGCTCCACGTCGCTGTCCCAGCCCGGCTGCCCGGCCAACACCAGTATGGGCGGGCAAGGATGGCCCGCGAGGAGCTGACTGGCTAGTGCGAACCCACGGATGAGCGCCGGTACGTTCTTGCGCGGCTCGAGGGCGCCGAGGAAAGCCACATAGGGGTTGTCTCCCAACCGCAGCCGGCGCCGGACCGCGGCCACCTCTTCCGGCGCCGGTGGATGGAAGCGGGCGCTGTCCACTCCGTGGTGCACCACGTGCAGGCTGTCGACCTCAGCGCCGGTGATGCGCCCGAGCTCTCGAGCCGTCGCCGCGCTGGGCACGACGCACAGCTGCGCCCTACGCAGCGAGGCTCGCGTCCAGGCCCGGAAGAAACGGGCCTTGACCGGCGAGTGCACTCCCGGGTTGGTGAAGAACGTGGCGTCGTGCAACGTGACCACGGTGGGCAACTGGTTGGCCAGCGGCATTGTGTAGTGCGGGCAGTGCACCACGTGCACCCTCGCCCGCCGGGCCAGCCAGGGCAGTGTGGTCTGCTCCCAGGTCAGTCGAGCGGTTCGGGCGACGAGCCGCTCGACGGCGGGCAGGACGTCGGCGTGCGGAGCCAGTGCGGCGTAGAGCTCGGCGTCCCGCGGCTGGCACACCACCATCAAGGTGGCACCGTCGGAGTCCAGCGCCGCGACCAGGCTGTCCACGTAGCGGCCGACGCCGCCACGGTCGGCCGGCACCGCCGTGGCGTCGATGAGCACTCGCGGCTCGAACACGCCGGGAGCCTACGAGATGACGCAGCGTGTTCGCCGGGACCGTAGCTCAACGTGTACCGACCACACCCGGCGGGCGGTGGCCTCCCAGCTGAACTGCGCCGCCCGGCGCCGCCCGGCTGCGATCATGCCCTGTGCCTGACCGGAGTCGGACACCACCGCCCGCAGGGCCATCGCCAGTGCGCCGGCGTCGTTGCGCTTGACCGTCACCCCGGCGCCGCCGGCCACCTCGACCAGCGCTGGAGCATCGGAATGCACCACCGGCACCCCGGCAGCCATCGCCTCCAGCACCGGCAGGCCGAAGCCCTCCGCCAGGCTGGGTGCCGCGAGCACCGCCGCGTTGTGCAGCACCACGGCCAGCTCCGGGTCGGTGATCCGGCCCAGGATGTGCAGCCGTGCCGGGTCCAGCGCGAACTGTCTGGCCAGTGCGGCCGGGTCGAGCCGCCCCCAACCCGGTTGACCGGCCAGCACCAGCGGCAGATCCGGAGCATCCGGCGCGGCCAGCGCGGCGAGCAGGGTGTCGATACCCTTGCGCGGTTCGAGAGTGCCGACCGCCAAGACGTAACGCGGCGGCAGGCGCAACCGGGTGGCGATCGCGCGCGCCTCGTCCGGCAGACGCGTCACAGCGGCGGTGACTCCTTCCCCGACCACGTGCATCGGGGCCTGGCAGGGCACGTGCCGCGACAGGTCCTGCGCGACTGCCGCGGTGGGCACCACGAGGGCATCCGCCCGTCTGGCCGCCCGCTCGATCATCCGACGGTGCCAGCCGATGCCACGCCGGGTCAGCCCGTCGGGATGGGTCCATGCCACCGTGTCATGCACGGTGACCACCAGCTCGCACCCGCGGCGGGGTCCCGGCGGAGCCAGCGGTGTCGGGGCATGCACGGTGTCACCGCCTGGCCACAGTGGTACGCCGGCGTCCCAGGCGGCGACGAGCGCCCGGCGGGGCAGCGGCAGCACCCGCGGCCCCTCCACGCCAGGGATCACCGCCGGAACGGCATCGGCGTGCCGGGCCACCGCACTGCCCACTGTCCAACCGGTCGGCGCGGTCGCCGCCAGCGCCACAGCCAGCTCTCGGGAGTATCGCCCGGTGCCGCCAGGTACCGGCGCGAGCAGTTGCTCCAGGAGCACCACCAGCTTGGGCACGCCGGGGAGTGTGGCACGGGTACCGTCACGCCCCGTGTCAGCGCTGTCGGCAGGAGCACGAACCACAGTGGTCGTGGTCACCTGGCGCGGTCAGGGTCTGATCGGGCGCTGTCTGGACGCACTGGCCGCGCAGACCTGTCCACACCAGGTGCTGGTGGTCGACAACGCCTCAACTGACCGGACCACTGAGGAGATCGCCGCACGACCGGTGCGGCCTGCTGTTCTCAGGACGGACCGCAACATCGGCTACGCGGGAGCCCTGGCAGCTGCGTTGCCGCAGGTCAGGACGCCGTTCATGGCTTGGCTCAACGATGACGCGCAGCCGGAGCCGGGGTGGCTCGCGGCGCTGGAACAGGCCCTGGAGGACGATCGGACTGCCGCCGCCGCGGCCTCGGTGCTGCACGCCGCGGACGGCACCGTGACCTCGACCGGCGTGGCGCTCACCCGCCTCGGGTACGGCCAAGACACCACCAGCGCACTGCCGTTCGGTTTCTGCGGCGGGGCGGCGCTGCTGCGCACCGACGTACTGCGCGCCGCCGGAGGTATCCCGGGCACGTTGTTTTGCTACTACGAGGACACCGACACCTCGTGGCGGCTTCGGTTGGCGGGCTACCGGGTGCTTGCTGTGCCGAACGCCCGGGTTCGGCACGTCGGCGGAGCCTCGGCGCAGCACGGCACGCCGGCTTTCCACCGCTGGAATGAGCGCAACCGGCTGCTGATGCTGCTGCGCTGCGCACCTGGCAGCGTCGCCACGGCGGAGCTGGCCCGCTTCGCCGTGCTGACCCTGCTACTGCCGTTTCGGCACGGGCACGCCGGGACGCCCAACTTCAGGATTGGACTACGGCTATGGGCACTCGCGGAGGTGGCGGTCCGGCTGCCGGCGACACTGGTCGAGCGGTACAGGATCGGCCAGCGCGCCACCGTGACCCGATTAGTGGTGTGGTCCACCTGGACCACAGGATGACCCGATCGCCGGGTGCATTCGTCAACCCGCGCCTCCGCTCCCCAACCGCCATTCGGCTCCGAATGGCGGTTGGGCGGCGCTCGAAACGGCTATTCGGCTCCGAATGGCGCCGATCAGCGAGGGGTTCTAGGAGTCGAGACTGTTCTCAGCTGAGGTGGGATGCCGCTGGTAGCCCACAGTTGCTTGCAGCGTGGCAGCGTGCCTGGCCAGCCATTTCGGCGATATGTGGCGCCATCATTCATGATTCCCTCCCTCGCGTTGCGCAGTATGTCGGTCGAATCGCTAATCCCGCTGGAGGGTGCGCCGAAGCGTTCTGGGTGCCTCGCACCTGCAAGCCCCGATACAACAGCCGGATGGCACGCTGGTCGCTCGGGATCGCGGAACCTCTCAGGGTCGGCGATTTCACCAGTCTTGACGAACCTCTATTTGCACTACGCATTCGACATGTGGTTGTCACGGACGTTTCCGGCGGTCACATTCGAACGCTATTGCGATGACGCGGTGATTCACTGCACTCGGCCTGCGGATCCCCTACGCCGGACCAACCGAGCACTGGTGCGCATCGATTCGACGAAGCGACCGAGGGTGTCCTCGGACGACGGGGACGTCGTACTGACGTGCCCGTCCTGGCCTTACCGGACAGCGAGTCGGGATCAGCGGGTACACCGTCGATCTAGCAGGGATGTCGAGGCCAAACCAGTGCTGCTGTGTGCGCTTCACCGACAGCAGGACGTGGACTTCGATCTCGACAGCACTGGCGAGTAGCTCAACGCGATGCTCGACGAAATCAACGCGGCTGCCCAGGTGAACTCGCGCGCTGAGCCGATCGCTACGATCCGTGGTATACCAAAGCACTTGCTGTTCGTGGCCCTCGCTGGGCACGGGCATGTGAATCCGACGCTGCCACTGGTCAAGGAGTTCGTGCGGCGCGGGCACCGGGTGGACTACGCTACCGGCGCGGAGCACTCCGACGCGGTCACCGGTGCCGGTGCGCGGTGGGTAGCGCTGCCGCCGCTGGAGCCTTTCATGCCACCACCGGAGGTCCGCCCCGAGATCATCGCGGGGTGGCTGCGGCACCTTTTTGCCGCGCTGCGCTTGACCTACCCGATCCTGCACGAGCGCTGCGTCACCGAGCGGCCGGACGTGGTGTGCTACGACACGACGAATTGGCCGGCCCGGATCGTGACCGGGAAGCTGGGCATTCCGGCGGTGCGGTGTGTCCCAAACCTCGCGTCGAATGAGACGTACTCGCTGGACGCGCAGCTAACAGCTGGACTCGGTGCCGACCATCCTGCGATGACCGCGCTGGCCGCGGACTGCACGCGATTTTCCACCGAGCACGGTATCGAGCTCGATCTGGCCGGCACGATGGACGTGACCGAGGCGCTGAACCTCGTCTTCGTCCCGCGGGAGTTCCAGCCGGCCGGCGACAGCTTCGACGGACGCTTCCGCTTCCTTGGACCCTTGCTCGGCAACCGGGAACAGGCGCAACCGTGGTCGCCGCCTGATCCCAAGGCCCGCGTGCTATTCATCTCGCTGGGTACGATCTTCACCGATCACCTCGAGTTCTACCGCACCTGTATTGAGGCCTTCGGAGACCGGTCGTGGCAGGTGGCGATGACCGTCGGTGATGTAGACACAGCCGCATTGGGGCCCGTTCCATCCACCATGGATATTCGACGGCGATTCCCGCAACTGGCGGTACTCCGGCATGCCGCCGCGTTCGTCTCCCACGCTGGGATGAACTCCACGATGGAGGCTCTGTACTACGGCGTTCCGCTGATCACCTTCCCGCAGATGCCGGAGCAGGTCGCCAATGCCGATCGGGTTCAAGAGCTGGGGCTTGGCGAGCGGCTGGACGCTGGCGCCGTGACCGCCGAAGCGCTACGCGCCGCGGTCACCCGGGTTGCTTCCAATCCGGAGGCGCACGCCAACCTCGACCGAATGCGCAAGGCCATCAGGGACAGCGGCGGAGCCACCCGCGGCGCGGACGTGATCGAGGAATACCTTCGCTAGCGCTCTTGCGTTAGTCGCCTCGACCAAGGTTCGAGTTCGGGCAGCGAGAAGAACGCGTCGAACGTCTGGTTAGCCGACACGAAAAGTACAAGCGCCGTCATCGGAACGCCCCTGCGCTCGGTTCCGGAAGCGCCTCACGCGCTCCTCGCAAGTAAGGGTACCGGAACGACCGCCGCCCGTGTGGATAGCAGCGAAGCGCATACCACTCCGCCCTATTATGCGCGACGCTCTGGCTGATCACCGTACCGCGAAATGCCCTCGTTTCACACCGCCGCTTGTGGTTTCCCTATCCGACTCAACAGGCCAGCGGGAACGTCAAGTACGGTCACCACCGGAGCCAAGGACGCCGTCAAGGACATGTTCAAGAAAAACTGCCCGCCTCCATCGCACTAACGGCTGCGGTCAACCCCTCAGCCGGGGCCCCCGCTATCCCGGGACACGAAATCCTGCGACACGTCCCGTTACCCACGAAACCCACACCTACCGCCCCTGTGAGCTGCCCAGTCGGCGGGCAGCTCACTACCTGGAACCGCTGCTAACTGCTGTTGAGCGTCTTGGTCGAGCATCGTGTCGGCGACCGCGAGGTTGTCCTCCAAGTGCCGCACAGACGACGTGCCGGGAATCAACAGGACGTTGGGTGCAAGCCCCAACATCCAGGCAAGCGCCAGCTGCGCCGGGGTGACACGAAGCCGCTCGGCGTTGCTCAGGACGTGCTTGTTGCTCAACACTGGATTGGGCCGGGCGAAGCCGGAACCCAGGGGAAAGAAGGGCACGAATGCGATGCCCCGCGAGGTGCACTCGTCGAGAACGGGCATCGAAGCGCGATTAACCAGGTTCAGCGGATTCTGCACGCAGGTCACATCCGTGCGTTCCAGCACGCGCAGCAGGTGCTCGCGGGTGACGTTGCTGAGACCGACGCCCCCGATCAGCCCCTCATCGCGCGCCTGGATCATGGCAGCGAGCTGGTCGTCGAATCGTTGATCGGGCGCCGCTTTGTCGGTCAGCCGTAAGTTGACCGCCGCCAGTTGCTCGACACGAAGGCTGCGCAGGTTGTCCTCAATGCCCCGCCTTAACTGGTCAGGAGCGTCGTAAGGCAGCCACCCTCCAGACCCGTTGCGGCGCGCTCCAACCTTACTCACCAACGCAAGAGTGTCGGGATAGGGGTACAGCGCCGTCCGAATCAGCTCATTGGCGACGTCGGGCCCGTAGTACTGCGAGGTGTCAATATGGTCCACACCGAGGTCTACGGCACGCCGCAGCACCGCCAGCGCCTCGCCACGGTCACGCGGCGGGCCGAACACGCCAGGGCCGGGCAGCTGCATCACACCGAAGCCAATACGTGCGACGAAAAATCGACCAAGGCGATAGTGCTGCATTAACTCATGTTAGATGACCGCGCTTGCGATGCCAATCGCTCGCCGAGGACTGCGAGGTGTCTTATCTGCGGATCGGTAAAGCCGACAGGTGATTGAGAAGGCCTGCGCGAGGGTCTCAACGACGATATCTTTCACGAGTCCGAAGCTTAGCGAAGCCATCGCCGTCAGCGCTTACCCGGGGTCACTGTACGAGACCGACTACCCCTCACCGAAGAATTCTCAGCCATACAAGGTGTTAATCTGGTTAGCCTACGAGAGGGACCGACTCGATTGCCGCAGCGCCACCACTCAGCCGGTGACACGCGCGTTGTGTGAATCCCGCGCTTGTCAACAGCCGTTCGAGTTGTTCGATGGTCCGCTCATGGCCGCCGAGCACCGACAGCATGTACAAATCCATCAGTCTGGTCAGCTGCGCCTCTTGATCGGCGATTGCTTCCCTGGCTGATACCCGTTCTACAATCAATAGTTTGGCCGTCTGCGACATCGCTCGACGGCATACGGCCAGCAGTTTCGCGCAGTGCTCGTCGGGCCAGTCATGGAGAACGTCACGCATCAAGTAGAGGTCGCCACCAGTCGGCACAGCCTCAAAGAAGTTCCCGACGAGCACGTCACACCGCTCGGCAAGACCCATCGCCACCATATGTTTCCGCGCCTTCGGCACGACCGGTGCAGTGTCCATAAGCACGCCCCGTAATTGTGGGCAGGCCGTCAGCACATGCGCCAGCAACGCGCCGTCGCCGCCGCCGACGTCCACGATTTTTCGATAGGAGGCGAAGTCCACGACTCTGAGCTCCTCCAACACAATCTCAAGGTCGGCTGCCTGCGAGTCGTAGAACGTCGACTGTAACTCCGGCTGCGTCTCCAGGTAGGTGAAGAAATCCATGCCGAACGTTCCCACGAACGAGGATTTTCCAGTGCTCACGGCGTCGATCAACCCATCCCAGGCTTGGCCGATCGCTCCGCCCACAAGCAGCGCGGTGGGTCGTGCCGTAGCTGGGACGTCGCTACGGAGGGTGTGACCGAGAGCGGTGAGTACAAACTTGCCATTAGAGTACTCAGCGACCACGTTAAATGCTGCTAGCGCGCGAAGCAGCTGATCCAGCGTGGCGGCGTCAGCCTGGACCTGTATCGCCAACTCCTTCGCAGTCTGTTGCCGTTTGTGCAGCAAATCCGGCAAGCGAAGCAAGGCTGCAGCGTACAGAGCGGATGACAGAAGGCGTCCATACAGCATGCGCCGCATCGCGATTGCGTTCGAGAAGTGTTCCGGGCTGCTCATCCCGATCCGCCTCTGTCGAGTGATCTCTAGAGGGTAGACTATATCAGCTAAGCGACGAGCGAAGGAAACTCTGTTCGAACGAGAGAAGTGAAGCCTCCGGTGAGGCCGCTGTGGTTCTGCTGGAGGCTGACAAACGCAAGTTCGCACGACTTTCTGTAGCACCACGCCGTCGATGGCGACATCAATGCCGTACGTCCGCCACCACGGCCAGACCGTGCGCATTGTCAGCAGTACCCTCGAGAAATGAGTCGGATGGAGAGGCCCACAAGGCCACTACAGGCTTATCCTGGCCCCAACGAGCTGGCGCCAGCCCACGAGCGACATCTTTAACGCTCCCGTCACCTCGCCGTCGCTGCAATGCTCACCCACACCTCCATCAGGCAACGTTAACGCCATGTAACATTGAATTGAGAACCAGCGCAATTGGCTGGGCCGCAACGGGCGCCAATCGGCGTACTTGGGGGCTTGAACTGTCTTGGCGCGCTAAACTTATCGGACCCACGTATAAACTGTGGCCCATGGACTGGAAGCTCGAGCTCGTGGCCGTCCCCGTGACCGACGTTGACCGCGCCAAGACCTTCTACGTGGAGCAGGTCGGTTTTCACGCCGACCATGACCACCAGGTCAACGACGCACTGCGCTTTGTACAGCTCACCCCTCCTGGGTCGGCTGCTCCATTATGCTGGATACCAATATCACTGAGATGCCATCAGGCTCGCAGAAAAGCCTGGTGATTGTCGTCGAGGATGTCGGGGCCGCCCGGCGGAAGCTCATTGGCCGCGGAGTGGAGGCCAGCGAGGTCGACGTCAAGCCTTGGGGCTCCTTCGTGACCTTCAGCGACCCAGACGGCAATACATGGGCGCTGCAACAGTTGCCCTCGCGGGGTAGGACGTCGACAAGGTAGATCGCTTGACAACCCCAAACGTCGCCGCAGCGTTCTGACCCCTTCCCTGTCGAGCCGTTCCCAGTTATCAGGAGGTGGAGACAAGCATCCGGCTCGGTCCAAAAATCTCCGGGCTGCCGTACATCGGGATGCCGGCCCCCGGCTTGAGCCGTAAGAGCGGGAAGCGATCGAAAAGCAGGTTGAGCGCAATCGCACCCACCATTCGGGCCAAGGGTGCGCCAAGGCAGAAGTGGGCGCCGTGCCCGAAGGCTAGATGCGGATTGGGATCGCGACGGATTTCGAACGTGTCCGGGTCCAGAAAACGACGCTCGTCGTGGTTAGCTGACAGAAGCGACGCAGTGATGAGGCTGCTGGCTGGCACTACCCTGTCTCCCAGCGTCACGTCACAGGTGGTAACCCGCCGTTCGGGTAAGAACGGCGAGCGGTAACGCAGCACTTCTTCGATCGCCGTGGGGATCAACGTGCGGTCAGCGCGCAGCTCGGCATCGGCCGCCGGATGCTCGTGCAGGCACCGGACGGCGTTGGCCAGCAGGACTGTGATGGTCAGGCGGCCACCCAACAGCAGGAAGGACGCAAAACCTACGACCTCTTCGTCATCCAACCCTCCCTCGTCGCCCTGCGCCTGGGTTAGCCTGCTGATCAAGTCATCCTTTGGGCTGCGCTGACGATCGCGGACATGTTCCAGCAGGTAGGCCTCAAGTGCGGCGTAGGCGCTCATCAGCTCCTGTTCTTCGAGTAGATCAGTGAGACGCTTGTAAGTGGGCGCGAGCATCGCGTCGACCCATCCGCGGAACAGATCTCTGTCGGTGGCCGGCACTCCGAGCAGTTCGGCAATGACGATCACCGGAAGCGGAAAGCTGAAGTCCCCAACCAAGTCAAACTCGTCGCGACCGACCACCACGTCCAGCAATTCCCCGGTCAGCTCAGTCACACGACCGGCAAGGTCGCTTATGGTGCGCGCCGTGAATGCCTGGCTGACCAGCGTACGCACCCGACAATGCTTTGGTGGGTCCATAGCGCCGATGTTTCCGCGAGTGAATCGCTGCAGGGGTCCCATCCGTTGTAATTCGTTGGAAAAGATGGCCGGATCGGATGAGATCCTCAGTGCGTCCTCGTAACGGAATACCTGCCAAGTACCACCCGCTTCGTCGTAAATCACCGGCTGGTGATCACGCATCCGGCGGGCCCAGGCTAAGAACGCGCGGGGGCCGTGGTCATGCAGACTCGGCCGTTGTGACAGGAGATCCAGCTCCATCATGCGATTCTCCTTCAGATCGTCACGTGATCAAAAACGGCGGGCCGACAGGATCACGTAACCCGCCTCGGGCAGGTCGTAGAGCCGTTCGTTGAGTTTGATCATCTCGTCCAACGCCACGGTGCCCAGGTGGGGTGGAAGCTGCTCGCGCGCCGCGCGGAACACCTCGGCGTGCTTGATCATGGTCGGTCGGACCTGCTCACTAACGTCCACGCTATCAACGATCTCCAGACCAGCACGTCGGACATCGGTCTCGTAGTCGCCAATCTCCGTAAGAGTTAGTAGCCCTCCTGCAGCTCGGAAGACCTCGATGAGATTCTTTTTCTCCCCCGCGACCGGTCCAGCGAGCGCGAAGTCTGCGATGGCCAGGGAGCCGCCCGACCGTAGTACCCGAGCGATTTCATCCAGCGCCTGCAACCGGTCCGGCATGTGATGTAGCGACTCTAGCGCCCACACGGCGTCAAACGAGCCGTCGGGGAAGGGCAGGTTCATGGCGTCGGCGTACTGGAACGTTACCCGTTTCGCCAATCCTTCGGCTCGCGCTGCGGTGTTGGCTCGCTCGATCTGAGGCCGACTGATCGAGATGCCAACCATTTCGACCTTGCGCTCTCCAGCGAGGCGCAACGCCGGTTTTCCGATTCCACAACCCACGTCCAGCACCCTGTCCCCTGGCGCGCAATGCAGGCGGGCCAGGAGCTCGCCCGTCAGTCGTTCGGTAGCCTCAACCACCGAGATGTCTGCCTGTGGGTCCTCCCAGTAACCGGCGTGTAGATTCTCACCCCAGACTCGTGCATAGATGTCGGTGAACGCGTCGTAGGTTTCACGAACCTCATCGGGTGTCGGTGCGGCCATCGTTTTTACCTCCTGTGGTGTTACCGCCAGACGCCTGATTCCCTAATCGATATTCGAGCGGCCGGCGCGGCGACGGGTGTCATACGGAGCCAAGCTGCCTACCTGCAGCGGCGATCACCGCATCGCGCTCGGCCTGGGCGACGGCATCGTCGAGCTGTTCCTGCCAGTGGGCGTTCAACCGGCCTTCGAAGACTCGCCGGAAATATCCCAGATAGCGCAACCGGTCCTGGGGTGTGCGCTCATGCTTGATGAAGAACATGAGGTCGGCCGGGACCATGGGACGCATGCCCAGCAGGGGAATCGGGCTGGAGAACGGCCGGAACATGTCACTGTGCAGGCCTACCGTCTCGTGATCTGGCCAGAAGTCCCCGGCCATGTATCCCATTTGGACGAACTCCGGCTTGAGCGCCGAATGCACCCGACCAACCATCGCCTTCAACTCGGGATCTGGCAGGCCGTACGGCACAACCATCGACACCAGATACGTGCGGTCGGAACCCACCTCCTCGGCGCGGCACAAGCTCGCGTCGCGCAGGCGGCGCGCGAGCGCCATGAGCGCTTCGTCGCCCTCGGTGGCGTCGAACGTCACCATCGTCACGTAGTTGCGGCGCAGCGCCCGGACCATGAAGGGACACACCACACCGTCCCGCCCCAGATTGGGGTGAGGGTTAGGGGTGTACTCGCTGATCCAGTGTCGCGCCAATGCATTTCGGTCATAGCCCATCGCATGTTCCTCAGACATCAGTGCAATAAGGACAGGTACTCGTAACAACTGGGAAGTGATGCGGTGATCCGTTCGGCATCACGGCGCACGCTAGCGAAGGCCTCACGCGCTGAATTGGGGTCCATCAGCTCGAGCGCGGGGCGCGGTCGATCCGGTCCCCCGCCCAGCCCGAGCAGCATGGTGTTCCACGAATAGGGTTCGAAGCCGTGGTAGTGGGCGTAGACGGTGGCCTCGTCCAGCAGCAGCCGCGAACCCAGCTCCAGCTTTTCAGCCAGCCCCTCCGGGATCTCGCGGACCTTGGTTTCCTTCCAGTACGGAGTGTCGTCCCGTGCTGCGACCCGATAGTGGAGGACGAGAAACTCTTTGACCCCGTCGACCACATGCGCTACACGAGCATTGTAGCTGTCGGCCAAAGCGTTGTCCCAGCGCTCGTCGGGGAAATGCTTCACCAGCTCTTCGATGCTGTGTTGGATGAAGAAAATGCCAGTGGACTCGAGCGGCTCGACGAACGCACTGGACAGGCCAATGGCCACGCAGTTGGCTACCCAGGACCGCTCATTGCGACCGATGCGCATCGTGATGTGGTTGGCCGGCAGGTCGTCCTGACCGGGAGCGGCGAACTTGCGGAGCGTTCGCTCGGCATCCTCGGGCGTGCAGAACTCCTCGGCGTAAACATAGCCGGTGCCGTTTCGTCCGAACAGCGGTATCGTCCAGATCCAGCCCGCTCCCACGGCTGTGGCTGCAGTATACGGGTGCAGGCCCAGCCGATCGATGTCCTTCGGCACTCGCAGCGAAACCGCCCGGTTATTGGGCAGCACGTCGGCGAATGACTGAAATCGCTCGCCGAGCGCCTGGTTGATTAGCAACCCGCGAAAACCAGTGCAGTCGATGAACAGCTCGCCGGTCAGGTCACCGTAGTCGCGGGTGGTTACATGGGTAATCCAGCCCCGGTCGTCCTGACCGACACCGACCACATCGTCCACGATATGCCGTACTCCCCGCTCGATACCGTACCCGGCCAAGAATTTGGCCAGCAGATCGGCATCGAAGTGATACGCGTAGGGAAACTGGGCGCGCTGCTCCGCGAGGGTGGACCGGCTCAGCGGGACATCCAGATTACCGGTGAACAGCGTACCGTCGAGATGCCGAGGCGACCGCTTGGATTCACACAGCGAGGGAGTGATGAAGCACTCGCGATCGAATGAGGACGAACGGTCACCCAGCCGCAGCCACCAGTCCGCAAGATGGAAACCATCGGCAACCCGCAGCCTTTCAAACGGATGATAGAAGTGGTGGCCGAGTCGTCGCCAATTTTCGAAGCGAATTGCCAGCTTGTAGGAGGCAGCGCAGTGCGGCATCCACTTTTCCTCGTGCAGGCCGAGGTAATCGAAGAAATGGCGAATCGTACTGAAGGTGGCCTCGCCGACGCCGATGCTGCACACGCGGTCTGACTCCACCAAGGTGACTGATAGGCGCGGCCCGAGGGCGGCCTTAAGATACGTGGCACTCATCCAGCCGGCTGTACCACCGCCGACGATGACAACCGATCTGATCACTGATTGCCTCCAGAGCTCTTACGTCGCTAGTGACCGGTCCGCACCATCAGGCGGGTCGGACCGTGGAAGACGATGTCCTCCCCGTAGGGGACCGGATCGTCGGTCAGCTGCATCCAGAAGGTCTTCAGCAGCAGCTTGAGTCCGATCTCCGTCTCCAGGCGGGCCAGGGGTGCACCGAGGCAAGAGTGGATTCCGGCGCCAAAGCCGCAGTGGCGGGTCCTCCGACCGTGGATCAGCAGCGCATCGGGGTTGGCGAAACGCAGCGGGTCACGGTTCGCTGACCCGAGGACCAGGACAATTTTGTCGCCTGCACGCACCTGCCGTGTGCCGACTACCTCATCGCGCTGTGCCCAGCGGGTCACCATCTGGACTGGTGGGTCATACCGGACGAACTCGTTCACCGCCGTGGGCAGCAGGAAGGGATCCGACCGCAGCGTGTCCGCCACCTCGGGGTGAGCGAGCATCACCAGCACCGACTTGGAAATGAGGTTCGTCGTCGTCTCGTGTCCTGCAATAAGCAGGTGGATGGAGGTGCCAATGAGCTCCTCGTCCGTGAGCGGTTCACCGTCTCGCTGAGCCTCGACGAGCACGGCCATCATGTCCTTGTGAGTTCTGAACCTGCGTCTGCGGATCTCCTCTTGGAAGTACGCCACCAAGTCACGGGCGGCCTTCTCGGCGAGGGCGTAGCCGTCCGACCGCCGCCCCTTACGTGAGGCGATCCCCTCACGCAGGTCCATCGCCTTCTCGCGGAACCAGTCCCGGCTGTCACCGGAAACGCCGAGCAACTCGGAGATCACCAGGATCGGGAACGGCGCAGCGAACTCCTCAACAAGGTCGGCGACTGGACTGCCACGCATCTGCCCCACCAGCTCGGCCGCTATCCGCTCGACACGGGGGCGGAGGTCGGCGACGACCTTCGGGATGAACTTTTTGTTGATCACACTGCGGAGCCGGGTGTGACGGGGCGGATCCATGAAGACCAGCCAGTTCTCGACGATCATCCGCAGTGTGTCATAGCCGTCCGGTACCATGGCAGCCGTGCGACCGCCTGTATCGCGACCGAAGTGCAGGCTAGCCAGCACGGCCGCGACGTCGCCGTAGCGAAAGACGTACCAGGTGTCGAGGCCTCCGGTCGGCGCAGTCGCGCCAAGGTGGACCGGATCGTCCTCACGGTACCTGCGGTAAATGGGATAGGGGTTGGCCAGGTCCGCGGCCGACCACCCGCTGACGTCGAAAAGCGGTAAGGCACGCCGCGTCATAGCTCTCCCCCGGTGGAACGATCGGTATCGGCGCCTCGTGGGTCAGCCACCGAGTCGTCGGCCGCCTCAACGAGCCGGAAATCCACGTTCCCGTAGGCGAAGTCCATGGCGAACGTCATGCCATGCCTCCGAAGTAACCGCCGAGGTAAGCCGCGGTGTCGCCGACCGACTCCGGCACCATGTCGCATTTGCGGCATGCCTCGGCGAGATGTGTGAAACGTAACGAGAGCGCTCTCATGGCCACGTCGGGACGGGACACCAATCCCGACTGGCTATCCAGCTCAAAGGAAGGGCCAGCGGTCTTGTCTGGTCGCCCCGAGGGCAGCGTGACGAGCAGCTCCGCGAGTGGACGCATCATGCCCGTCATGACCTCCAGAGCGGCGTTCATCAGATCAGAGCGGCGAAGACTCGCGTCCGGCCTTCGGGCAAAGTGGTGGACCATGAGCTGGCACATCATGAAGTACGACCGGTTGAACAGGACCGCGACCTCACGCGCCTCCGGTGCGGTGATGACTTCACCGGCCCCGCTGTGGTGGTTATCTAGCGTCGGATTACGCAGGGCCGGGTACGCCGGACTCCAGGGAGCACGCCGCACGCGGGGACCTTTCATTTGCTCAGCCATGAGCTGATCGGATATCCGCAAAAAGGTGTCGAAGTGTGCGTCCTCCGGCGGCATGACCGAGGTAAGGACGTTTCCCTCGCCCTGCTCCGTTACGAAATCGATCGCAAACAGCGCGCTAGGAAGGTCGTCAACCTCCAGTTGGTAGTCGGGGTGAACGGCGTTGACCGACTCTCGCATGAACAGGTGATGCTCGCCGCCACCGCGCCCCTTAGCTACAAGGAAGAGGTCAGGCACCCTCTGTAGACCATCCCGAATTTTGCCGTACAGCTCGCTGAGCGAGCTATACAAATATCCGTGACCACGTAGATCGACACCGTCGACCTCACCGCGTCGTACCTTTCCAGTCAGACCGTCTGGCTGTTCGATCGCTATAAACCGCTGAATACTGCCGACGCTCAGCGGTTCGAGCGCGAAGTCCAGCGGCACCGGCAGGTTGGAGTTCAAGGTGCGGAAGTCAATTATCGGGAGGTGGAACGGATCGCCGATTGCCATGAGGAGATTGTTCATCACCAGGAAATGAATCATCTCTTCCCTCGCCACGCTCAGCAGACTGCCGCGGATGCCATTGGCGAGAGTTTCACCGCCGTCCCCGCAGACAAGCCTGAGCTGCTCGCGCGTCCACTCTCCCCGCCGCACGAGTTCCTGCCCGGCGCCCAGAGTCGGTATGGAATAGACCGCGTAGAGGTACTGAAGCATCACGGCAAGCTCGATCGTCACTGCATGGCGCAGCGCGAGGATGAGATCCCCGCGGCTGTTGATGCCGCGGTGCGCTCGCCCAATCGCTGGCACGATAGTCGGCACTTGCGCTTCAGTGTGTTTGGCGCGCAGATATTTCAGCAGCAGACGTGCCTTGGGGTCGGACATGTCCCGCGACGGAGGCATGTAATACGTTTTGCTCTTGTTTTGTGGATCGCACATGTTCCAGATAAGTCGAGGGTGCGTCTCCACGCGAAACCGGTCGGCCAGGCTGAAGACGTCCGCTTTCATGAACGAATAGAGCAGCTCGTAGAACGCAAAGATCTCCCGGTAGACGACGTCGAAATTCACCTCCCACTCCGGAATCGCGTCCAGGTGCCAGTCGTCGGGCAGCACCCGCACTGATAGCGAGCCCACAGCAGACCAGAAGCCCAGGGCGTCATCATTGTCGTAAGCAGTCCGTGCGGAGCCGGGCATGCCAGGATCGCAGGGCAGGTCGCCAGGCATCGCCGACAACAGCACACGGGTGGACCCGGCGCGCGTTCCCCTCATGGTGAACCAGCCGCGTCCCCGCTCGTCCGTGCTCGTCGTGCACGTGAAGGCGAAGTCGCCTTGTTCGCGGTGCTGCCCCGCGCGCAGCGCCAACATCTCAATATCACCGCAGCGGACCTCAGGTGACGCGGCGGCCTCATCCAGGGGGAGCGCATCCGCGTTGAAGAACTGGCGCACATGAACGTCCGAAACTGGGGCTGGGCGGCCCCGAACGAACGAACGAATCGCTACCTCGTGGTCCTGGTTATCATCCAGTTCACCGTTGGGGTGCTCGAGGAATACGGTTGCGACGTCGGCTTGAAGGTTGATCTCCTCCTCGCAAAGCAGAACCGCCCTTTCGCGCCCGGCCGCCATGCCGACCACGCAAAGCGGCTCGTCCGGCTCAGGGTTGCCCGGCTCTACCGTTGACACGGTGACAATCCCACTGGTCAGCGCGGCGCTGGGACCGCGGTAGGCGCCTGCGGGAATGCTGGCGACCAGACGGTCGCTTCGAGCGGTCCGGAGCTCCAGGTCGCCCGCGTCCACCGGAGGGCCGAGTCGTTGCGTCGATCCGGTGCCGCCCTTGTCCATCCGGCTGGTCACCGGAACCGCGTTCACCATGTTGAGCACAACGCGCCCGTCCGCAATCTTCAGCGACAAGGTGCGGAGGCAAGTCAAGGAGACAGTCCTCGGAGTAAGCAGCCGCCCAGCTGGATAGCTAGCCATCTCGTCCGCATGCCAGGGCGCAATAGTGCCTCGCAGCTCCCACTGGCTGGGCCGGTCCGGCACCACCGGCGCGGCCATGCCGTGCAGCGCGAACTGGACCACCAGACCATCCGCCGCACCCGTCTCGATTAGCGAGCGCAGCGCAATCACCAACGGGGAGCTCTCAGCCTCGTCGAGCCAGTGCAATCCGTCGCGCTTGCGAACGACAAACTGATACACCACGGATCGACGTAGCTCGGAATCGAGGAGGTGGGTGCCGGGTTCGAGGACGTGTCGGAAGTCATGCCAGCGCGGCGGGTGGACGCCGTGTACGTTGCCGACCACCATGTAACCCACGTCATGAGAGCGGCCTATGCGCCCGAAGCAAAACTGGCCGACCATCGCCGTGGTGGTCCAATTCGAGGCTGGGTCGACGTCGAAGATGCGCGCCTTGTTGAATGTTGTTGCCAGATATGGGTTGTAATGTCCCCACATGTCAACGCTCCGGCCGATGATCGGATCCTCGGTGGTCAGCGCACCATCTAGCCGCTCTCCGCAGACCACCTTGGCGTCGATTCCAAAGTGGCCGCTTCCGCCAAAGTTCCAGCCCTTCGATGCGCTGAATACGCCGCTGGGATCCGGCCGGCCGTCGGCGTCGAACCGAGGTCCGCGGTCGGCAAGGTACTGGTGATACTCCCCCGGTGGCCGCTCGACGAGGAACGGCCCGTCGTCGGTGAGGGCTGTGTTCGTCGCCTGATCAACGAGTCCGGAGCGCGGGCCAGTGGGCAAACTAGTGGTCGCTGCCCCAGAAAAGTGTAGACGCGGCAGGTCGAAGATGCTCATACCGCTCCTGCCCGTCCTACGGAAACGGTGCACCTGGACGGCTGGGTACGGGATATCTTGTGGACGGCGTTGACTGCTGACTCGATCGCACCGTCGATCCAGGCCGTCGTCGACGAGCAGTGTTCACCAGCGAAGAACAGGCGCCCTTCGGGCCGCGCCGCGCCATCGCGCTCCAACCCGCACGCCATCGCGTCCTTGCCCCACCGGGTGACCCCACCGCCGCGACTCCACCGATACTGCCCCCAAGCCTGGCTGACGATGTCGATGACCATGCCCGGCTGCAGCAATTCGGGGTGCATCCTGGCGACCTCGTCGAGGACGACCTCGTGTCGCTGAACCTCCGGCAGGCCGCCGAGCACGTCGGCGTCGTCGCCCATGGTGTAGCTGGCAAGCAGGACGGCGCCGCGCGCCGGATCCGCTTCTACCGGGGGGTAGTAGGTCTGGCGGACACGGCCGCCGCTGAACGAGGCGCCCCCCGTGATGCCGTCGCGTTCCCAAAATGGTTCCCGGCACAGGAAGGCGACCTTCGTGGCCGACCAGTACGACACCTCGTTGATCACCGCGCGTTTGCTGGAACTCAGACCGTTGAGCCGCAGGTTTCGCAGGATCGAGAAGGGGATCGTACACAGTACGTAGTCGCACCGCCGGACAACTGTTCCAGTTCCCTGCCGGAGCTCGACCAGCACGTGATCGTCCTGCACGTCCAGGCTAAGAACTTCCTGGTTGCACAGGATCGGTCCCCGGATGCTGTCTTTCAGCCGGTAGACGAGCTGGTCCATGCCGCCTTCGAGCCGGGCCAGCTCGGGGCTGGTCTCGTTGAGGATGTCGTCGAGGAACCCGTTGAGCCGGCCGCTCCCACTAGACCGGATTGCAGGGTGGGCGGCGAAGAACGCATGCAGGTCGAAGCGGTCTTGCCGGTCCCCGCGCAGGAAGGGTTTAAGGTCGACTTTTTCGACTAGCTTGAGCAGCTCCACGCTAATGTCGTTACGAAGGGTGACACGGAAGTTGGCGGGGGCGATGGCGTTGCCTATCGCCGTCAGCCACGCGCCGAAGAGCAGGACGTCATCGCTGTAGCGTGTGCCGTTGAGGCCGAGACAGAACTCGTGGACCAGCTTCTGCGCGGCGTCCCGCACACGAACGAAGCCCGCGCTGGTGGTGTGATAGGCGCCCTCCTCGGAGAAAAGTGTCCGGAAATCGCCCAGCCGATCTATGAGCCCCAGCTTCTCGACATAAGCCATCGTGTAGCAGTGCTTGGCGGGGATGCGCATGGCGCCAAGCTCTACGGAAGGCGCGAACTCCCCGGAGCCGAACCGGTGAGTGCATATCCTTCCGCCGATTCGCGAGCTGCCCTCAAAAACCTCGATGTCGTTTCCGAGCTGCTCCAGCTCATACGCCGCTATCAGACCGGAGATACCGGCGCCGACAACGGTGACCTTCTTGGCTCCCCGCTCAACGGATCCATTCACCATATGAAGTTCCTCCGGCGCTAATTTGACCGGGCTTATTTTACGGTATCTGAGCCGGAGCACATCCCCTGGCGAGCAACAGGGCACGCAGTCTCGCGTACGCAAGTGCCTCGCGCAGCGACCTGTGGCGCACTTCACCCCGCGTACTCGAGCAGATTCCTTGTCGACCTGGCGGAGAGCCCAATGTTTGCTGGTTACCGTGATGGGCCTATGAATGAAGAATGCAGCTCGGGAAGGTGAACTTTGGTGCGGGTCCTAGTCGCGACCGCTCCAGGTGACGGCCACGTCAACCCAATGCTAGAGGTCGCTCGCGAACTGGTACGGCGCGGTCATGAGGTGCGCTGGTACACCGGGAAGCTCTACCGCGAGAAGATCGAGCGCATCGGAGCCGCGTACGTGCCGATGCGTGCAGGCTACGACTACAGCGGCGCGAACCGCGAGGAAGCGTTTCCGCACCACGCGGGACTCACTGGGATCAAAGGGATGGCAAAAGGCTTTAGTGACATCTTCCTCGCGACCGCAGCTAGTCAGATGCAAGACTTGCTGAATGATCTGGACGCGGTTCCCGCCGACGTCCTGGTAACCGACGAAACGTGTTTCGCAGCGGGGTTCATCAGGGAGCACAGGGGCATTCCGCAGGCATGGGTCGCCACTTCGATCTACATCTTCAGCAGCCGCGATACCGCTCCGCTCGGTCTGGGCCTCCGGCCGAACAGCTCACCGCTGGGCAAGCTGCGCAACAAGCTGCTGCGCTGGGTGGCCGACACCATAATCTTGCGAGAGCTTCGACGCGAGGGGGATCGAGCACGGTGGCGTGCCGGTCTATCCCCGTTGGACGCAGGCGCGTTCGAGAACATTGTGGCGCCGCCTGACCTCTACCTGCTGGGCACGGTCCCCGCCTTTGAATACCCTCGCAGCGATCTGCTTCCGCAGACGCATTTCACAGGCCCCTACATTGGCGAGCCCGTCGAGCATTTCGAGCCGCCTGCGTGGTGGAGTGAGCTGAAGGTGGACCGGCCCGTCGTGCACGTCACCCTGGGCACGGTGGCCAACGACGTCGAGCGCTTGCTGCTGCCCGCCCTGCGCGCGCTCGCCAAGGAGCACGTGTTCGTCGTGGCCACGACCGGTGTATCTCCCGAGCGGCTCGATCTCGCGCCGCTGCCCGCGAACGTCCGCATCGAGCGGTTCATCCCCCACCACCACCTGCTGCCACACGTGGACCTGATGGTGACCAACGGCGGCTACGGCGGGGTGAATATGGCACTCGCCCATGGCGTGCCCCTTGTGGTAGCCGCGGCCACCGAGGAGAAGTACGAAGTCGCTGCTCATGTCAGCTGGGCGGGCGTCGGCATCCACGTGAAGGATGGCTTAAGGCTAGAGACGCGGTTACGCAAGGCCGTCGTCCGCGTCCTGCGCGAATCGGCGTATCGCCAGAAGGCCGGTGCCCTGCGGGATGAGTACCGTCGCTACAACGGCCCCCGGAAGGCTACCGAGCTCATCGAAATGCTGGTGAACGCACGGTCTCTGGAATGATCGCGACGGCGCGTGCCTGATCACAAAGAGCGGTGGCAATCCTGCATCGCTGCCGACAGACGGCTCATTCTCACCTACCGTGCTGATGGCGTAAGAACTCATAACAGGTTGGCAGGGTGTCCAGGAGGTCCCGCTGTCGGCGCTTCACGTCAGCGAACACCGCTTCAGCTCGCTTGCGCGAGGCAGGCATGTGGTGCAGGCGCGGGCTGGGCGCCCTGGGCATCACGCCCAGTCCGGCTAAGATGCAGTAGTAGTTGCTGTTGTTCCAGAAGTTTCGGAACTCCTCCTCGAAGTTTCTGTAGTAGCTGCGCGCGTCGTCCGTCACCGGACCGTTGATCGCCATTCCCGCGCGGTACATGTCGACCTTCTCCTGCATGCTGTTGCCCAACTTCAGCTCCTTATTGGCCTTCCAGAATGGCGTGTCATTCCGTGGCGAGAAGTAGAAGTGTGCTTGGATGAAGTCGCGGGTGTCGTCAAACATCGTTTCGATCTCGCCGTTGAACCGGTCGGTCAGGACACTGTCGAAGCCCTTGTCAGGGAAGTGCTTCACCAACTGGTAGAGCGCCGCATAGATGAAGTAGATACCCGTCGACTCGAGGGGCTCTACGAAGCAAGATGACGTACCGATGCTGACGCAATTCTTGACCCACGCTCGCCGGTTCCGCCCTACCCGGAAACGAAGCGTGTTCAGCGGCATTGTATCCGGATTCAGGTCCCACAGCCGGCAGAAGTCCTGTATTGCCTTTTCCTCGCTGGCGAATCGGCTGGAGTACACGTAGCCAGTACCAAAGCGGCCGAGCATCGGAATCTTCCACGTCCAGCCCGCCTTCATCGCAATAGCCGAGGTGAACGGTTCGACGCCTAGCGTCTCATCGTTATGTGGTACGGCTGCCGCAATGGCGCTGTCGCAGAGCAAGTGGTCGCTCATGTCGAGGAACGGCTCAGCCATAGCCTCGTTAATGAGCAGTCCGCGGAAGCCAGAGCAGTCGATGAACAGATCAGCCTCCAGGGTGTGCCCGGACCGGGTGGACAGACTCTCGATGGAGCCGTCGGGCCGGTGCCTGACGTGTTCCATTCTGTCCTCAATGTGCCGAACTCCCAGCGTGCCAGTCGAGAACCGTCGTAAGAAGTCGGCCACCAGGTGGGCATCGAAGTGCCACGCGTAGTTCGTTGCTCGCGAGCCATCCATCCAGCGAGGAGACCTCTTCTCGTCAAGGATGAGTGGCTCGTGGTAGCAGGCATAGTCGAATGGCTCGTCAGTCTGCTCCGCCCAGGTGCGGTAGACCCAGTAATGTGAGAGCGGAAGTTGCTCGAAGTAAGGCAGAAGTCCGAAAATATGGTAAAAGTGGTCGGTTCGCTCACCGAATTTCCGCAGCTGCGAGATTCCCTCGCCGCCAGTCCTCCAATTGACGAACTTGATGGCCATCTTGTAGCTCGCATTGCAAGCGGGCATCCATTCGCCTTCGTCGATTTCTAGGAAATCGAAAAAGGCTGTCTGCAGGTTGGGAATCGTCGCCTCACCCACGCCAAGCGTGGGAATCTCCGGCGCGGCCAAAACGGTTATATCGACCGTTTCGTTTAGCGCCTTGCCGAGATAGGAAGCCGCCATCCAGCCGGCGGTTCCACCGCCCAGGATGACAATTTTCTTAATAGCGTTGCACATGACACACCTTTCACCTTAATGATTTCGCCATCTCGGCACATCAACTATGGGTTTATCGCTGCCTTGGAGAAAGGTCCGCGAGAGTAATCTGCTCGCGCGTGCGGGAGGCTCAGCAACCCGGCCGCTCCCTGCGCTACGGGACCGCGTATTCATGCGGTCTCAGCGATATTTTTGGCGTGTGAGTGGAGCCAAGCCTGGAGCGCTGGGCCAGTCAGCACGGTTGTGATAAGTGCGGTGAGTACAAGGATGGTGAACCCTAACTGATTGATCAGCTGATATTGCAGCCCGATGCTGACCACAACGAGCTCGGTGACGCCGCGGCAGTTCATCAGCGCGCCCAGCGGGAAGAGCGCGTGCCGCTCCAGGCCGGCCAGCCGAGCGCCGAAGATCGTGCCCGCAAACTTGGATACGATCGCGACCAAAAGGACCAACACGAACACCAACCAATTTTCCCAATCACCTCCGATGAGCGTCACCGACGTGCTGAGTCCGACTTTGGCAAAAAACAGTGGAAGCAGGATCATCACGGTAAAGCCATGGAGCTGCGCACTGATCCGCACTATCGACCCCAAATCTCGTGGCGTGATCATGCCGAAGAGAAGTGCCCCGATCACTGGGTGCAAACCAATCGTGTGGGTCGCCGACGCGAAACCCACCGCACCGACAATCAGAAGCGGGCACATAAGCTCTGGTCCTCCGCGCAGCCGTGCGACGTAACGCATGAGTACCGCCAGCAACGGGCGGACGCAGGCGAGAACGAACGCCACGAAGACCGGGATCGTCAGCATGCCTGTTAACCCGTCCCCACCGCTCCCGATCCCAGCGACCGTGAAGATCAGGGTCAGCGTGGCCCAGGCCACCAAGTCTCCGATCGCCGCGCACGTCAACGCGAGCGCAGCAAGCCGAGTGCCCGACAGGCCGAAGTCTTCGAGGATGCGCGCCAACACGGGTAAGGCAGTGATCGATAGGGCCAGACCCAGGAACAGTGTGTACGTCACCGGCGACGTGGCAGAGTCGACTAGGCGCTGCCGTAGTACGGGTGCGAGTGCAAGTCCTGCGAGGAAGGGCAGGAGCGTGGCACCGGCGACCACGAATCCGACCGTCCTGATGTGACCGCGAAGCTTGTCGACCCGAAGCTCCGCCCCCAGCTGCAACATGAACAGCACCAGGCCGAGCTGGGCGACCAGATCGATGGCACTTAGAACTTCGGGGGTGAATAGCGTCGCCTGCCCCGATGGCCAGACCGCACCAAGCGCCGACGGGCCGATTAGCAGGCCGCCGGCGATCTCGCCCACGACCCGCGGCTGACGAAAGCGCGCTATCGCTGCGCCCAGCAGATGGCTACACAACACGATGATGCTGATTGCGAGGAGGAACCTGGCGAGGGTGTCGAGGCCGCCCTGCCCCAGGCCGCTATGCATCAGTGCGTTTCTGAACGTCGCCGGCTACCCAAGTGGCAAAGCCACGCAACCCGTACAGCAGCGGCACGTCAACAGCGTATTCAACCTCACAAACCTCACCGAGCACCATCTCGTGGTCGCAGACGATCCTTGTTTCCTGCACGACGCAGCCTGCGAGGGCGAAGGCATCCTCGGTCAACCACGGCTGCCGTACCCGAGTAGACAGACGCCAGCGCACCTGTCTGAAGCGGTCGGGCGCTGGACGCGAGAAAATCTCCGCTGTTTTCCGGGCGCGGGAATGTAGGAGATTCACAGCAAAGTGTCGGACGGCGCGTATAGCTCCCAGCGTGCCGCTTTCGGTGTTCAGGCAGACCAATAGCGTTGGTGGATCCAGCGTGACGCTGGTCAAGGATGTACAGGTCAGCCCATGCGGACGGTATTGTCCGTCCAGGGCGGTCACCACCGAGACTCCGGTTGGAAACGAGCTCATAAAGGTCCGATGATCGCCTGGTGTGACCGGCGGTAACCGCAACGGCATGTCGGTAATGTTCGATTCCCCCTGCATTCCGAGCATGCGAAAAACCATGATGCTTCTCTACCTTTCACGACTGAACGGAGGTCTACATGGTGGCATGTTGCGAAGCGGCCCGACTGCAGTAAGCGAGCTCGACGCGCGAGCGAATCCCAAGCTTGCGGAAGATTTGTCTTAGGTGGAATCCGACAGTGTGGGGAGAGAGAAACATCCGAGTGGCGACTTGTCGGTTGGTTAGGCCGGTGGCGACGAGTTCAGCCACACACCGTTCGGTGTCGGTCAGGCTGTTCCAACCTGTGTTGGGTCGCTCGGTATAGGTCCAGTGGCGACGACGGATACCGAGATTTCGTAGGCGGCGGCGGAGCCGTGCCGCATCCCGTGCCGCGCCGGTGGAACGGTACACGGTCAGTGCGTGGTCCAGTTGGTTGATGGACTCTTCCCTGTCGCTGCCGGCGAGCACGGCGGCAAGGTCTTCGGCAGCCGAGCCGCTCGCCCACAGGTCACTGTGGGCGAGAACCGCCTGTTCCAGGAGTCTGGAGTCGCTGTAATAGACACCGCGAGCGTGCACGGCTGCCGCCGCCAGGCTGGAGAGTTCCGGGTTCTCGACGGCGTGGCGCTCGATGACGGCTGTCACGGCGGCGGCATGGTCACTACGTCCTGTACGCAAAGCGGTACGCACCAGCCACGCCGCGGCGGCCGGCTCCTCGACAAGTAAGGCGCTGTGAGCCGACGGATCCTGGTAGATCGCGGCCGTGGTGTGCAATGCCTGGGTATAATCACCGTTGGCAGCCGCCAGCTGCGCACTCATCCAGAGGTATGCCGACATCTCGGCGCAGCCTTCCGCGCACAGCGCCTCTCGCAGGCAATCGGTGTGCTGGGCCGCCTCAGCAAGGTCGCCACGTCGAAGAGCAGCGGTGGCCAGGACCCTCCAGCCCAGAGGAACGTATCTCGGGACTCCCGTCTTATCCGCCATCGCAAGCCCGCCCCTCGCGTTGGCCACAGCGTCGTCGGAGCGGCCGCCGGCTAGTTCCAGCCGCGATCGCAGCAGGCTCTGCTGGCCATTCAGTAGGTGGGCGCCGACGAGAAGCATGTTCTTCTGCACGGTATCGAGAGCCTCTGCGACTTCAGCGAACTCGCAGAGCTGGATGAGCATGGCGGCCAGCGCCAGCTGGGGATGGTCGTACCATATCGTTGGCCATCCGTCCTCGGCCCGGATTACAGCCTCGCGTGCCAGGCTGAGCCCAGCGGCCACTCGGCCCTCGTTCGATCGTGCCTTTGCTAACACAAGCAGCGCACTGACGTGCGTGTTCTTCTGAGGTCCTGTTTGCTCAAGTACCGTCCGCGCGCGCTGACCGGCGGCGTCGTGATCGAATGCAGACAAGCCGAGCAGCTCTATCAACTGGGCGTGGTCAGCCACCTCGGTGGTTAGACAGGAAGCACCCATAAGCTCCTGAGCGACCGCAACCGCCTCGGTGGCACATCCATGCAGCATAAGGGCCGTTGCCAGCCACAAACGCAGTGGAATTGTGCAGCCGTCAGTCGGGCCCTTGGCCAGGATATCCCTGGCTAGAGCTATGGCCGAGGGCAACGGGCCCACCCGGATTAGCGCCTGCACCGCTATGGTGCCCAGCGGGACGCGACGGAGATCGAGGGGTTCCATGATTTCCAGACACCGCATGGACAGCTTCGCCGCCATGTGCGGAGAGGACTCCAACGTCGCCTCGGCTGCTTTATTAAGGATCTGAATCGCGGCGCTGTCGCCGCGGCGGGCGCCGTGTATCAGATGCATGGCCGCCTGAGCAACGGAACCGTGGCGACGCAGCAGCATGTCGGCCGCCTGACGGTGCAGCGCTCCTTGGAGCGGGGCAGGAATGCTCTGCAGAATGCCCTGCCATACCACGTCATGCTGGAACGTCATCGCCTCGGCGGTGCAGGCTAGGAACCGGGCAGCCAGCGCCTCGTGCAGCGAAGGGAGGAGGGTGGCAGCAGGCTCCGCGATCATTTCTGCCACATCGTCCGGGGTGAACGTAGGACCGAGTACCGCAGCGATCTCCAGTAGCCGCCGGGTCTGCGGCTCCAGCGCTTTCAGCTGCCTGACGACCAAGGCGCGGTAGCGCCGCGGCAGACGCACAGGCACCGAGTGGGGATACGCGTCGAACTCTGGAGCGTCGTCTCTAACCACGCCGGCCGTACCGTCCACGATTTGGATGCCACCCTCCTCTACCATGCCCTCGACCAGCTCAGTGAGGACATAGGGATTGCCATCCGCCGCCTTCGCAAGCCCTCGCACTTCCGATCCAGGATCTGCTCCGAGCAAGTCCCGGGCCACGTAGTCCACCGCGTCATCGGAGAGGGGGCCCAGCCGCATTCGCACCGAGTCCATGGCTTCGTCCAACAGCGAGTACAGCCGGCCCACGGCCGGTTCTCCCTCACCGGCGCGTCGAGTCACTAACCAAGTGATCGGCTGACCGGAGAGTTGTTCTGGAAGGAGACGAAGCGCCAGCAGCGTCGTTGGGTCCGCCCACTGTAAGTCGTCGATTGCTATTAACGTCGGCGTCCGCATCGCTAGCTTCTCGAGCCGCGTCCGCACGCGCTCGATTAGCTCCAGGTAGAAATCGTTGCCGTCCGCTGCAGGGCCCTTCGTGAGAGGCTCGATCGACAGCTGTCCGAGGGCCGCCAGGAGCGGCGCCAACGGCATCAGCTGCAGTATCTGGTCAGCCTTTCCGTACATCGATTTCACGTGATGCCGCATCGCGGTCCTCATCAACTCCGCAAGCAGGCGACTTTTGCCGATTCCGACCGGACCCTCGAGTAGGACAATTCCACCACTACCCGATTTAAGTAGGCCAGTAAGGTGCTCCAGCTCCTTGTCTCGGCCACGCATTGGACGCGCGACCTCACCGGGCACGTATCGATCTCCATTCTCACGTTTCACGTACTCATGAAGCGACATTTTAATCCTGTTAGTCAAAGGAGGATGCGTTAAGAGAAGTTTAACGACGTAGACCGCTGCGCCCGCGCTCCGTCCGTATCAATGCTGGCCCCCTAGTCCTCTGAGTCAGACAGCTAGATTCCTCTACCATAGCTTCGTGTGACGCCGCTGAGAACATACGGCTCGCGTTCGTCGCTGCCATCGGATGGACGTCTTGCGGGCGCTCTCGGGCAGATCACTAAGCAAGTTACACAGTGCGACCCAATTGCCGGATGGTCTAACTAGCGGTTAACGCCTTCTTCCGTCAACTCAGCTACACCCTTCAGCCTCGGTGAACTTTAGCGACGGATCCTTTCGCAAGCTCTCCAGCATGGACGGAAGATCGCGGTTGGAGCTAGCCGCTACCAACCGGTTTGGCTGCGCTCAGCGCTGACGCGGCGGCTGCCTTAGTTGCGCTAGCTAGCTGCCGCCGGGTTGCCGACCGCGCGACAGCACGCTGCCTGGACGGTTCGCGGCGGCGCATGCGCTGCCAACATCATGTGCGATTCCCAACGAGACTCCCAGCGGCGCGATGCTAATGGTTCGCGGTGCGACTGTAAGCTACTCGGCTATGAGCTGAGATGTGCGGTACGCACTCGGTCGCCTCGACCAATCCGCGACTCTGTCACTGCAATCCGCTCCGTCGTTCGACTGCGAGGCTTCCGCAGTCGAACACTGGTGGATTGTTCGCACAGGCCGGTCAGATCAGGCAGTCCGCTCGCAGCGACGGCGTGATCTACCAGTTCGGTATGAGAGGTAAATAATCCGGCGATCCTGCCGCCGCTTCGCGATCGACTAGGGACAGTGGTAGACCGTACGCGATGTTCTGCTCGACCGCTACAACGAATGCGGTGTCCTCGCCGCTGTCGTAGAACTGGGCGATGATGGTCTTTCCTTGGTCTAGGCAGCTCGGACCCACGGTATTCCGTGTGCACATCTCTTCCACTACGACGAATATCAGAACGCCAGAATCTTGCTTATTCAGGTACGAAACGAATTTATTGCATGATCGTAGGGGAGCATCGCGGTTGCGTCGCAACCATTCCTAACCCTTGGTCCGCTCCCAGCTAGGTATTACTTTGCCCTCGACGGTTAAGGTCCCAGCTGCATCGTCACGGTTTCACGAGACACCTATTATGCTCTATAGAGAGTGTCGCACCACTACTCGCAGATGCGGCTTTCAGGTTGTCTACGTGGTGACGAAGACCGCTAGTGTAAACGTTTTTCCAGCTGTGCCGCGACCCCGGTCCAAACCCGCGCGTACCGACGTGCCAACTTTGCTACTGAACCCGCGCAGTGGTCGGGAACCATGTCGACAATCTTGTTGCCACCTGCCATCCCCACGTGGTACCTGTCCAACCACCGAAGCAGGAACCGGCCCGCGTCGCTGAACCGAAGCGAAGGATCTCGCTTCAGGCTAGCTAGAACGGTAGCGACGTCGCCACCACCTGCGGGTCCCGGAACGCCAGGAGTTACTTGGGCAGGGCAGACGTCCGGCGGACGTAGTGTCGCCGGTGATTTCCGCACCTTCTGCGGCTCCAGTCGCGGATCTTCACCGGCACAGAGGCGTTGCCGCACGTCGTGCACCGTGGATGGTGACACCCCAGCTTCTTTCGCGATCGTGCGGTTTGAAGCGGTCGGCTTCTCGGCCAGCAGCTCGCCTGCCTTCAGCCTGCCCGCGGCAGTGTTAATGGGCCGCACTCGTCCGTCCTTGCCGACTCTCGTGGTCGACTGGGCATTTTGCACAGTTGAGCGCTGACGCAGCGTACGGACAGTCCCGGCCGAGATACCGGTGGCGGTGGCGATCATTCGGTTCGACCACTGCGGGTGTGACCCGATGATCCGGACCGCCGCCGTGGTCCTGTCGGCACGGCTCAGCGGCAGCCCGTGTGTGATGTTCATCCGTACTGCGAGCACGAATGCGTCATCGTCCGTTCCGTTGTAAATTCGTGCTTCAATTTTCTCTTCGCCACGCGCGATCGCAGCGCGAATCCTATGTATCCCGTCGATGACTCGCATCGACTGACCGTGTACGACGATCGGTGGTAACTTCTCCTCCGACTCGGCGAGCACCCGAACGTGCTCGCCGTTCTCGCCGAGTTGTCGCGGAGAATCGTCAAGCAGCAGAGAACTGATCGACAGGACAATGGTAGGGAGTCCATGCAGCTGGATGGACTCCCAGCGAGCCGGCTCGGAGTCCTCCTTTTCACTCGGCATGAATTGAGTCGCCGCAGAATCTTCAGACATTCCCGCCCCTCCACAATATGCTGTATGGCTTTAGGGGTCAGCGTCAATGGATGACCAATGAATCGTTCCGCCAGCCTAGAATCGACGGCGGCGGGCGGCTTGATGATCCCCTTACTGGTGTCACCCCTAAATACGCTTCTTTTTTTTCCATGTGTTCGGTTTAGGGCGGCGCCATACAGCCTGTGGATCCGCCTGCGCAAGTCGAGAGCACCGTCGTCGAAACCAATGACGCTGCGCACCACCCTGCTAACCTCGGCGGCCCCTTTGAGCAGCGTTGCGGTAGATCGTGATCGTCCGTCAGCGCAGCCGAGACAGCCAGGCAGTCAAGGAGCGTTTCCTTTTGGCACATCAGGCCCTCCCAACGCCGTGCTGGGAACCCTTGGAGCGGTAGCACGTTAGTTGCGCCTAGATCGGACGTCACGCACTTGAGGAGCTCTCGGAACAAACTGATACACAGTTCCCCACTGTTTACAATAATTTAACATAGGATTCCACTGTTGGCGGATTGACTTCGATCTGGGCTATTTTACTAGAACGGCACTCGGTGGACACTGCGGCGAGTTGTGCGACGCTCACGTCGGGAACACTGTGTCAAGTTGACGACGACACCTGGGTCGGTAGGCCACCGCGCTGGGGATGGTGGCGGCATTGCGGTTGTTCTTGTGCTATTTGTCCGGACATAACCCTTGATTAGCTGCGATTGAGTTCGGAATTGGCAGCTCACTACCTGGCCAATGGTGTCACGCTGGTATTGAAGGACCTTGTACAATTGTGAGTCCTGCCCGGTCGGCGGACTCCGTACGAACCCAGTATGTCCAGCACGTGATGATAACCTCCCCCCGTCAGCCATCATTCAGGGTGTTCTGGCGCTCCAAAGAAAGCACTAATTCCGAGGGAGATTCTTGGATATGTACAATCAGTAATCGACTCACCCTATAAACGGATAAACGATGGGGTGGTGCTCCACTGCGTTATTTGATAATCCGCGCCAGGCCGGACCGGCCTGTTGGGTCGAGCTGATGTGCTGAGGATCCAGCTGCTGACAGCGACTACAGTAGCCGCGCCGACAGCGACAGATCCTGCTGGCTAATTCCTGATCATGCAGCCTGGGTGAGGTCGAGTCGGTCGAGGTGGCTGGTGCGGGTGCGGCCCATGGGGTGGTCATTCCAGTAGGCGTGCAGCTGGATGAGGTTTAGTGCGACCGCGGAGAACACCTGTTGGAGGTGGACTTTGCGCAGGCCGCGGTAGCGGGCGTGGCGAATGTCGCAGACCTGCGACGGCTTGGTGGATAGTGCCCTCGACGCTGGCGCGGAGGGCGTAAGTGGCTGCCAGGGTGTGTGTCTTGGGCGGTGTGGGCTTGGAGTTGAGCAGTGTGGACCTCGCGGGGATGCACGGTGAGCTGGCGGCGTCGCTTCCGGGAGGTGGTGCACTGCTCGCGTACGGGGCAGGGTCCGCAGGTGATTGCTGAGAAGCTGATCACAATGGTGTCAGTGCCGCGTTGGGCGACCGGGTTCCAGGAGGAGCTGGTATGTCCTTGCGGGCAGGTGATCTGCTGGCGGTCGAAATCGATGGTGAAGCTGGCGCGGTCAAACCCGGCGTTGGCCCTGGCCTGCGGTGACTGGTCACCCAGCAGGGGTATGCTAACTCGATCCCGTGCTCGGTGCGGGATCTGGTCATCAGCTTGGCGGAGGAGTAGCCGGAGTCCAGGTAGTGCTGCCCGGGCAGCCGACTCCGGCGATCTAGCATCCGGTCGATCGGTTCGGTCATGGCCGCATCGGGGACCGTCGCGTCGGTGGTTGCCACGTTCGTGATCAGATTGGGCAACTCGTCAGGCGCGAGCCTGGTCGGGGCATCTCGTTGCCCGGTGTCAGCGTCATCACGGGTGTGCGCGGTATCGGGGCCGGCGGTGCCGGGGATGTGGCAGGTTTCGCTGAGGTGGACCTTGTAGCCGTTCCAGTACAGGTCCTCGCCCTTGGCGGCCCAGCGGGTGTCGGTGTGTATGTGGAACTGATCCGCAGTCTGCCCGGCGGGAGACCCGTCTGGAGGTGTCAGATCGTCTGTGTACAAGATCAGTGATCACTGATAGGAGTACGCAGCGTGACCGTGACTGGAGATCAGCAGTGGCAGCATCCGCTGGGTGTGTCGAGTGTGGAGGAACCGCCCTCGGCCCGACAGGCGATTAACGAGATGCTCGATGCCGGCCTGCTTGATGGGGTGATGGAGCAGGTCGACCGGCAGGAGTTGCGCCTGACTGGGTCGGGTGGGTTTTTGCCCGAGCTGATCAAGGCGGTGCTCGAGCGTGGCCTGGCCACTGAGCAGACCGAGCACCTCGGGTATGAGAAGGGCGATCCGGCCGGGCGGGGCAGCCCGAATTCCCGCAACGGCACCACGCCCAAGACGGTGGCCACCGAGGTCGGCGACGTCCGGTTGGACGTGCCGCGAGACCGGCTGGGTACCTTTGAGCCGCGGCTGATCCCGAAGGGCTCCCGCCGCGCCGGCGGCCTGGACGAGATGATCATCTCACTGTACGCGGGTGGAATGACGGTGCGTGACATTCAGCACCATTTGGCCCGCACGATCGGCACCGAGTTGTCCCACGAGACCATCTCCAAGATCACCGATGCGGTGCTGGAGGAGGTCAAGGCCTGGCAGTCCCGCCCACTGGAAGAGATCTACCCGATCATCTACCTGGATGCGCTAGTAGTGAAGGTCCGCGATGGCCGCCAGGTCCGCAACCGCTGCGCACACATTGCCGTCGGTGTGGACCTGGAGGGGATCAAGCACGTGCTCGGGATCTGGGTGCAGGCCTGCGAGGGATATGGAACGAGCACAGGTTTGTTCCATGGGGTAAGGGCTGCTGCCTGAGGTTTAGCGCTCATCGGCGTGTCGCTGACGTTGAAGGCGCAAGCCAGCGAGTTAAGGTGTCGCCTCGAGATGTCAGGTTCGGGGAAGGTTGCGCGGTGGGCGACGGGCGGCTGCGGGTCATCTCGGGCGAGGTCGCGCCGGTCGTCGAGACGCGGGATCCGCAGCGGTTCCAGGCCGAATGTGTGGAGGCGTTCGTGGCGTCGTGGACTGCGCGCGGGTTCGCCGAGTCGACGATCGCCAACGACGTCGGCGTGCTGGAGCGGATGCTTGCGGCATTGGGCCGACCGGTGTGGGAGGTGACCGCCGCCGACGTCGACCGGGTGGTCGGGGAGTTGGCCAGCTCGGGTCGGGCGGTGTCGACGCGGCGGAACTATGTGCAGGTGTTCAAGGGGTTCCATCGGTTCCTCGAGGTGCGCAGGGCCGCTGAGATCGAGGCGGCATTCGGGGTGCGGTTGGCGTGTCCGCTCGATGAGTTCAACGCCGCCCGCCATGTCGGCGACGACTCGCCGGCGGTGGATGCGCCGCCGACGCCGGAGCGGGTGGCCGCGTTCTTCGAGTTCCTCAAGACCCGCATCGCCTCCTCCCGCAAGTACGCGCCGGCCGCGCGGGATTACGCGTTGTTCCGGGTGCTGTATCACGCCGGGCTGCGGTCGGAGGAGGTGGTGATGCTCGACCGGTCGGATGTGCACTTCGGGCGCGGCCCGTTCGGCAAACTGCATGTGCGGTTCGGCAAGGGTGCCAAGGGATCCGGGCCGCGGCCGCGCTGGGTGCCGATGCTGGACGGGCTGGATCTGGTGTTGCGCTGGTACCTCGACGAGGTGCGTGGCCGGTTCCCGGCCGGCCCAGTGCTGTTGTGCGACGAGTCCGGCGGGAGGATGGCTGCGGCCACGATCCGCAACCGGTTGCGGCACTTGATGAGTGTGGAAGGACAACCGGAAGTCGAGTGGTTCAGCCCGCACGGGATGCGGCGTGCCTGCGCCACACACAACTACGAGCGAGGCGTGGATCTCGTTGCCATCCAACAGCTTTTGGGGCACTGGACGGTTGCGTCAACCATGCGGTACGTGCGTCCGTCGGAAACGTTCATCGAAGACGCCTACCAGCGCGCGATCTCGACGACACTGGGCGAGCTGACCGGACGGGAGTGAGCATGCATATCGGGTGGAAACTGCGGATGGCTGCCGCCCAACGCGGGGTCTGGACCGGCGCCCAGCTGCAACGGCTGCTCGCCGAGAAGGCCGGATTGGAGCTGTCCTCGGCATCGGTGTCGGCGTTGTTCACCAAGCAGCCCAGCCAGATCAAGCTGTCCACCCTGATCGCGTTGTGCACTGCCCTGGACTGCACACCCGACGACCTGTTCGACATCGACACCACCCCCGTGACACAGCCGATTTCGCCGAAGTCGACGAAGGTTGCTGTCAACGATGCGCCGACCTCGCGGCGGGGCCGGCCGATGCCGCCGATCTGAGCATGACGCGCCGGATCCGGGACTGCCGGCGGTGCGGCCGCGCGGTCGGCAAACCCGAGCGTGACCTGTGTGCTCGTTGCTACTGGGCGCGTGCGCACGCGCCGGTCCAACACCGCTGCCCACGCTGCGGCATCGACCGGGTGCTGCTGCCGGATACCGGCTGCTGTGTGCGCTGCTCTCGCACCTGCCGGGTCTGCGACGCGCCGGTGTTGTTCGTCGCCCGTGATCTGTGCAAGGAATGTGCTCGGCGACAGCGTCGGGACGCCGATCGTGTCGAGTGCCCGCGCTGTGGGAAACGCAGGGTCCTGCGGTCATCGACCGGTTGGTGCGGGCCGTGCTCGCGGCCCGGTCGGCCGCCGAATCCAGATGCTGCCTGTGTCGCCTGCGGACAGGTCACCCGACTGTCCGGCGCGGGACGCTGCCGTTCCTGCTGGGAACGCTCACCGCACCGGATCCTGGTGCGCGCGTCGAACGTCGCTGCGGCGCTGGACGATCCACCCAAATGGTTGGGCGACTTCGGCGCCTACCTCGTCGGACGCCACCATCCCAGCCGCGCCTGCAAGATGCTCACCAGGCTGGGAAAGCGGTTGGCGGACAAAACTACTCCCGAGCATCCGCAGA
>JBOHFX010000133.1:0-13731 GCA_050699875.1 Pseudonocardiaceae bacterium
GCCGGGGACCGGCCGGCACGAGTGCTTTTTTTTCGGGCACAGCCCTTGGCAACTCGTCTTTTCCGGGTGCAACCCTTGGCAACTCGTCGAACTTCTCGTCAAGCTTGCGGTCTTCGTCGAGCGCGAGCACGAACAGGCGGCCGTCCGCTGGCCGCGCGTTGCGAAACGCATGGGGACTACAGGCCAGGTTTACCAGAATCGCGGCGCCATGGTCCCGGTCCAGGAGCTTGCGCACCCGGCCGATGAAGCCAGCTCGGCCCTCTCGCCAGCGTACCGGGGCGATCCACGCGGACATTCGGACAGCTGGTTCGGGCGGTTCGTCGAGCACCCGCAGCGCCCGCAACGCCCGCAACGCCCGCTGGACATTGTTTCTCACCTCGCGCCAGGCCTCGTCACCCTCCTGCGCGTAGAGTCGAGTCACAGCGTTGTCTGTGAACACCTCATCGAGGGCGTGCTGGAGTTCTCCTTCGTTTTGCTGGTCCTTGATATCGCCTATCCACGTGCTGACAAGCCCTGCCACGAGCCCGACATGGTCGCCGTCGCGGTCGGCGGATTCAATGACTATCGTGAACCGGTTGGTGGTGCCGGTGGTGTCGACCCGACTGGAGGGGATCCCGCTCAGGAAGACCCGCCACCCGCCAGCATCACTCTCGACGAGGATCGTTGCATCTTCGAAGGCGGTGAACTTACCGTAGTCAAGCCACCAGGCCTGCTCAGGTTCGGCGCCGAGGAACCGGTAGCCGGCCGCCGGTGCGACACCCCGTGTCTGAAGATAAATTTTCGTCGTCATCACAGGTCCCGTGTGCGACTGCCCCGGGCCCGGCCGGCGATGTCGGTAAGGATCTTCTCGAGCGCCTTAACCCGTTGGAGGGTCTCAGCCTCGGTCATCCCGAATTGCTCGGCCGCCTTGCGGCGTCTGTCGCGCTCGCCGCTGATCCACAGCCACATGTCCTTGAAGAGCCCCTCGCGCCGGCCGGCAATCTCGTCGGCCACCCTCCGTTGCTGCCCCTGCAGGGACGCGCGCTGTCCGTCCACGATGCGCCGCGCCGTGAGGAGCTGGCTGCACAACGACACCAGAATGTCATCGACACCCTTGGGCTTGATCTTCGGAGTGCTGCCGGGCGGGTCCGACCGGAACGCAAACGTTGGCTTGAAACGCCATCCGCCTTGATCGTCGTCATTCGGAATCCAATCGGCATAAATCAGTTCGACACAGCCCAAGGTGTCGACCGGACAGTAAATCGACCGCACCTTGGGGGCCTCGGCCCGGACTCGGCGCAGCACATCCCCGTACACGTCAGCGAATCGATTGAACAGCTCCTGTGAATTGTCCTTCCAGCCACCGTTGTCAGCGAAGTACGACTCGCATTTGACCGGGCAGAACACCAGGAGACCGGGCTCGTCGGGCTTCATATGGCGTTCTGAAGCCCAGTCTCCGGCGACCTCTTCGATCTTGTCGATGGTGAGGATGTACGGCCACGCCCCCTGGTACTTCTTGAGATCTGCCTCCATGAGCACGGATGCGTCCACTGGAATGATCAGCACAGTGCTCTGGGTGATGAACCGGCGGCAGATCTCCCACTCCTTCCGCCTCAGCCCGAGTCGCTTTACCGGGTCCAGCCACTCCCCGGGGAAGTCGAGTAGATCGAACCGGACCCCCGCTCCGGGGACACCAGGGTCGATCCGTAGGCGATACTCGTGCTTTTCCTGGGTCTGACCGAGACTTCCGGGCGTGAACTCCTCCGCCCGAATCGATCTCAGCAGAGCACGCTTGACGCGGCTGATCCGATCCTCGGTCTCGTCATCCTCGCCGTCGCCGGGCCGCATGGTGACCGGCGTGCCGGTGAGCAGCTGTTGGCCGGCGTCCAGCATGGTCGCCACGATCGACGTCTTGCCGACTCTGGCGGGGCCCAGCAAGCCGACTTTGAAGGAGAGCTCGCCGTCTTCGTTCATGCCACCTCCACGGACACATCCATGCACGCGGAGAGAGCACGGCTTGCACGGATGACCCTGGCCACTCGAGCGTTGTCCTCGTCGATCCCCTGGTAGACGCCCGGCCAGATCTCGTCCCGGTAGGACCGAGCCAGGCGGCGAAACTCCTGCTCCGCGGCACCCGAGCGGATCATCGCGTCCTCGAATTGCTCGACGAACGCGTGGATTACCTGGCTCGGGGCGACGGCCTCCTGCAGGAGCGATTTCTTGATGAGATGAGCCGCCTGCCTGGAGCGGCTGCTGATGAACCGGTACAGACGTTCCGCGCCTGGCTTGTCCAGCGGCACAGTAATCTGCTTTTCCGGTTCTCCCGTCGTCGGATTGATCACCTCGAGATTGAGCAGGCTGCCCAACTCAAACCTGACCTTCGGGTAAAGCTGCGTGCGATATTCGAGACGGATGCTCAGGATGTCGGACAGGGCGCTGGTGAAAGCCGGGCAGGGCTCCGAGGCATTCCGAAGGAGCTCAACGAGCTGTTCCAGGGCGAGTCTGCCATCGTAGCCGTCGAGCAGCTCACCGAGTGGCGTGCGGAGGATGTCGGCTAACCGTCCCCACACTTCATGCAGCCGGCCCGCAAAGAAGTCGTCCAGCGCGGCGAACCTCTTGCCGATCTCCACCCGCACCCTGCTCATCTGCGCGGCGGCGAAGGGTGCGCTGTTCTTGTCGGCGATCATCGCGCGGACCGCCTCGTGGCACCACACGTCGTGGCCCTCGTCGAACCCAGCTTCGATCCAGGAGACCACGTTGCGGTAGGCGGCCTCGACGGCCTCAATGAAACCAGCGTCATCCTGCTCCGCGCGGGTGAGCTGCAGCAGCTCCTGGACGTAACTGGTGAGGTCGACGGCGAGGTCCTTGCGGAGTTCTGCACTGCGCAGCTCGAGATCCTCGATCGAACTCCCGCCGCTTCGATGCAGGTCGGTGACCGTGCTGTCGACGTCTGCGAGTCCGGCTCGGATGCTGGCGGACAAGGATGCGGCACGCGCTCGGGTGCCGTCGAGTACCTGCCGATCCATCAGGGGAAGCCGCTGGACCAGGTTCTGTAGCAACGGAGTGAGCAGGTCTTTGGCAGCGGACTGCTCGGACGCGGCGTCGACGGTGAGGACCGTAATGAACCGGCCGTCTTGGCCGTCGTTGAGCTGGCGGCGAATGTCGTCGTGCAGCGTGCGCACGAGGTGCGGGAGGTCGTCGGATCCCGCATTGATCACGAGGAAGACAAAGCTCCGTCGATCACGGATGAAGCCGCGCGCCTCGTCAATGAGCGCCAGGGTCTGTTTGTCACCTTTGCCCCAGAAAGCCATACCCTCCACGGGGCGCTTGACCAACAGCACGACGTCTACCTCATTACGCAAGCCCGCGAGATGCCGCTGCTCAGCATTGACCGCAATCTCACCGAGGCCTGGCAGATCCACGAGCCCGAGCTGCTCGATCGTGGCATTCGGGAAGCGGGTGTCGATTCGTACGTCCTTGACCGCCAGATAGCGTCGTGCGACCGCCGAGGGGTGGGTGGATTCCAGTTCCTCATTCGTTGGGTATGCAACGTAGGGCCGCAGCTCCCGCAGGTCGTCGATGGTCAGCTCACCGCCGATCAAGTCTTTCTCATAGGATTCCAGTGATCGCTGCATGTCCTGCAGCCGGCGGCGGGTCTCGATCTGCGCCTCTCCATCTGGCGACGACCTCGGGTATTCCCAGGCGCGGAACTCCTGGAGGTTGATCGGGCGCGCCGAGATGCCAAGTTCGTTGTGGTAAGGGCCGACCACCTCGTCGAGGAATGTCTCGACCGTATGCAGTCGGAGCACCGCGCGGCGTAGCACCGACGAATGATAAATTCGACTGCGGACGGCGGTCACTGGAATACCCGAACCGGTCGGAATCTGGTCATCATTCAGCCCGGAGAGAGACTGGAGCAGGGTGCTTTTACCGACGCGAGCCACCCCGCTGACACCGATGTTGATGGTCGTGCGCAAGAATCGGGCTTCTGCCACACGAAATAGGTCGATGACTTCTGCGATTTCCCGGCGGAATTCCGAGAGCTGCGGGAACGCGAGGCCGGCCTTCGTGTCGACGGGCGTCTTCGGGTGGGTCCGCAGCTCCTCCAGGGCGAGTGCCAACTGGGTGAGACAGCCATCGACCCTGCTCCAGCGGTCCAGCTCGGCACGGACCGAAGGCAACTGTGAAACCCGGTCTCGCAGTAACTGTTCGATCTGCGACTGAATGCCACCCATTCCCAGCTTCCTCTTCCCCGCGTCGGTGCCAAACCTCTTTTGACCTTCGCGCCTAACATCCACAATCCTCTTATATGCGAGAATAATCATTACGCGAGAGAATCGGCTATAACGTTCACACGCCGTACACGGAGCCGAGGAAGATCCGCGCCAGATCGCAGTATCAGCCCCAGGGGTATCCCTTCCTGTAGCGGTCACTGGCAGGACAACCGTGGCCGCCAGCGCCGTCGACTCTTTGTCACCCCGTAGGGCCGTTTGCCGTGTCTACTATAACCGCTGCGGGACTGATCGCAAGGACTTTGATTGCAGACTCTCGGTGGCTCTCCTGACGTCTTTGTGGGTGGATTCTTATGATCGTCCGGGGAGTGGTGGGCAGAGGCCGCGGGTGAGGTCGGCCATGGCGATCAGCGATTCGGGGCTGTGGTAGCCGTAAGCGCGGCGGGTGAGTAGCCGTAGGTGGGTGTTGGTGGCCTCGGATCTGGCATTGGATAGGCGGTGTGCGACGGCGTTGAGGATAAGCGTGCGGTAGCGGGTGATTGTTGCGGCGAGGCGGACGAAGGGGGGATGCGGCTGCGGCGGGTCCAGGAGATCCAGCCGCCCAGCAGCGCTGTGGCCTCGGGCAACTCGGCCTGGAAGATCATGCGGAGCTGTTCTGAGACGTAACTATGGTGACCAGGCACGTTCTGGACGCAGGGGTCGGTGACCCAGCACTCAGACCGGGTTGGTCGGTGATCAATATGGTGACCGGCCACGCGGCGGCTGGTTCGATGGTGACCTTGTGGCCGAGGGCTTCGAGTTCGTGGATGAGTCGGCGTTTGCGAGCTTCGGCGTTGTCGAAGCGCCGGGTGAAGTAGTCCGAGCCGAGGTCGCGATAGGCGGTGGTCTCGGCGAGCACATGCCAAATGATCACGATGAGGGTGTGGGCGGTGGTGGTGGCGGCCTTTTGTCCTCCCTTTTTCCCGAAGCGGCGGTGGAAGCGACGGAACTGGGCACCGACGTAGGTGCTGGTACGCCCGGCGGCCCAGGCGCACTCGGTGAGAACCGCGCAAAGCCCGGTGTTGCCCTTGCGGGTCTTGCCCGAACGGTGCCGCCCGGCGGATTCGTTGTTGCCCGGGCACAACCCGGCCCACGAGGCCAGGTGCGCCGCGGTGGGAAACCGGGACATCTCCACACCGATCTCGGAGATGATGACCTGGGCGGCGCGCTCACTGATCCCCGGGATCGTGGCCAGCAGATCAGTCTGCTGAACGAAAGGGACGCCGGCCTCGTCGATACGGGTGTCCAGCCGGGCGATCATGTCGGCGAGGTGATCGATGTATTCCAGGTGCAGGGTGCACATCAGCGCGTGCTGAACCCCGAAACGGCCCGCGCAGGCTGAGGTCAGATCGGGGATCTTGCTGCGCATCCGCCCGCGCGCCAGGTTCGCCAGCACCGCCGGGTCCCGCTCCCCGGAGATCAACGCCTCGATCATGTCCCGGGGCCGACAGGGTGGTCAGCGCCGAGGCCACCGAGTCGATCTGATCCCGCTGTCCTCGAGCATCTTGGCCAGGCGCTGCAGCTCACTAGTGCGCGCCTCGATGAGCACGGCTCGTGGATGAGACCGTGGATAGAGATCCACATCGACGACCTAATGTGATCTACGTGAGAGGTAAAATGCCTGATAAGAAGCACTGTACGTGTGGCGCGCCCGAAGAGATTCGAACTCCCAACCTTCTGATCCGTAGTCAGATGCTCTATCCGTTGAGCTACGGGCGCCTGTTCTGTTGTCGGCCAGCAAAAATCCGGCCGTCTGCGGAGGCTCCGGGATTTGAACCCGGGAGGGGGCGTAACCCCCAACCGCATTAGCAGTGCGGCGCCATAGACCGGACTAGGCGAAGCCTCCCGGGGCCTTCGAGGCCACCAGGCGATCAGCGTACACAGCGCGCCCGTGATCCGGCAAAGCGGGTAGTCGACCACCAAGTAGCCCCGATTCCGCTGGTCACAGGCGCAGACACGGAGAACTGTCAGACCTCCGCCGTACCCTGTTCCGGTGGATGAGCCGCTGGTGGAGATGGTCACATGCAGGCCGCGGGCGCCGCTGACTTCCCTGGTCGGGGGCTACACCGGCTACCGAATCGAGGGCGCCGAACCCGGTGTGCACCGCGGCCTGCCGTCGCGGTATCTGACCTTCATCGTCACGCTCGACAGCACCGTCGACCTCGCCAGCATGCCCGACCCCGCCCAGCCGCCGGCGTCGTTCACCACGCTGACCGGCGGCCTACACGCCACGCCAGCGCTGATCAGTCACGACGGAAACCAGCACGGCGTCCAGCTGCACGTCACACCGATGGGAGCCCGCGTGTTGCTTGGGCTGCCCGCCGGTGAGCTGGCCGGCACCGTCGTCGACCTGAGCACGCTGCTGGGGCCGGTTGCTGGCGAGCTCCTCGGGCGGCTGCGGTCGGCGCGCACGTGGCCCGACCGGTTCCGCCAACTGGACAACGTGCTGACGCGGATCGCCACCCAACGGAGCAGGTTGGCACCGGAGCTGGGATGGGCATGGCGGCGGCTGACCGCCAGCCACGGCCGGGTCGAGGTGGCCGCGCTGGCCAGGGAGGTCGGTTGGAGCCGGCGGTATCTGGGTGAGCGGTTCCGGCGCGAGTTCGGTCTGATTCCCAAGGTGGCAGGCCGGGTGATGCGATTCGAGGTCGCGCACCACATGCTGAGAGCACCCGACCGGCCGGACCTGGCCGAGGTCGCGACCCGCGCCGGCTTCTACGACCAGGCCCACCTGCACCGCGAGTGGCGGGAGCTCGCCGGCTGCACTCCGTCGCAGTGGCTCGCCGAAGAGTTCCCATCCGTCCACGACAGCGGATTCGAAGGCGGTGCATCCTCGGTGGCATGACCGACAACACTCCTGCGCCCACCGTCTGGCCGTGCCTGTCGTACTCCGACGAACAGGCCGCGATCCGGTTCCTCGTTGACGCCTTCGGTTTTGAGGAGACGCTCGTCGTCCCCGGCGAGCGGGAAGGCGACATCGTGCACGTCGAGCTGCGCTGGCCTGAAGGCGGCGGAATCATGTTCGGATCCGGCGAGGGCGGATTCGGCGTCAAGCCCGGCAACGCCTCCCTCTACGTGGTCACAGACCAGCCCGATGCGCTGTTCCAGCGGGCCACCGCGGCTGGTGCCGAGGTCGTCCGCGGACTCAAGGACGAGGACTATGGCTCGCGCGGATTCACCGTCCGTGATCCGGAGGGCCACCACTGGAGCTTTGGCACCTACCGTGGAGCCTGAAACCCTTATGAGCTGAGGAAACTGCGCGACCAGCTGCCCGTACCAGCCGGCGGAGTCAGTGTCGCGCAGGTGCTTGGACAGACCCCGCCGTCATCCCTCCGCATCAGCGACGACGGCTCGGCGCACACCCCTTGGCGCACACCCCCATGGGCGGCTTGTCCAGGACCGAGCCGCCCATGGGGGCGGCCCGCCGCCAACCGGCGCGACATCGTCGACAACACCTGCGTGATGCCCGCATACCAGCCGAAATCGCCTCAATGATGTAGGAACCAACGGCGGGCTACCTCATCTGATGTACCAGGGCTGCATGAGCTGCGGTACCTGCAAGATGCTCCGTGGAACGGATGACCGGCCCTGGGCATCCGGGCATATTTGACCAGGCACGAGGGACCACATCTCGACGCACCGTCGCCGGTTCGTGGGAAGGGGTCCATCTGCGCAGGGCCTGGCCGTCTTCGCGTTGTGTTGCGCGTTCACGTCGGGAGCGTTGCTGCTGTTCATGCGCGTAGCGCATGAGGCTTCACCGAGAAACCGTAAATACCGCCGAAGACTTGACACGGTGGCTGGTCAATCAGCAAAAGGGGCACCTGTGGCTACGCTTTCAGTTTGCGACGCGCGAACGTCATCGGTTCCGGATGGGCACCACGCGGTCGCAGACACCGAATCACTGGCCAGTCGCTTCGCGCAAGCGATCGATGTCCAGTTCGCCAAGAACGTCACCGCGCTGGCACTTCATGACGGTGAAGCCGCGATCACGGACGAACTCGAGGACCTTGTTCGTGCTGCCGTCGATGGGAAGCGAAATGCCGTTGACGGTGTGCTCCGCAGGATCCGCCCTGACGTGGTGCGGTACTGTCGCATCCGGCTCGGCGTTCAGGACAAGACCTCCGTCTCGGCGGATGACGTAGCCCAAGAGGTATGTCTCGCGGTGCTCACCGCGCTGCCGGGTTATCGTGACCAAGGCCGACCCTTCCTTGCGTTCGTGTACGGCATCGCCGCACACAAGGTGGCCGACGCCCGCCGATCGGCGGCGCGCAATCGTATCGAGCCGGTGTCTGAGATACCCGAAAATTCGGGATTCGCTGACAGTCCGGAGGCGCACGTGCTGCAGGGCGAGTCCGCCGAGCGGATGGCTCGGTTGCTGGACACGCTGCCGGACAAGCAGCGGGACATTCTCGTGCTGCGCGTTGTGGTGGGGCTATCTGCCGAGACGACCGCCGCGGCCGTTGGCTCGACTCCTGGCGCGGTTCGGGTGGCGCAGCACCGGGCGTTGAATCGGCTGCGCACCGTACTGAAGTCGACAGCCGGCTCTCACTACGGCAGCAGAGCGCGGCTCCAGGCGACCGCAATGGCCAGCAAGGTCACAGAAAACCTCGGGTGCTTTACCGAGTGGATGTCCGAGGGATTTCGGCACGAGCAGATCGCTCCAGTGCCTGCCGGCAAAGTTACTATATAGGCGAATCACGTGAGCAACTTCGCCGAGCCGATGACACCGGCACGCCGACCTCCCACAGATAGAACGCCGCCGATGTGTTCCCCCGGCTTCTTGAGTTACCCCAGTTCCCTGATGTGCTCGGCGACCTGGTCACGGGTGAGGTCGCGCAACCAGCGGATCGACGGTCGTGCGGCGATACTGGGTCCTATCCGAGCAGCTGGACGATCTTCCACATACCCCAGGTCATGCAGTGGTGCTACATCGGATGTAGTAGCCCGAGGGGGTCTCTACACCTGTGGTATGACTGCCACCAACCCACTAGGGAAACGAGCCGCCGGCTCCTATGATAGGTTGCCTTCGGTCCGGGTAGCTGGAACAATAAGGACGAATAGGTTAGTCGTGCGTGATGTGCGCTGCCACCGGAGGAGAAGCACACGATGATCAGTCCTGAGTTGTCCCGCGCTGGTGGGGCACCCAGAGGCGCCCATGCACAGTCATGGTTCAAACGCATCATGGTGCTGCTTGCAACCGTTCTTCTGGCGGCTGGCCTCGGCTTTGCCGGTGCATCTACTGCGACGGCTGCGCCGGTGTTGACGAATAGCCAATTGGCCGAGCCGCGCTGCCGGGGGGAGAAACCTGGCATCTGCCCCAATTCCTCGACCGAACAGTCAAACCAGGAGACAAGTCGGCAGTCGCACCAGCCGGACCCAGTACCTCAATTAAATGATCGGTCGACGACTCGATCGGATGGACCGGCAGCAAATCAGTCTCCAGCGTCGTAATTGTGGCGGTGGAACTAGTCTCGGGGAGGTAGCTGTAACGCCGACTACGTGCCGCGGTAAGGACACCCGATGAAACTTCCGACGTGGATGCCAAGGGGTATCCACGTCCCACCGTCGGCAAAACGGGATGCGCTGCTGCTTCCTGCGGTTTTTTTGTGCAACACCTTCGTGTTCTCCTCATGGCTTCAGTTAACTGAAGTGGCGACCAAGCCGTGGTTGGTACTCGTGTGGCTATACGGGCTGCTCATGCTCGTACCGCTGGCCTGGCGAGACCGAGCCCCGGTGGCCATCTTCGCGATGCAATGGGTGCTCACCGCGGCGGCCTGGCCGATCATGCCCCGTTACGTCCCTGTCGTAGGCATCCCGGTCGCCCTTTACGCGGTGGCCGTCCATCGCAGTAGGAAGACCTCCCTGCTGGCGTTGCTGGCCGCTTTCATTCCCATCGGGCTCGATGCCGCAGTGGCGTTCAGAGTCAACGACACTCTTGCTGACCAACTCCTACAATTCATCCCCAATCTCATACTCCTTGTCATCATCACTGTCGGGGCATGGGGTGCAGGCCGGGTGACTCGGGCCAGTCAGGAGCATGTCCGGCAGTTGGAAGAGCAGCGGGAGACGGTCCGGGAAGCGGTGACCGCGGAGCGAGGCAGAATCGCCCGAGAACTACACGACATCGTCTCCCACGCAGTGACCGCGATCGTCTTACAGGCCGCCGGGGCGGCCCGGGTCGCCAATACCAACTTTGCCCAGGTCACTCAATCGCTGGCGAACATTGAAACCACGGGTAAACAGGCGATGGCTGAGTTGCGACGCCTACTCGGAGTGCTGGAGGCCAGTGACCCTGGTAGTTACGCTGCGGGTATAGGCGAACTCGGGCCACAACCGGGACTGGCGGATCTGACCATGTTGCTCACCTCGCTACGAGACGGTGGCATGCCGGTCACCGTCCATGTCGAGGGCACACCCCGCAACCTGGACCCGAGTATCGACCTGGCCGCGTACCGGATCGTGCAGGAAGGCCTGACCAACGTCCTCAAACACGCCGGCGTAAAGTCCAATCCGCACCTGAGGCTGGCCTGGGAACCCCGCAGCCTGCTCATCCAGATCGACAACGACATCGATCTTGCACAAGCGCGCCGCGGGCAGGCACTATCCGTCGGTCGTGGCCTGGTGGGCCTGCGCGCGCGGGCCCACGCGGCAGGCGGGCGCCTGCACGCAGGACCCGATCCCAACGGTGGCTACCGGCTGACTGCGACCCTGCCCCTCGCGGGCACCACGCAGAACTCCCCGACCACCACCAATAGGTTCAGCGAGGGCCTGGGGGATCAAGGGAAGGTGTCAGCGTGATCCGAGTCGTGGTAGTCGATGACCAACCGCTGGTCCGAGCCGGCATCGTCATGCTGGTCAACGCCGAGGACGACATCACCGTCGTCGCCGAAGCCGCCGATGGTCAAGAGGCGCTCACCCAGGTCCGCGCTCAACGCCCGGATGTGGTCCTCATGGATGTCCGGATGCCGGGCACCGACGGGGTCGCCGCCACCCGCGCGATGGTCGAAGAAGGTCTGACCGCGCAGAGCGGCCAGCCCGTCGGGATCATCATCCTCACGACCTATCACATCGATGAAGCCGTCTACGCCGCCTTGCGCGCGGGCGCCTCTGGTTTTCTCCTCAAAGACGCCGCCCCAGCTGAGATCGTCAACGCAGTCCGCTCGGTAGTCGCCGGCGAGGCCTGGCTGGATCCCGCCGTAGCTCGCCGGCTCATCGATGAATTCGCCGCGAGGCCTGAACCACACACCCCTACTCCCGCGGAGATGGCCCAGCTGACCCCACGCGAGCGGGAAGTGCTCTCCCTGATGGCCCGAGGCCTGTCCAACGCCGATGTCGCCGTCGAGCTGTTCATCAGCGAAGCCACCGTCAAGACGCATCTTGCCCGAGTGATGATGAAACTCGGGGTCCGCGAGAAGGCACAAGCAGTCGCCGCCGCCTACCAAACCGGCCTTGTCCAGCCCCCATCCCGGTGACACTCGAGGGACAGACCTGATTACTGCGATCTGCCCCCAGAATGCAGGGTCCGATGTAGGGCGATAAACGGGAGTAGGGAATCCGGGTTGCGCAGGGCACCCGAACTGACAGCGCGCTCCGGATCGACGCCGGCGAGGATCTTCTTGACCGGCACCTCGCATTTCTTGCCGTTGAGAGTGCGGGGCACCTCCTCGACCACAATGAACCGATCAGGCACGTGCCGTGGCGACAGGTTCTCCCGCAGGGCCCCGCGCAGTTGCGGCTCGACCTCGGTCAGCGACATCCCGGCGGCGAGGACCACGAAGCAGAGCAGCTCGCCCGGGGCGGCGCCGGCGGTGTCGATGATCAGCGAGTCGAGCACTCCGTCCACCCCCTCGATCACGGCGTAGAACTCGGCCGTGCCCATCCGCACACCGCCCCGGTTGAGGGTGGCATCTGACCGCCCGTAGATCACGCACGAGCCACGCGGGGTGATCCTGATCCAGTCACCGTGCCGCCACCGGCCCGGGTAGACGTCGAAATACGCCTCGCGCAGCCGCACCCCGTCCGGGTCGTTCCAGAAGCACACCGGCATCGACGGCATCGGCTTGGCGATGACCAGCTCGCCTACCTCGTCGAGCAGCTGGGCCCCGGCCTCGTCCAGCGCCACCACCGCCGCTCCCAGAGCCCGGCAGGAGATCTCGCCCTCCCAGACCGGCACGTCCGGCGCGGCGCAGACGAAGGCCGTGCACAGGTCGGTGCCCCCCGATACCGAGCAGATCTGCACGTCGCCACCGATCTCCGAGGCGATCCAGCGGAACCCTTCCGGCGGCAGTGGCGCCCCGGTCGAACCGATCGCCCGCAGCAAGGTGAGATCAACCTCAGCGCCCGGCCTTTCCCCGGCCTTACGGCAAGACTGGATGAACGGTGCCGACGTGCCGAAGTAGCTCACCCCCTCCTCGGCGGCCAACCGCCATAACGCGCCCAAGTCGGGATACCCCGGGCTGCCGTCGTAGAGCACAATCGTGGCACCCACCAGCAGGCCGCTGATCAAAAGATTCCACATCATCCAGCCGGTGGTGGTGAACCAGAAGAACCGGTCGCCCGTACCGAGATCCGACTGCAGCAGCAGCGACTTGAGGTGCTCCACGACGATCCCGCCGTGGCCCTGCACGATGCCCTTGGGCAGTCCGGTGGTGCCCGAGGAATACAGCACCCACAGGGCATGGTCGAAGTCCACCGCCTCGAACGTCAATTCAGCACCGGAGTGCGCGGCCAGCAGGTCGTCCCACTCCACCGGTGTCAGCGTGGCCCTCAGCGAGGGCAACTGCCGGCGCAGCGCGTCCACCGTGGACCGGATATCGAAGGACTTGCCGCCGTAGAGGTACCCGTCCACCGCGATCAGCACAGTGGGCTCGAGCTGAGTGAACCGGTCGGCGATCGCCCGGGGCCCGAAGTCTGGGGAGCACGACGACCAGATCGCGCCCAGGCTGGCCGTGGCGAGGAAGGCCACCAGGGTGTCCGGTGAGTTCGGGGCCAGGGCGACCACCCGGTCTCCCCGGCCGACACCCAACGTGGCCAGCACCGAGCGCGCCGCGGCGACCCGCTGCCGCAACAACCCGAAGCTCAGCTGATCCCGAAAATCATCCTCCCGACGGAAGATCACCGCCAGGTCGTCATCGCCCTTGCCGGGCCCGGGCGCCAGGGCGTGCTCGGCGTAGTTCAGCGTCGCGCCCGGAAACCATCGCGCCCCAGGCATCGACTCCCCGGTGAGCACCCGCTGTGGCGCAGCGTGGAAGCGGACGCCGGCGAACTCGGCGAAGGCGCCCCAGAAGCTGTCCAGATCAGCCACCGACCAGCGCCACAACGCGTCGTAGTCCGCCGCCACGACTCCACGGGCGGACACCAGCCAGTCTCGGAAAGCTGCCATCCGGGTGCGGGCGACGGTGTCAGGGTCGGGCTGCCAGAGCATGCGCTCTCCTTGAGGGCGCTCGTGAGTGGCAAACAGTGTTCTCACACTGTTTGCCAC
>JBOHFX010000134.1:0-30788 GCA_050699875.1 Pseudonocardiaceae bacterium
CCGCGGCGCCGGTCTCAACTGGCCCTCGGCCGTCGCTAGTACGCCGACCAGAGCGAAGCTTACGAGCATGGCCGGGGAAAGCGGTCGGTAGAATCAGCCGTCGGGTATCCACAAACGGCGCGAATCACGTGTACGCCGCGAAGAGCACACCCCATTGCATCACTGTGCTTACGACTCATTGCTTAAAGCTATATATGTCCGTAAGCGTAACGCCACCTTGCCGCAAAACGATGAAGGGTCACGGATCACTACGAGGTGGATCATGACAGCACGAACGGGCCGTCCGCACCATCGAATCGCGACTGCGACCAACTCGAGTGTACTTCCTGTGCCATGGAAGGGCCCGTGCACGGTGACAATCCGTACTTGCTCCATCACCCGGCCGACAGCTGAGCGTATAGGACGCCAGCGGCGACAGATTGAAACCAACCGCCAGGTCTCCGCCCTGGTTGACCTACCTGCTGAGATCTTGTTTCTCCTGCCATACACTGAGCAGTCATTAGACGTCAGAGATACTCGACCGAGGAGAGAAGGCGCTGAGATGGGCAACTACATGGTTAACGGCGAGATTATCGACGTGCGCGAGGACCGACCGACTGCCGCCGACCTGAAGCGGCACACCAACAGCGTACTCTCTGATTGGGTGATGGCGAGTATGCCCAACGGCCAGATCGTGAAGCTCGATGACCATAAACCCCTGCCTGGTGACGCGGTCGACTACTCGGTGGTGACGCCGTTCAGCTATGGGCACACGGCCGGTCCAGAATGCCACCGATAACAAAAGATCTCGAAACCCGGCGCAGACTCAGCCGGCTCAAAACCGAGGCGCTGTTATTGTCACAACGGTTCGGTGAGGTTCGCTTCGACACGGAGAGTGGCGTATGGTTCTACGTCGAGCGCTTTCCGCTTGCCAAGGGCTGGAACAAGGCTTATGTCGAGCTACTCATCGACATTCCTCACGGAACCCCCGGCTACCCCTCGGTGCCACCGGAGTGGTTCTGGACGGATCACGATCTCCGGACAGAAAAAGGTCAGCCGATCAATCACTTCTTCACCCGCGGCCCGAGCAACGATAAGGAACACCTCAGCCACGGATGGGGGCACTTCTGCGTACACCTGATCGGCTGGCGACCTGTCGGCGGCGCCGACTTCGTGCGCGGCCACAGTCTGGTCACCTACCTGAACCTGATCGGGACGATCTTCCGCGACCGGCGCACTTTGAGTGGGGGGCTAGATGATGAGACCTCAGGTGCATGACATTGTACTTAGCTCGAAGCTCTGGTCGCAGCTCCGCGCACACCTGCTGTCTCCGCACGGCAGCGGGCCAGGGCGATGTGGGGGGTATGAGCAGTTGGCCTTCATCCTCGCCGCGCCCAACGTGTCAGCGAGCAGGATACGGTTGGTAGGTCACGAGCTGATAAGCGCACGACCGACGGATCTAGATCATCAGTCACCTTCGGCGATCGGCCCGAACGGCCGGTTTGTGGCAGCCGCGTTGACCCGGTGTCGCCAAGAGGGCTGGAGTTTGATCGAGGTTCACTCGCACCCCTTTGATTCGGGGCCTCAAACCACGTTTAGCGGCATTGACTGGTCCAACGACCGTGTCAAGATGGCCCGCCTCGCCTCGATGCTACCTGAGCCGTTCTACCACGCCACCATGGTCGTTGGGCAAAACAGCTTCGATGCTCATTATTACCAGCGTGCGACCGGGGCGATCGTGCCCGTGAGACAGGTGACTGTCGTGGGTAGTCTCGCCGACGATTCACCAGTTTTACGCTACCTTCCCGCATCCAGCGCGGCGCCTGAGTCAGCCCCTTTACTCGACGCCCGTCGCAGCCGGCAGCTACCCCTACTGGGCGCCGCCACGCAAGAGGCCCTCTCAAAAGCACGGATAGCCGTCGTCGGAGTTGGCGGCCTTGGCTCGTTCGTTGCCTTGGAACTCGCCTACCTCGGCGTCGGCCACCTGACACTCATTGATCCAGACCGTACCGAACTGAGTAATCTCAACCGTCTCATCGGTGCTGAACCGGGCGACGTCGGACGGTACAAGGTCGATGTGTTCCGGGAACTGATCAAGCGGGTGGCGCCTGATGTCGCGGTGACAGCCGTGGCGGCTCCATTCCTGGACAGCGTGGCTCTCAACCACGCTAAAGCAGCAGATCTACTGCTCGGCTGCGTCGACGGGCACGGCGCCCGGCTGTCGTTGAATCACTTTTCGATTCGCTATCTCATACCATTTATCGATGCCGGCTCGGGCGCTCGGCTCGAAACCGACAGCCTGCCGGCCAGAGTGGGAGGGCAAGTTCAAGTAGTTGCACCAGGGGTCGGCTGCCTCGAGTGCCGCGGCTTCATCGATGCGCAGCGCGCTGCATATGACTTAGCGCCGCCAGAGGTACAGGAGTACGAACGAGCGCACGGTTACGGCACCGAGGAGGCGATGCCTTCGGTCATATTTCTTAATGGCGTTGTCGCGTCGATTCAGGTGGCTGAGACCGTGCGGGCTCTTGCCGGCGCGTCAGGGCTTAAGCACGTCACACCGAAGCTGATCGTTTACGACGCGCAAGCGCAGCGGACCTTCCCGGCGGCCGTGTGTTACTCCCCTGAGTGTGCAACCTGCGGCGTTCACGGCGTTGCAGGCGTCGCTGACCTGGCACCTTTGCAGGCTGCGCCGACGGCGGGGCCCACTGTCGCACCAGCCCTTACTAGAGCCAGCCGGAGCTGAGCATGCCTGATCCAATTCCGCGGAATAGAAGCGCACGTGGGCGGCCGGCACGCCGGCCCGCGAGGCAACGGCGCTGGCCAGGTCAACTGTTTCAGCGACCCCGGGCAAACGCCGGACCGCCTGGCCCGCCCCCTCCGCAAGCTGCTCCACCTGCAGCAGGAGGGGAGGTTCGGCTCAGCGAGCTGTTCAGGCGGCCGCAAAGAAACGTCGAACCGCCCGGGACACTCCCCCCACAGCCGCCCCCACCTGCCATCCGGGAAGCTCGGCTTGGGCAGCCATTTCGGCGACCCCGAGAGAGCGTCGGACCGCCTGAGCCGGCCGCACCGCAGCCGCGCCCACCGGCGAGACCAAGGATCAGGCCAGAGCAGTTGTTTCGGCGACCCGGAGGGAACACCGGCCCGCCTGGGCGACACCGACCACCGAGCCCGCGATCTAGCGTCAACGCCGTAGCCGGTGGAGTGATCGTTGCTGTGGCGGTACTGGCAGTGTGGATCGTCGTGCCGCTCTTCCCGGCGGCAACGTCCGCCGAATCGGCGGCACCACAAGTGCCTGGCCAGGCCAATGTTCCGGCCCCGGGTCGCAATGATTCGGGTGCTGTGAGCGATCAGGTCGCTGCCCGGCCGGGTACGTTGGCAGCCCCCGACCGGCGATCAATCCCCACAAGGGAAGTCCGTCCCGAACTCACCGCTGCGCACCGTAGTGGCGGGTTGCCGGTGGTCGTGGGTCAATCCGGCTCAGCGTCACAGCCCTTGCAGCCGGGCAACACGGCCAATGCGGCCAACGTTGGGCAGCAAGCGACGTCGGGAGATCACGCCCAGCGGCGCCCGGCAGAGCCAGGAAGGCCCGCTCCACCTCAGGAGACGAAGCCGAAACCAAAGCCTGAGTCGCCACCGAAACCGCCAGTCAGCCAACCGCCCGCGAGTCCGCCGAAGCCCAAACCGTCGCGCGAACAGGTCGAGGCCGCGGCACGTCAGTTCGTGGCGAAGTTCCCGAAAGGTGGGAGTGGAGGCACAGGTGGCACGCGGCCGTCCACTGGACCGTCCAGCGGCCCTGGCAGCAGCGGCCCATCTGGTGGCTCGAAGGGTTCTCAGTCGACTTTTTCCGGACAGGCGAAGGGGTCTGGTGGCGGCGGGCAAAGCGGGAGCCGGTCGGGTGGCGGCAGCCGGTCGGGTGGCGGCGGCTCGTCGGGTGGCGGCGGCTCGGGTGGTGGCGGGAGCTCCAGCAGCTCGAAGTGACGGCCGGTACGCGATCATTGATCTAGCCGTCGAGCAGGGCGGCACGACGCACTGGATCCGGTTGGTCGGCGCGTCGATCGATCGTCGCCGTCGTACGGTGAGGCGCAGTGCGGTCGCCCCCCACCTCGTCCCGTCGCGTCCAGGCCGCCGCTACAACCGGGAAACGAAACGAGCGGGCGGCCGGTACAAAACCCGCAAACCAGGCGAGTCAGCCCGACTGACTCCGCTCACAACGATCACGTACTGGCTGATGCCAGCACCCTCTTAACTTAACGCCAATGGGGCCAGGCAGGGTCCATGTGAAGCGAGCACTGGTCTGCGCGGCGACGGAAGAGTACGGTCAATCCTGACCGAGTAGGGCCCAGATGTTTTTCCTCAATGGAGAGAGGAGCCGAGGATGTCCGAACCTCATACTCCGCCAGGAGGTGCGCCTCCCGCAGATGCGGTGGAAGAGCATGTGAATCAGACTGGGGAAGAAAAGAATTTGGGCGCGGGTGATGAAGAGCCGGATCCGGCTACGGCTGAGGCTCCTCCAGAGGAAACCCACGCGGGAGATAAAAAGAGGCATCAGAACTGAGTAAGATTGACGCTAGACCATTACGGTTCCGGTTATCGTGCCGGTGATCTGGCTCGCGTCTGTGATCATCGGGTTTGCCATCAAGTCCGGTTACCGGCGACTGCTCAATTCCAGGTTGGCAAAAAGTGGTTCCCAGTAGGTCAACTGATCAAAACTCGGATGGGCCTTGGTTCACGGCACGGTGTGGTCACGAACGCTCGATGTGTGCGATCGTTTGGCGCTGTTCAGGAGTCATTAAGTAACCGCGAAAGTATCCAGTGATCATGAAGGCGTGGTTTGGCCGTGGCCGAGCAAGACGCGCAGCGTCATGGTCGGGTCGGCACAGTCGGGTCGGCCCAGGACTCGAACCTGCGGCCGAGTAATTCCCAGGAGCCATGACCGGACGGCGCTCAGGATGATCAGACAGTGCATCTGGCCGGTGTGACGCCTGAGGTCGGGACGTGCTGGTGTTGGGCATCGGCGGCCGTTCCGGGCGGGTAGAGGATAGCGACGATCATCACTACAGCCAGACGTCGTTGTGTGTCACCACGCCGCGATCGGGTTACACTCCCGGCGTGACGGTGTACGGTCTGCACGCGTCCCATGAGCAAATCCATCCGTCCGAGCTGCTCGATGCCGTGACCCGCGCCGAGCAGGCTGGATTCGGCGCAGCGATGTGCTCGGACCACTTCTCGCCGTGGAGCGAGCGGCAGGGGCAGTCAGCGTTCGCGTGGTGCTGGCTGGGCGCGGCGCTGCAGGCCACTTCGCTGCCCTTCGGCGTGGTGAACGCTCCTGGTCAGCGCTACCACCCGGCGATCATCGCGCAGGCCATCGGCACGCTGGCCGCGATGTACCCCGGCCGGTTCTGGGCGGCGCTGGGCACTGGCGAGGCGAGCAACGAGCACATCACCGGCGACCGCTGGCCCCGCAAGGAGCTGCGCAGCGTGCGGCTGCGCGAGTCGGTCGACGTGATCCGCGCGCTGCTCGCCGGTGAGGAGGTAAGCCACGACGGGCTGGTCCGGGTCGACCGGGCGCGGGTGTGGACCCGCCCGCAGGAGATGCCGGCGCTGGTCGGGGCGGCAGTGAGCGTGGAGACCGCGCGCTGGTGCGCGGAGTGGGCCGACGGTCTTATCACCGTGAACGCGCCAATCGAGCAACTGCGGAAGATGGTCGACGCTTATCGCGACGCCGGTGGGCGCGGCAAGCTGCACCTCCAAGTGCACTTGAGCTGGGCGCCGGACGAGGGCGCCGCGCTGGCGATCGCGCACGATCAGTGGCGGACGAACGTGTTCGCTCCACCGGTGCCCTGGGATCTCGAGCTAACCGAACACTTCGACGAGGTTGCCAAGCACGTTCCCCCGGCGAAGGTGGCCGAGGTGGTGAACGTTTCGGCTGCTCTAGGCAGGCATGCCGCGTGGCTCAAGGAATACGCCGAGCTGGGCTTCGACGAGATCTACCTCCACCACGTCGGCCAGGAGCAGGACGCTTTCATCGACGCGTTCGGCGCCCACGTCCTACCGGAGCTGTCATGAGGCTGACCCGTACGTCCGACCTGTGGTGGAAGAACGCGGTCATCTACTGCCTGGATGTCGAGACCTACCAGGACAGCAACGGCGACGGATGTGGCGACTTCCGTGGCCTATGCCAGCGCATCGACCACCTGGACCGGCTCGGCGTGACCTGCGTGTGGCTGATGCCGTACTACCCTTCGCCGGACCGCGACGACGGATACGACATCACCGACTTCTACGGCGTCGACGCCAGGCTGGGCAGCCACGGTGACTTAGTCGAGTTCGTGCGCACCGCGCGCGACCGCGGTATGCGGGTGATCGCCGACCTGGTGGTCAATCACACCTCTGACCAGCACCCGTGGTTCCAGAGCGCCCGCAGCAGCCCCGACTCGCCCTACCGGGACTGGTACGTCTGGGAAGACGAACCGCCGGCGGATGGCCCGCAGGGCATCGTGTTCCCGGACCAGGAGACCAGCGTCTGGACCTATGACGAGGTCGCCGGCCAGTACTACCTGCACCGGTTCTACAAGCACCAGCCCGACCTCAACGTCGCGAACCCGATGGTACGCGACGAGATCGCGCGGACGATCGGCTTCTGGCTGCAGCTCGGGCTGTCCGGGTTCCGGGTCGACGCCGTTCCGTTCCTGCTGGAGACCACCGGGCAGGACGACGCCGGGCAGCTCCCGGACCCGCACGATTACCTTGCCGACCTGCGGGCGTTCCTCGGCCGGCGCAGCGGTGAGGGAATCCTGCTCGGCGAGGTCAACCTGCCCAACCCGGAGACCATGACTTTCTTTGGTGCCGACCGCGACGAGCTGACCATGTGCTTCGACTTCATCGGCATGCAACGGATGTACCTGTCGCTGGCCCGCGGCAACGCCGAACCGCTGGCCGAGGCATTGCGCGACCGGCCTGAGCCACCGAAGGATGCGCACTGGGCGACGTTCGTCCGCAATCACGACGAGTTGACGCTGGACAAGCTCACCGACACGCAGCGCCGGGAGGTGTTCGAGGCGTTCGGGCCGGACCCGGAGATGCAGCTCTACGACCGCGGGCTGCGCCGGCGGCTGCCGACCATGCTCGGCGGCGACCGAGACCGTATCCGGTTGGTCTACAGCCTGCTGTTCTCGCTGCCTGGCACGCCTGTGCTGTTCTACGGCGAGGAGATCGGTATGGGCGAGGATCTCCGGGCGGAGGGTCGGTTGGCGGTGCGCACCCCGATGCAATGGTCACCGGAGCCAGGCGGCGGTTTCTCCACCGCCGAGGAGTCCAAGCTGGCCGGTCCGATCCCGGAGGGCGAGTACGGGCCTGATCGGGTCAACGTCGCCTCCCAGGAGCGCGACCCGGAGTCGCTGCTGTCCTGGATGCGATTGCTGATCGAGTCCTACCGGGCCTGCCCCGAGCTGGCCTGGGGTCACTACGCCGTGCTCGACGCAGGCGACGCCGCGGTGCTCGCGCACCGCTGCGACACCGAGGGCGCCACGATCGTGGCGGTGCACAACTTTGGCGCGGACCCGACGAAGGCGGCGCTGAAGCTGACCGGGCTGGACGGCTCCTGCCTGCTGAAGGACGTGCTGGCCGACGGATCGGAACAGGTGGCGAAGGACGGTTCGGTGACCCTCGAGCTCGGGCGGTACGGCTGCCGCTGGCTACGTGTCGAGCGTCAGCGCCGGTGAACCCGGACCTTGTTCGGCCTGACGTCGGCCGACGGCCTGGACCACCCGACTGGAACCAAGATCTGTGAGTGTCGACTTAGCTGTCGAGCAGGGCGCGGGCCATCACGAGGCGCTGGATCTGGTTGGTGCCCTCGTAGATCTGGGTGATCTTCGCGTCACGCATCATCCGCTCAACCGGGAAGTCCCGCGTGTAGCCGTAACCACCGAAAAGCTGCACCGCGTCGGTCGTCACCTCCATGGCCACGTCGGAGGCGAAGCACTTCGATGCCGAGGAGACGAACCCGACGTTGCCCGTACCGCTCTCGGCGCGCGCCGCGGCGCGGTAGACCAGCTGGCGGGCGGCCTCGGTCTTCATCGCCATGTCGGCCAGCATGAACTGGACTCCCTGAAAGTCGGCGATCGGCTTGCCGAATTGCCGGCGCTGCTTGACGTAGGCGATCGAGGCGTCCACCGCACCCTGCGCGATGCCCACCGCCTGCGCGCCGATAGTCGGACGGGTGTGATCCAGGGTCCGCAGCGCCGTCTTGAATCCGGTGCCAGGTTCGCCGATGATCCGGTCGGCGGGGATCGTGCAGTCTTCGCAGTAGATTTCTCGGGTGGGGCTGCCCCTGATCCCCAGCTTGCGCTCCTTGGGCCCGACCGAGAACCCCGGGTCGTCCTTGTGGACGATGAAGGCGCTGATCCCGCTGGCACCCTGATCTGGATCGGTGACAGCCATCACCGTGTACCAGGTGGACTCACCCGCATTGGTGATCCAGCACTTGGTGCCGTTGAGAACCCAGTGGTCACCGTCGCGGCGGGCCCGGGTGCGCATCGCCGCAGCGTCACTACCCGCCTCTCGCTCGGACAGCGCGTAGGACACCATCGACCCGGCGGCCATCGACGGCAGCACCTGCTTGCGCAGCTGCTCGGAGCCGGCCAGCAGCAGACCCATGGTACCCAGCTTGTTCACTGCCGGGATCAGCGAGGACGACGCGCACACCCGCGCGACCTCCTCGATCACGATGCAGGTCGCGACCGAGTCCGCACCCTGACCGCCGTAGGCCTCCGGTACATGCACCGCGTGGAAATCCGCGCGCACCAGAGCTGCCTGCGCCTCGTGCGGGAACCGCTCCTGCTCATCGACCTCCGCGGCGTGCGGGGCGATCTCCTTCTCCGAAAGCGCCCGCACCGCCGCCCGCAGCGCCTCATGCTCCGGGTTCACGGCTTGCCCTCCCCCCGCTAAGGTCGCTCAAGGTCGGCGCGCAGGGTGGCGTCGGCATCGAGGACGCGTTGGGCTAGAGCTTGCTGGAAGTTCGCGATCTGCTGGGCCAGCGCCGGGTCGGAGACGGCCAGAATGCGGATCGCGAGCAGGCCGGCGTTTCGCGCCCCGCCGACCGCCACGGTCGCGACCGGTATCCCAGCGGGCATCTGCACGATTGACAACAGCGAGTCCAGCCCGTCCAGGTGCGCCAGCGGCACCGGCACCCCGACCACCGGCAGCACCGTCGCCGACGCCACCATCCCGGGCAGGTGCGCTGCCCCACCCGCCCCAGCGATGATCACCTTTAACCCCCTGCTCGCGGCGTTGCGGGCATAGTCGAGCATCCGGTCGGGGGTGCGGTGCGCGGAAACGACCGACACCTCGTGGGCGACACCGAACTCGTCCAGGGCTTGCGCCGCGGCGCGCATCACCGGCCAGTCCGAGTCACTACCCATGATGACACCGACCAGGCTCACGCCGTCTCCCGTCCCTGCCCGTTCACCGGGTGTGCATCCGGCCAGGTTCCGGTGGCCAGAAAGGCCGCCGAGGCGATCGCCACCTCGCGCACCGGCGCCGGCTGCGCCCCGAGCACCGTCACGTGCCCGATCTTGCGCCCGGGCCGCTCCGGCTTGGCGTAGAGGTGGACCTTCGCCTGCGGGTAGCGGGCCATCAGGTGGTGCAGTCGCTCATCCAAGCCGATCATGGGCGGGGTGCCGGAGGCCAGTACGTTGGCCATCGCGCAGGCCGGGGCACGCGGTGCGGTGGACCCCAACGGATAATCCAGCACCGCCCGCAGGTGCTGCTCGAACTGGGACGTCGCGGCGCCTTCGATGGTCCAATGCCCGCTGTTGTGCGGCCGCATGGCCAGCTCATTCACCAGTAACTGCCCACCGGGCATCTCGAAGAGCTCAACGGCCAGCACGCCGACCACCCCCAGCTCCGCCGCCACCCGCAGCGCCAGTTGCTGGCCCACCTGCGCGAGCTCACCGTCCAGGCCCGGTGCCGGACTGAGCACCTCGACACAGATCCCGTCCCGCTGCACCGTCTGCACCACAGGCCACACCGCCCCTTGCCCGAAAGGTGAGCGGGCCACCAGCACGGCCAGTTCCCGCCGCATCACCACGCGCTGTTCGACCAGCAAAGGGACACCCGCGGCGAGCAGCTCGGCAACCAGCCGGTGCGCGCCGGTGGCAGTGTTGACCATCCACACGCCTCGCCCGTCGTAGCCACCACGGGCCGCCTTGAGCACGCAGGGCCAACCGTGCTCGGCACCGAACGACACCGCGTGCTCCGGCTGAATCACCTCTCGAAACGGCGGGACGGGCACCCCCAGGTCGGCCAGCGTCTGGCGCATCAACAGTTTGTCCTGGGCATACCGCAATGCATGTGGACCCGGGTAGACCCGCACCCCCTCGGCAACCAGCACCCGCAGGTGTTCCATCGGGACGTGCTCGTGGTCGAAGGTGACCGCGTCGCAGCCCACCGCCAACCGGCGCAGCGCGGCCAGATCGTCGTGCTGGCCGAAGACGACGTCAGGGGCCACCAGCGCGGCGGCGTCACCCGGGCCGGTGGCCAGCACCCGCAGGGACTGGCCAAGCGCCACGGCGGCCTGGTGGGTCATCCGGGCCAGCTGCCCCGCCCCCACCATGCCGACGACGGGCAACCCGGTACGAGGATCCACAAATTACTGATCTTAACTGGGCTTCGACTTTGGTGACCAGTTCTGCCGTTCGGCGAACTCGACCACACAGCTACCGGGTTGGTCGGCGACAACTGTGCATGACCGTAAAGGCGTGGCCGCCCAGAAGGCCTACAAACGGGTCAAGCTCGGCCAGCTCGTCGTCGGCGCCGCGGTGCCGGTCTTCGCCGGTCTCCAAGCCGCCGCCGCGGTCACCGCGACGCTCGCGGCTCTCGTTGTCGTCGCCGAAGGCGTCCAACAGCTCTACCAGTGGCAGACCAACTGGTTGCTGTACCGCTCCACCGCCGAAGCCCTCAAGCACGAGAAGTACCTGTACCTCGCCGCTGCCGGGCCCTACAGCACCGACGACCGGCACCGCGTCCTCGCCGAACGTCTCGAAGGCTTGGTCTCGCAGGAGCACGCCAAATGGACCGAAGCGCGGCAGCAGGACGGTCAAGGTTCTGCAGCCGGGACGAAGCGTAATTAGCCTGCACGAGCGTTGCTGAGCCTCGGCTGCGTGTAAAGGCTCCTGCCTGCGGTTCGTACACTGCGGCCGTGTCCATGGTCGATGCCGTGCTCTTCCGGATCCCGCAGCCCTACCGCAACATCGCGGTTCGCCACCGGGAGCTGGTGAAGTTCGCCCTCGTCGGCGGGACCACCTACGTCGTGGACATCACGCTGTTCACGTTGCTCAAGACGACCGTCCTCGAGCCAAAGCCGGTCACCGCCAAGATCGTCGCAGTGCTGGTGGCGACCATCGTGTCCTACGTGCTTAACCGGGAGTGGTCCTTCCGCACCAGAGGCGGCCGGGAACGGCACCACGAGGCCGCGCTGTTCTTCCTGGTCTGCGGAATCGGATTAGTGATCAACGCCATCCCACTGTGGATCTCGCGGTACGTGCTGGACTGGCAGGTCCCGGAGGTCAGCCTGCTGGCACAGGAGGCCGCCGATTTCGCCAGCGCCAACGTGATCGGCACGCTGCTGGCGATGATTTTCCGGTGGTGGGCATTCCGGCGATACGTCTTTCCCGACGAGAACGTGCGCCGCCAAGTCCCGGTTGCCTGATCGCCGGCCCGGCTGCTGACACGCGCCGGTCAACGAACCACGCTGGTCCCCGGGCGTGGAACCCCGGCCGGCTCCTCGCTGCGCGGTACCCGCAGGTAAACAGCGAACCTCGCCGGCCGGGCCGAGCTGAGCTCCAGTCGTCCCCCGTCCGCCTCGATCAGCGCCCGGGCAAGCGCCAACCCGACACCGGTCGAGGAGGCCCCCGAGATCCCCCGATCGAAGACGTGCGCGGCCAGTTCCTCCGGCACGCCTGCACCGCCGTCGGTCACCTCCACCACGACCATCCGGTCCGGTTTCACACCGGTCCACCGCGCCGACAGCGTCACCAAGCCGGCGCCGTGCCGTAGGGCGTTGTCGATCAGCACTCCGAGCGCTTCCCGCAGCCGGCCGGGCGTGACCCGGGCGACCAGCCCATCGGCCACCCGCAGCCGCAGCGGCCGCTGGTCGGCGTCGGCCTGCGGCTGCCAGTCGGCGACCACCTCGCCAAGCAGGTCGGCGAGCTCGACCGGCTCGGCAGTGGCGGCCCGGACCTCCTCGGTGGCCCGCAGCAGGTCATCGAGCACCGCGCCGAGCCGCTCGGCTTGCTCCAGCGCCGCCTCGGCCTCGGCGGCGGTAGCCGGGTCGGGGTGCGCGGCCAGCTCGTCCAGTCGCAGCTGCAGCGCAGTCAGCCTGCTGCGCAGCTGATGGGACACATCACCGACGAGGTGACGTTCCCGGGCGATGAGCTCGGCCAGCGCGGCCGCCGAAGTATCCAGCAGCTCGGCGACCCGGTCGAGCTCCGGAATGCCATGCCTGGCCGGTGCAGTGTGGAAATCGCCGGTGCCTAGCCGGGCGGCTCGGTCGGCGAGGTCCTCCAGCGGCCCGGCCAGCCGCCGGGCGGTGACGGTGGCGATGGCTACGCCGATCCCCACCGACAACCCCACCAGAAGACTGACCAGCGCGACCGCGCGCAGCTGACCGCGCCAGACCCCGCCGCTGGGCACCGCGAGCTGGGCGGTACGTCCCTGGCTCAGCGGTAGCGACTCCACCACTGCGCCGGGACCCGGATCAGTGCCGAGCACCGAACGGCCGCTCCACGGCGACTGCACCACCAGCTGCCCGCGGGGTGGCAGCGTCGGCGCGACCGAGCGCAGGTCCGTCACGGCCGAGCGCTGGCCATCCAGGTGAGCAACCACCTGCTCCAAGCGGGTCCGCAGGTCGGCCCGGGTTTCGTGCTCCACGAGCCGGCACGAGGCGAACACCAGCGGGCCGCCCAGCACCAGCCCGGTGATCGCCACCGCGATCAGCGTGGCCTGCAGGATCCTCCACCGCACGGCCGAACGCTACGCCGGTTTACGAGATTTTCTACAGCGCGTCGAAGCGGAACCCGACTCCTCGGACAGTGGCGATCCGGCTGCTGCCGATCTTGCGGCGTAGCCATGACATGTGCATATCCAGCGTCTTGGAGTTCTTGAGTTCGGGGTCTTTCCACACCTCGCGCAAAATCTCCTCGCGGCTGACGACCTGCCCCGGCCGGGACAGCAGTACCCGCAACAGTTCGAATTCCTTGTTCGCTAACGCGATCTCGGCCCCTTCGATGAGCACCCGGCGACCGGCGAGGTCCATCCGAACCACACCGACCTCCAGCGCGTCCGGCGCGGTGCGCCGCAACAGGGCCCGCACCCGGGCCAACAGCTCGGCCAACCGGAACGGCTTGGCGACGTAGTCATCAGCGCCCGCGTCCAGCCCGACGACGAAGTCCACCTCGTCGGTTCGGGCCGTGAGCATCAGCACCGGCACGTCAGGGCGCGCTCGGCGCAGGCGGCGGCAGACGTCTAGGCCATCCATCCCCGGCAACCCGAGGTCGAGCACCAGCAGGTCGACCTCATCCTGATTGGCGAAGGTCAATGCGGTGTGGCCGTCGCCGACCACCACCACCTCATGGCCCTCTCGCTGCAGAGCGCGGGACAGCGGCACGGCAATGCCGGTGTCGTCCTCGGCAAGCAGCACAGTGGGCATTCCATCAGACTAGGCCGATTTGACTTGGGCCGACGTGGCAGCCTGTGCTGCCATGACCGACCTCGCCTCGGATCTCGCCCTGGCCCTGACCTTGGCCGAGACCGCCGACCGGATCACACTGGACCGTGCGGGCGCGGCCGACTTGCGGGTCGACCGCAAGCCCGACCGGACTCCGGTCACCGATGCCGATCTGGCCGTCGAAGATGCGATCCGCACGGTGCTGCAGGTGCAGCGGCCACAGGACCTGGTGTTCGGCGAGGAGCGCGGCGGACCGTCCCCCGGCGGCGCAGCCGACACAGCCGACGAAACCCGCCGGGTTTGGTTGTTGGATCCCATCGACGGGACCAAGAACTTCCTCCGCGGTGTGCCGGTCTGGGCAACTCTCGTCGCGCTCGTGGAGCGCGGCAGGCCGGTGGTTGGAGTGATCAGCGCGCCAGCGCTGCGGCGACGCTGGTGGGCCGCCGCCGGAGCAGGCTCCCATACCCGAGATGCGCACGGGGCGACTCGAACCATCACGGTGTCCAGGGTCGGCGAACTGGCCGATGCCTACGTCTCCACCACGCACTTGGGCAGTTGGGCAACGCATCGCAGCCGGGAGTCCTACCTTTCGCTGATCGACGCAACGTGGGAGAACCGGGCTTTCGGCGATTTCTGGCAGCACTGTCTGGTCGCCGAGGGGGCGATCGACGTTGCGGCCGAGCCGGTCGTCAGCCCATGGGACGTGGCCGCCGCGCAGGTGCTGGTGGAGCAGGCCGGTGGCCGGTTCACCGACCTTCGCGGGGTCGCTCGATTCGATGGTGGTACGGCCCTGTCGTCCAACGGGCTGCTGCACGACGCCGCGTTGACTCTGCTTCAACAGTGATCGGCTACAGGTGCATGCGCACCCGTCGCAGCCGCTCGCGCCACCAGTTCGCCCGTTGCGGGTCGGCCGGTTGGTGTGCCTTCAAGAGCCCCGGCTGGGGTGCGGCCGGTGCGCGCAGCACAGGTAGGTAGCCCGTGGAGGGTTGCAGCGCATCGGCTTCGGCGACCACGTCGCCGCACAGCAGCGGCAACGTGCCGAGGCCGCAGGCGAAGTCCAGCTGGGGCAGCGCCCCGGCAAGTGCAACCTGCGCGGCCAGGCCGACGCTGGTCTCCAACGCGGAGGAGACCACGCAGGGCAGTCCGGCGGCCGCTGCGACCTGCAGGGAACGCCGGACACCCCCCAACGGGGTGCCCTTGATCACTGCGATGTCGACCGCGCCCGCGACGGCGACCCGCAGCGGATCCTCGGCACGGCGGATCGACTCGTCAGCCGCGATGCGGACCTCGACCCGGCGGCGGACGGCGGCGAGTTCGGCAATGGTGCGGCAGGGCTGCTCAACGTACTCCAACCCTGCTGCCGCCTTGTCCAGTTCGCTGATGTGCGCGACGGCGGTATCGACGTCCCAGACCCCATTGGCGTCCACCCGGATCGCCCCGCGCGTACCGAGCGCATCCCGGACCGCCTCGACCCGGGCGAGGTCCTCGGCCAGCGACTCGGGGTGATTGGCGACTTTGACCTTGGCGGTACGGCAACCGGACTTCGTGGTGATCTCATGGGCACGCTGCGGTGTCACCGCTGGGATGGTGCAGTTGACCGGGATACGCGTCCGCACCGGCTCCGGCCAGCCCACAGTTGCCTGCTCGACCGCGGCGGCCAGCCAGGGCGCCGACTCCCGGTCGCCGTACTCCGGGAACGGGCAGAACTCACCCCATCCGGCAGGGCCCTCGATGAGCATCCCTTCGCGGACAGTGACTCCCCGAAACCGCATCGTCATCGGGATGGCGTAGACGTGGGCGCCGTCGAAGTCGAGATCACTGGCCATCAGGAAGTGTCGCACCACACGTCACTCGCTGTGCGCCAAGGTGGCATGCACGGTGAAGCACCCGATCCGTTGAAGCTCTTGCCTGCGCGACGAACAACGGGTAACGATATGCGCATGCGGCGTGTCCTGCTCGAGCAGTTCTGGCCGAGCCGCCGCATGAACGCTTTCGATCAGTTCTGTAGCTAGGCCGCGCGACGGTGCATGGCCTCCCCCGCCCCGCGCGGCCGATCCTTGGTGCCCGATTCCCCCCACACACCAGGAGAGTTCGTGTCCGTCACCGATGAACTGCTCGCCAACAACACCCGCTACGCCGAATCCTTCTCCGGCCCGTTGCCGCTCCCGCCCGCCAAAAGCCTTGCCGTCGTGGCCTGCATGGACGCCCGCCTGGACGTCTACCGCATCCTGGGCCTGAACGAGGGTGAGGCACACGTCATCCGCAACGCCGGAGGCGTGATCACCGACGACGAGATCCGCTCGTTGGCGATCAGCCAGCGGCTGCTCGGCACCCAAGAGATCATTCTGATCCATCACACCGACTGCGGCATGCTCACCTTCACCGACGATCAGTTCAAGAAGTCGATCCAGGATGAGACCGGGATCAAGCCGGCGTGGTCGGCTGAGGCCTTCCCAGACCTTGACGAAGACGTCCGGCAGTCCATCGCACGGATCAAGGCCAGCCCATTCATCCCGAACAAGGATCACGTCCGCGGGTTCGTCTTCGACGTGGCGACCGGCAAGCTCAACGAGGTCGTGTAAGGCCCGGGGTTGGGAGCTCTTCAGTCCTTGAAGAGCCCCCAACCGCTAGGCGGCTCAGTGCTTGGACCACTCGGGATGGGGATGGTCTGCCGAGCTGATGGGCCATCCAGGTGCTGGTCCGCACCAAGGCGTCGAGATCCACCCCGTGCTCGATACCCAGCCCGTTCAGCATCCACACCAGGTCCTCGGTGGCCAGGTTGCCGGTGGCCGACTCGGCGTAGGAGCAGCCGCCGAGTCCACCGGCCGAGGCGTCCACGCAGGTAACCCCGAAGCGCAGGGCGGCAAGAGTATTGGACAACGCCTGGCCGTAGGTGTCGTGGAAGTGCACCGCCAGGGTGTCGGTCCGGACGCCGCCGCGGACAAAGCCGTTCAGCAATGCGACAACGTGACCCGGGGTGGCCACCCCGATGGTATCTCCCAGGGAAAGCTGGTCACAGCCCAGTTGCAGCAGCCGCTGGCCGGCGCCGACAACCTGGTCTACCGGCACGGTGCCCTCCCACGGATCCCCGAAGCACATCGAGAGGTATCCACGCACCCGCAACCCGGCCGCCTTGGCCCGGCGCAGCACCGGGGAGAACATCATGAACTGCGCATCGAAGTTGCGGTTGAGGTTGCGCCGCGCGAAGCTGTCCGTGGCGGAGGCGAAGATAGCGATCTCGGTGACCCCTGCGGCCAGCGCGCGATCCAATCCCCGCTCGTTAGGCACCAGTACGGGGTAACGTACCCCGCCGCGTGGGCTGAGCAGCCCGAATAGCTCCGTGGCGTCGGCCAGCTGCGGCACCCAGCGCGGGTGCGCGAAGCTGGTCGCCTCCACAACGCGCAGCCCGGCACGAGCCAGGCGATCCAGGAACTCGGCCTTGATCTCAACCCCGACCACCGTGGGCTCATTCTGCAGGCCGTCGCGTGCCCCGACCTCCCAGATCATCACTCGCTCGGGCAGCTGGACATCCGGGTGCCGGTCGGGTAGGCCGATGTTCCGGGTGGTCATCTATGCGCCTGCCCTGCATCCGTCTCGTAGTTGAGCAGCGAGTGCACCCGCTCGACCTGCGGAACGTCGTCGAACTCCAGCGGCTCGTCAGAGGCCGACTCGATGATCAGCGTGCCACAGCCCAAGATCCGGTCGATGATGGAATGCCGGAACTGCACACTGTTGATCCGGCTGAGCGGGATATCGATGCCAGTGCGGGTCAGGATGCCCTCGCGGACCAGCACCCGCTTGTTGGTCAGCACGAAATGCGTAGTGCGCCAGCGCAGCAGCGGTGTCAAGGCCAACCACAGCACCCCGACGCCGCCGAGTACCGCCAACCCGATCCACCCGTAGAGCTGCCAAGACCGCCCAGCAACCAACGCGGCGACGTAGGAGCTAAGTGCCACGATGAGCAGGAAGGCCAGCACCGGTAGCACCAGCATCTTCCAATGCGGGTGCTTGTGCAGCACTACCCGCTCGCCGTCTACGAGCAGGTCATCTGGGTAGGGCACGACTCCTCCTCGTCCACCGCTGATCACGTTACCGCTGCCCGGGCGATGTGCTGGGCCGGCACAGTCGGCCGGCGCGCCGGGGCCAGCTGAGTTACCCGATGCGGCGCAGCTGGGGCCACAGCTGCGCCCACGGCGCGAGCCGGTCGTGGCAGACCCAGACAGGTCTGCCCTGCTCGTAGTTGTCCAACCCGACACCGTTGTCGATCCGGGCAGCGAGCTCGACCGAGCCGAACCAGTGCCGCAGCCGGTCTCGGTCGATGCCGACGACGATCGTGGTGCCGGCGCTCCCCGGTGGCGGGCCCCACTGCCAGTAGCTGTTGTGCCCGCTGTACACCGGCGGGAGATCCAGCTCGGCGCGGTAGCGGTCGATCGCGCCGGCCTCCCCGTAGTTGCGAGCCAGCACGACCGCCCCGGCCCGCTCGCCGGCCGGCAGGCCGGCGTGCACTCGAGCGATGGTCTGCGCGAAGGCGGGCCACCCGACGGTCTCGCCGGCGTCGTAGTTGATGTCGACGATCGGGGTGTCCGCGAGGTCCTCGACAGGCACCAGCGGCAGGAACAGCGTCGCGGACACGGCGGCGCTCAGCGTGATCGCGCCGGCCAGCAACGCGGTCCGGGTCCGGGTGGTACCGCGCTGGACCCAGCGCAGGGTCGGTTCGGCGCCGGCAGCCAGCAGCACCGGATACATCCCCGCCAGGTAGTAGGGCTTTCCCCCGGTCACCAAGAACACCGCCGCCAGCACGAGGTAGGCCACCGCGAATGCCCGGAAGGCCCGCAAGCCGGGATCCCGGGCCAGCCGCCACAGCCCGACCGCCCACACCGGCACCAGCAACAGGCTGACCAGTACCAGCTGGAATGGCAGGAACAACCACCGCGGCTCGCTGGTGCCCGAGCTGCCGGCCGCGATCGCGGTGGACAGCTCCAGCTGCGGCCACCTGTGGGTGGCCTGCCAGACCAGATGAGGTGCCCACAACACCAGTGCGATCACTCCAGCCAACCAGGGCCACCGGGTGCGCAGCACCGCACGCGGGCCCGCCAACAGCACGCCGAAAACCAGCCCCGCCAGCAGAAACGCCACCAGGGTCTTGTTCTGCAGCCCGAGTCCGGCGACCACGCCCACCGGCAGCCAGCTCCACCCTCCGGCGCGCAGTGCCCGCACCACCAGCCAGCACAGGGCCGTCCACGCCAGCAGGTCGAACGTGGCGGTCGACAACAGGTGCCCGACGCCGAGCAGGAACGCCGAGACGGCCATGCACGCGGCGGCGAGTATCTGGGCGCCGTGCCCGCCGCCGAACTCCCGGGCGAGCAACCCGGTGCACAACACGACCAGCCCGGCAGCCAGCGCCGAGACCAGCCGCAACCCGACGAGCGAGTCCCCGAAAACCTCGCTTGCGGCCCGGGCTAGCAACGGGGTCAGCGGCGGCTGGTCGACATAACCGAACGCAAGCTCATCACCGGCCCGCAGGAAATACAGCTCGTCACGGTGGTAGCCGTACCGCCCGCTGACGAGGACCAGTACCGCGCTGACCACCATCGCGACCCCGCCAACGGCGGGCCAGGCGAACGCGCTGCCTATCGGCTAGTCAGGCACCGATCCGGCCGGGCGGCACGAGCCGGGGATTGTGGCCATGAGACTTATTCTGTGCACAAGGCGCAAGCGCTGCGATAAGGCGCGCGTGACCGGCGAGCAGCAAGTGCAGGGCCATTACGTCCTCGACAACGCCTGGGAGCACGCTCGGCGTCGCCTCACGCTGCTTGAGCTCCTAGCATGGCTCTCGTCGCGGCCTGCGGGCGCCGCTTATGAGCACCGCAAGCCGGACGCCCGGGCTCACTCGGCTGCGTCGATGTAGGTTTTAGCCAGGCGCTTGGGTGCACGGGCCAGCCACGCCTCGACCACCAGCTCCTCAATCTCGGCGTCAGTGGCCAGGTCAAGGCGCACCAGGATGGCCGGGTAACCGTTGAAGTGCGGCGTGGTGAAGCAAATCTCCGAGTCCTCAGCCAGCAGCGCCTCCTTCGCCCCGAGGTCGGCCACTCGGATACCCAGGATCGGACCGTCGGGGGCGGCGTCGCCGAGTGCTTCGAGATCTGCTCGCCGAAGGGGCCGCTCCCACGCGAACAACTTGTCCTTGACCCGCCACGCGGGAACACCGTCACGCGACGACTTTTCGGTCGTCTCGGGCAGCGCCAACGCGATCCGGCGGACCCCATCCCACGTGGCCATGCCCGACACCCTAGGCCGATGCCGTGCGGCTAGGAGGCCCCGGACCGCTCGCGAGCTATCCGCACGTGTGTCACGTCACCGACGGCCAGCGCCCGCTTCTCCCCACCTGACAGCACTACCAGCCGGCCCTCGGTGTCGATATCCACCGCGGTGCCCACCAGTGTGGGCTGTTGCGGTAGCTGCACGCTGATCTGCTCACCCAGCGTCGCACAATGTTGGCGATAGACGTTCCGAAGACCGCAGCTGACCGGGTCCCCCCCGTGCTCGTACCACTGCTGGAGCTCACCGTCCAGGGTACGCAGCAGGGCGCGAAGCAGCGGATCGCGATCGGTGCAGGCCGCCCGCTCGATGGCCAGCGAGGTCGCGTCCGGCACCGGCAGCTCATCCGGTCGCAGGGTCACGTTGAGCCCGATGCCCACCACTACCGCGGGGTCCTCCGCAACCACCTCGGCGAGAATTCCGGCCGCCTTGCGCTGATGATCGCCCAATAGCAGGTCGTTGGGCCATTTCAACGCCGTGGGCAGTTCTCCCAGGGTCGTGACGGTCCGGCGCAGCGCCACCCCCACCAGCAGCGGAAGCCATGCCCAGCGGGCCTGTGGCACCGCGGTGGGCCGCAGCAGCACCGACAGTGCCAACCCCGACCGGGCGGGGGTGACCCAGCGGCGTGCGGCCCGGCCGCGCCCATCGGTCTGGTGCTCAGCGATCAGCACGGTTTGATCCGGCGCGCCTTGCCGGGCCGCGGCGGCCAGCGCGGTGTTGGTCGAAGGCACCGACGCAACGACGTCCAGCGCGGCGAAGGGCCCGACCGGCGCCACCAACGCCCGCTGCAGCGCATCCGCACGCAGGGGCGGTCGCTCAAGATCAGACCACATGATCTCGCCACGCTACCTCTAGGGTCGGCAGCCATGGAGCCGGACGTCCACACCACCGCGGGCAAGCTCGCCGATCTACTGCGCCGCAACGACGAGGCGGTGCACGCGGGGTCGGCCCGCGCGGCGGCGCGCCAGCACGCCAAGCGCCGCAAGACCGCCCGCGAACGGATCGATCTGCTGCTGGACGCGGGCTCGTTCATCGAGCTTGACGAGCTGGCTCGGCACCGCTGCACCAACTTCAGCCAGGACACCAACCGGCCCTACGGCGACGGCGTGGTCACCGGCTACGGCACTGTCGACAACCGGCCGGTGTGCGTGTTCAGCCAGGACGCCAGCGTCTTCGGCGGCAGCCTCGGCGAGGTGTACGGCGAGAAGATAGTCAAGGTGATGGATCTGGCGATGCGGACCGGCTGCCCCATCGTCGGGATCAACGAGGGCGGCGGCGCCCGGATCCAGGAAGGCGTCGTCTCGCTGGCGCTGTACGGCGAGATCTTCCTGCGGAACACGCACGCCTCCGGGGTGATCCCCCAGATCTCGTTGATCATGGGTTCGTGCGCGGGCGGGCACGTCTACTCTCCCGCGCTGACCGACTTCACGGTGATGGTCGATCAGACGTCGAACATGTTCATCACCGGCCCGGACGTGATCAAGACGGTGACCGGTGAGGAGGTCGGCTTCGAGGAACTCGGCGGCGGGCGGGCGCACAACATCAAGTCGGGCAACGCACACTACCTCGGCAAGGACGAGGAAGACGCGCTGTCCTACGTCAAGGAACTGCTGTCGTTCCTGCCGTCGAACAACCAGTCAGAGCCGCCGATGTTCGACGCCCCTGACCTGTCCCACGGGCCGGTTGCCGACACCCTCACCGGTGCCGACCGGGAGCTGGACACGCTGATCCCGGACTCGGCGAAGGCGCCCTACGACATCCATGAAGTGATCACCCGCGTCGTCGACGACGGCGAGTTCCTGGAGGTGCACGAGCTGTTCGCGCGCAATATCGTCGTCGGCTTCGGCCGCGTCGAAGGTCGCAGCGTCGGCATCGTGGCCAACCAGCCCAACCAGCTCGCGGGCTGCCTGGACATCGACGCCGCCGAGAAGGCCGCCCGGTTCGTGCGGACCTGCGACGCGTTCAACGTCGGCCTGCTCACCTTCGTCGACGTGCCCGGCTTCCTACCCGGCACCGGCCAGGAGTGGAACGGCATCATCCGGCGCGGCGCCAAACTGATCTATGCGTACGCCGAGGCCACCGTGCCCAAGGTCACGGTGATCACTCGCAAGGCCTACGGCGGCGCGTATGACGTGATGGGCTCCAAGCACCTCGGCGCGGACATCAACCTGGCCTGGCCGTCGGCGCAGATCGCCGTGATGGGCGCCGCCGGCGCAGCGAACATCGTGTACCGCAAGGAACTCGCCAGCGCGACGGTTGATCAGGTGGAGCCGTTGCGAGCGCGGCGGCAACAGGAATACGAGGACGCGCTGCTCAATCCCTACGTGGCGGCCGACCGAGGCTATATCGACTCGGTGATCCCACCCTGCCACACCCGCTCCTACGTGGCCCGCGCACTACGGATGCTCAGGACCAAACGTCAGAGCCTACCGCCCAAGAAGCATGGGAACATCCCCTTGTGAGTGCGAAACAGTGTTATGGTGCCCAACGCCACTTACGAGTTGTCCACATCGTGCGGGGTGAGCCGTCGGACGAGGAGCTCGCCGCATTGATGGCGGTGGTCGCAGCGCTGGCCAGCGCTGCTGTTGCGCGACCGCAGGCGCCGCGTAGCGCGTGGGCCTACCCGGCGCAACAGTTTCGCATCTACCCGCATCCCGGACCGAGTGCGTGGCGTGCCTCGGCGCTAGGCATCGCGACAGAGCGCCGATAAGCCCTGGTGGGCCCACACCCGGCGGTCACTGTATGTCGATGGCTGGCAGTTCACGGCGTAGCCGGTCACGTTCGGCAGGATCTGCGCCGGCCACCCGCAGCATGCGCAGGGATGGGTGCCCGCGTAACAGCTCGACTTCGGAATCTGACACCTGGGCGCTCATCACCAGCTCCTGTAGCTGTGTGCAGCGATCCACGCCAGCAAGGCTGCGACTCCTCGCGGGAATCCGCGACACCTTCAGGGTGCGCAGCTTCCGGCACCTGGCAAGCGGCGTCAAGTCACGCACGACCCCGTTCGCCACGAGTTCCAGGCTGCGCAGTTCCGGGATGTCAGCCAGTGGATGCTGGTCGCGTCGCCTGTCGCACAAGGGAACGTCGCCGATCAGCTGCACCGCGCGCAGCGTGGTCAAATGCCGCAGCCGGCAGAGCACTTCCCAGCGGCGCACCGGAAACGCCCAATCGCCGAAGTCCACATGGGACAGCAGGTCGTGGGCGTACTTTTCCGAGTAGTCGAAGCCCCGCCAAGCGCTCAGCAGCTCGTTGATGACCACGGAATCGTGCAACGTGACGAATAAGCGAATCTTGCCCCAGGCCTGCTCGCCCCCGATCTTCGCCAGCGTACGGAGCACCCGGACCGCGGCGTCCTGGTCCCCCGCCGCCAGGCCGTCCGGACCCGGCATCAGGTCGATCACGAAGGAACCCGCCCGGGCGAGCATCTCCACGTCTTGGTCGCTACCCGGCGGGATGAGTCGCCGTACGGCCTCCTCGACGTCCACCCGCACCGTGTCGGGATCGATCACCTCGGCGTATCCAAGACACGCGGCCGCAACGAGAATCAGCCGGTCGGCGCGTTCCCCGGAGGCGCCGCGCTGGCCAGCCTTGGCGAGCAACCTCGCCAGGAGCTCCGCGCGTTCGCGCGGGCGGGCCTGGGCTACTGCCATGAAGACAACCTCATGCCAGGCGTCCTCATCGGCGTGATTCACCAGACCGGTCAGCTCCCCGGACTCGACCATCTCCCTGGCCACCAGGTAATCGCGGAAGGTGCGGTGCACGAATCGCACCTTGCGATCAGCCGGGTGCTCACGGAGCAGGCCGGTGCGCTCGAGCACATACTGCAGAACGTCCGCCGGATCCGCGTCGTGCGAACGCAGGCCGCGCATCGCAGCCTGCAGGCGCCGCTGGGCGACCGGCTTGGACACCAGCAGCTCCTCCTCACGGGCCATGGAGGCAGCGAACCGCTGGAGTAGGACCAGCTGCTCGCCCTTGCTCAGCTGCAGGCCCATGTCGCTGATCCCACGGTGGCTGTCCCACCGAACGAGCAGCAGGTCCAGCGCCGCCTCGAGCAGCTCTCGCCGGCTGTGCGGCAGGTACATGCCGCCCTGGCGGTACAACGCGCACAGCAATGCGCACAGCAGCGGGCTGGACACCAGCGTCCGCAGCTCGGGACGGGTGTCGAGGCTTTCGAGGAGACCGCGCTCGCAGCTGGTGAGCCACTCGCGCTGCACCGGATCGGATTCGTCTTCCCGCGCCGCGGCATACCAGCAACCGATGACGTCGCGCAGCCCGTTGGCGCTCAGTGGCAGCAGCTCCAAGCGGACGAATGCACTCCGGGAACCCGTTCGGGAGCCGGACAGCCAGGTGTCGTCGACCGCAGACGGGCGGCTGCTGATCACGTACCGGGCCTCGGGGAAGGCTCGGACCATGTCTTCGAGCCAACCCTGCACCTCCTGGCGGCGGCGTGCTGCTAGCTCGTCGACACCGTCGACGAGCAACAAAGCCCGGCCGGAACAGCAGGCTGACCCACTGCTGGGGTTTCTCGCCGACCAGTGCCCACGCCGTGGTGGTCAACAGCTCCTCCATCTGCGGCAGTGGGACGTCAGCGAAGCGGCGCAGCGGGACATAGAAGGGCACCATGTCGCGCCATGGGCTATCCGCAAGCTTGCGGCTGTCTCGCGCTGCCGTATAAGCCAGCCACTGCAGGAACGTGGTCTTGCCGGCGCCCGCGCCGCCGAGCAGTAGCACGTGTGGGGCGTCGTTGACTGCGTTCGCACCGTCGGTCCCCGCGCCGGTGAGCCCGGTATCAGCGTCATCGTCGGTGCTAGAGGCACGCCGGGTCACCGAGGGAATGACGTAGAACCGATCGAAGGGATATCTTTGGGACGCCCGGCCGACATTCACCTGGAACAATTCGAACCCCGATATGCTCTCCGCGATGTCATCCAGGTAGCGACTTTCGAAGGCTCGGTGCTCGGCCACTCGACTGCGCTCCACAAGGTCCGAACGCACCTCCCGCACGATGTCTTCGATACGCCGGACGCTGTTGTAGGTCTCTGACGTGACCCATGCCATAAAGTGCTGGTCACCTAGGAGCGCCCGCACGATCTCTTCGCAGCACCGTTCCAGCATTCGCTGATAACCCGTTGCGGCGGCGGGCTCCAACGAGGCCGACTGCAGCACTCTGCTCGCCACGCGGTGTAGATAGTCCAGCAGTGCCTGCACGCTGAACTCGTGGACGAATACTTCTTGGGGATCCAACGGCGCGACCGCGTCGAGAGTGTCGCGCACCGCATGCTTGGCGGCTAGCCACTCGTTGTCCGCCGTGTTGCACAGCTCGCCACGCCGCATCGCGTCCAGATCCGCCTCGATGCGCTGGCCGTGCTGCACCTGCTGCTGGCGCCTCTTGTGCAGTCTCGCCAAGGCCGCGTCCGTCAGCTTGCGGATCGCCTCATCCAGCGGCTTGGCCAGCAACACTGACAGCGGATCCACCATCCCCGCTCACCCACTCTCACGGTCTGTGCAGCATTGATACCCGAGTTGCGCGGTGCTCGCCGTCGCCGCCGCTACTCTGCTTCGCCGTGCGTCTAGTCCTAGCATCGGGCTCCCGGGCCCGGCTAGCCCTGCTCCGGGCCGCCGGGATCGACCCGCTGGTGCGGGTATCCGGAGTGGATGAGGACGCGCTGGGCAGCACGTTGTGTGACGCATCACCAGCAGAACTGGTCACCGCGCTGGCGTCGGCGAAAGCCGAAGCGGTCGCCGCGGACGTCGCCGCCGAGCATCCCGATGCAGCGATCGTCGGGTGCGACTCCATGCTGCACATCGGTGGCGAGCTGGTCGGCAAGCCGGGCGATCCCGACATCGCGCTGCGCCGCTGGCAGGCGATGGCCGGCAGCACTGGCGAGCTGATCACCGGGCACGCGGTCGTGCGCCTCGACGGCGGCGCCGTCATGGCGACCGCCAGCGGCGCGCAGGCCACCCTGATCCGCTTCAGCACCCCGTCCGCGGAGGAGATCGCGGCCTACGTCAGCACCGGGGAACCGTTGCAGGTAGCCGGCGGCTTCACCCTGGAAGGTAGGGGCGGGTGGTTCATCGACGGGATCGATGGTGATCCGTCCAGTGTGATCGGCATCAGCCTGCCGCTGACCCGGCGTCTGCTCACCGAGGTCGGCATCTCTGTGGTGTCGCTTTGGTCCTGAGCGTATGGCACGGTCAGAGGTACCCCGTCCGACGAACGAAGGACCCGCGAATGAGCACCCCGGCCACCTTGGCGCCGCGGCTGGCCGAGCTGGCGGAGGAGTTCGAGGCAGTCGGTCCCTCCGACCGGCTTCAGCTGCTGGTGGAGTTGGCCGCCGAGTTGCCTGAGCTGCCGCCGCATATGACGCACGACTCGATGCAGCCGGTACCGGAGTGCCAGTCCCCGTTGTTTCTGGCTGCCGAGGTAACGGATGACCAGCGGGTCCGTTTGTACTTCGACGCACCGCCGGAGGCGCCCACCACCCGCGGGCTCGCCGCGATCCTGCACACCGGGCTCGACGGTGAGCCGGTCACCACCGTGCTCAACACTCCGGACGACTTCTTCGTGCCGCTCGGGCTGACCAACACGGTGAGCCCGCTGCGGCTCCGAGGCGCCGCGGCGATGCTGGCTCGAATCAAACGCGCGGTGCGGGGGCTACCACACTGAAATCCACGTACGCCACGTGAGAAACTGTGGGCATGAAGCGCAACCTCACCGTCCAGCTGGATGAAGACCTTATCTACCGAGCGAAGGTGATTGCCGCCGAGCGCGGCACGTCGGTGAGCGGGCTGGTGGCTCAGCAGATCACCAAGCTGGTGGAGGCTCGGGACCGGTACAACGCCGCACGGGAATCCGCGCTGGAGATGATGTCTACGGCCGTCGACCGCGGAGGCCGTCGATGGTCCCGGGAGGAGCTGTATGAGGACCGCCTTGGCCGGTATGGCGCGTGAACGCCCCGCCGGGCGTCATTTTCGTCGACACCAACATCCTGGTCCACTCGCACGACACCCATGACGAGGTCAAGCATCGGGCTGCCGGGAACCTGCTCACGCAACTGTGGTATTCAGGGCTCGGCGTCCTGAGCACGCAGGTACTGCAAGAGTTCTACAACGCCGCGACCCGCAAGCTCCAGCCACCTCTGACACCGTCACAAGCCCGTCAGGTGGTCCACGACTACAGCGACTGGTGCCTGGTCGACACTGACCCGCTATTGATCATCTCCGCTAGCCGACTGTCCGAGCGGCATTCGATCAGCTTCTGGGATTCCCTGATCGTCGAAGCCGCGGCCCGCGCCGGCGCCGATGAACTGGTCACCGAGGACCTACAGCACGGTCGCCGATTCGGCAAGCTGACCGTGCGTAACCCGTTCCAGGCAGATTAGACAGCAGTCTGCCGGATCTAGACTGCGCGGTTAACCCATGGCGAATGAACCCAGCCAGGAGGCATTGGTGCCGGAGCACCCCAGGACAGGCCTGCGCAAGGTGCTCGTCGCCAACCGCGGGGAGATCGCCGTGCGGGTGATTCGAGCCTGCCGGGATGCCGGGCTGGCCAGCGTCGCCGGCTACGCTGACGGCGACCGCGACGCTCCGTTCGTCACCCTGGCCGACGAGGCGTTCGCGTTGGGCGGCACCACGCCCACGGACAGCTACCTCGACCCGGGCAAGCTGCTCGCCCTCGCGGCCCGCGCCGGCGCGGATTCGGTGCACCCGGGCTACGGGTTCCTCGCCGAGAATCCCGACTTCGCCCAAGCGGTGATCGACGCCGGGCTGACCTGGATCGGACCGTCGCCGCAGGTGATCCGGGACCTCGGCGACAAGGTCACCGCCCGGCAGCTGGCCGGCAAAGCAGGAGTGCCGCTGGTGGCGGGCACGAGGGACCCCGTGTGCGGAGCCGATGAGGTGGTGGCCTTCGCCGCGGAGTACGGCCTGCCGGTGGCCATCAAGGCCGCCTTCGGTGGCGGTGGGCGCGGCCTGAAAGTGGTCCGTACCACCGAGGAGATCCCCGAACTGTTCGACTCCGCCGTGCGCGAGGCCGTCGCGGCCTTCGGGCGCGGCGACTGCTTCGTGGAGCGCTACCTAGACAAGCCCCGGCACGTCGAGGCGCAGGTGTTGGCCGACCGGCACGGCACCATCGTGGTGGTGGGCACCCGGGACTGCACCCTGCAGCGCCGGCACCAGAAGTTGGTGGAAGAGGCCCCGGCCCCATTTTTGTCCGACGAGCAACGGCACACCATTCATGAAGCGGCCCGCGCGATCTGCGCCGAGGCGGGCTATACCGGCGCCGGCACCGTCGAGTTCCTGGTAGCACCCGACGGCGCGATCTCTTTCCTTGAGGTCAACACCCGGCTGCAGGTGGAGCACCCGGTGTCGGAGGAGACCACCGGGCTCGACTTGGTGGGCGAGCAATTGCGGATCGCGGCCGGCGAGAGGCTGAGCGTCAGCTCCGACCCGCCGTCGCGCGGCCACGCCATCGAGTTCCGGATCAACGCCGAGGACCCGGTCCGAGGATTTCTGCCTGTACCCGGTGTCGTGAGGGTGTTCGATCCGCCGTCCGGACCGGGCGTGCGGCTGGACGCCGGGGTGCGCGCCGGCAGCGTCATCGGCGATCAGTTCGACTCGATGCTGGCCAAGCTGATCGTGGTCGGGGTGAATCGCGAGCAGGCATTGGCGCGGTCCCGGCGGTCGTTGGCTGAGTTCACCATCGAGGGCCTGCCCACCGTCATCCCCTTCCACCGGGCGGTGCTGGACGACCCGGCCTTCGCGGCCGCCGACGGCGAGCACTTCACCGTGCACACCCGGTGGATCGAGACCGAGTTCGCCGCCCAACTGGCCCGACTCCAGCCCTACGGCACCACGGAAGAACGGCCGCCACCGGCGCCGCGGCAGACCGTGGTCGTGGAGGTAGGCGGTCGGCGGCTGGAAGTATCCCTGCCGGGCGATCTGGCCATCCGCGGTGACAGCACCGTCAGGGTCAAACCCCGCAGACGACGCGGCGCAGGGACGGCCGCGGTACCGGGCGAGGCGGTCGTCGCCCCCATGCAGGGCACGGTGGTCAAGGTTGCGGTGACCGACGGAGACCCAGTCGACGCCGGCGACCTGATCGTCGTGCTGGAGGCGATGAAGATGGAGAACCCCGTCACCGCGCATAAGGCCGGCACCATCACCGGCCTGACGGCGCACACCGGCACTTCGGTCGCGCAAGGCACCGTCCTGTGCAACATCACCTCCTAGCCCTCGGACCTTCCCGAGAAGAGGTCAGCGGACCGGCTCGAGGAGGCGGGGACGGGCTTCGGGGGCAGCGCCGCGGCGGGCGTCGGCGCTGGAGTCGTTGGTCTGACGCTGCGAGTCGCGCTCGGCGGCCACCTGGGCCAGGTAGATCTCCACCTCCCGGCGTCGGACGGCCGCCGTCCAGCCCAGCACCTCACCCATCAGGTCGGCGACGTCAGCAGCGCAAGCCTCGCCCCGGTGCGGGTACTCGATCGAGATCCGGGTGCGCCGGGTCAGCACGTCCTCCACGTGCAAGGCGCCTTCGTGGCTGGCCGCGTGCACCACCTCGACCTTGAGGTAGTCCGGCGCCTCGGGTACCGGCGCGAGCAGCTCACGGCGGTCCGCGGCCAGTGCCAGCACCTGGTGCACCGCCGAGCCGTAGCGATCCAGCAGATGCCGCAGCCGGTAGGGATGCAGTCCGTGCCGAGCGGCCAGCGTGTCGGCCTGGTTGACCAGGGCGTGGTAGCCATCCGCACCGAGCAGAGGCACCTTGTCGGTGATCGAGGGAGCAACCCGGCCGGGTAGATCTGGCACTGCCGCATTCACCGCGTCGGCGGCCATCACGCGGTAGGTGGTGTATTTGCCGCCTGCGATGGCGACCAGGCCGGGGGCCACCCGAGCCACCGCATGCTCCCGGGACAGCCGGGAGGTCTCCTCACGTTCCCCCGCCAGCAGCGGCCGCAGCCCGGCGTAGACACCCTCGATGTCGCCATCGGTCAGCGGCGTCGCCAGCACCGTGTTGACGGTGTCGAGCAGGTAACCGATGTCCGCCCGGGTAGCCGCCGGGTGCGCGAGGTCAAGGCTCCAACTGGTATCGGTGGTGCCGACGATCCAGTGGCTGCGCCACGGGATGACGAACAGCACCGATGTCGCGGTCCGCAGGATCAACCCGCATTCCGACACGATGCGGTCCCGCGGGACCACGATGTGCACGCCCTTGGAGGGGCGCACCCGGAACCGGCCCCTCCCGCCGGACAACCGCTGGATCTCATCGGTCCACACGCCCGTGCAGTTGAGCACCGCGTGCGCGTCGACGTCGGTCTCCTCGCCCGTCTCGCAGTCCCGCACGCGGACCCCGCAGATCCGGTCGGCCTCCCGCCGGAAGCCGATGACCTGAGTCGAGTTGCGCACCACGGCGTCGTAATGGGCAGCTGTGCGGGCCACCGTCATGGTGTGCCGGGCATCGTCGGTGATCGCGTCGTAGTAGTGCACGCCACCGACGAGGGTGTCGCGGCGTAACGCCGGCGCCATCCGCAGCGCCGCCGCTCGGGTGAGGTGGCGCTGACCCGGCATTGAGCGCGCGCCACCCAGCGTCTGATATAGCGCCAGCCCGGCAGCGACATAGGGTCGTTCCCAGAGCCGGTTGGCCAGCGGGTACAGGAAGCTCACCGGTTTGACCAGGTGCGGCGCCAGCCGGGTGAGCATCAGTTCCCGCTCGTGCAGCGCTTCTCGGACCAGTCCGAACTCCAACTGCTCCAGGTAACGCAGCCCACCGTGGAAC
>JBOHFX010000135.1:0-1898 GCA_050699875.1 Pseudonocardiaceae bacterium
GTGCATCCGGTGGACGCAATGACCGAAGGCAATCGGCCGCCGAGGGACCCCAACCGGCGTTTACTGCACGTCACCTGCGCCATCCACGGGGCCCGGGGATTCTGCGACCTGGTGGTCACGAAAATCAACGGGGAAATCGCACTCAATCCACACGTCGACAACTCCTGCGTCCTCATCCTCGACGAGGTGGCGGCCATCACACTGCACCAAGCACTGCGGGAATGGCTCCGATGACCGCTCCCGAGGTCCCGATGCAGTGGGCACCGGATCCGGCAACCGCGATTTGGCACGCGGTGGCATCCGGTGATGTCGCCAAATCGCGGTTGCTGGGCCACTGCGAAACTCTCTGCGGCCAAAGCCACATCCCGCATGCCGGACTGGAGCCTCGCTTGCTGCCCGCCGCGCCGCAATGCCTGGCGTGCCTGATCGGCGCCACCGCCGACCTGCGCATCGTCGACGACAGCTAGCGCCGACGACGCTCGAAGAGGAACCACCCCGGATGCTGACAGCGATGCCTGCGACGATGGCGGTGGCGGGCCCGCACCAGCCGGCGACTCGGACCGTTGCAACTCCACGCATGGGTGGCGCGGACTCCGCTCGCTACTGCGGCCACGCATATCGCACACTCGTGGCGGGTTTGGCGCTGGTCGGCCAGCCCACGGACCGGCCACCGAATCAACACGCCGCTACTCGGATGGGTCGAAATTTCCCGCCGGAAACGACGAAACACCTACCGTGACCAGCGACCCCCGGTTAACGGGTGCCTCTGAAGGCCGGGGGTCACCGGTCACTTTCCCGACGGGCCGGCCCGTTCCATCAGTGCCCGCGCGTACTCACGCAGCAGGTCACGGTCCGCGTCAGTGAGGATGCGACCCGACAACCCGCGCATGGCGCGATCGACGTCGCGACCCAGCTCCCCCAACACGACGCGGACCGTGATCTGCTCGTCGCGGGTCGGCTCACCACGCGGCGCGTCGTCGCGGTGCACCACCCTCAAACGCGGCGGGTAGCTGCGGCCGTCAATGCCCTGGACACGCTCAGGTGTCAACTTCTGGACACCTGAGACACCCACGGTCTTGCGCACCGTCTCAGCGGAGACCCCCGCGGTAGCCGCGACAGCTCGCAGACTCAGCCCAGCGTCGCGAAGCGACACCACCATCGCGTCGCGCACCTGTCGCGGCACCGCCCGCACCGCGAGGAACCGCGCCCGGCAATAGTGCTCCCACGACGCGTACTGCAGCGGGACCCAAACCCGCCCCCGGTACGCCCTCGTGATCAACTCGACCAGCTCACCCCAGTCGTCATCGATCCGATTGACCAGCGCATCGATCTCGGCGGTGAGCTCCCGCGCTTGCGCGACCGTCAAATCGGCGGGTTGAAGGTCGGGTGGTTGCGGTGCGGTCATGGCGCGGCGCCCCAAAGGTCGGGATTCTGGGGGGCGACAGGGGGTCTCTCTGCTAGGCCGTTGGGCCTCTCCACTGCCGCCCCGCCGCACCAAGCCGCGTCGGAGAGACAACCAGGGAGCCTACTCGGGCACCCGGTCAGGATTCAACGATCGGATTCGTAACAGCGTCCGTAAACCCGTGAGACCCCTTCGCGGGCACAACCACCCCACCCGACCCGCCCCCAGACCGCCACACGCACGCCCACGGCCAACCTAGTGTAGTGTCTTGCGATTAATTTTACAGTTCGGTACTCTATGAGGCATGAGTCGAGCAGCGGCGCCGTTGGCGATATCCGATGGACAGCGAGAAGTTTTGGAGACCTTGGCCAGTTCGCGGGCCGCGGCGTACCGGTTGGTGCAACGAGCCCGGGTATTGTTGTTGGCTGGCGATGGTGTGTCGAATTCTGAGATCAGCGAGGTGGCCGGGGTGTCGCGTCCTACCGTGCTGGCCTGG
>JBOHFX010000136.1:0-49026 GCA_050699875.1 Pseudonocardiaceae bacterium
GCCCCCAGCACCATCCTGACCCACGAGCTCAAGCGAGCATCACAGTAAAATCGGCGTCCCGGACGGACGCAGCCCCCATTTTCCCGCCTCCACGGCGGCCCAGCGCAGCGGCCCTGGTTCCTGATCCGCAATCCATAACCACGCCGCCTCGCGCCGACCTCAGCACCTGAGCACCTGAGCGATCAGGAGGTCGGTGAATTCTGCCGCGGCATCGGCATCGGCATCGAATTGTTCTACACGGTATCGGGTGACGAGGGCAAGGCGTGCTCCGCTGGTGGCCACGCCAATGGAGACGGTCATCCAGGCGCTGGTCAGTGCCCAGCTCGAACTGCACATTCGACGAGGCTCGTGCCTCCTGTAGGAACAGCAGCGATTCGTCCAACATGGTCAACAGCAGTGACTGCGGGCAAGACGCAGCGCAATCTCGTCGTTGACCATCATCGGACGCGTCAAGCGGCGCCGGCGGAGTCGGTTGCGCCGCGCAGCCGCTGCGAGATCACCGTGGTAATGCCGTCGCCGCGCATGCTTACCCCGTACAGCGCGTCGGCAACCTCCATGGTCGCCTTCTGGTGGGTGATCACGATCAGCTGCGAGCGGTCCCGCAGCAGTTCGAACAGCCCGATCAGGCGGTTGAGGTTGGTATCGTCCAGCGCCGCCTCCACCTCATCAAGCACATAGAACGGCGAGGGTCGGGCCCGGAAGATCGCGACCAACATTGCCACCGCGGTGAGCGACTTCTCCCCACCGGAAAGCAACGACAGGCGTTTGACCCTCTTACCGGGTGGGCGGGCCTCGACCTCGATGCCGGTGGTGAGCATGTCGTCGGGCTCGGTGAGCAGCAGCCGCCCCTCCCCGCCGGGGAACAGCGCAGTGAAGACGGTCTCGAACTCCCGCGCCACGTCGTGGAAGGCTTCGGTGAAGACTTCGAGGATCTTCTCGTCGACCTCGGCGATCACGGTGAGCAGGTCTCGCCGGGTGGCCTTGAGGTCCTCCAGCTGCGTGGATAGGAACTTGTACCGTTCCTCCAGCGCCGCGAACTCCTCCAACGCCAGCGGGTTGACCTTGCCGAGCAGGGCCAGATCACGCTCGGCGCGCTGTGCGCGGCGGGTCTGCGTGGCCCGGTCGTAGCACTCCGGTTGTGGGATGCTGACCTGCTCATCGCGACCCACCGCCGACTCGTACGCGGCCACCTCCGCCGCGGGTGCAGGTACCGGCGCTGCGGGACCGTACTCGGCGATGAGGTCATCCAGGCCGATACCGAAGTCGTCGGAAATCTTGGCTTCGAGCTGCTCGATGCGCAGCCGCTGCTGAGCGCGCAGCAGCTCGTCGCGATGCACCGTGTCGGTGAGCGTGTCCAGTTCCCCGGCAAGCTCACGAACCCGGGTCCGGACGTCGACCAGAACCTGCTCGCGTTGAGTCCGCTCGACGACCACCGCGTCCCGTTCCGCCGCAGCGCGCTGTAGCGACATCTCGATGCGGTGTAACGCGATTTCCCCGGCCCGCACGACCTCTCCGGCGACCGCGGCACCACGCTGCCGGGCAGCCGCCACGGCGGCAGCCCGCACCCGGGCCACCCGTTCCACTTGGGCGCTGCGACGTAGCGCATCGGCCCGGCCGGCCAGCGCCCGGGCGCGCTCCTCAGCGGTACGCAGTGCCAGCCGGGCTTCAACCTCCTCGCTACGCGCGGTGGCCAACGCGGCCGCAGCCTCGTCGCGTGATGCGGTGTCCGGTTCGTCGTCCACCGACTCGTCCTGGGCCAGCCGCAACCGTTCCTCCAGCTCAGCCTGGTTGGCCAAGGCGTCAGCCCGCCGTGTCTCCATCTCGTCACGCTGGCGGTGCAGGCGCTCGGCCTCGCCGGACGCCGAACGCGCCGCCTGGCCGAGCCGGGCTAGCTGCTCGGCCATCGCGGCCAGCTGCGCGTCCGACTCATGCAGGGCGGCCAGGGTGTTGTCGACGTCCTCGGCGCGGTCGGCCTGCTCGGCGCGGGCACCGTCGAGCTCGGTGGCCAGCCGTTCGACCCGCGTTTCCGACTCCGCCAGGCGGATCTGCCCGTCGTCGACGGCGGCCTGTACCTCGATGGCGCTCTGGCTGCGTCCCGATCCGCCGTGCGCCCAGTCGACGCTGAGCACGTCGCCGTCAACGGTCACCGCCCGGGTGGTGGGTTGGTCAGCTACCAGCGCTCGAGCGGCGCTCAGGTCGTCGACTACCGCAGTGCGCTCCAGCAGCCGGTGCAGCGCAGGGTGTAGCGCGTCCGGCGCCTGCACGAGGTCCATCGCCCACCGCGCACCGGCCGGTAGCTCCGGCCATGTTGAGCGGTTCACCGTGGCCGGTGCACCGCCGACGACCAGGCCACCGCGGCCGGCGTCCTGCTCGCGTAACAGGGACAACGCGACAGCCGCGGCATCCACATCGGGCACTGCCAGGGCGTCCGCCGCGGCACCCAAGGCCGCTGCCACCGCGGCTTCCGCACCGGGATGCACGGTGAGCAATGCAGCGACCGAACCCAGCAGCCCCGGCAGACCTGCAGCCAGTAGCGTCTGCGTGCCATCCTTACGGGCCAGGCCCAGCGACAGGGCTTCGACCCGAGCCCGCCAGGACGCCCGCTGCTGCTCGGCCTCCTGGTGTGCCGCGGTGAGCTCAGCGCTTCGCTGCGCGGCAGTGGCATGCGCGGCCAGCGCAGCCTCGTGGCGCTCTTCGAACCCCGCTTCGCCGGCGTGCAGCGCATCGATCTCATGCTGCCGCTCATCGAACTCCCGCTGCGCGTCCGCCGCCCGCTGCCGGGCCTGCGCCAGCGCAGTGGACAGCCGCTCGATCTCCTCGGCGGTGGCGCCCGACGTGGATCGCAACGCCTCGACCTGCCCGGCGAGCCGGGCCAGTCCCTCCCGCCGATCGGCGACGGCCCGCACCGCGGCCAGGTGCGCCCGCTCGGCGTCCGCGACGGCCTGCTCCAGCTCGACGCGCCGGTCCAGGGCGTCCGACAGCGTCGCATCGGCGTGCTCCACCACCGCGTGCAGCTCGGCCTCAGCGGCCTCCGCGGCCGCCGCCTCGCGCTCGAGCTCGTCGGGGTCCCGACCGGGGCGGTGCTGCTCAGTGGGAGCGGTCAGGTGCCGCACTCGCTGTGCGGCCAGCTGCACGGTGCCGCGTAGCCGCTCGGCCAGTGCCGAGAGCTGGTACCAGGTGTCCTGCGCGGCGGCCAGCCGCGGCGTTGTGGCGTCGAGTTGCTCCTCAACGCCGGACTGCTCGGCGCTGGCCGCGTCCAGCGCGTTTTCCACCTCGGTCCGGCGGGCCCTGGCAGCAGCCTCGTCGGCCTCTTCTCGGGCGAATTCCGCTCGCAGGGTCACCAGGTCGTCGGCGTGCAGCCGCAACCGAGCGTCGCGCAGATCCGCCTGCACGGCCTGCGCACGCCGGGCGATCTCGGCCTGCTTACCCAGCGGCTTGAGCTGGCGGCGCAGCTCGGCGGTGAGATCGGCCAACCGAGTCAGGTTGACCTGCATCGCCTCCAGCTTGCGCAGCGCCTTCTCCTTGCGCTTGCGGTGCTTGAGAACGCCCGCGGCTTCCTCGATGAATGCTCGGCGTTCCTCGGGCTTGGACTGCAAGATCGAGTCGAGTTTGCCCTGCCCGACGATGACGTGCATCTCGCGGCCGATGCCTGAATCGCTGAGCAGTTCCTGGACGTCCAGCAACCGGCAACTGCTGCCGTTGATCTCGTACTCGCTGGCCCCGTCGCGGAACATCCGGCGGGTGACCGACACCTCGGTGTAGTCGATGGGAAGCGCGCCGTCGGTGTTGTCGATGGTCAGGGTGACCTCCGCGCGGCCCAGCGGGGGGCGACCGGCGGTACCGGCGAAGATGACGTCCTCCATCTTGCCGCCGCGCAACACCTTGGCACCCTGCTCCCCCATCACCCAAGACAGCGCGTCCACCACGTTGGATTTGCCCGAGCCATTGGGACCTACCACGCAGGTGATACCGGGTTCGAAGCGCAGCGTGGTGGCCGAGGCGAAGGACTTGAAGCCCTTCAGCGTCAGGCTCTTCAAATGCACGGTGTGCCGAACCCTCCTCTCAACTGCCCTACTGCTCACGCATGCCCGAGCAGGGTACCCATGCCGCCTTATTCAGCAGGTTGAGCGGGTTGTCGCTATCCAGGGCACACAGGTGGTGATCAACGTGGATCGGGCGCGGATCGGCGTGCCGACGGGTTCAGCGCTCGATGAAACCGGTGGCACCGCCGCGGGCGTCGCTGAATCGCTCGGTGACCTGGCGCACATAACCCGGCGCGGAGCGGGAGCGTAGCGCGGCGAGCAGCCGCTCGCAGGCCTCCCGCGAGCCCTCGGCGACGACCTCGACCCGCCCGTCAGGCAAGTTGGCCGCATGACCAACCAGCCTTAGCTCGAGCGCCCGGCAGCGAGTCCACCAGCGAAATCCCACGCCTTGTACGTGACCATGCACCCAGGCCGTCATCCGCACCCGCGTCATCGCCCCATTATCCGCGGCGGGAGTTTATCGGCCGCGGAAGCCAAGGAACCGTCCATCTGGCTTCTATGGCTCGAAGCGGTAGCCCATCCCGGGTTCCGTCACCAGGTAGCGCGGCCGTGAGGGATCGGGCTCGAGCTTGCGGCGCAACTGGGCGAGGTAGACACGCAGGTAATGGGTTTCCTTCAGATACGCGGGTCCCCACACGTCGCTCAGCACCTGCCGCTGGGTCACCAACCGCCCGGGGTGGCGCACGAGCAACTCGAGGATGCCCCATTCGGTGGGGGTCAGGCGCACCTCGCTGCCTCCCCGATGCACCTTCTTGGCGGCACGGTCGATGGTGAACGCGTCGGTGACGATCACCGGCTCGTCAGCTTCGGCCGCGGCACTCGTCCTGCGCACGGCGGCCCGCAGTCGGGCCAGCAGCTCGTCCATCCCGAACGGTTTGGTCACGTAGTCGTCGGCGCCTGCGTCCAGTGCCTGCACCTTGTCCGTGGAGTCGATCCGAGCGGACAGCACGATGATCGGAACGCTGGTCCAGCCGCGGAGGCCGGCGATGACCTCGGTCCCGTCCAGGTCGGGCAGTCCGAGATCGAGCACCACGACGTCAGGATGTCCGTCTGCAGCCGCGCGCAGCGCCCCCGTGCCGTCGGCGGCGGTGAGCACCTGGTAGCCGCGGGCGGTGAGGTTGATCTGCAAGGCCCGCACGATCTGGGGCTCGTCGTCGATCACCAGCACCCGGGTCACGTCGACGTCTCCAAAGCGACCGTCTCCAAAGCGACCTGGGCAGCAGCCAGCGAGACCACCACGGTGAGCCCTCCGCCGGGGGTGTCCTCCGCTGAGAGAGTGCCGCCCATCGCCTCCACGAAACCCTTCGCAACGGAGAGCCCCAGGCCGACGCCGTTGCCGGTTCGCCGATCCCCCCGCTCGGTCGCATCCAGCCGCTGGAAGGGCGCGAACACGGTCTCGGCGGCTCCCCGCGGCAGCCCCGGTCCGTGGTCGCAGACCCGCAGCTCGACCCGGCCGGCATGCGCACTACCGCGCACCTCCACCGCTGCGCCTTGGGCGTGCCGCAGCGCGTTGTCCACCACATTGGCCACCACCCGCTCCAGCAGCCCTGGGTCCCCTAGTACGAGCGGCAAGTCCGCACCGATCTCCACCGCCACCACGTCGGACCGGTCGATGGTGGCCAGCGCGCGTGCAACCACCTCGTCGTAGCCGACCGGCTGCAGCTGCGGGCGCACCTCCCCGGTCGCCAATCGAGAGGAGTCGAGCAGGTTCTCCACCAGTGCGGACAGCCGGTCGGCAGACTCCTCGATGGTGGCGAGCAGCTCGGCAGTGTCCGCCGCGGACAGCTGCAGGTGTGGGTCACGCAGGCTGCCGACCGCCGCCTTGATCGACGTCAGCGGGGTGCGCAGGTCGTGCCCCACCGCAGAGAGCAACGCAGTGCGCAACTCGGTGGTCTCGGCGCGGCGCTGGGCGACCAGCGCGCGGTCGGTGGCGCGTTGCTGGCGTAGCGCGAGCACCGCCTGGCCCGCCGCAGCCTCCAGTACGGCCCGATCCGACGCGGTCAACGCTCGACCCCGGATCGCCAGCTGCACCTGGTCGTCCACGGTGATCACGGTGTCGGCCTCGGCGGGCGCCGAGCACGGATCCGTACCCGTCCAAGCCACCTGCTGCCAGCCATCGCGGTGCCGATCATCGGACCACTCGCCTCCGGACCGATCACCACTGTGCCGGGCCAGCAGCGTCACCGAAGTGAGCCCGAAGTTCTCCCGCACCTTCTGCAGCAACCTGCGCACCGGATCCGTCGCGGTGAGCACGGTACGAGCGTAGGAGGCCAGCAGCGTGGCCTCCGTGCGCGCCCGAGCGGCCTGCGCCGCGCAGCGGGCAGCCCGGTCCACTACGAGCGCCACCATCACCGCCACGAGCACCATGGCCAGCACGGTCACGATGTCTTTCGGCTCGGCGATGGTGAGGCTGTAAATCGGCGGAGTGAAGAAGTAGTTGAGTAGCAGCCCGGACATCGCTGCTGCGGCCAGCGCCGGACCGAGCCCGCCAATCAGCGCAACCCCGACAGTCACCAAGAAGAAGAGCACTACATCGGTGGACAGGTCGAACAGCTCACGCCCGACCATGCCCAGCACAGTCACCAGCCCGGGTAGCAGCAATGCCATCACCCAGCCGGTGATCTTGCGGGTCTGCGAGATGGCACCGTGCAGCGGGGGTAATCGCAGTCCCTCGCCCGCCTCGTCGTGGGTGACCATGTGCACGTCGATCGGCCCGGAGTTCTGGACCACGGCCGCGCCGATACCCTCGTCGAACAGCCGCGCCAGCCGCGATCGGCGCGAGGTACCCAACACCAGTTGCGTGGCGTTCACCCCGCGGGCGAAGTCGAGCAGCGCGTTAGGGACGTCGTCGCCGACCACGGTATGGAACGTTGCTCCGACGTCGGTGGCGAGCTTGCGGACCCTCGCCAGCGCCGCCGGAGGCGCTCCGGCCAGGCCGTCCCCGCGCAGGATGTGCAGCACAAGCACCTGACCGCCGCCCGCCCGGGCCGCGATCCGGGCCGCCCGCCGGATCAACGTTTCGGACTCCGGGCCGCCGGTGACTGCGACCACCACCCGCTCCCGGGCCTCCCAGGTGTCGGTGATGTGCTGCTCGGTGCGGTAACGCCGCAGCGCGACGTCGACCTGGTCAGCCACCCACAGCAGGGCGAGTTCGCGCAGCGCGGTGAGGTTGCCCGGCCGGAAGTAGTTGGACAGCGCGGCGTCGATCCGGTTCGCTGGATAGATGTTGCCGTGCGCCATCCGTCGGCGCAGCGCCTCGGGAGTGATGTCGACCAGCTCGACCTGCTCGGCACGGCGTACCACCTCGTCGGGCACGGTTTCCCGTTGCGCGATGCCGGTGATCCGCTCGACCACGTCGTTGAGCGATTCGAGGTGCTGCACGTTGACCGTCGACAGCACGGTGATGCCCGCCTCGAGTAGCTCCTCGATATCCTGCCAGCGCTTGGTGTTGCGGGAACCGGGCGCGTTGGTGTGCGCGAGCTCGTCCACCAGAGCGACCTGCGGTCGTCGGGCGAGCACCGCGTCGACGTCCATCTCGGACAGCTCAACGCCGCGATGGACGACGGTGCGCCGGGGCACTACCTCCAGGCCTTCCAGCAGTGTGGCAATCTTTTCCCGGCCGTGAGTCTCCACCAAGCCGACGACGACGTCAGTGCCGCGGCTTGCCCGTCTATGACCCTCCCCGAGCATGGCGAAGGTCTTCCCGACACCGGGCGCGGCACCGAGGTAGACCCGCAGCGCACCGCGGCGAGTCGAGCCGTCCTCTGCCACGCCGCCAGTATCCCCTGACAGCGGGTCAGCCGGCTCGGGCATCCTGCACGGCTAGGTTCAACGCCAGCACGTTCACGGCAGGGTCGCCGAGCAAACCCAACGCACGCCCGGTGGTGTGCTCGGCAACCAGTGCACGCACTTCGTCCACGGACAACCCGGCGACCCGGGCGACCCGTGCCACCTGCAGCTGCGCGTAAGCCGGACTGATGTGGGGATCCACCCCGGACGCCGAGGCTGTCACGGCGTCCGGGGGGACGTCTGCGGGTCGAACGCCTTCCCGCGTGGCGATCAATCGGCGCCGCTCTGTCACCGAATCGAGCAGATCGAGAGAGTCGCCGGCGAGATTGGACCCACCGGAGACCGACGGATCCCCCGGACCCAGTACTTCCTCTGAAGAGGCCGATGGCCGGGTGTGGAAGTACGGGTCCCGCGCACCAGCGGCCACCGGATCGATACCGATGAGCTCGGAGCCCACCACGCGCCCGTCAACCTCGACCAGCGACCCCTCGGCCTTGGCCTGCAGGCCAGGGAGCCGGGAGACGCCGTAGACCAAGAACGGGAACGCCAAGCCACACAGAACGGTCATCACCAGCAGCAGCCGCAGGCCCGCTGCGGCTTGGCGGAGCAACGTGGTCAGCATCAGATCCCCGGTATGAGACGGACGAGCAGGTCGATCAGGAAGATCCCGACGAATGGGGTGATGATGCCCCCGATGCCGTAGATCAGCAGGTTGCGCCGCAGCAGCGACACCGCCGAGGACGGTCGGTAGCGCACCCCGCGCAGCGCCAGCGGGATCAGCGCGACGATGATCAGCGCGTTGAATACCACCGCGGACAGGATCGCCGAGTTCGGCGATGACAGCTGCATCACGTTGAGCCGGTCGAGCTGTGGGTAGATCCCGGCGAACATCCCAGGGATGATCGCGAAGTACTTCGCGAGGTCGTTGGCTACGGAGAAGGTGGTCAGCGCGCCGCGAGTGATGAGCAGCTGCTTGCCGATCTCCACCACGTCGATGAGCTTGGTCGGGTTGGAGTCCAGGTCGACCATGTTGCCGGCCTCCTTGGCCGCGGCCGTCCCGCTGTTCATCGTCATGCCGACGTCGGCCTGGGCGAGTGCCGGCGCGTCGTTGGTACCGTCGCCGGTCATCGCGACCAGCCGGCCCCCTTCCTGCTCGCGCCGGATCAGGGCCATCTTGTCTTCGGGGGTGGCCTCGGCGAGGAAGTCGTCCACCCCCGCCTCGGTCGCGATCGCCCGCGCGGTCAGCGGGTTGTCGCCGGTGATCATGACAGTCTTGATGCCCATCGCCCGCAGCTCGGCGAATCGCTCAGTCATGCCGGGCTTGACCACGTCAGACAGCCGGATCACGCCGAGCACTCTGGCCCGGCCGTCCACCAGCTCAGCGCACACCAGCGGGGTGGCGCCGTCCTCGGCGACTTTGTTGGTGATCCGCTCAACGTCGGGAGGCACCGTGCCCCCGTGTGAGCGAACCCAGGCCGCTACGGCACCGCTGGCGCCCTTGCGCACCTGCCGGTTGGGGCCGATGTCGATACCGGACATCCTGGTCTGCGCGCTGAATGGGACGAATTCCGCGGTCCGTTCGACCTCATCCGACTCTGTGGGCAGGTGGTGCTCGGCCGCGGTCAGCTCGATGATGCTGCGGCCCTCGGGAGTGCCATCGGCCAGGCTGGACAGCCGCGCGGCGGCCGCCAGCTGGACAACCAACGCACTCCCGACCGGAATCAGCTCAGTGGCCCGCCGGTTGCCGAAGGTGATGGTGCCGGTCTTGTCCAGCAGTAGTGTGCTCACGTCCCCGGCAGCCTCCACTGCGCGGCCCGATGTGGCTAGTACGTTGCGCTGGACCAGGCGGTCCATCCCGGCGATACCGATGGCCGACAGCAGCGCCCCGATGGTCGTCGGGATCAGGCAGACCAGCAGCGCCACCAGCACGATGACGTCCTGTAGCTGCCCGGAGTAGCCGGCCATCGGCTGCAGGGCAACCACGGTGAGCAGGAAGATGATCGTCAACGTGGACAGCAAGATGGTCAGGGCGATCTCGTTGGGCGTCTTCTGCCGTTGCGCACCCTCGACCAGGGCGATCATCCGGTCGACGAAAGACTCCCCTGGCTTGGAGGTGATCTGCACGATGATCCGGTCGGACAGCACCGTGGTTCCGCCGGTGACCGCGGAGAAGTCCCCGCCGGATTCCCGGATCACCGGGGCGGATTCTCCGGTGATCGCCGATTCGTCGACGGTCGCGATGCCCTCGACGATGTCGCCGTCACCAGGGATCACCTCGCCCGCCTCCACCACCACGAGGTCGCCCAACCGTAGCTTCGCCCCTGGCACCCGCTCCTCTTCACCTCGGGTCAGCCGCCGGGCCACAGTCTCCTTCCTGCTGCGGCGCAGAGTGTCGGCCTGCGCTCGGCCGCGGCCCTCGGCGACCGATTCGGCGAGGTTGGCGAACAGCACGGTGAACCACAGCCAGGCCGCCACCGCGATCGCGAACAATCCCGGGCGCACCACGGCCAGCAGGGTGACCAGCACCGCTCCGACCCACACCACGAACATCACCGGGTTTCGCAGCTGGTGGCGGGGGTCGAGCTTGCGCAATGCGGCGGGCAGCGAGGACACCAGCTGCCGGGGGCTGAACGCACCGGCAGCCACACCGGCCCGCGCCGCGCGCTTCGCCGCGCCGGTGGGCTGCCGCTCCTTGACGAGGGTCATGCCAGTGCCTCCGCGAGGGGACCGAGCGCCAACGCCGGGAAAAAGGTCAGCGCGGCGACGAGGATGACCGTGGCGGTGACCAGTGAGACGAACAGCCCACCGGTGGTCGGCAGGGTGCCCGCGGTGACCGGGACCGGTTTCTGCTGAGCCAGCGAACCGGCCAGGCAGAGCACCGCCAGAATCGGGACGAACCGGCCGAAGGCCATCGCCACCCCGAGGGTGGACTGGAAGAAGCCGGAGGTCACGGTAATCCCGGCGAACGCGCTGCCGTTGTTGTTACCCGCCGAGGCGTAGGCATAGAGCACCTCGGAAAGACCGTGCGCCCCGGAGTTGTTCAGCGCGTCCAGAGTGGACGGCAGCGCCAGCGCCGCACCGGCGCCGAGCAGCACCACGGTCGGCATCGCCAGGATCGAGATAGCGGCGGCGGTGACCTCCCGGCGCCCGAGCTTCTTGCTCAGGTACTCAGGCGTGCGCCCGACCATCAGGCCGGCGAGGAATACCGCGATCACGGCGACCACCAGCAGGCCGTATAGCCCAGTGCCCACCCCGCCGGGCGCGACTTCCCCGAACAGCATGTTGAGCAAGGCCATCCCGCCGCCCAGGCCGGTGAAGCTGTCGTGCATCGAGTTCACCGCCCCGGTCGAGGTGCCGGTGGTGGAGATGGCCCACAGCACGCTGCTCGGGATACCGAAACGGACCTCCTTGCCCTCCATCGCCGCGCCGGCAGCCAGCGTGGCCGGGCCGTTCGGGTGCGTCTCAGCCCACCAAGCGACGGCTAGCACTGAAGCCCAGATCAGGCCCATCACGGTGACGAGCACGTAGCCCTGCCGGACGTTGCCGACCATCCGCCCGAAAGTTCGCGTCAGGCAGACCGGGATGACCAGCAGGAGGAAGATCTCGAACAGGTTCGTCCAGGAGTTGGGGTTCTCGAACGGGTGTGCGGAGTTGGCATTATAGATGCCGCCGCCGTTGGTACCCAGTTCCTTGATCACTTCCTGGCTGGCCGACGGGGCCAGCGCGATAGTGCTCGAGCTGCCGTCCAGCCCGGTGACAGCGACGCCGGCGCGCAGGCTCATCGTCACCCCGCCGATGATCAGCACGATCGCTCCCAGTAGCGAGATCGGCAGCAGGATCCGGACCGCCCCGCGGGTGAGGTCGACCCAGAAGTTGCCTAGCCGGTCGGTCCGGCTGCGCACGAACCCCCGGATCAGCGCGACGGCCACCGCCATGCCCACCGCCGCAGAAAGGAAGTTCTGCACGGTGAGTCCGGTCATCTGAACGAGATGTCCCATCACGGTCTCTGGCCCGTAGGACTGCCAGTTCGTGTTCGTGACGAAGGAGACCGCGGTGTTGAACGCGATACCAGGCTCGACAGCGCCCCGCCCGAGGTTGAGTGGCAGCCGGCTCTGCAGCCGCTGCAGCAGGTAGAGAAACACGATCGACACCGCTGAGAAGCCCGGCACGCCGGCGGCGTAGGTGGTCCAGCGCTGATCGGCGTCGGGGTCGACCCGGACCAGCCGGTAAATCACCCGCTCGACGCTCAGGTGGGCCTTCGCGGTGTAGACCCTGGCCATGTAGTCACCGAGCGGCTTGTAGACCGCGGCAAGGACCGCGAGAAGCAAGGCGACCTGTAGCAATCCGGCGGCAGTGGTGGACATGTCAGAACTTCTCCGGTCGAACCAGCACGTAGCTCAGGTAACCGATCAGCAGCAGTGCGAGCACCAGCGCGACGGCGTTCTCAACGGCGGTCACAATGCCGCCTCCGCGGGAGGAAGTACGTCGGCGGTCACAGCCGCTCTAGACCGCGCAGCGTGAGCGCCAGCGCCAGCAAGACACCGATGAAAACCAGCGCATAGGCCAAGTCAGCCATCCGAGGACACCCTTTTCTGCTAGCTCGCTGGGGCGGCGGCCCCCTTCTGCAGGTTGCGCCTGCATGTCACCCGTCGGTGGCCGCCTTCCGATCCACTGATGGTTCGGAGCCGGTTATTGACGCGTCCTTGACGCGACCCGTGACAGGGCTTGGCGATTCATCGACCATTCGTGCTCCAGCTGATCCGACTGCCTACCTGACTGTCGTCGCCGGTTCACCGGCGCCACCGACGGTCCCTCCCCGCCAGCTTCGCGCCGTCGACGCTCAACGTCTTCGCGGCCAGCACCCCTTCTGGCTCCCAGCTGGCTGGTATTCCCGGTATCTCCTAGCCGCAATTGGGTGACTGGCTCGCGGATAGTGGGATCTTGTGTTTGCCGGTGCCGGTGCCGGTGCCGTGGCCGGCTCGCGGCTGCTTCGCATACCCCGCGCGGTGGTGCTGATGGTCCGCACCGCGTTGGTGCTGCGGTTCATGTTCACGCGCCGTGGCTGGCTGTGGCGGAGAAACAACTACTCGCCCGCGCCATCGCGCAGGCTTGCGCCCTGGGCTCGCAGTTCTTGCTGGACTCTTTCAGCCGGCACGTCCCGCGGCAGCCTGCCGGTACGCGTGGCCGATGCCGCGCATATCCCGGCCGCGTGACCGGTGGCCATGGCGATCGGCATGACCCGGTAAGATGAATGAGCGACGTGCGTGCCAGAGATGCACCTGCCGGCGACGATGAGCCGTTCCACACCTCGGGGAAGCAGGCAGCGCAACGGAATGTCGTACGCCTCCCCTTGCGGCAGGCGTTTGAGGACGGTCCCGGTGCCTTCCGGATTGTGGATGTCGATGGGGTACGCTCCACGAGCAATTGCATCGGGGAACTTCCTGGCAGCGAGAATGTCGTGCCCCGTCAACTGGTAGTCGCCGAGGATCCGGCGTGACTCACGCACCCCGACCTGCACGCCGCTTTGTGCCACATAAGACTTTTCGAAACCTGGCACCTTGCTGCGCAGAAAGCGCGCGATCTGATCCAGTTGTCGCCGAGCGACGCATTCGGCCCGGCTCAGATCCCACACACTGGTGCCGAGTGCGTGGGTCGCCCGCGTGCTGTTCACGCTGACCTCGTGCGGGTGCGGGGTAGCGAAGAACAACACATCCTCACGTGGGAGTTCGAGTTCGCCTGCTTCGGTGGCCTGCCGGACCAAGTCCCACAGGCCGTGCACGCCGCGCCACTGGTCTGGATGCTCGCGCACGTAGTCGGCGAAGCGCGGCCGAAGGAAGTCGACCATCCGGAACATCAGCGTCATCGGTTGTACCAGGCCGTCCTCCGGGCGTCCCACCTCGAAAAGGGCACCGGAGGCTGCGGCGACGTCACCGTCGCCGGTACAGTCCACGACGACCTGCGCATCGATCACCACCGGTCCAGACTTGGTCTCGAACACCACCCGGGGTAATCCTGAGTCACTCACCACGCCGGAGGCGAAGGCGTGCAACAGCAGTCGCACGCCGGCTTCGTCGAGCATGTCGAGCGCGACGAGCTTGAATTGCTCGGGGTCGAACGGAACCGTGTAACCAGTGTTGGCTGAGGGTGGCATGGCGCCGCCGCGCTGGGTGAGTCGTTGCAGAAACTGCCACAGCACGCCGGCCACCACTGGGTCGCCCTCACCGTGGTCGGTCGGCAGCAGTCGGGTGTTCTCGCCCGGCGCCGCCTGCTTCTTCTCGTTGTGGAAAGACATCAGAGGCATCACGAGCGCGACCGTCGCGTTGCCGCCGAGAAACCCGTAACGCTCGGCGAGGACAACGTCGGCACCCGCGGCCGCCGCGCCGACCGCGGCGCCGAGCCCGGCAGGACCGCCGCCTACCACGAGAACCTGTGCCTGGCCACCGTGCACCGCCCGACGCGGTGGCAGCGCGACGATCCGCGGATTCTCGGGTGCTTGCAAGATGGGCATGAGTCCTCCCATTCCAGGGATTTGGCCCGCGCTTCGTGCCACCGTGCTCGTCGTCACACGCTGGCGCTGTACGGTGCGGCACTTCCACTTTCGACCCATTCGAGCACCGCGCGGCACCGCTCACAGGTCACCTGCGCCCGACTGCGCAGCCGTGCTACCTGAGACCGGACTTCATTTTTGCGCTCCGGGTGCTCATCCCACAGCCGGTCCACTTCCGCCAACAGCAGCCCGGTCTGTTCCCTGGCGACCCCGATGAGCGCCGGAGCCCCGGCGGACTGCGCGAAGTCGAAGACCTTCCCAGCATAGGGCAGGGGAAGGAATGGGACCCCGGCCAGCGCGGCGAAGATCAAAAAGTGCAGCCGCATCCCGACGGCGAGGTCGATATGGTCCATGAACCCGAGGACCTGGGAAGGGCTGTAGTGGCCGTTGAGGATTCGGCCCCGGTCGGGTGTGCTCATCTGTGACAGGACCCCATGCGAATGTGAAATGTCCTGCCGTTCCATGGGGATGAACACCACGTGCGCGTCCAGCCGGCGAATCAGGAAGTCGGCCACGTCGGCCAGCAGCGCGTGGTAACTGGGCTTGTCGAGGTGCTCCGCGGCGCGTCCGGGTTCCCGCACCGACATCGCCACCAACCGCACGTCGGTAGGAATGCCCTCGCGCACCATCATGTCCTGCGTAAACTCGTCCCGGGGCAGCAGCAATGCGGGATCGGCGGTCACCGTGATTTCCCGGTCGACGCCGACGTCCTCAAGCACGAGCTTGGATTCCTGATCCCGGACGACAAGGTCGGTCATGCGGTTGAGAGTCGTCCGCACAATCACGCGGTCCTCGGGATCCTGCAAGGGGCCGGCCCCCACCGCGTAGCCGAATGTGGAGATGCCGTGGTCCTGGGCGGCGCCCACGAGCTGCAGGTATCGGCGGGCCTCCCGGTCATAGAGCACACCCCCGCCGCCAAGGATCAGCACGTCAAGTCCGGCCACGGCCTCGACGATCGGACCCTTGCTCGCTCCCTCCCACGTCATCGTCTCGGCCACGCCGGTGTAGCACTCGCTGTGCTGGGCGTTTCGGGTGAACAGCACAATCCGGGCCAATGGACGCAGTGCTCGCAAGCACCGGAGCACACAAATCAGGATCGCCTCGTCGCCGATGTTGAGCCCCCCATAGGAGCCAACCACGCCGATAGTGAGGTTTCGTGGAGGATCAATCAGGTCCGTCATCGCAAACTCCTGCCCCGTACTGTGGTGGCCTGGTACCGCATTCGTCGTCGCCGGAGTGATGCTGATGGCACGGAGCTTTCCAGTACCCGGCCCTGATCTGATCCATGCGCGGCGCGGCCGACATCCCGAGTGGGGTCACCTCACCGATGAGCACCATGACATGGTCTGCACTCGCCAGCCCCCAGCTCCCAGCAGATCATCGTGACGACGCTGCTCGCGAGGAAGCCAGCGACGAATCCGAGCGGGCCGGGAAGGGAAGCACGGACCCGCTCGAGGTCTTGACAAGCGAAGCTGTCGCCATGCACCTGGCGTCGGCGTCACTGCTTACGGCCAGGTCTGATCCGCCGCCGCATCAACTCGAGGCTGACGACAACGGCCACACCCGGGACGACGTGCATCAGCGCCAGAGCGAGGCGGGTTGCACCGTCGGTATCGGCCATCACCGGCCCGGCCACCGTGAGCAGCGCTAGCCCACCACCGATGACCTGTGCCAACCGGATGGCTCCAGGCCACCACCGAGCCAGCAGCGCCGCCAGGCCGGTACCCAAAACCAACGGGGGAACGGTAGCGACGACCACGCTCCAGGCGGTGACCTCGTGCGGGCTTCCCGCGTCCATGACGACGAACGAAGCATCTGCAGCCCGGCCGATGAGCAAGATCGCCAGGTTGGCCACCACTGCAGTCACGGCACCGGCGGTGATCGCCTGCCACCAATTCAAGCTCGGAACTTTCCTGGCTCGGGAGCAGTCATCGGAGCGGCCGTCAGCCGATCCGGCCTGGCCAATCTCAGTGCGGTCAGTGGTAGACATCGGAGCACCTCCGTGGACTCTGGTCCGCGTACAGCGGCCTGCAGCCAGCCTCCAACCTCAACAAACATTGATGTCAAGGGGTACCGTCATCGGCACGCGTCGACGTGAGCCGCCGACGAAGGCACCTTGCGACTCAGGGATGGGGATGGCGAGGACGGGGCTGGCAGCGCGGGCAGGTGTATGAGGAGCGATTCATGAACGGATCCCGCCGGATCGCAGTGCCGCACCGCCCGCACGGCTTGCCGTCCTGGCCGTAAACCGCAAGCGAACGGTCGAAGTAGCCGGAGGCGCCGTTGATGTTGATGTAAAGCGCGTCGAACGAAGTGCCACCGGCGGCCAGTGCCTCGGTCATGACCTCGGTCACGCCAGCCAGCACGGAGCGTCCTTGGGCACGAGTGAGCGTGGCGGTAGGGCGCGCGCCGTGCAGCCGAGCCCGCCACAGTCCCTCGTCGGCGTAGATGTTGCCGATCCCGGACACCAGAGTCTGGTCCAGCAACGCACGTTTGAGGCCAGTGCGCCGCCGCCGGATTCCGGTGACCACCGCGTCGAGATCGAACCTCGGGTCCATCGGGTCCCGTGCGATGTGCGCGACCGGGATGGGCAAGCCCTCGGCCACATCCTCCACCGACAGGCCACCGAAGGTGCGTTGGTCGATGAACCGCAGCTCAGGTCCGCCGTCGACGAACCGCAGCCGCACCCGCAGGTGCGTTTCGTCGGCGGCGCCGAGAGGCTGGATGCGCAGCTGCCCGCTCATGCCCAGATGGGCCAGCAACGCCTCACCGTCACCCAAATCCAGCCAAAGGTATTTACCCCGACGTCGGGCAGCCAGGATCTGCCGACCGCGCAGCCGACCGATGAAGTCCAGCTCACCGGCGAGGTGACGGCGTACCGAACGAGGGTGGCGCACCTCGACGGTGGTCACCGTGCGCCCGGTCACGTGTTCGGCGAGGCCGCGCCGGACGACCTCGACTTCGGGCAGCTCCGGCACGCTGCGCTACCCCGCCGGCGGGGCGCTTCCGCTGGCCAGCTCGGACAGCGAACGCCAGGCCGCCTCGGCCGCTCGCTGCTCGGCTTCCTTCTTGGTCCGCCCCTGACCGGTTCCACGGTCCACCCCCGCTATCACGGCGGTCGCGGTGAACTCCTTGATGTGGTCGGGCCCGTCCTCGGTCACCCGGTACTCGGGCACCCCGAGGTCCCGGCTGGCCGTGAGCTCCTGGAGGCTGGTCTTCCAGTCCAGCCCGGCCCCCAGCAGTGGAGCCATCACCAGCAGCGGGTCGAACAGGCGGTGTACCACGCTGCGCGCGATGTCCATGCCGTGCTGCAGGTACACCGCGCCGATCAACGCCTCGACGGTATCGGCCAGGATGCTGGACTTGTTCCGGCCCCCGGTGAGCTCCTCCCCCCGGCCCAGCAGCAGGTACTCACCAAGGCCATGGGTACCCAGTCCACGAGCGACGCCGGCCAGTGCATGCATGTTGACCACGCTGGCGCGCAGCTTGGCGAGCTGGCCCTCTGGAAGGTCCGGGTGGGTACGAAACAGATGGTCGGTGACGACAACTCCGAGCACAGCGTCACCGAGGAACTCCAGGCGTTCATTAGGCTCGAGGCCACCGCTTTCATAGGCGTAGGAGCGGTGAGTGAGAGCAAGAATCAACAGCTCGGCCTCGAGCTCGACGCCGAGCGCATTGATCAGCGGGGTCAGGTCCGATCGGGGACCCCGCGACGGCCGGTATCCCAAGGGATTACGTAGCGTCGTGGCGTCAGGCCGGTCGAACCTGGCGGCCGTCGTACTTCCCACAGTGCGGGCATAGCACGTGCGGCGGCTTCGGCTGCCGGCAGGCGCGGTTGGAACATTCCGCGAGAGTCGGTGCAGTGGCCTTCCACTGGGCCCGCCGCGAGCGGGTATTCGACCGCGACATCCTGCGCTTGGGGACGGCCACGTTACTCGTTCTCCTCTTCGCTTCCGCGCAACCGCTGCTTCAGAACTGTTTCCAGGGCGGCCTTGCGCGGGTCTATCGTCTCATGCCGGTGATCCGTACCGAGATCCACCCGCTTGCCGCCGCATTCCGGACACAGTCCGGTGCAGTCCTCCCTGCAGAGCGGGGCCTGCGGCAGTGCCAGCAGGACCGCGTCGTGAACCACCGGCTCGAGGTCGAGCAGGTCGTCGACGACCCGGCTGACCTCGTCGGGAGCCGTGCTGGCGTCAGTCGCCGTGTCCGGGTACGCGAACAGCTCGATCAGTTCTATCTCAAGCCGGTCCGTCAGTGGATCCAGACATCGGGCGCACTGCCCGGTGACCGGCGCCGAGACCGTGCCGGACGCCAGCACTCCTTCGACGACCGATTCCAGCCGCACATCCAAGGACACCTCGCTGCCCGCGGCAATACCAATCACGTCCATTCCCAGCGCGGTCGGTAGCTGGATGTCCCGGTGGTAGGAGCGCATCGCCCCGGGCCGCCTGCCCAGGTCCCGGGTGTCTATCACCCATGGTGCGGACGGGTCGGGGCGCGGAGCGGCATGACGCGGCATCAGGACTGTCAGGGTAGGCGACCCGGCGGCGGGCTCAGCTCCGGTACACGCCGGCCCCGACAGGCACCGACCCGCCGCGGGGGGTCCGGTCCCGCCCGATGCTGCGCAAGGTGCGGTTGAGCAGGTCCTCGAGCTCGGTGAGGGTGCCCTCGACATAGGCGTCGCATTCCGAGCGCAGCCGGTGCGCCTCGGTGCTCACCTCATCGTGGATTCGGGTGGCCTCGACTCGGGCCGCCTGTACCACCTGGGTTTGCTCGACCAACCGGGCCTGTTCGGCACGGCCGTCCGCGATCGCCCGATCGTAGGCGGCCCTCCCAGCTGCGGTCATCCGTTCGGCCTCCGCCTCAGCGCGGCCGGTGAGTTCCTGGTACTCCTGACGCCCGGTGACCGCGATGCGCTCGGCTTCGGCTTGCGCGTCAGCGACCATCGATTCAGCACGCGCGCGAGCATCGGCAACCAGCCGGGTAGCCTCGTCGCGGGCCTCGGTCACCGCCCGCTCTGCCTCCGCACGAGCATCCTCACGCTGGCGCTGCGTCTCCTGCCGCGCGGTTTCCACAAGTTCGTCCCGATGGTCCAGAACGTCCTGTGCGTCGTCGAGCTCAGTGGGGATGGCATCGCGGATGTCGTCGAGAAGCTCCAGCACGTCCCCACGGGGCACCACGCAGCTGGAGGTCATCGGCACCCCACGCGCCTCTTCCACAATGGTCACGAGCTCATCGAGTGCCTCGAAAACCCGGTACACCGGCCCCTCCTCGCGGTCACCATCCACAGCCACCAGTCTGATCGGTCGGGCGGCTCAGATGCGGGAGCCCGCGCCTGGCGTGTCTGTGGCGTCTATTGCGGTGGCATCTACAGCGGCCGGTCCTTAATGGCGCTCCCCGGCAAGCCGGTTGATCAGGCGCTGGTGCACCGTGGCGGGCAGCAGGTGACCGATGTCACCACCGTAGGCGGCGACCTCCTTGACGACCGAGCTGGACAGGTAGCTGTAGTGCGGTTTGCTCGGGAGGAACATCGTGTCCACTCCGGCCAACTGGTAGTTCAACTGCGCCATCTGCAACTCGTAGTCGAAGTCACTGACCGCGCGCAGACCCTTGACGATCGCCGCGATCCCGTTGGCAGTGCAGTAGTCCACGAGTAGGCCGTGCCAGGAATCGATCCGGACGTTGGGCAGGTGCTCGGTGATCTCCTTCAACATGGCCATCCGGTCGGAGACTTCGAACAAGCAGCGCTTCGTTTTATTAATCATTACGGCGACCGCGACATCGTCGAATTGGCTCGCGGCCCGCTCGATGATGTCGAGGTGTCCGTTGGTGGCGGGGTCGTAAGAGCCCGGGCACACCGCGCGCCTCATGGCGCGCAACCGTAGTACACAGTGGTATCGCCGTACCGCCGGTACGTGAGCGCAAACACACCATCCGGCCAGGTCGGCATGGGTGCTTTTGATGGGCGCTCCACCACGAGCAACGCGGCCGGTGCCAGCCACCCCCCGCTGGTGAGTGCGCTCAACACATCGGCCAGCGCGGCCTCGTCGAGCCCGTAGGGCGGGTCGGCGAGCACCACGTCGTAGGGGTGGCCCGGATCGCCCCGCAACACCAGCAACACATCAGTGGTGGTCACCTCTGCACCGGGTATCCCGAGCGTCTCTACGTTGCGGCGCAGCACGGCGGCGGCGCGCCGATCGGACTCCACGAACCGGGCGTGCGCCGCTCCGCGGGACAGCGCCTCCAACCCAAGCGCACCGGACCCGGCGTAAAGGTCGAGCACGCGGGCGCCGTCGAGGTCCCGACGTGCCTGTAATGCGCTGAATACCGCCTCCCGGACCCGGTCCGACGTCGGCCGAGTGCCGTGCGGCGGCACAGCCAGCCGCCTGCCCCCGGCCACCCCCGCCACGATCCGCACCATGGTGCCCATGATGACGTTCCCCGCTCAGGCGCCAATGGGGGACGATCGTTGTGGAGGTGGGGCATGGAACGCCGGGCTTTCCTCGTCACCGCAACGGCAGCGCTAGCCGCATGTTCGTTGCCGGTCAGCGCTTGCACGGCCCCCGGGGCGGCTCCCGCGGGGGCTATGCCCGGCTGGGATTGGGTTCGAGCGCAGTTCGATCTCGCGCCCGATCACGTCCATATGAGCAGTTTCCTCCTCTCCTCCCATCCACGCAGCGTCCGGGACGAGATCGAACGGCACCGTCAGGCGATCGACAGGAATCCCGTCCTGGCCCTCAGGCACTCCGAGCCAGCCAAGGTTACGGCGGCGGCCGCCGAATACCTGGAAGGACTTCCCGCGGAGGTGGCGCTCACGGACAGCACCACCATGGGGTTGGGATTGATCTACCACGGCTTGCCGCTGCGCGCCGGGCAGGAAGTGCTCACCACCACGCACGACCACTACTCCCACCATGAATCCATCCGCCTGGCCGCCACCCGGGCCGCAGCGACCGTGCGCAAGATCGCCCTCTACGACGAACCCTCGGCCGCGACCGAGGACGAGATCGTCGATCGCCTGCGCCGCGCGCTGCGCCCGCAGACACGCGCGGTGGGAGTCACCTGGGTGCACTCGAGCACGGGTGTGAAGCTTCCGCTGCGCGCGATCGCTGCCGCGCTGGCCGAGCACAACGCGGCCCGATCGAACACCGACCCTGTGCTGCTGGTGGTCGACGGCGTGCACGGGTTCGGCGTGGAGGACGAGGCGATCGCCGCCATTGGGCTCGATTTCTTCGCCGCCGGCACGCACAAGTGGATCCTGGGACCGCGCGGCACGGGCGTCGTCTGGGGACGCGAAGGGCGCTGGGCCAACGTGCAGCCCACGATCCCTGCCTTCCATCCGGAGCTGTCCGCCGCCTGGAAGCAAGGCCAGCCCCTAGCGGGGCCCACCCGTTCTGCCTGGATCACCCCCGGGGGATTCAAGGCCTTCGAGCATGTCTGGGCGCTGCCGGCCGCGTTCGCATTGCACCGCCAGCTGGGCCGCGCCCACGTGGCCGAGCGCATCCACCAGCTCAACACCCAGTGCAAGGACGGCCTGGCCAGCATGAACCATGTCCGGCTGCACACGCCGCGAGACCCGCGGCTGTCCTCGGGGCTGGTCTGCTTCGAGGTGGACGCCATGACTGCGGACGCCGCCGTGGCCCGCTTGCTGGAGCGACGTGTCGTGGCCTCCGCGTCGCCCTACGCCACGTCCTACCTGCGGTTGGCGCCGAGCTTGGTCAACTCCCCGACCGACGTCGACGCGGCTCTGGCTGCCGTGCGGGAGCTGCGCTCCTCGTGAGGGGCATTGAGTGCTATGACACTGTTTCCCACTCACGAGGAGCGCAGCTCCAAAATCAGGTCGCCACCCTCGACCTGCTGCACGGTTTTGATCGCTAGGCGGGCTACCGTGCCGCTCTTGGGTGCGGTGATGCCGGCCTCCATCTTCATCGCCTCGATGGTGGCCACCGGCTGACCGGCAGACACGGTGTCCCCTTCAGACACCTGCAGGGTGACCACGCCCGCGAAAGGCGCGGCGACCTGGTTGCTGTTGGCACGGTCGGCCTTCTCGGCCGCCGGCACCTGTGAGGCGATGGAGCGGTCCCGGACCTGCAACGGTCGCAGCTGCCCATTGAGTGAGCACATCACGGTGCGCATGCCGCGTTCGTCGGCGTCACCGATGGCCTGCAGCCGGATCAGCAGCCGCACCCCTGGATCGAGGTCGACGGCGTACTCCTCACCGGGACGCAGCCCGTAGAAGAACTCCTTGCTGGGGAGGACGGAGGTGTCGCCGTAGGTAGCACGGTGCTCGTCGAACTCCGCCGTCGGACCGGCGAACAGCAACCGGTTCAGCGTGTGCGTCGGGTCCTCCTTCAAACCCTGCCGATCCTGTGTGGACAGCTCCGAAATTCCGCGCGGCTCGCTTCGGCCCACCAGCGCCTTGCTGCGCAGGGGCTCGGGCCAGCCGCCGGGCGGAACACCGAGCTCTCCGTGCAGAAAGCCGATCACCGAGTCGGGGATGTCGAAGCGGGCGGGGTCGGTCTCGAAGTCCTTGGGCTCAACACCGGCGCCGACCAGGTGCAGCGCCAGATCCCCGACGACCTTCGACGAAGGGGTCACTTTCACCAGCCGCCCCAGCATCCGGTCGGCCGCCGCGTAGGCTTCCTCGATCTGCTCGAAGCGGTCGGCCAAGCCCAGTGCCACCGCCTGTTGACGCAGGTTGGACAGCTGGCCACCGGGGATCTCATGGTGGTAGACCCGGCCGGTGGGCGAGGCCAGGCCGGACTCGAAAGGTGCGTACACCCTGCGTACCAGCTCCCAATAGGGCTCCAGGTCGCAGACCGCCTGCAGATCCAGCCCGGTGTTGCGCTCGGTGTGGTCGGTGGCCGCGACCAGCGCGGACAACGACGGCTGCGAAGTGGTGCCTGCCATGGATGCGGTTGCCGCGTCGACGGCGTCCACGCCGGCGTCGATCGCCGCGAGCAGGGTGGCGAGCTGCCCGCCTGGGGTGTCATGGGTGTGCAGGTGCACCGGTAGGTCGAACCGGCTGCGCAGCGCGGCCACCAGGGTCCGGGCCGCCGGGGGCCGCAGCAACCCGGCCATGTCCTTGATGGCCAGCACATGCGCCCCCGCCGCGACGATCTGCTCGGCCAACTGGAGGTAGTAGTCCAGTGTGTACAGCTGCTCTGCGGGATCGGACAGATCGGCGGTGTAACACAGCGCGACTTCGGCCACGGCCCGGCTGGTCTCGCGCACCGCGTCGATTGCCGGGCGCATCTGGGACACGTCGTTGAGCGCGTCGAAGATCCGGAAAATGTCCAGCCCGGTTTCAGCGGCCTGTTCGACGAAGGCGGTGGTCACCTCGGTCGGGTAGGGCGTGTAACCCACGGTATTGCGCCCGCGCAGCAGCATCTGCAGGCACACGTTGGGCACCGCCTCGCGCAACGCGGCCAGCCGCTCCCACGGGTCCTCGGCGAGGAACCGCAGCGCGACGTCATAGGTTGCGCCACCCCAGCATTCCAGCGACAGCAGTTGCGGGGTCATCCGAGCGACGTAGGGCGCCACGGCAACCATGTCCTTGCTGCGCACCCGGGTCGCCAGCAGCGACTGGTGGGCGTCGCGGAAGGTGGTCTCGGTGACGCCGACGCGGTCGCAGGCCCGCAACCACTGGGCGAATCCCTCCGGGCCCAGCTCGATGAGCCGATGCCGGGATCCGGTGGGTGGCTGCGTATCCAGGTCGATCAGTGGCAGCTTGCCCACCGGATCGGCCAGGTCGGGGGGATCGCCGTGCGGCCGGTTCACCGTCACGTGCCCGAGGTAGCTCAACAACCGGGTGCCGCGGTCCAAGGGCCGCCGGGCGGTGAGCAGGTGCGGCCGCTCCTCGATGAACGACGTGGTTACCTTGCCCGCCACGAAATCCGGCTCGTCGAGCAGTGCGAGCAGGAACGGAATGTTGGTGGCCACCCCGCGGATCCGGAACTCGGCGACCGCCCGGCGGGCCCGGCGCACCGCGGTGGCGAAGTCACGACCCCGGCAGGTGACCTTGACCAGCAGGGAGTCGAAGTGCGCGCTGATCTGAGCGCCTGTCTGCAGGGTGCCGCCGTCCAGCCGGACCCCGGCGCCGCTGGCCGAGCGATACGCGGTGACCGTCCCGATGTCCGGGCGGAACTCGTTGGCCGGATCCTCGGTGGTGATCCGGCATTGCAGCGCGGCGCCGTGCGGCACGATCGAGCCCTGGGACAACCCCAGGTCGGCGAGCGTATCCCCCGCCGCGATCCGCAGCTGGGCACCGACCAGGTCGATATCGGTGATCTCCTCGGTCACCGTGTGCTCGACCTGGATGCGCGGATTCATCTCGATGAACGCGTGATTGGCCGCCCGGTCGACGAGGAACTCCACGGTGCCCGCATTGACGTAGCCGATGTGCCGGGCAAAGGCCACCGCATCGGTACAGAGCTGCGCTCGCAGATCCGGGTCGAGGTTCGGCGCAGGAGCGACCTCGACGACCTTCTGGTGGCGGCGCTGCACCGAACAGTCCCGTTCGTAGAGGTGGATCACCTCGCCGGTGGAGTCGGCGAGGATCTGCACCTCGATATGCCGGGGATCGACGACTGCACGCTCCAGAAACACGGTCGGGTCGCCGAACGCCGACTCGGCCTCGCGGCTGGCTGCCTCCAACGCGTCCCGCAGGCCACGAGACGTGGTGACCCGGCGCATGCCGCGCCCACCACCACCTGCGACGGCCTTGACGAAAACCGGAAACCCGACCTCCTCGACGGCGGCCAGCAGTTCGTCGATGTCGGCGGACGGGGCGCTGGACATCAGCATCGGTACTCCGGCGGCGCGCGCCGCGGCCACCGCCCGCGATTTGTTGCCCGCCAGCGCCAGCACCGCCGGAGGCGGCCCGACGAAGGTGATGCCGGCCTGCTGGCAGGCCATGGCCAGTTCCGGGTTCTCCGACAGGAAGCCGTAACCGGGGTAGACCGCGTCGGCCCCAGTGCGCTGGGCAGCCCGGACGATTTCCAGCACCGAGAGGTAGGCCCGGACCGGGTGGCCTCTTTCGCCGATCTGGTAGGCCTCATTGGCCTTGTGCCGGTGCTCGGAGTTGCGGTCCTCGTAGGGGAACACCGCGACCGTCTGACAACCGAGTTCGTAGGCGGCACGGAACGCCCGGATGGCGATCTCCCCGCGGTTGGCGACCAGCACCTTGCGAAACACGTGCCAGCTCCTTCCCACAACCCCGTAACCAGATCCTTCCAGCTACGCCGAATGCAGCATCCCAGGTGATGGAGGATCCCGGGGGACGTTTGCGCCCGCCGGGCGCAGCCACCTGCCACGCGAGGGCGCAGCGAGGTATCAAGGGAGGGGTATCAAGGAGGGGGCGAAAGGACGCGGCCATGGGAAGACTCCGGTACCACCATTATCACCGGTGGGGCACAGCGCGGCGGCCCGTCACACCGCTGCTGGTACTGCTGGGCACTGTGCTGCTGGCGGGCGCCAGCCTAGTGACTGTGACGCTTCTCACCCTGTTGATGACTCTCGGGCCGCTGATGCTGGTGGGGGTGGGCGCTTTCACCGTGGCGCGGCACCTGCACCGCCGCCGCCACTGCAGCCAGCTCAGCCGGGGCCGGCCGGCGGCGATGCCTGCGCCCGGCACAACCCATGAACCCCCGCAGGTCCTGGACTGGCACGTTACCCGGGCCCGATTCGCCCAGCTGCGCAGCGAGTACGGCCAGTTCGAATGTGACCCGCTTGCGGTATTGCGGCTGCCCGCGCTGACCGACGTCACCGTGGCATCCACCGGCCGGTTCGTGGACGCCTTCGCCGAGGCTCAGGCACTGGACACCGACACCGAACCACCACCGGAGCATCGCGCTCGCTTCGCCACGGCCGTGGACCAGGCGTGGCGTGCCTGGCGGGCCGCCCGGGACGCAGCCGAACGCATCCGGCTGGCCGGGATTCCCGCTCAGGAGCACGCCACCGTGCAGCGAGCGATCAAGCTGCTCACCATGGCCCGTGACTCCGATCATGACGCCGAACGCATCGCCGCATACGCCAAGGCCCGTGCCGAGCTGGCGAAGCTGGACCGCCGCGGCACACTGCGACTTCCGCCAGCCGCCGCGGCGGCGCTGGATGCTGCGGCCCGCGGCCAGCTGCCCACTGGTGAGGCCACCAGCTGAGGACACAGATTCCTGGGTACTGCCTTGACGACGTGTTCGAAGTCCGGAGCGTCGGGAGTGGCGCCGAGCCGCCAGCGCTCTCAGACTTTGTCAAGGAACTGGGCACGTTCCTCGTCCAGCAGGTCGGCGGCGAGGCGGGCCAGCGCGGGACACTCGTTGAGGTCGGGATCGGCTTTGACCAGCCGCTGGGCGGCCTCGCGAGCCTGGCCGATCAAGCCCTCGTCGCGCAGCAGCGAGAGCAGCTTGAGCCCGGAACGCCGGCCGGACTGTACTGCACCGAGCACATCGCCCTCGCGACGCAGCTCCAGATCCAGCCGCGCCAACTCGAACCCGTCGGAGGTGGCGGCGACGGCGTCCAACCGCTCCCGGGCGGCTGAGCCCTGCGGGGAGTCGGTCACCAGCAGGCACACCCCGGGATGCGCCCCCCGACCCACCCGGCCCCGCAGCTGGTGCAGCTGGCTGACCCCAAAGCGCTGCGCATCCATGATCACCATGACGGTGGCGTTGGGTACGTCCACTCCGACCTCGACGACGGTGGTGGTCACCAAGACGTCGATCTCGCCGGCGGTGAAGGACCGCATCACGGCGTCCTTGTCGTCTCCCGGTAGGCGACCGTGCAAGATCCCCAACCGCAGCCCGGCCAGCGGACCCTCGTCGAGCTGCGGCGCCAGGTCGAACACCGCTAGTGGCGGGCGCCCGCCGTCCTCGCCAGTGTTCCCGTTCAAAGCGTCCTCACCGGCGGCGTCCGCACCGCCGATTCGGGGGCACACCACGTAGGCCTGCCGGCCGTCGGCGACCTCCTCAGTGATCCGCTGCCAGACCCGGTCCAGCCAGCTGGGCTTCTCCCCGACCGGCACCACCGTGGTCGAGATCGGTGATCGGCCACTCGGTAGTTCTCGCAGCGCGGAGATCTCCAGGTCGCCGTAGACGGTCATCGCGACGGTTCGCGGGATCGGCGTTGCTGTCATCACCAGCACGTGCGGGCTGGTGCCGTCGACCGCTCTGGCACGCAGCGCGTCGCGCTGCTCGACGCCGAAGCGGTGCTGCTCATCGACCACCACAAGGCCCAGGTCGGCGAAGGACACCCGGTCCTGGATCAGGGCGTGCGTGCCGACCACGATCCCGGCTGTCCCGCTGGCCGTGTCCAACAGCGCCTGCTTACGTGCCCGGGCCGGCAGCGACCCGGTGAGCAGCGCGATCCGGGTGGCCTGATCAGCTGAACCCAGCTCGCCGGCCCGGCCATGCTCGCCCAGCATGTCTCGAAGGGACCGGGTGTGCTGGGCGGCGAGCACCTCGGTGGGTGCGAGCAACGCCGCCTGCCGTCCGGCATCAACGACCTGCAGCATCGCGCGCAACGCCACCACGGTCTTGCCGGACCCCACCTCGCCCTGCAGCAGCCGGTTCATCGGGTGCTCGCCGGCCAACTCCGCGGCCAGCAGCTCGCCCACTTCCCGTTGCCCGCCGGTCAAGGTGAAGGGCAACGCGGCGTCGAACGCGGCGGCCAGCCCAGCGTCCCGGCGCGGGCAGGCCGGCGCGGGCCGGCACGTCGTCTCCTGACGGCGCCGCGCCAGGGTGAGCTGAACCGCCATCGCCTCGTCCCACTTCAGCCTGCGGTGCGCCGCGGCGATGTCGGCCCGGTCGTCGGAACGGTGCACGGCGCGCAATGCCTCGCCCAGCTTTGGCAGGCGATGCTGCTCGCGCAGATCGCACGGCAGCGGGTCCTCCGGCTCGTCCAGGACGTCGAACACCTGCCGCACACAGAGCTGGATCGTCCACGAGGGGAGGTCCTTGGTGGCGGGATAGACCGGGATGAGTGGCCGGGTGAACTCCGCAAGCTTGTCCGCGTCGCCGTCGAGGAGTTGGTATCTCGGGTGGGTGAGCTGCAGGATGCGTTTCTTGCCGTAGGTCGTCACGCGACCCGCGAACAACGCCTTCCGGCCAGGGGTGAGCGTGTCGGGCAAGTATTTCTGGTTGAAGAAGGTGAGGTTCAGCTCGCGGGTTCCGTCAAAGATCACCGCGTGCTGGATGGTGCCCTTCTTCTGTTGCATCCGCCGGGAGCTGCACCCGCGAACCTCCGCGACCACGGTGACGTCCTCGCCTGCCACCAGACCTGCGATTGGGGTGAGCTGGCCCTGATCGGCGTACCGGCGTGGGTAGTGGCGAAGCAGATCCCCTACCGTGTGCACATCCAGCTGCCCGGCCAGCAGTGCCGCAGCTTTCGCGTCGATCACCCGATCCAGCGGATCGTCCATCCCCGCCACGGCTCACTCCACGTCTTCATCAACGCCCACCAGCCAGCCACCTGGGGCCAGGCGGCGGGTCGCCGCCGGGTCCGGCGACTATGACGCAGCGGCTCGGCGACGCAGCGGCTCGGCTTTGCCACCGTCCGACCCGGTTGGTCGAAGATTACCGATTCATAGCTGTCCCCGTGGACGGCGGCACGCGCCGTGGGGTTACCCTTACCACGCCGCCCGGAACCGGGCGTGCCTACCTCGCGATGAACCCAGGGAGCGTGTGACGTGGCTGCCGTGTGCGACGTCTGCGGCAAGGGGCCGGGCTTCGGCATGTCGGTCTCGCACTCGCACCGGCGGACCCACCGCCGGTGGAACCCGAATATCCAGACGGTCAGAGCCAAGATCGGCGCCAGCCAGCGCCGCCGGCTGAACGTCTGCACCTCCTGCCTCAAAGCAGGCAAAGTCATCCGCGGATGACCCCCGGGATCGCCCTTCGCTTTCAATACGGGTGGCCACCACCCGCTCTGCTGCCGCACCGAAGGGCGCCACGCGCGGTTCCTCCCATGTCACCCACGGGCCCGAGAGCTACGGTAGTTGCCAGTCGACGGGTTCGGTTCCCAGGTCGGTGAGCATGTGGTTGGCCCGGCTGAAGGGACGGGAGCCGAAGAATCCGCGATCGGCCGACATCGGCGACGGGTGGGCGGACTCGATGCACGGCACGCCGGAGAGCATCGGACACAGATTGCGCGCGTCCCGACCCCACAGGATCGCCACCAGCGGCTGCGCGGGACGCGCCACCAGCGCGCGAATAGCCTGCTCGGTGACCTCTTCCCAGCCCTTGCCACGGTGCGAACCCGGGCGACCGGGTTCCACCGTGAGCACCCTGTTGAGCAACAACACTCCTCGCGAAGCCCACGGGCTGAGATCACCGTTGGACGGAGTCGGAAGATTGAGGTCGTCGCGGTACTCCCGGAAGATGTTGACCAGGCTACGCGGTAGCGGCCGGACATCCGGGTCGACTGAAAACGACAGCCCCACCGCGTGCCCCGGCGTCGGGTACGGGTCCTGACCCACGATGAGCACTCGCACCTCATTGAAGGGCTGGGTAAAGGCCCGCAAGATATTGGCTCCGGACGGCAAGTAGCGCCGCCCTGCGGCGATCTCGGCCCTGAGGAACTCGCCGGCAGCGGCTACCCGGCCGGCCACTGGGGCCAGCGCACCGGCCCAGCCAGTTTCCACGATCTCGTCCACAGCTGCTGGCACGGTCTGCGACCCTATCGACCGGTCACGGTGCGAAATGGGCCCACCCTCCCGGACCCTCGTAGGTGCGGCCGTCGATGGTCACCCCGCGACCTTTCCGAACCGTGCCGAGCGCCGTCCACCCGGGGGGCAGCGCAACCCCAGCGGGGAAACTCGCCAACAACGCGTGGTCTTCTCCCCCGGTGAGCGCCCAGTGCCGCGCATCGGCGCCCAACGCGGAGGCCGCCTCGATCAGCTCGGAAGGTACCGGCACCGCTGCCGAATCGATGTCGATGCCGACGCCGGATGCGTCCGCGAGATGCGCAGCGTCAGCAAGAAGGCCGTCCGAGACGTCGATCATCGCGGTGGCACCCGCCATCGCGGCCTGTGGGCCGGCGCGGTAAGGAGGCTCCGGCACCCGGTGCGCATCCACCACGGCCTGCGGAGACCGGGACCCTCGGCCAAGCACCGCGAGGCCGGCAGCTGACCAGCCCAATCTGCCGCACAGCCCCAGTACTTCTCCGGCCCGGGCACCGGCCCGAGTGACCGGTGCCCGACCCTGCAAATCACCCAATGCAGTCACCGACACCATGAGCTGGGTCGAGCTGACCACGTCGCCACCCACGATGCCGGCGCCGGCCTTCCCGACCTCCTCCCACATCCCGGCCGCCAGCTCATCCACAGTCGACACCGGGGTGGTTCCCGGCATGGCCAGTCCGACGACCAGCGCGGTGGGAACCGCACCCATCGCCGCCACGTCGGCGAGGTTGGCGGCCACCGCCTTGCGCCCGACCTGGTGCGGCGTGGACCAGTCCAGCCGGAAATGCACCCCCTCGACGAGTAGATCGGTGGTTACCACCACCCGACCGTCCGCAGCGGCCAGCACCGCCGCATCGTCGCCGGGGCCGAGCAGGGCGGTAGGCGGCAGTTTCCGTCCCGCGGCTACCCGGGTGATCAGCCCGAATTCCCCCAGCTCGGCCACTGAACCTGGCTCGGACGACGATGGCTCTGGTGCCGCATCACCGGCAGCACACACGGTCACACCCCCGATTCAGGCGGTAGGTTTCGTTCTCGACCATCGAGCCCCTTGAGACGAAGGGCCACGCTGTGGTTCAGGCATACATCCTCATCCAGACTGAGGTCGGCAAGGCGGCCGCGGTGGCCGCGGCGGTGTCGCGACTACCTGGTGTCGCGAGCGCGGAAGACGTCACCGGCCCCTACGATGTGATCGTGCGCGCGGAGGCCGCGGACGTGGACCAGTTGGGCCGCCTCGTGGTAGCCGAGGTACAGAACGTACAAGGCATCACTCGCACGCTGACCTGCCCTGTTGTGCACCTGTCCTAACCGGTGGCAGGCGTGGTGGCATACCTCACGGCGAAGCCGGCCGGCGCTCCTCGTTGGCCGCTGGGGATTGCATTGGGCCTAGCTGTGGCCCTGGTGATCGGGGTGCTCATCGCTGCCGCGATGGTGCGGAGCCGGCCCCTGGACCCGCTGGGGTTGGCCGTCGTCCCGGCGCCCTCGGCTAGTTCTGCGTACTGCGCGCGCTTGCTGGCAGCCCTGCCCGACACACTCGACGGGGGCGAACTCGGTTCCCTCCGACGCCGGCCGCTGACTGCTCCGGTCCCTGCTGGTGCGGCAGCCTGGGGTGAGCCCCCGGTGGTGCTGCGTTGCGGACTTGACCGGCCTCCCAACCTCACGGCGACCTCCCGACTGCTGGCCGTCTCAGGAGTGCAGTTACTGGAAATCGTCAGCCCTGGCACCAGTACCTGGGCCGCAGTGGACCGACCGGTCTACGTTGTAGTGGAGCTGCCGCCGATCAGCGGCAGCGGGCCACTGCAGCAGATCGCCAACGTGATCGCGAACACGCTGCCACAGCAGGATGTGGACGTCCCGCGCTGACCAGATTAGAGCCGGTCCAGGCCCGCCCGCACCCGCTCCATCAGCTCAGTATCCGGCGCACTTCCCGAGCCCACGGGATTGCGGTGCATGTGAACGAGACCTGTATCGATCATGTCGGCGAGCAGCACCCGCGCCACCCCTAGCGGCAGCGCAAGCAAGGCTGCGACCTCGGCGACCGAACGCACCTCCGCACAGAGCTCGGCGATGGCGCCCTGCTCAGCGGAGTAGATCGAGGTCAAGTCGCGCCCGGCGTCGCTGGTGGAGACCAGCGTCTCAACGGCGAGGTCGCGTACCGGCCGGGTGCGGCCTCTGGTCCAGGAGTACGGACGGACGGCGAACCGGAAATTCTCACCGCGGCCGTTACTTTCGGATGAGAAGTCCATTGCAGCGCCTCCACCCCAACATCAGAACGACACGCGATGGATGAGCACGCCAGTGGATCGCACCGACGGGCTCGCATGCTTTAACTAGTCGTTCATGATGAGGACGCTGAAAGTCACCCGTTCGACTCAGCGGTCCGCGCCGAAATTCGAGCGATTCAGCGCAGTCCGGTGCCGCGGGCCATCGCAGTGTCGATCAGGGTGGACAGCAACGTGGAGTAATCCATGCCGGTCACGGCCCACATCCGCGGGTACATGGAGATCGGCGTGAATCCGGGCATCGTGTTGATCTCATTGATGGTGAGCGCACCGTCGGATCCGACGAAGAAGTCAACCCGGGCCAGTCCCTGGCAGTCCAGTGAACGGAACGCAGCAACTGCCATCGTCTGCAGTTCGGCAGTGACATCGTCATCTAGTTTGGCCGGAATGTCGAATTCGCATGAGTCGTCGAGGTACTTGGCGTCGAAGTCGTACCAGCCGGCGGAGTGCTCGGCCACCACCCGGATCTCCGCGGGCAGCGACGCTTCGATCCGGCCGTCGGGGAACTCCAGCACGCCACATTCAACCTCGCGACCGTGGACCGCCGCCTCTATGAGCACCTTGGGATCTACAGCTCGAGCGGTGGCGATCGCCCAAGGCAGTTGGGACCAGTCCACTACTTTGGTGATGCCCACCGACGAGCCTGCTCTGGCGGGTTTGACGAAGACCGGCAGGCCCAGCCGCGTGCGCTGTTCCGCGGTGAGGGTGGCGTTGTCGGCGCGCAGCACCACAGTGTCGGTGACCGGCAGACCCTCAGCGCGCAACAGCTTGCGGGTGAACTCCTTGTCCATCCCCGCCGCGCTGGCCAACACGCCGGAGCCGACATAAGGCAGGCCAGCCAACTCCAGCAACCCCTGAATCGTGCCGTCCTCGCCGAAAGCTCCGTGCAACATCGGGAACACCACATCCACGCCGGAAACCACCTCGCCGGGGTGGTCGCCCGCGATGCGCACCAGTTCCCGCCTGGTGGGGTCGCCGGGGAGCACCAGCGCTGCGGCGGGGCCGTCCACAGCAGGAAGCGCCCGGTCCCTGATCGCCAGTTCAGCCGGCTCATCAGTGCCCAACACCCAGGCGCCAGCAGCACTGATGCCGACCGGGATGACGTCGAACCGGGTCCGGTCCAGGTGGGTCAGCACGCTTCCCGCGGAGACGCAGGAGATTGCGTGTTCGCTGCTACGGCCGCCGAAGACGACCGCGATGCGCAGCCTGCGATCCGACATGGCGGCACCCTACTCCCGGGGATCCGGTGGTCGGCGCCGGTGCGCCCAGCAGCGCGGTCAGCCGCGGTAGCACCGCAGAGAGCGCCGATTGGGTGGGCAGCGCGGCGTAACCCAGAGTCACGCCGTGACAATCCGGCGGACCGTCATGGCAGCGCGGGGCTGTCGATGCCGTCATAGCGGCGGCGATTGGCCTCCACGTCGGTGCGGTAGGCCCTGGGCACGCCACTCGCGGAAGCCACCGATGACGTCGGTGGCGTTGTGCAGGCCCAGGGTGCGCAGGGAGTCGGCGGCGAGGCTGGAGGTGTAGCCCTCCGAGCAGAGCACGATCACCCTCAGGCCGTAGCCGGTGGCCTGGGGCAGCCGGGCATCGCAGTCGGGGTCGAAACGCCACTCCAGGTGGTTGCGCTCGACGACCAACGCGCCGGGAACCTGTCCCTCCTCAGCGCGCTGCCAGCCCGGGCGGATGTCCACCAACAAGGCCCCAGCGGCCAGCGCGTCAGATGCCTGCGCTGGGGTGAGGCGCTGTAGTCGCGACCGGGCCTTGGCCAGCATCTGGTGGACACTGAGCGCGCCCGGTGGCCGGTTCACCAATCCACTCCGGCCTGCTCCACGGCGACGTGCCGCAGCTCCGGCGGTTCCACCCGGAAGCGGTTCATCATGGCCAGACCCGGGGTGTAGATGTGCACGCTCACCGCAGGGACGGCGCCGGTGTTGGTCACCTGGTGAACGTAGTGCGGGCCGAAGGCCCGGCACCGCCCGACGACCAGCTCATGAGTGACCTCCACCAGGGGCCGGCCCGGTTTGCCGACGACCACCCGTTCGGTCAGCGCGCCCGCCGCGATCGCGAAGGCTCCCGACGCCGGGCCATGGTCATGTAGATCTGTGCCCTGGCCGGGCAACCAGGAAAGCAACCACACCTCATGTTGTTCGGTTCGTTCCAGCAGCCGGTACCAGCGGGTGTCGATGCGGTAGTCGAGCAGCGGGCGCCACCGCTCGGGGTGCGCGGCCAGTGTCATGGCAAGACTGCTCGGGCCACCGGAACGAGCGACATTGGCGGCCGGGACGGTGAGGAAAGGCAGAGAGTACACAGGGGAGTCCTTCGCGGGATCGGTGAACCGACCGCGCGGCAACCACCACCCGGGCAGGGCGTGGCAATCAAGGCGACGCGGTCAGCGGGACAGGGAGCTCACCGCGTGGGACAGAGCGCGCTCGCCACCCGGCGCAGATCCACCGGGGACCGCCGGACAAGGATGGGAGTGCTGCTCACAGCCAGTGATGAAACCAGCCGTACCCGTCCCCCGTCAAGAGTCACAGCCCAGCCGTCATTCCGGTTTGTGTGCTCGGCCGAGTAGTTCAGCGGCCATTTCCCTGGGTGAGTGACCTTCGTAGCAGACGCGACGCACTCCGTCGGTGATCGGCACCTCAACACCACAGCGCGCGGCAAGCCCCTGGATCGACAAGCAGGACTTCACGCCCTCGGCCACCTGCCCGTGAGTGGCCTGCTGTGCCTGCTCAACGGTGTCACCCAGCCCGAGCCGGTGACCGAAGGAGCGGTTGCGGGACAGCGGTGAGGCACAGGTGGCCACCAGGTCACCGAGACCGGCCAGACCCGCGAAGGTCACCGGGTCGGCGCCCAACGCCGCACCCAGCCGCCCCATCTCCGCCAGCCCTCGGGTGATCAGCGTGGCCAAAGTATTGTCGCCACATCCCAATCCAGCAGCCATCCCACACGCAAGGGCGATCACGTTCTTGCAGGCACCACCCAGTTCGCAGCCGATCACGTCGGTGTTGGTGTAAGGCCGGAAGTAGCGCGTCCCGCAGGCGTGCTGCACCGCAACGGCGCGGTCGTGGTCGGTGCAGGCCACTACGGTCGCGGTGGGCTGCTCGGCGGCGATCTCGCGAGCCAGGTTGGGGCCGGACACCACCACTACCTGGTCGGGCAAGGCAGCAGTGACATCCAGCACAACCTCGCTCATCCTCTTGAGGCTGTTCAGCTCGACGCCCTTGGCCAGGCTCACCAAGCTCACCTTCGGAGGAATCGACTTATGCCAAGCGCGCAGGTTGGCGCGCAACGTCTGGCTGGGTACGGCGAAGACCACCGCGTCCACTCCGTCCAGCGCCTCCTCCGCGCGCACAGTGGCTTGCAAGGAAGCCGGCAACTTCACCCCCGGCAGGTAGTCGGGGTTGACGTGCCGGTAGGCGACCGCATCGGCCACCTCGGTCCGACGGGCCCAGAGCACGACGTCCCGGCCGGCGTCGGCTAGCACCTTGGCGAACGTGGTACCCCAGGACCCCGCACCCATCACCGCGATTCGATGTACCGCCAGGGTCATGACGCCTGCTTCCCGGGCACTCCGGGGTTGGGCAATGCGGTCTGAGCCGGCTCCTGGAGCACCGCGGCAAGCAGATCGCGGATCTGGCACAACCTGACCGGCAGGCTGGCCTTCTCCCTTGCCACGCGATCCTCCTCCCGCTGATCGTCGATTGAGCTGATTTCAGATGGGAACTGCGTGCTGGGTTGGGCATCGTGACCGAAGTCTTCCCTGCTGCCCGATCGGAGGTCCAGTGGCCGCCGGCGCGGGAGGATGAGGGCGTGGTTGTGGACGTGCTCGTCCCGGTGAAACCTCTAGCCCGAGCCAAAACGCGGCTGCGCGGGGTGGTCGATGGCAGCGTCGACAGCAGGGGCGCTCTCATCGAAGCGCACGGCCGGTTGGTCCTCGCGCTGACCCGGGACACCGTCGCTGCCGCAGCCGACGCCGCTATGGTGCGCCGGACCGTCGCGATCTGCTCTGACGAGACGGTATGTGCCGCCTTGTTGAGTGACGGCGTGGAGGCGATCCCCGACGAACCGGCGGCCGGCCTCAATCCGGCCCTGCGCTACGGGGAGGCGGTGATCCGCGCAACGGACCGCAGCACGACGGTCGTGGCCCTGCAGGCCGACCTGCCGGCGCTGCGCCCGCACGAGCTGGACAGCGCGATCCGCGACGGCCTTGCCACCGGTGGGCGGGCGTTCTGCCCCGATTGGGCGGGCACCGGGACGACCCTGCTGCTGGCGCCACCGGGACAGCCCTTGGACCCCCGTTTCGGACCTGCCTCTGCGGCGGCGCATCGAGGCACTGGCGCTCAGCAGCTTCCCGGTTGCGGGCCAGGGCTGCGGTGCGACGTCGACACCGCAGCCGATCTAGCGGTCGCGCGCGACCTGGGACTGGGTCGGTTCACCCGCGCCACACTGCGCGGCTCCGGGCTCGCCTGCTATCAGGACGGATGACCGGTTGTGCCCCTTGGCAGGCCGGCGAAATGCGGAACAATGACGGGGTGAGCCAGCACGACGGGGGCGCCGCTCTCACGCCCGCGGCCGGCAGCGTGCCGTCCAGCAGCCCGCTGGTGACGGTCCTGCCCGCTCCCCCAGCGGCAACCCCGATGCCGGCGACCACGGACCTACCTGACGACCGCTACCTCAACCGGGAACTGTCGTGGCTGGACTTCAACGCCCGGGTACTCGCGCTCGCTGAGGACGCCAGCCAGCCGCTGCTGGAGCGAGTCAAGTTCCTGGCGATCTTCTCGTCGAACCAGGACGAGTTCTACATGGTGCGGGTCGCCGGGCTCAAGCGCCGCGAGGAGGCCGGGCTGTCGGTGCGCAGTGCGGACGGGCTGTCCCCGCAAGAGCAGCTGGCCAAGATCGCGATGCGGAGCAGGGAGCTCACCGAGCGCCAAGCCCGGATCTGCCTGGACTCGGTCCGCCCGGAGCTGGACAAGCACGGCATCGCCTTCGTCACCTGGTCCGATCTCGATGACCAACAACGGCTGCGGCTGTCGGGGTACTTCTCCGACCAGATCTTCCCGGTGCTCACGCCGTTGGCGGTGGACTCTGCACACCCGTTCCCCTACATCTCCGGGTTGTCATTGAACCTGGCCGTGATGGTGCGTGATCCACACAGTCACATCGAGCGGTTCGCCCGGGTTAAGGTGCCCAGCAACGTGCCACGCCTGGTCAGGGTGGACAGCGGCCAGGAAGGGCGCGGGTCACCTCGCGCCACGTTCCTCCCGCTGGAGGAGCTGATCGGGGCCCACCTCGGTGAGCTCTTCGCCGGCATGGAGGTAGTGGACTGGCACATCTTCCGGATCACGCGCAACGCCGACTTCGAGGTCGAGGAGGACCGCGACGAGGACCTGCTGCAGGCACTGGAGCGTGAGCTGGCACGCCGCCGCTTCGGTCCACCAGTGCGTCTGGAGGTGGCCGACACGATGAGCAAGCACGTGTTGACACTGCTGCTGCGCGAGCTCGACGTCGACCCGCACGACGTGGTGGAGGTGCCCGGCCTGCTCGACCTGTCATGCCTGTGGCAGGTTTATGCGCTGCCTATCCCCGAGCTGAAAGACGAGCCATTCGTCCCGGTCACCCATCCTGCCTTCGGTGAGGGCGAGACCCCTAAGGACGTGTTCGTCACCCTGGACGAGAGTGACGTTCTGGTGCACCACCCTTACGACTCGTTCTCCACGAGCGTGCAGCGGTTCATCGAACAGGCCGCCGCGGATCCGGAGGTACTGGCGATCAAGCAGACGCTGTACCGAACCTCCGGTGACTCCCCCATCGTCGACGCACTGATCGACGCCGCCGAGGCAGGGAAGCAGGTGGTCGCGCTGGTGGAGATCAAGGCACGATTCGACGAGCAGGCAAATATCAAGTGGGCCAGGACGCTGGAACGCGCCGGAGTGCACGTGGTCTATGGGATGATGGGGCTCAAGACGCACTGCAAGACGTCGCTGGTGGTGCGCCAGGAGGGCGCCACGATCCGCCGGTACTGTCACATCGGCACCGGCAACTACAACCCGAAGACCGCCCGGCTCTACGAGGACATCGGGTTGTTCACCGCCGAGCCCGCGGTCGGCGCTGACCTCACCGACCTGTTCAACTCGCTGACCGGCTATGCGCGGCAGACGTCCTACCGAAGCTTGCTGGTGGCGCCCTACGGGATCCGGCGCGGCATCGTGGAACGGATCGAGGGCGAGATCGCTCACGCCCGTGCCGGCCGCCCGGCGGGAATCCGGATCAAGGTCAACTCTTTGGTGGACGAGCAGGTGATCGACGCGCTGTACCAGGCGGGGTTGGCCGGCGTCGACGTCGACATCGTGGTCCGCGGAATCTGCGCAATCATCCCCGGACGCTCAGGGCTGTCGGAGAACATCCAGGTGCGCTCAATCCTGGGCCGCTTCCTCGAGCACTCGCGCGTCTTTCACTTCGTCGGTGCGGGCGAGCACTGGATCGGCAGCGCCGACATGATGCATCGCAACCTGGACCGCCGGGTGGAGGTGCTGGTGCGGGTGGCCGACCCGGCCGCGACCAACGAGCTGGACGCGATGTTGGACTCCGCGCTGGACCCGGCGACGCGGTGCTGGGTTTTGGACGCCGACGGTTGCTGGCACCCCTCCCCTGAAGAGGGATCCACCGTCCGCGACCACCAGGTGCAGGAAATCCGTCGACACCGTAGGGGGGCGACTGACCAGTGCCTGGCCTGATCGCCGCTGGTGCCGTGATCTGGCAGCGGTCGCAGTCCGGCGAGATCGAGGTGGCCTTGGTGCACCGGCCCCGCTATGACGACTGGTCGCTTCCCAAGGGCAAGCCGCACGCCGGAGAGACGCTGCCGACCACCGCGGTCCGCGAGGTGGCCGAGGAGACCGGCCACACCGTCACCCTCGGCGTCCGGCTGGGCAGCACCCGTTATCTGGTGCGCTGGGGCCAGAAGGTGGCGCACTACTGGTCGGCGCGCCCCGAGGGCGGCAGCTTCAGCCCCAGCGAGGAAGTCGACGAGCTGCGCTGGCTGCCCGTGGCACAGGCGACCGACCTGCTCACTCACCGGCACGACCAGAGGCTGCTGGCATGCCTCGACGGCGCGACGGCCGTCACCGCCACCGTGCTGCTGGTCCGGCACGCCGAGGCGGGTGAGCGCGAAGCCTGGCACGGCGATGACGACCTGCGCCCGCTGACCCCCGCAGGCCAGCAGCAGGCCGAGGTCCTGCGAAAGCAGCTGCCACTGTTCGGAACGCGACGGGTGTACTCCGCGCCACCGTTGCGTTGCCGCCAGACCGTCGAGGGCGTCGCCGCGGACCTCGGGGTGCCGATCATCACGGAACCGCGGTTGTCCGAGGATGGGTATCTGACCGATCCAGCTGCCGGACTGGCAAGATTGATCGAGATCGCGGCCGAACCGGGAGGTCCGGCCGTGGTGTGCAGCCAAGGAAAAGTGATTCCCGACCTGGTTCGCAAGCTCGCCGATTCCGCTGGGCTCGAGCTGTCGGCTGTCGCCAGCAGGAAGGGCAGTTACTGGGGGCTGTTCTTCAGCGGCGGCTCACTCGCACCACCCGCCCTGCTGGCCGCTGACCACTACGACGACGCGCTGGGCTGAGTCTTGTCACTTCTTGGCGGCAGATTTACTCGCTGCCGCCTTTTTGCCGGCCTTTTTTAGGGCGCCTTTGACCGACGCCTTAGCGGCCGTCTTCATCGTGGCTTTGGAATCCGACTTGGTCGTCTTGGCCGGCTTGATGGGCTTTGCTGCTTTAGCAGTCTTTGCTGCTTTGGTCGCCGCCTTCGCGGCCTTGGTCGACGGGTTGGCTGCGGCCACGGGGACCGCGGTGGGACGCGCTGCTGCGGTCACTCTGGTGACCGGGCGGCTGGCTGCCGCACTTCTCGTCGACGGGACGGTCGGTGCCGGGTCGGATGGGACGGCCGCCACCGGCCGCGCTGCGCGGGTGTCAGGCGTCGCGCCCATTCGCGGAAGCTTGCGCGCCCCGCTGACCACTTCCCGGAACAGGGTGCCTGGGCGGAAGGCGGGCACGTCGGTCTGACTGACTGTCACCGCCTCTCCGGTGCGAGGGTTGCGTGCAACTCGCGCCGCCCGCGCCCGCTTCTCGAAGACGCCGAAACCGGTGATAGTGACCTTGTCCCCGGCGTTCACCGTGCGGACCACCAGATCGACCAGACCTGCCACCGCGGCTGCGGCGACCTTCTTGTCACCAAGGCGCTCCGCGAGGGCGTCAATCAGCTCCGCCTTGTTCATTCCCGCTCCTCCCACAGCACGGCCTCGGCGTCCCGTACCGCCGCCGTTGTCGGTCACCGTATGGCGAACAGCGGCCAAACACCATGTACCGCAACAACAGTCTGCTGCCGATCACTCTGCGGTTCCCCTGACGACCGCCGTCGTGGTTGGCAGCCAGGACGGCCGCCGGCTCTCGAAGGCATCGATTTTCTGGGTGTGCCGCAGGCTCAGCGCGATGTCGTCCAATCCCTCCAGTAGGCGCCAGCGGGTGTAGCCGTCGATGGTGAAACCCACAGTGAGGTCCTTGGCCCGCACCGTCTGCTCCGAAAGATCGACTGTGACTTCGGTACCCGGCTCGGTCTCCAACAGTTTCCACAGCAATTCGACGTCTTCCCGTACGCACTGAGCGGCGAGCAGACCCTGCTTGCCCGCATTGCCCCGGAAAATGTCACCGAACCGCGGCGAGATCACCACTCGGAACCCGTAGTCAAGCAACGCCCAGACCGCGTGCTCGCGTGACGACCCGGTGCCGAAGTCCTGCCCGGCGACGAGCACGCTTCCGTTGCGGTAAGCCTCGTGGTTGAGCACGAAATCCTCGTAAGCACGCCAAGCAGCGAACAATCCATCCTGGAATCCTGTGCGGCTGACCCGTTTCAGGTAGACCGCAGGAATGATCTGATCGGTGTCCACATCAGACCGGCGTAACGGCACGCCGACGCCGGTGTGCCTCGTGAAAGGGTGCATGTCGCTGCGCTCCTTGCTCGTGAGTGGCATTCAGTGTTGGAACACTGTTACGCACTCACGACTCGAGGTCGGCCGGGGTGGAGAGGGTGCCGCGGACGGCGGTGGCGGCCGCTACCAGCGGGGAGACCAGGTGGGTGCGGCCACCTTTGCCTTGACGACCTTCGAAGTTGCGGTTGGACGTCGATGCGCAGCGCTCGCCGGCGGCGAGTTGATCGGGGTTCATTCCCAGGCACATCGAACAACCTGCCGAGCGCCACTGGGCACCGGCCGCGATGAAAACCTCATGCAGGCCTTCGGTCTCGGCCTGGGCGCGCACCCGCATGGAGCCGGGCACGACGAGCATTCGTACCCCGTCGCATACCCGGCGGCCGGCGAGCACTGCCGCCGCGGCCCGCAGGTCCTCGATCCGCCCGTTCGTGCACGATCCGAGAAACACCGTATCCACCGGGATGTCACGCAATGGAGTATTGGGTTGCAAGTCCATGTAGGACAGTGCCTTACGCGCGGCGAGCCGCTCGCCTTCGTCGATGATCTGCTCGGGATCGGGCACCCGCCCGGACAGCGGCAGACCCTGGCCGGGATTGGTTCCCCAGGTGACGAACGGCGTCAGCGTGTCGGCGTCGATGTCTATCTCGGCGTCGAAGGTGGCGTCGTCGTCGGTACGCAGCGAGCGCCAGTGCTGCATCGCTGCATCCCACTGCGGACCCGCGGGCGCATGCGGACGCCCGGCCAAATAGTCGAAGGTGGTGGCGTCCGGCGCGATCATCCCGGCCCTGGCACCTGCCTCGATCGACATGTTGCAGATCGTCATGCGGGCTTCCATGGACAGCCGCTCGATCACATTCCCGCGGTACTCCAGCACATACCCCGCTCCGCCACCGGTGCCGATCCGGGCGATCACCGCCAGGATGATGTCCTTGCTCGTGACGTCGGCGGGCAGCGTCGCGTCGCGGCTGTGCACGACAATCGACATGGTCTTGAACGGGCGCAGCGGCAGGGTCTGGGTGGCCAGCACATGTTCCACTTCCGACGTGCCGATGCCGAACGCGAGCGCGCCGAATGCACCATGCGTTGAGGTGTGCGAGTCACCGCAGACCACCGTCATCCCAGGTTGAGTGAGGCCCAGCTGAGGGCCGACGACGTGCACGATGCCCTGTTCGACGTCGCCCATCGGGTGCAATCGCACCCCGAACTCCGCACAGTTTCGGCGCAGCGTCTCCACCTGAATGCGGGACACCTCGTCGGCGATCGGTAGCGCGATGCCAGTGGTGGGGACGTTGTGGTCTTCAGTGGCGATCGTCAAGTCGGGTCGGCGGACCGGCCGACCTGCAAGTCGTAAGCCATCGAAGGCCTGTGGGCTGGTGACCTCGTGCACCAGGTGCAGGTCGATGTAGAGCAGGTCGGGCGCCGTACTCGCAGTGTCGTTATCGGGGTCGCTATCGCCTCGATGGATCACATGGGCGTCCCAGACCTTTGCCGCAAGGGTGCGTCCCATCACCAGTCATTCCTTTTGTCGTGGCGCTCCGGCCTATCTGGACATCTCACATACCGGGAAGTTAATATCGTTATATGGGACAGCATAGCGGTATTGGCGTGCTGGACAAGGCCGTGACGGTATTACGTGCGGTCGCCGTGAGTCCCTGCGGGCTGGCCGAGCTATGTGCCCGCACCGGGTTGCCCAGGGCCACCGCGCACCGGCTGGCGGTGGGGCTCGAAGTGCATCGGCTGCTTCGCCGCGACGGTAACGGCCGGTGGCATTCCGGCCCCGCCCTGCGCGAGCTAGGCGAGGGCGCGCTTGACCCACTGCTCGACGCGGCCGCGATGGTGCTGCCCCGGCTGCGAGACATCACCGGCGAGAGCGTCCAGCTCTACCGGCGCGATGGGATGGTTCGGGTGTGTGTGGCAGCCGCCGAACCGCCGAGTGGCCTGCGTGACACCGTCCCGGTGGGAGCCCGGTTGCCGATGACCGCCGGATCCGGAGCAAAGGTCCTGGCCGCGTGGGCTGATCCGGGGACGCAACGCGCTGTGCTCGGCGAAGCGGTGTTCGGCGAGCGGACCCTCCTGGAGGTCCGGAGGCGGGGCTGGGCGCAGAGTGTGGCCGAACGCGAGTCCGGGGTGGCCAGCGTTTCGGCTCCGGTGCGGGACGCGGCCGGCACCGTGGTCGCCGCGGTGTCGGTGTCCGGCCCGGTGGAACGCATCGGCCGGCGGCCGGGCATCCGCTGGGCCGCCGATCTACTGGCCGCCGCCGAGGCGCTGCACAATCGGCTGTGAAACGGGCACAGATCCCAACGACCATCGAATCGGGCGCCTTGACGTGCTCGCGCCGGTGATCGACCGGCCGGCTTGATGATCGGCATCGAGCGGCGCACCACGTGTCGTCTCGGATGCGGCCGCTCGAGGCCGGGCGAGCGGACTCGTCCGTCTCCGCAGGTGAAAGGTGTAGCCCCGACGGGATTTGAACCCGCGCTACCGCCTTGAGAGGGCGGCGTCCTAGGCCGCTAGACGACGGGGCCGCGAGAACGCGATGATGGCATTCGCTGGGGTACCAGGACTCGAACCTAGACTAACTGAACCAGAATCAGTCGTGCTGCCGATTACACCATACCCCACCGGGTGTCCGGCGCCGGGCCCTCGCCCGAACCCGAACCAGCACCGGGCAGCGATGTTAGTCGACAGAGCACGTTAGCTTCCACTCGGCCACCGACGGCTCGCCCGACATGCCGGGTGACCAGCGCGGGGAGCTCAGCCAACCGGCCGATCACCGAAATCCCGGCGCCCTCCGGCAGCGGGCCGCAGCCAGATCGATCCAGCCACACGCCATGCAGGCCAGCGTCCCGCGCACCCTTGGCGTCGATGTCCAGTCGGTCACCGACGTGCGCTGCCTGGGCAGGACTCACCCCTAGAGCGCGGCACGCCGCTCGGAAGATCGCTCGATGCGGCTTGGCCACCCCAAGCTCCCCCGAGATCAGCACCGCATCGAAGGCGGACTCCAGCCCCAGCGCGCCGAGCTTCGCGCGCTGGTAGTCGCCGGCTGCGTTGGTGATCGCCGCCAGCCGTAGGCCGAGGCTCCGCAGCGCCCGCAGGCACGGCAGTGCGTCGTCGAAAAGGCGCCAAGACCGGCGCACAGCCGCCGCGCGGAGCTCCTCGCGCCGGGCGACCTCGCCGTCGCAGAGCACTTCCCCCCGAGACGCAAAGAAATCCCTGGTGCGCTGCCTGCGCATGGTGTCGAAGTCGAGGTCCCCCGCCAGGTAACGCAGGTAGTGCCGGTCGGACAGCGCGCACCAGTCGACCCAGGCCTCGTCGGTGCCGAGCAGCTCACGCAGCCCGGCGCGGGTCGATCCCTCGTAGTCGACCAGGGTCGCGTCGACATCGAAGCAGACGGCGGCGACCTCGAGTAGGTCCGACGGGGCAGGGCTCAGCTCGGGCGCAAGAGTCACCCGGTGCACGTTAGATCGTCGTCAGGCCGTCCGGACTCTGCTGACCCGGTGAACTTCCGAGCCCATCACTGTCACCATCCGCTACCACTCGGAGCGTTGCGTCACCGCGGCCGCCACTCGGGCTGTGCCTCTAGTCCATGCGCACCACCAAGGGTCCGCGACAGCGGTGGGCATCGGGTTGCTGCCCGAGCACGCTCCCGCCTTCGCCCGTCGCAGGTCATCAAGGACTGCCAACCGCATTTCAGAGAGTCTCTAACCGCCGCCACCAATCGCAGCAGCGTCGCCGGCTTCTGCCTGCTGTGCTGCCGTCGCCATCACCGCCGTGATCATCGCTCGGGACTTGACAACCGTCTCCTCGAACTCCTCCACTGCATCGGAAAGCGCGATAATCGCCCCGCCGACACCGAAACTGACTCGACCACCAGTGGCCACTAAAGCGCGGATGGTGATGCTCAGATCCGCGGCGCCACTGAGGGAAAACCAGCCCAACGCGCCGGAGTAGACGCCGCGGGGTCCGTCCTCCAACCTGTCGATGATCTCCATCGTGCGGATCTTCGGCGCTCCGGTCATGGAACCTCCTGGAAAGGCGGCTCTGACACAATTGACTGCTGATTTCTCGCGGCGCAGCCTGCCATGGATAGTGGAAACCAGCTGGTGCACTGGGGCGTATGTCTCCACTTGAAATAGTCGAGAAACCTGCACCGAGCCGACCTCACATACCATACTGAGATCGTTACGGATGAGGTCGACGATCATCAGATTCTCGGCCCGATCCTTTTCACAATGGAGAAGATCACGCCGAAGCATCTCGTCCTCGGACGGCGTCGCGCCACGTGGCCTGGTTCCCTTGATAGGCCTGGACTCGGCTACTCGATCCGTTCCGATCGAAAGAAACCGTTCAGGTGATGCGCTAAGCACAGCGACATCCGGAAAGTCGAGCAGTGCGCCGTACGGAACCGGGCTGATCCGCCGCAGGTACGCGTACGCGCGAAGCGGATCGATAGCCTTTCGCATGGTAACCATGTTGGTCAGGCAGATTTCGTACGATTCGCCGTGATAAATTTCCTGCAGGCATGCGTCGATGCGCTTTATATACGCTTCCCTGTCGTGTCGAAGCTCGACATTCTGTCGAACTGCAGGATCCATCATGTCCGGCCCATCGAGGACAGTGGGTTGCTCCTGGGACGGTTTACCGCTGGGTAACGAGTACAGGCGATCGCTGACCTCGTCAAGCCAGGCCACCGTATCGATCTGGTCCTCACCGGCGGTGAGAGCCAGCAGGTAGCACGTCCGGGCTACCTCGTCCAGGACCAGCATGCGATCGATGAACAGCAAGGCTGCATCAGGAGTGTCGGCCTGATGGACGCCTTGACCACCCGTCTCGCCCTTAAGCTCGTACCCCAAGTAGCCCACGTAACCAAGGTTGAATTCAAACGGCAGTCCATCGGGCATCCGTACGGCACGCCGACGCAGCTGGCCGTCCAAGTAGTCGAAGAAACGGTTTACAACGCGCGCTTCGCCGCCATTCGGATGCCGAATCGTCACAACGCCGTCGGCAGTGCTGGACGTGATGTATTCGGCGAGGGGACCCGCGCCGTCGCCCATGAATGAGAATCGGGACAAGCCGTCGATCACAGCGCTGCTATCCAACCAGAAGCTGTATGGATGGGTGGAAAAAAGCTCGCGGTATGTGATCTCGGGGTCGGGCAGAACCGGGAGTTGTCGAACGTGGACTTGATAGGGCGTGACCCCCGCCGGCGTGGGCTGGACAACTGCTTTCGATCCGCGTCGGCGAACGGCCGACGCAGGTCTGCGCGCCATCACGAGGCCCCGGAAGTTGACAAGTAGCTCTCGTCCATGCGCACTACTGATGTCACGAATCGCACAGGCGCTCACTCCGAAGTCCGGCGTTCGGTCAGGCCTGCAGGGCCCGGCGACATGACGACACTATCGAACTCGGCTACCGGCACCTGCGACCACTCGGTGTAGGTGGCTCCGCCGCGGGTTGGTAGCCGAAAAGTGCAGCCGCGAAGGAGTTGGCAGTACTTGAAGAGCGACCGAACTAGGCGGTGCTGGTGACACCGTCGTGGCGCAGTGCCGCATAGGTCACGGCGTCTAACAGCGCCAGCCAGGAGGCTTCCACCACGTTGCCGTGCACACCGACCGTGGTCCAGGACCCCAGACCGTCGCTGGTGTCTACCAGCACTCGGGTGACCGCGTCGGTACCGTGTGTACCGGGCAGGATCCGGACCTTGTAATCGGACAGCTCCACGGTCTTCAACCATGGCACGTGGGCGCTCAACGCCTGGCGTAATGCGCCATCCAGCGCGTTGACCGGCCCGTTGCCCTCCGCAGTGGCGATCACCCGCCGGCCCGCCACATGCACCTTCACCGTCGCCTGCGCGACCACCTCGCCGTCGGCCTGATGGTCCACCACCACCCGGTAGGACTCCAGCGCAAACGGCGGCGCGGGCGACACCTCGTCGACCTCGTGGCGCACCAGCAGTTCGAACGAGGCATCGGCGGCCTCGAACGACCAGCCTCGGGACTCGAGTTCCTTCACCCGGGCGGTGACCACACTGATCTCGGCCGAGCGGCCGGCCAGGTCCAGCCCGAGCTCGGCGCCCTTGAGCTCGATACTGGCCCGGCCGGCCATCTCGGTCACCAGCACGCGCTGCGAGTTGCCGACCACCGCGGGGTCCAGGTGGTTGTACAACTCCGGATCCACCTTGATCGCGCTCGCGTGTAGCCCCGCCTTGTGGGCGAAGGCCGACCTCCCGACGTAGGCCTGGTGGGTGTCGGGCGCAAGGTTGGCGATCTCGGCCAGCGCGTGGGAGGTGCGGGTCAGCTCGGTCATCCCGTGCTCCGGGAGGACCGGCATCCCCAGCTTGGTGGCGAGATTGGCGGCGACGGCGAACAGGTCCGCATTGCCGGTCCGCTCGCCGTAGCCGTTGGCGGTGCACTGCACATGAGAGGCCCCGGTTTGTACCGCGGCGACGGAATTGGCTACCGCGCAGGCGGTGTCGTCCTGGCAGTGGATTCCCAGCCGGAAACCCGTGCGGGCCAGCACCTCAGCAACTGTCTCCGCGATTTGCAGTGGCAACTGCCCACCGTTTGTGTCGCACAGCACCGCGACGTCGGCACCCGCGGTGACGCCGGCCTCGAGCACCCGCAGCGCGCAATCCGCATCAAAGGCATAACCGTCGAAGAAGTGTTCGGCATCGAGAAACACCCGACGACCCTCGGCGACGAGCAGCGTCACGGTGTCTCGGACCATCGCGCAGGCTTCGGTGACGTCCACCCGCAGTGCTCGCTCCACATGCCGGCGGTCAGACTTGGCCACCAAAGTGACCACCGGGGTCTGCGCGGCGAGCAGCGCCTGCACCTGCGCATCGGCGGTGACGGCCAGCCCGGCCCGCCGGGTGGAGCCGAAGGCCACCAACGCGGCGTGCTTCAGTTCCAGCTCGCCAGCCGTGGCGCGGGCAAAGAATTCGGTGTCCTTGGGCATCGCGCCGGGCCAGCCACCTTCGATGAAGCCCACTCCCAGCCCGTCCAACAGCCGGGCGACGGCGAGCTTGTCGGCCACCGAGTAGGAGATTCCCTCCCGCTGCGCACCGTCACGCAGCGTGGTGTCGTAGAGGTGGAAGTCATCACCGAGCGGGGTGCCGGTGGGGGTGGGGCGGAACATCGGCAAGCGCTCCCTGTCAGGTCCGGGCAACAAAAAAGACCCCCCGCGGGTGCGAGAGGTCTGCGCGTCGGGTGATGGTGCGGTTACCCGACGCGCTCAGCGATAATGGTCACACTGTGGCAGGCCACGAGCGCAGTGTGGCACACCTGAGGGTGCAACGGAACCTCACCCGTAGCGCGCGGCGGCGCGTTCGCGGGCCTTGGCGGCTTCGACCTCTCGATCCTTCGGTGGCGCAGCCGTCACCAACTCGTTCAGCAGGCGCATCGAGATCTCGGCGACCGCATCGACCGCGCGTTCGAACGCCTCCTCGTTGATCCGCGACGGCTTCGCGGACCCGCTGATCTTTCGCACGTACTGCAGTGCCGCGCTGCGCACCTCGTCGCGCGTTGCGGGCGGGTCGAAGTTGTACAGCGGGCGGATGTTGCGGCACATGCCGAAATGGTACGGGCACGAGCTACCTGAGGGGCGGCTCGCTACGGTGGGCACCATGAGCGATATCGTCGATGACAAGAAACACATCCGCGGCACGATCGACCTGTCCAACGCGGTGTGGCAGCGCGCGGCCGGCTCGGAGG
>JBOHFX010000137.1:0-2746 GCA_050699875.1 Pseudonocardiaceae bacterium
GAGTTCGTCTGTGCCGAACTCCCACGACGCAAACGAACAAGGATCCTTGTGGATCTTCTCCATTGAGATGTCCATTAACTTCAGTCCGTCACGTGCCTCTGGTGACCAGGCGGCGGAACCAGAGAGAGCAAAGTGCCAGGTAATTTCGCAGCTTCTGCTCTCGGATCATCAGTGACTCAAATCACGTCTTTTCTCTCGTCTCAACGGCTTCCCCACCGATTGTCATCCGGTTATCGGGGCTACTGACGTTCCCTGGTACCGGTCCATGATCGATAAAGGGTCCGCACCGCGCACCGTCTACGGCTCCTGGCCTTCCACAGTCAGAGACGATCAAGACGATGAGGCGAGCTTGGGCACGACGAGGGATAGTCGCTGCTCGGCGGCGAGCGGCCGTGATCGAGTCTGTGGGCATTGGGGTCCGACGGTCGCGGCATCGAGCGGTTGCTCGCGGTGTGATCCGAAGCGTCCGGCTTATGACACCAGTCCGGCGCCGCCGATGGCGGGGCTTGGATTGGGCACCACACCCAGCTTCCGGGCATGCCGCACCCTGTGGGTCTTGTCCACTGGAGGTACGTAGACCAAGCCGCCCACTCTCCACCGCAGCGGCAGCGTCGCCCCGGATCTCAGGTGGGTCCCGCGAGCCGCCCCAGTTGTTCGGACACACGGGATTGGTGCCGGGGTGGGACCACGACCATTTGCAAGTGTCAGGCGCACTGTTCGGTTTCGACGCCAGTAGCGCACCCGGGGATTGCTTTGGAGGTCGTCGATCACCACCACCACCACCACCACCACGAGATGCGGGCAGCTACGCCGTCCGCGCGGTCGAGTGACTCGTCTTGGGCGAGGTCGAGGGGTGGCTTTGGCCCCTCGCGGGGCATGTCGGCGCGGGCGTGGTGCACGAGCGGCTCGTCGCGCGGGGGTTCGAGGGACGAGCGGACCACCCGCCACGCGGTCGCGGAGGATAAGGCCCTGCTGGCGGGCTGGGCGCCAACAGCCGTGGATCCAAGCGCTGCCGGATGTCTGAGATCCGGCCGCCGAGCGGCGCCGCACTTCTCATAATTGCTACTTACCTCAGCTCGTGATCGAGTGTAAACTCCCTGTAAAACCCGAATCGCCGGCTTCGTCGGCCCAAGCGAGCTAGTTGCGAACTCCAAATGAAGAACCGATCGCGTTCCGAGCCTCATCGAGCGTCAGGCTATTTCTCACAGAGTGGGAGGTAACATTGAACGGGGAGTCGAACCTTGGTGGCTGGTGGCTGGGCCTGATCATCGGGTTGGTGGTCGTGGTCGTCGTGGTGATCCTTGTCAGCGTGCTCCTGGTGCTTGCAGCTCGGATCAACGGCCGGGCGCGCACAGCGATTCGGGAGCTCGAAGCGACACGGTCTACCACCCAGCCGCTCGTGGAGCTGCGCCGCACGAATGACAGGCTCCAAAGCATCCTCCGGGGCGCTCGGGCCGCTCGACAAGCATTGGGAGGATAACGATGGCCTTAGCTCTCGCTGCCGAGGACGCCACGTTCTGGCAGGTTACGCTGGTTTTAGGGGCGGTCGTGCTAGTTGCCGTGATCGCGCTTCTCAGCCTGCTCCTCCGCTTGGTCGGCTCCATCGAAGCCAGCGTGCAGCGACTGGGGGGCGTGGCGCAGGGGGTTGCCGGCAACACAGCCAATATCAAGGTCGCACTGGCGGTCGCAGACAGTCTGGATGAGGTCGCTGACGAGGCGCGCCGCCACGCTCGACTTCTGGGAGTGGGAGCGCAATGAGTACAGCACTACTTGTCACCCTGACCGTCGTCGAGATCCTGGCCCTGGTGGCCGTGTTGGCGCTGTTCGTCATCTTGATCACTCGCCGGCTGCGTTCCCTTGCCGACAGCCTCGGACAGGTGAGTGGAGTCATCAGTGCGGTCCAAGGGGACGTGTTTCTGGTTGGCGCCGGCGCCGCGATCCTGAACCGGAAACTGAACGCGATCGCAGGCCTGCTGCCGGCGATGGCGGAGAAGGCCGAGTCACTGCCTTCGCAGCAGGCGCAGGCCCCCAACTCGCAGCGGACTCAGCAGCCTCAGCCGTCCGGAACCGGCTGGCGACCCGCAGTAGATCAGGACCCCGTGGTAGGGCGACGGTAAGGCAAGGAGCCGACGATGGCACTGTGGTGGATCGGCAACGCGATCTTCTTCTTCGTGGTCATACCCGTCGTAGTGGTGCTCCTCCAGCGCCTGGCGAGAGCCACCTTCGACGTCGAGAAGCGGATCAACACCGTTCACGGTCAGGCTGGGGGCATAGTCGTCGCAGTCGACGATGTGAAGCAGCTGATATCCACCCGCGACGCCGTGAGACGGGTGGGGGCTGGCCTCACCCGCTATGTGAAGGCGGTTGACCGCATCCTGTGAGGAGCGAATTACCATGCCGCTAGCCGCTATAATCACGATCATCGGCGCCGTGCTTACCATACTGGTGCTCGCCGCCTACCTGATCAGTGTTGCGCGCGTTCTTGGGCGCATCGACGCCAAGCTCCGCGAAGTCACCGCCGGCCTCCCCGTGATCGCCGAGAAGACCAAGCCGGCTGGATCGATCATTGGGGAGATCAATAATGACCTTGCCGGAGTAGACGACGCCTTAAAGGCCGTGCTCGCCAGATCCAGATAGCGAGGGCTGCTACGAGCCAGCGCCATGTCGGCCCGGTCATGGCGCGCGGCCGCCTGCGACACGCAGTGATGTAAGTAGCGCGCCGGTGCTGGTCGGATCCCTGACCCGC
>JBOHFX010000138.1:0-6119 GCA_050699875.1 Pseudonocardiaceae bacterium
GCCCACGAGCGGCTCGCCGACATCCCGCAGGCCGAGGCCGCCTACCACGCCGCGGAGTCGCTCGACCCGCAGTGGTCGCCGGCGCTGGTTGACCTCGCCAGATACGCCAACGACCGCGGCGACGCGGCCCGAGGGCTGGCGCTGCTGCGCCGCGCGGGAGCCCCGCCCGACCACGTACTGGTCGAGGTGCTCGAGCATTTCCAGGCCATGCCCCGGCTCGATATCGGCCGCAACCAGCCGTGCTGGTGTGGATCCGGCCGCAAGTACAAGAAATGCCACCTCCACAACGAGCAGCTCCCGCTGGAGCAGCGCGCGGCATGGCTGTATCAGAAGGCGGGCATGTTCCTGCTCGACGGCCCCTGGCGCGGCGCGGTGATCGATGCCGCGGGAGTCCGGGCACAGTTCGCCGAGGCCCCCGATGCCATGCCCGGCGCGCTGGGCGACCCGCTGGTCATCGACGCGGTCCTGTTCGAGGGTGGCGCGTTCGCCGAGTTCGTGACCACCCGAGGCGTGTTGCTGCCCGACGACGAGCGGTCGCTGGCCGAGCAGTGGCTGCTCATCGACCGGTCGGTGTACGAGATCGAGCACGTCCGGCGCGCTGCTGGCTTCACGATGCGGGACGTGCGCACCGGCGACGTCCACCAGGTCCGGGAGCGGACGGCCAGCCAGACGCTCAAGACGGGCGCGTTGATATGCGCCCGCGTCGTCCCCGCCGGTGACACGACACAGATCTTCGGAGGCATCGAGCCCGTCGCCCTGCACGAGCGCGACGAGCTCATCGCCCTGCTGGATTCCGGGCCCGACCCGCTCGACTTGGTCGCCTTCCTCACCCGCCGCTTCGCCCCACCCGCCCTGTGCAACACCGAAGGTGACCCTCTGGTGCTGTGCCAAGCCACCCTGCGGACCGGTGACCCGGCCGCACTGTCCGCCGCGCTCGATGAGACCTACCAGCGCGACGACGGTGACACGGGCCAAGGGGACGCCGCGCAATGGATCGAGCACGTCGCCACCGACGGCACGGAGTACATCCGCGCCATGCTGCGGCTCGACGGGCACGAGCTGACCATCCACACCAACAGCGAGGCCCGCTTCGACCGCGTGCTCAACACTCTCCACTCGCTCGACCCGACGCTCACCACCGTCAACCAGTTACGCCAGCCGGCCCGCGACGCACGAGAAGCGGCCACACTCGCCGCCCACGCCACCCGAGCCGGCGAGGACCCTGCCCAGCGGCTCGACCCCAGCGAACCCGAGGTCGCGGCCGCGCTCGATCGATTCATCCGCGACTACGAGCAGAAGTGGCTCGACACGCCCATCCCCGCCCTGGCCGGACACACACCCCGCCAAGCCGCCGCCGACCCCACCCGACGCGGCGACCTGATCCAGCTCCTCGACTACTTACCCGCCCACTACGACAACCCCGGGACAATGAACCCCGACCGGCTCCGCACCGCCCTCGACCTGCGGTAACGAACCCGACCCGGACCGCGAAGAGGGAAGCGGGCTCGACGATAGCGCGTCTGTGACCTTGACTGGGTCTGGGTGGGTGACAGCGGATGTTCGTCGTGGGCCACACCTGCGGCGGTGCTCCGTTCGGCTGCTACGCCGACGGGCTCGAGGACTTGCCGTAGGCGACGGCGTGGCTGCGTCACGCCGTTTTCCCGCACTCGTTAGCCCTGGCGCCCGGGCACCGCGAAAAGAGGGAACGCCAATGCTGGTCCTGCACGGCTTCTGGTCGGCCTCGAACAGCTTGTGCCTGTGGGCCGAGGATTCCGATCTCACGGTGAAAAGTCCCAGCCAGGCGCTGCGCTCGGCTCGGCCGCATCCCTTCGCCGCGCCCGCCGACGTGATCACCGGGATCCCTGCCGGCAAGCCCGGTGAAGCGGTCCTGCTGTTGCCGTCGTTGCGGTCGGCGCCGCTGGACTCGCCGGAGCTGATCCGGATCACGCCGCGCCCGGCACCGCAAAACCCACCGGCTCTGCTGCCGTGGACCGTTCCGGTGGTTTCCATCGATGCCGCGTCGGCGCTGACCGCGCTCGACGAGCCCGTCACGGATGTGCGGTACGGCGCGTCCATCGCCTACCTCGCCGACCTGGCGGGCTTCGCGCGGGAACTGGTCGAGCGCGGGCGGGTGTTGCCCACGCTCGAGCGCGACGGGCACGGGGTTGATGGACACCGGGCCGTGGCGTTCTGGCGTCCGGTGGTGCAGGGTCCGGATGTCGTCGCGCTGAACTCGCTGATCGCGGCGATGCCGCCGGTGTGCCGGGCCGAGCAGGGTGAGCACGACGCGCACGAGCTGGCCACCTCAGCGCTGCACTCGCTGCTGGACGCGGCCATGCGTGCGGCGTTGCCGCCAGGGATCGATCTCCTGCCGCCACGGCGCGGCGGCCGTCGCCCGAAACGTCTGCCAGTCAACGAAGCGTGGCTCCTGGCGCTGACCGCCCCAGACGGCCGATTCGAGGCGGATCCGGACGAGCTCGACACGCTGGTCACGTCGCTGCGGCCATGGGTGGACGTCGGGGTCGGCAAGGCGGGCCCAGCCAGGGCAACTTTCCGGCTCACTGAGGCCGAGATCGAAACCGAGACCGGGGAGATTCCGGACGGCACGGGTTGGCGGCTGGAGTTCCTGCTGCAATCCATGGCGGACCCCAGCCTGCTGGTTCCCGCCGAGCAGGCGTGGAACGACGGCGGCAGCCTGCGCCGGTGGCTGGACCGCCCTGAGGAGCTACTGCTGGCCGAGCTGGGCCGGGCCAGCCGGATCTACCCCGAGCTCGCGTCCGCGCTGCGTACGGCCCGCCCGTCCACCCTCTGTCTTGATGCCGAAGGCGCCCACCATTTCCTGTCCACCGCCGCCGCGCTGCTCGACGAGGCCGGGTTCGGTGTTCTGTTGCCGTCCTGGTGGGACCGGCGTCGCAAGCTCGGGCTCGCGCTGTCGGCGTACACGCCGGTCGACGGGGTGGTCACCAAGGCCAGCAAGTTCGGGCGCAACCAGCTGGTCGAGTTCCGTTGGGAGCTCGCGGTCGGCGACGACACCCTCACCGAGGACGAGATCGCCGTGCTCGCCGAGACCAAGGCGCCGCTGATCCGGCTGCGCGGCCAGTGGGTGGTGGTGGACCCGGAGCAGCTGCGCCGCGGGCTGGATTTCCTGACGCGCAAGCCCACCGGGCGGATGACCGCGGCCGGGATTCTCACCCTGGCCGCCAGCCACCCCGACGACATCGACACCCCGCTGGACGTCACGTCGGTGCGCGCCGACGGCTGGCTGGGCGAGCTGCTCAGCGGGGCCGCGGCCCAGTCGCTGCAGCCACTGCAACCCCCGCCCACCTTCACCGCGACGCTGCGCCCCTACCAGCAACGGGGGCTGTCGTGGCTGGCGTTCCTGTCCTCGCTCGGGTTGGGAAGTTGCCTGGCCGACGACATGGGGCTGGGCAAGACCGTGCAACTGCTGGCCATGGAATGCCTGCAGCGCCACCAGGACCCCGGCACCGGACCCACGCTGCTGCTGTGCCCGATGGCGCTGGTCGGCAACTGGCAGCGGGAGGCGGCGAAGTTCGCTCCCGGCCTGCGGGTCTACCCGCACCACGGCGGCACGCGGCTGCACGGTGATGCGCTGCGCAGCCACCTCGAGGACACCGACTTGGTCGTCACCACCTACGCCACGGCCACCCGCGACATCGACGAGCTCGCCGGCTACGGGTGGCACCGGGTCGTGCTGGACGAGGCGCAGGCGGTGAAGAACAGCCTGTCCCGAGCAGCCAAGGCGGTGCGACGGCTGGAGGCGGGGCACCGCGTCGCGCTGACCGGGACCCCGGTGGAAAACCGTCTGGCCGAGCTGTGGGCGATCATGGACTTCCTCAATCCCGGCCTGCTCGGGTCGTCGGAGCTGTTCCGCACCCGCTATGCGATCCCGGTCGAGCGGTACGGGCAGACCGAGCCGGCGCAGCGGCTGCGCGCGATCACCCGGCCCTACGTGCTGCGCCGGCTCAAGACCGACCCGACGATCATCGACGACCTGCCCGAGAAGATCGAGATCAAGCAGTACTGCCGGCTCACCACCGAGCAGGCCTCGCTGTACCAGTCGATCGTCGACGAGATGCTGGTGAAGATCGAGAACACCCAGGGCATCGAGCGGCGGGGCAACGTGCTCGCCGCGATGGCCAAGCTCAAGCAGGTCTGCAACCACCCGGCGCAACTGCTGCACGACCGCTCACCCGTTGGCACCCGGTCGGGCAAGGTGATCCGTCTGGAGGAGATCCTGGAGGAGATCCTCGCCGAGGGCGACCGGGTGCTGTGTTTCACCCAGTTCACCGAGTTCGCCGAGATGCTGGTGCCGCATCTGGCCGCGCGCTTCGGCCGCGATGTGGCCTACCTGCACGGTGGAACCCCCCGCAACCGGCGCGATGAGATGGTGGCCCGCTTCCAGTCCGGGGACGGTCCGCCGATCTTCCTGCTGTCGCTGAAGGCGGGTGGAACTGGGCTGAACCTCACCGCCGCCAACCACGTGGTGCACCTGGACCGGTGGTGGAACCCGGCCGTGGAGAACCAGGCGACCGACCGCGCGTTCCGGATCGGGCAGAAACGCACCGTGCAGGTGCGCAAGTTCATCTGCACGGGCACCCTGGAGGAGAAGATCGACGACATGATCGAGGAGAAGAAGGCGCTGGCCGATCTCGTGGTCAGCGACGGGGAGGGGTGGCTGACCGAGCTGTCCACCCGCGATCTGCGCGAGGTGTTCGCGCTGTCCGCGGGGGCCGTCGGTGAGTAACTGGTTTCCACCGAAGTCGCGCCCGCGCGCCGTCGAGGGCGGGCTCAAGGCCCGCAGCACCCGCGGCGCGATCGCCCAGACCTGGTGGTCCGAGCGGTTCATCGAGGTCCTCGAAGGCCTCGGGATGGGTAACCGGCTCCAACGCGGGCGAAGCTACGCCCGCACCGGGCAGGTGATCTCGATGGACGTGGATCCGGGCTCGGTCACCGCCGCCGTGCAGGGCAGCAGGCCGCGGCCGTACCGGGTGCGGATCGGGATCGTCGCGTTCGGCAAGTCCGAATGGGCGCAGATCGAACAGGCCCTTGCCGGCAATGCCTGGTACACGGCCATGCTGCTGTCCGGCGAGATGCCCGACGACATCGAAGACGTGTTCGCCGGGCTGGGGCTGTCGCTGTTCCCAGCCACCGCCCGGGACTTGTCGCAGGACTGCTCCTGCCCCGACCACGCGGTGCCGTGCAAGCACCTTGCCGCGACGTTCTACCTGCTCGCCGAGTCCTTCGACGATGACCCGTTCGCCATCCTCGCCTGGCGCGGGCGTGAGCGTGCCGACCTGCTGGCTAACCTGCAGGCCGCCCGCTGCGACGGTCCACCGGCCGCCGACCGCGGCGAAGCGCCGGGCCGACCGCTGGCCGACTGCCTCGACAGCTACTTCACCCCGCAGGGCGAGACTCGCGCGCCGAGCCCGCCGGTGACCTCGTCCACGGCGCTGCTCGACCAGCTTCCCGACATCACCGTCGCCGTGCGCGACCGGCCGCTGACTGAGCTACTCAGGCCGGCCTACCTCGCACTCGGGCACAGTGACAACCGGGAGTGACCGCCGCCGGGATCGGGCGTCTTACAACACACGTGCTGGGCTCCTCCCGAGCTCCGCAGCCATATGCGAACCTGGGCACAATGCGACACTACGTGGGCGGGACCAGCCGGGTTCCAAATTGCTGCCAGGACCGGGTGGTACCTAACCGATGTCGCTGCCGTCACCGTCGGGACTGAACAGGGAAAGGACAGTACGTGCTCCTCCTCCGCCTCCCGCGCGGCCGTCGCCATTGCATCTTCACCTGCATCAACGAGTCCGCCGAGCAGCTCGTAGCCCCACTACTGGGCCGCCACCTGACGAATGACCCTTCTAAATCTTTCAGGCCGCGCGTGTGCAGGCATTCGGAACTCGCCAACATGACTTGCTTCTCCGTCAGTCGCAAGCTTTCCGCAACCACATCAAGTCGATCACGAATTCGCTCCGTACGCGCGCTCCTCATAGCAGTCCGTTTCCGATGCCTTTGCTGCCCAGTCTCAGTCTGATTCGGCCCAGTCCGCCTGGCTCGGCTGGGAGCCCCCGACGATCCTGCGTCGTGGGGGG
>JBOHFX010000139.1:0-6002 GCA_050699875.1 Pseudonocardiaceae bacterium
ACACCGACCTGTTCGACGCAGCGACCATGCAACGGATGGCCCAACACCTGCAGGTGCTGCTGGGCGGCATCGCTGCCGACCCGACCCAGCCGGTGGCCCAGCTACCAATGCTGACCGACACCGAACGGCATCAACTGCTGGTGGAATACAACGACACTGATCAGCAACTACCCCAAGCGACGCTGTCGGAATTGTTCGAAGCGCAGGTGGGGCGCACACCAGACGCGGTGGCGGTGGTCTGCGGAAACCAGGAGTTGTCGTATCGGGAACTCAACGAGCGGGTCAACCAGTTGGCTCACCGGCTGATCGCCTTTGGGGTGGGTTCGGAGCAGCCGGTTGGTGTGCTGCTGGAGCGTTCGGTGGACTTCGTTGTTGCCGAGTTGGCTGTGGTGAAGGCCGGTGGCGCGTATCTGCCGGTGGATGTTCGTGCTCCGGTGAGTCGGATGGGGCAGCTGTTGGGTGAGGCCGGGGTCTCGGTGCTGGTAACCGATGACGAGTGGTCGGCCACGGCTGGTCGTGCCCATGCCGGGCAGGTTGTGCTCGTCAGCGATCCGTCGTTGACCGATTCGCCGAATTCTGATCCCGCCGTGTCGGTGAGTTTTGAGCAGTTGGCGTATGTCATGTACACGTCGGGTTCGACTGGTGTGCCCAAGGGGGTCGCGGTTCGGCATCAAGACGTGGTCGGGTTGGCGCTGGCCCGGTGTTTTTCTCATGGTGCGCATGAGCGGGTGTTGCTGCATTCACCGGCGGCGTTCGATGCCTCCACCTATGAGTTATGGGTGCCGTTGCTGCGCGGTGGTCAGGTGGTGGTGGCACCACCGGTCGAGGTGGATGTCAGCGTTTTGCGGCAGGCGATTGCTGACCATGGGGTGACCGGGCTGTGGTTGACCGCGGGGTTGTTCCGGCTGATCGCCCAGGAAGCACCGGACTGCCTGGCCGGGGTTGCTGAGGTGTGGACCGGCGGCGATGTGGTGCCGGCGGCGGCGGTGCGCCGGGTCCTGGCGGCCTGCCCGGATGTGGTGGTGGTAGACGGTTACGGGCCAACCGAGACCACGACGTTCGCCAGCTCGTACCGGATGACCAGTGACCGACCAGTACCCGAGGTAGTGCCGATCGGTCGCCCATTTGACAACGTACAAGTCTATGTGCTCGATGACCGGTTGCGGCCGGTTCCGGTGGGGGTGGCCGGTGAGTTGTATATCGCCGGGAGCGGCTTGGCCCGCGGTTATCTGAACCGGCCAGGGCTGACCGCGGCGCGGTTTGTGGCCAATCCCTTCGACGCCCCGGGTGAGCGGATGTACCGCACCGGAGACGTCGTGCGCTGGAACACCAGCGGTGAGCTGGTGTATCTGGGTCGGGTTGACGAGCAGGTCAAGATCCGCGGGTTCCGCATCGAGCTCGGTGAGATCGAAACCGTATTGGCCACCCATCCCGAGATAGCCGAGGTGGCCGTCACCGTCCATGAAGACCAACCCGGAACCAAACGGCTGGTGGCCTACCTGGTTCCCACCACAGACACTGCACCCAGCCCCGCAGACCTGCGTGGTCACCTCGCGGCGGTATTGCCCGACTACATGATTCCCACGGCATACATCACGCTGGAGACATTACCGCTGGGACCTACCGGGAAGGTGGATCGTCGGGCGTTGCCGGCGCCGGATCGGGTGGGTGAGCCGGGAGCGGAGTACATCGGTCCCCGGACGGTGACTGAGCGCACGTTGGCTGATATTTGGGTGCAGGTGTTGGGGGCCGTCCGTGTTGGTGTCACGGATAATTTCTTCGAGTTGGGTGGGGACTCGATTCTGAGCATTCAGATTGTTTCCCGGGCTCGACAGGCCGGTGTGCGCGTGACGACGAAGGACATTTTCTTTCATCAGACCGTGGGGCAACTCGCCGCTGCCGTGGCGGTGGATTCGGTCCCGGAACCGGTGCAGGAGGTGGTTGCTGGGCCGGCACCGTTGACACCGATTCAGCACTGGTTCTTCGAGACCCATGGGCCATTGGCGCATTTCAATCAGTCGTTTGTTGTGGAGTTAGCCGAGGATGTTGATCGGGACGCGTTGTCTGCGGCGGTTGATGCGTTGGTAGCCCACCATCCCGCTTTGCGGATGCGTTTTTCCCAGGTCGATGGCCGGTGGTGGCAAGACGTCGCACCTGCCCAGGTCGGTGAGGTGTTGCGCTGGTCTGACCTGTCGGGTCTAGACGAGCAGGGCCAGCAGGTGGCCATGGAGCAGGCCGCGGTCACCGCCCAGTCGGGTATGGACATCACCAGCGGTCCGTTGCTGCAGGCGGTGTTGTTCGGCTTTGGGCCTGGCCAGCGGTCCCGGCTGTTTATCGCCGTTCATCACTTGGTTGTTGACGGGGTGTCGTGGCGGATCCTGCTGGGGGATCTGGAAGCGGCTTACCACCAGGTTCGCGGTGGGCACCCGGTGGAGTTGGAGCCGGTTAGCGCTCCGTTCACGCAGTGGGCACGTCGGTTGAGCGGGCATGTCCAGGCCGGTGGACTCGATGGCGATGTGGAGTGCTGGTCGGCGCTGTCGCGCCACGCTGTGCCCACCTTGCCGGTCACTGGGGCGGGAGTGAACACGGCTGAGTCGGCTCGTGCGGTGGTGGTGCGGCTGGGTCGAGAGGACACCGATGCGTTGTTGCACCGGGTGCCGGGGGTGTACCGCACCCAGATCAACGACGTGTTGCTCAGCGCCTTGGGGCGGGTGTTGGCGATCTGGACCGGGCGAGACCGGGTGCTGGTCGCGCTGGAGGGACACGGCCGCGAAGAGATCCTGCAGGGAATGGATCTGTCTCGCACCGTCGGGTGGTTCACCTCCCAGTTCCCGGTGGCGCTGACTGTCGATTCAGCGGACTGGGGCTCGCTGCTCAAGTCGGTCAAAGAGCAGCTGCGGGCCATCCCGCACCGAGGACTCAGTTATGGGGCACTGCGCTACCTGAGCCCCGACAATTCGCTGGGTGCCGATACCCAACCGCAGATCTGTCTGAACTACCACGGCCAGTGGGGGACCGCGGCGGATTCCGGTGGGCTTTACCGCGGGTGGGCTGGGGGGTTGGCGCCCGATCACGCGCCCGAGACCCTGCGGCCCTACCTGCTAGATGTCATCGGGGTCGTCGCCGACGGTGAGCTGCAGCTGAGCTGGACGTACTCGAACAACGTGCACGATGAGGCCACCATCGCGCAGTTGGCCGCGGAGGTGCTCCAAGCGCTGCGGCAGATCGTGGCCCACTGCGCCGATCCGGCCACGGGTGGATGCACTGTGTCGGACTTCCCGCTGGTCCGGCTGCCCCAGTCTCAGCTCGACCACGTGGTGGGTGACGGTCGACACGTCGAAGACGTGTACCCGTTGACGCCGCTGCAGGCCGGGATGGTGTTCCACAGCCTGCTCGACACCGCCTCGGCTGCCTATGTCGCCCAGATCCGGCTGCAGCTGTCGGGAGTCGACGACACCCAGGCACTGGGTGCTGCCTGGCAGCGGGTGGTCGACCGCACCCCGCTGCTGCGCAGCGCGGTGGTCTGGAACGGAGTCGACGAGCCGGTGCAGGTAGTGCACCGCGAGGTCATGGTCCCGATCACCCACCTGGACTGGCGGCAACTGTCCGCGCCCGATCGCGACCAGGAGCTGACCCAGCTGGCGGCGCACGAGCGCGCCGAGGTGAATCTCGGCGTTGCGCCGTTACTGCGGGTGGCCATCGCCCGATTGCCCGACGATGAGGTCCTGGTGGTGTGGAGCTTCCACCACGTGGTGCTCGATGGCTGGAGCATGGCCGCGGTATTCGCCGAGGTGTGTCAGCAGTACACGGCAACCATCCATGACGAGGCACCCACGCTGGTGGCTCGACGACCGTTTCGCGACTATCTGCAATGGCTGAGCGAGCAAGACGAGGGTCACGCCAAGCGGCACTGGCAAGCAGTGTTGTCCGGACTCGACGCCCCCACGCCACTGCCCTATGACCGCCCGCCGCGTGAAGCGCACCGCTCAGAATCCACCGACTCGGTAACCCTGCAACTCGACACCCAAGACTCGACCCAGCTGCACCACATGGCCAAACACAGCGGCCTCACGATGAACACCATCGTGCAAGGCGTCTGGGCGCTGTTGCTGTCGCGCTACAGCGGCCAGCGCGATGTCGTCTTCGGCACCACCGTGTCCGGGCGACCCGCCGAACTGGCCGGCGTCGAATCAATAATCGGCATGTTCATCAACACCGTGCCCACCCGCGCGCGAATACGTGGCGATCAAGACGTGTTGTCATGGCTGCGTGAGCTTCAAACCACACAAATCGACTCCCGGCGATACGACTCCATCTCCCTAGCCCAACTACAGCACTGGAGCGATCTACTCCCAGGAACCAACCTATTCAACAGCATAGTCGTATTCGAGAACTATCCTATCGACTCCGAATCAGTCATCCACGCCGGCCTGCAAGTCACCGAACTCCGATCCCGGGAGCCCACCAACTTCCCACTAACCTTGCAGGCTTCCCTCGGCGACCAACTCGGGCTACGCCTCGCATACGACCCAAACTTATTCGACGCCACGACGGTCGAGCGAATGACCCAGCACCTTCTCGTTCTGCTGGGTGGCATCCTCAGCGACCCGGAGCAGCCGGTGGCCCGGCTACCGCTGCTGACCGACGCTGAACGCCATCAGTTGTTGGTGGAATGGAATGACACCGAGCGGCAATTGCCTGAGGTGACGTTGGTGGTGTTGTTTGAGGCTCAGGTGGCGAAGACGCCGGAGTCAGTGGCGGTGGTGTGTGGAAGTCAGGAGTTGTCGTATCGGGAACTCAACGTGCGGGTCAATCGTCTGGCTCACCGGCTGATCACCGTTGGGGTGGGTCCGGAGCAACCGGTTGGTGTGTTGATGGAGCGCTCGGTGGACTTCGTTGTTGCCGAGTTGGCGGTGGTGAAGGCCGGTGCTGCGTATCTGCCGTTGGATGTTCGTGCTCCGGTAGGTCGTATAGAGCAGTTGTTGGTCGGGGCCGGGGTGTCGGTGGTGGTGACCGATGAGGTGTGGTCGGCCACAGTTGGTTCTGCACATGCCGAGCAGATTCTGTTGGCCGGTGATCCGTCGCTGGTTGATGCGCCAAGCTCTGATCCGGCTGTGATGGTGGATGCAGAGCAGTTGGCGTATGTCATCTACACGTCGGGCTCGACTGGTGTGCCCAAGGGTGTCGCGGGTCGGCATCGGGACGTGGTCGGGCTGGCCCTGGATCGGTGTTTCGGTAGTGGTGGGCACGAGCGGGTGTTGTTGCATTCACCTGCGGCGTTCGATGCCTCGACCTATGAATTGTGGGTGCCGTTGCTGCGGGGGGGCCAGGTGGTGGTGGCACCGCCGGTCGAGGTGGACGTCGAGGTTCTGCGGAGGATGATCATCCAGTACGGGTTGACTGGATTGTTCCTGACCGCGGGATTGTTCCGGTTGGTGGCGCAGGAGGTTCCCGAGTGCCTTGCCGGGGTGCGTGAGGTCTGGACCGGTGGGGATGTGGTCCCGGCCGCGGCGGTGCGCCGGGTGCTGGCGGCCTGCCCGGGCGTGGTGGTGGTCGATGCCTACGGTCCGGCCGAAACGACCACGTATGCCACCCGGCACAGTATGTGCCGGGTAGACGCCGTGCCGGAGGTGGTGCCGATCGGACGGCCATTGGACAATATGCAGGTTTACGTCCTTGACGGCGAGTTGCGGCCGGTGCCGGCGGGCGTGCCCGGTGAGTTGTACATCGCCGGTGTGGGACTCGCGCGTGGTTATCTGGGTCGTCCGGGGTTGACCGCGGTGCGGTTCGTGGCCAATCCCTTCGGGCCTGCCGGCACGCGGATTTATCGGACCGGGGATGTCGTTCGCTGGACCGCGGACGGTGAGTTGGTGTTCCTCGGTCGGGTTGATGAGCAGGTGAAGATTCGGGGGTTCCGGATTGAGTTGGGTGAGGTCGAGGCTGTGTTGGCCACTCATCCCGGGATCGGTGCGGTGGTGGTGGTTGCTCGGGAGGATCTTCCG
>JBOHFX010000140.1:0-21251 GCA_050699875.1 Pseudonocardiaceae bacterium
GCCACGATCCGGCTCGCGAACCCCGTCCTGACCGACACCGCAGCATGATCATCTTACGCTAAGTGGCATTGGGCCCTGGACGCACCGTGCACAGCGGGAACGAGGGGTGGTAGCCGATGGCAGCTGATAGCCCGGATGTGGTGATCGCAAAGCGCCTGCTCGACCAGCTCAAGCTGCAGGGCTTTCAGTTTCAGCGAGTCGCACCGGGCGAGGACGGACCGAGGACGGACCGCTGGTGGGAAACCGGGTAACGGGTGACTGCGTAGATTTTTCCACATTGAGGGATTCAGTCGTGAGTGCTTTGCCTGGCGTCAGTGGAGTTCCTCGCTGATCGTTCCCGGGGGCGGATTGGTGGAGCTTCGGGCGGATGGCAGTGCCCTTAATGTGCTTAATGAGGTGCTGACTGGGAGCCGAGACCGTGAGACAAGCCTTGCCGATCTGGGTCACGTCGGCGGCGGATCGTCTGGACCACGCGGTCACGATGGACGCGATGGAGTCTGCGCGGACCACTGGACGGCGGGCGCGGAGCGGTTCGGCTGGTCAGGCCGCGGCTCCGGGCTCACCGCGTCCTCGGCAACGCCGTCCACGCGGTCTGCCACGCACTCCTGCAGCGATTCCTGGACACCGTCGCCGACGACGAGCAATCGCCACTGCGCGGCCGCTCGCTCGACGACGTGTGCGTTGCCGCTGGGCACATGCACCGCCGCGACGACTCGCGCGCCAACGAGAGCTACACCGACATCCTCACCCGCCACGGCCTCGACGAGCTCACCGCCGACGCTGAGGCCACACCACCCAGCCAGGAGAACTCCGAGCTAGCCCTGTCAGGCCCCTTCGCGGCCAAATTCGTCGAGGTCCGCGTCGACGAGGACCTCGGGCTCATCCGCGTCGCACGCGTGACCACGGCCGTCGACGCCGGCCGCATCCTCAGCGAGAAGACCGCCCGCAGCCAGATCATCGGCGGCGCCATCGGCGGCATCGGCCACGCGCTGCTCGAAGAGACCATCACCGACCCGGGAACCGGACGCATCGCCAACGCCACGCTCGGCGACTACCTCATCCCGTCCTCGCCGACATCCCCGACATCGACGTCGGCTTCGTCGGAGAACCAGACCCGCTCACACCCCTGGGAGCCAAGGGCGTCGGCGAGAACGGCCTGGTCGGCATCGCCGCTGCCGTCGCCAAACGCCGTCCACCACGCCACCGGTAGCCGCATTCGCTCGCTCCCGATCACCATCGACCGCCTGCTGTACGCGGCCGAGCACAATCGCCGACCAGGGCTTCGGCCAGGGAGCGCCACGGGCGTGAGGGACACGAGACACTAGGGATACGAGGAGCGGGTCCGGTGCGCGATCACAACTTTAGGGGAGCAGATGTCCGCTATTGAAGGTGCACAACAGATGGGCAGTGATAAGACTGCTATTCGTCCGTTTCATGTGAATTTTCCGGAAGCGGAGCTTATCGAGTTGCGCAGGCGCATCAACGCGACAAGGTGGCCGGAGCGGGAGACGGTCACGGATGACTCGCAGGGCGTGCCGCTCGCGACGATGCAGGAGCTCGCGCGCTACTGGGGGACAGACTACGACTGGGGCAAGTGCGAGGCGAAACTGAACGCCCTACCGCAATTCATGACCGATCGACGGGCTGGACATTCATTTCATTCACGCCCGCTCCCAGCACGAGGACGCGCTGCCGCTGATCGTCACACACGGGTGGCCTGGCTCGATCGTCGAGCAGCTGAAGATCATCGAGCCACTGACCAATCCGACGGCACATGGCGCGAGCGCATCGGACGCGTTCCATCTGGTGATTCCCTCGATTCCGGGCTACGGGTTCTCGGGCAAGCCGACCACCACGGGGTGGGATCCCACCCGCATCGCACGCGCGTGGGTAGTGCTGATGAAGCGCCTTGGATATACCACAGTTTGTGGCGCAGGGAGGCGATTGGGGTGCGGCTGTCACGCAGGCGATGGGTGTACAGGCAGCTCCGCTCGGCATTCATGCCAACATGGCTGGTACTGCTCCAGCCGATCTTGCAAAGGGGTTCCAGCGCGGCGACCCGCCGCCATCCGATCTCTCAGCCGAGGAGAGCCGCGCGTACGAGCAATTGCGGAACCTCTATGTAAAGCACGTGGCTTATGCACTGATCATGGCGACGCGCCCGCAAACGTTGTACGGACTGGCCGACTCACCCGTCGATCTAGCGGCGTTTATGCTTGACCACGGCGACGGTACTGGCCAACCTGGGCTCGTAGCACAGGTCCTTCAGGGACACCTGCCGGGCGACCTTTCACGAGACGACGTCCTCGACAACATCACGCTCTACTGGTTGACGAACACCGGGGTTTCCTCGGCTCGTCTCTACTGGGAGAACAAGGCGGACTTCTTCGACGCCAAGAACATCTCCATTCCGTTTGCCATAAGCGTCTTTCCCGACGAGTTGTATCAAGCTCCGCGGAGCTGGGCAGAGCGCGCGTATCCCGGCAACCTCGTCCATTACAACAAGCTCGACCGAGGCGGCCACTTCGCGGCCTGGGAACAGCCGCAACTCTTTTCAGAAGAGATTCGTGCCAGCTTCAGGCCACTGCGCAAGTAGCGGAGCAGAATGTTTTGACGAGCGATTTAGTGCCTCTGCAGGCCTCGGCTCCAGGATGGCCCCAGGGCCACCCAGGGCCGGCACCCAGGTAGTGGGTCACAGGGTACGGGTATTCCGCCACGTCGGCGCCGAAGGCATAACAGCCCAGGGGCCACGACCGCCCAGCCCGCCGCCGGTACTCGGCAACGAGACCGGATGCCCTGAGAACCTCCGGTGATGATGGCCACCTTGCGCCGGGCTCGTGGCCGGCGCTCGGGTACCAGGTCGCCGGGCCGCAGCGCGGATCCCGGCCGGTGGTCCTCGATAAGCGGGACTTGGTCATCTACCGGTTGGTAGTGAGATCATGGACGCGCTTGGGGCGTGGTCGGGTTGTTTCTCGCCGAAACACCTCATTAACAATGCATCAACGCCGCCACGACCAACCACCCTCCGGGCGATCGGTTATGCGCTCCCAGACCTTGATGATGAGAGGCGCGAGTGTGGAGCCAGCGCCAGCCCCGGTGGCATCGACACGGACCAGCGGCATCAACGGAGAGGAGCTGAGGTCGTGGACATGAAGCTCGAGGTTGTGGTGGTGCCGGTCGCCGATGTCGACCGGGCCAAGAACTTCTACAGGGCGCTGGTGCAAGAGCAAGCCCGGCACCAGACCAGGCCAGGAGCGAGCACATGAACACCGACTACGACGTCATCGTCCTGGGTGGCGGCTCACCGGGTGAGCACTGCGCCGGCGAGCTCGCCGACGGCGGCCTGCGCGTGGGCCTCGTCGAGCGTGAGCTGGTCGGGGGCGAGTGCTCATACTGGGCGTGCATCCCGTCCAAGACCCTGCTGCGACCCGGCGAGGCGGTGCAGGGCGCGCGGGAGGCGGCGGCCAGCGCACAGGTCGACGTCGAGGCGGCGCTGGCCTGGCGTGACTTCATGGTCTCGGACTATTCCGACGCCGGCCAGCAGCGCTGGCTGGCAAGCAAAGGCATAGACCTGCTGCGCGGCAGCGGCAAGCTCGCCGGGACAGGTGTGGTCGAGGTCAACGGCGTGCGCTACACCGCCAGACATGTCGTCGTGGCGACCGGGTCTGATCCGGTCATGCCGCCCATCCCGGGCCTGCGCGAGCTGCCGGGCGTGTGGACCAACCGCGACGTGACCGGCATGAAGGCCATCCCGCGCTGCCTGCTCATCGTCGGCGGCGGGCCGGTCGGCACGGAGATGGCTCAGGCCGTGCGCCGCCTGGGCGGCGAGGTCGCCCTGGTCGAGGGCGCCGAACACGTGCTCGCCCGCGAGCCCGCGCCACTGGGCGAGGCGCTCGGCGAGGTCCTGCGCCGCGACGGCGCCGAACTTATCCTCGGCGTGCACGCGACCGCCGTGCGGCGCGACGGCACGGATTACGTCCTGGTTCTCGACAACGGGCGGGAGCTGCGCGGCGACCACCTGCTCGTGGCCACCGGACGGCGCCCGCGCACCAGCGGGCTCGGCCTGGAAAACGTCGGCATCAAAGCCGACGGCCACGGCATCCCGGTCGACGCGCACCTGCGCGCCGGTGAGCGCCTGTGGGCCATCGGCGACGTCACCGGCGTGCGGCTGCTGACCCACGTCGGCAAGTACCAGGGCGAGGTCGTCGCCGCCAACATCCTCGGCGAGCCCCGCCAGGCCAACTATGAGGCCGTGCCGGACGTGGTCTACACCGACCCGCAAGCGGTCGCAGTCGGCGCCACCGAGGCCGAGTTCACTGCCACCACCCCGCTGTCCGAGGTGGCCAAGACGGCGACCTATACCCGCGCTTACGCCCAGTCCAACGGCTTTTTGACCCTGCTCAGTGACGGCGAACGGCTGACCGGCGCCTACGCGCTCGGCCCGGAAGCCGGCGAGTGGCTGCAGCAGGCCACGCTGGCCATACGCGCCCGCGTGCCGGTGCAAGTGCTACGCGACACCATCCAGCCCTTCCCTACTTTCTCCGAAATCTACGTCGCCGTCCTCAAAGCACTCCACAACCAGATCACCGCCGCCCGCCAGCCGGTCGTCGGCGGAACCCTAGTCTGACGGGTGACCGCGGACGACGACTTCGAGTTTATGTCCATGACCTGAGCCACCTCGTCCTCGCGGGAGTCAGCACGGATCGATACCGGCCCGACCACCCTCGCGCATCCCACGGTCCTTCCGACCCAGGCACAGAGCTCGTCATTACAGCGTCTTGAGCCCGCCGTAGGGCCGGCTCACCACGGGAAGCAATTCCGTCCCCGCGAAAGCAGGCCGTGATGTTGTTGCAATGTAGCCGCTCACCGGTGCAGGACGTTCGGGTACACGCTCTGCGGACCTTCCGGTATCGTTCGGATTTGTTTGAGCGGAACGAGACGAAGCCTCGTTCCCGCGACTTGTCGTCAGCGCATGACCGCAGGAACGCCAGACGATTCGCCTCGTAGCGCTGCGATTCGGCATCCGCACGGATCGCGCCATCGCTATTCGACGTGCTGGAGTTGGGGATAATGGAGCAGACAGTCATGTACCTCAAGGCTCAGACGTTGACGGCGGAGGGGGCGAACGGAGTCAGCTACGCCTACCGGCGTCTCGGCCCGACTGGTGGCCGTCCGCTGGTCCTGTTGCAACATTTCCGAGGGAATCTCGAGAACTGGGACCCGGACCTTATCGACGCTTTGTCCGTGTCACGGGGACGTGGTCGTCTTCGACAACACGGGCGTGGGCGCGACCACGGGTTCCACTCCCACGACCTTCGTCCAGATGGCGGACGATGCGATCGTCTTCGTCGAGGCACTCGGCTTCGATGAGGTCGACTTGCTCGGTTTCTCGATCGGCAGTTTCATCGCGCAGGAGATCGCGCTTACCAGACCAGCGCTGGTGGGCAGGTTGGTGCTAGCGTCGACCGCTCCCCAGGGCGCACCTGGCATGTACGGGTGGGCACCCGACATCATCAAAGCCGTTGGCGAGCCGACAACGGACGCCGAGGGGTTCCTGCATGCGTTTTTCACCGACTCCCCTTCGAGCAGAGCTGCCGGCGCGGAGTTTCCTGGGAAGGATCTTCAGCCGGACGGAGGAGCGGGATAAGGACACCACCTGGCAGACCCGGAACGCGCAATACGACGCGGTACTGAAGTGGGGAACGCCGAATTACAGCTTGCTGCAGCGGCTGAGCGCAATACAACAGCCGGTCTTTATCGCGAATGGCGACAACGACCGGATGATCCTCCCCTGGTATTCGTATCTCGTCGCGAGCTTGATACCCAATGCATTCGTCAAGCTTTATCCGGACGCCGCTCACGGTTTCCTCTTCCAACACGCGGCTGAGTTCGCGCACGACGTGGTCCAGTTCCTGGACTCGTAACAGCATCGCTCGCCGTACGCCTAACGCGGATTTCCGCGCAGGCCGTTGGGCGCAACCGGTCTGATTGGACGGGGCTGTGCTGACCTGTGACGACGTGGGCTCGTCCGCACCTGTCGGCCGGGCGTGTTAGCGCCGATCCTCCTGTCGAATCACAACAGTGTAGTTTGTTATCGTGTCGCAACCTTCTTGGTGGACTCACCGGAACATTGCGTTGACCAGCAAGGATGCTGGACCAGGCGTGGGTGCCGCCCGTTGCAGTCCCGCCGCGATCAGGAAGTCGGCTGGTAGAACTGCGCTGTGACAGGCGGATCGGCGCTACGAGACGGTGCGGAGTGGTTCACCGCGCCGGAGCAGGTCAACCAGCGCCGCTACGAGGCGCTGCGCGCGTTCTTCGTCGACGGGCTCAGCCACGCCGAGGCCGGGCAGCGCTTCGGCTACACCCGCTGGACGATGGTGAACTTGGTGCGTGAGCATCGCGCCGGGCGCCTGGCGCTGTTCACCCCGCCCCGGCGGCCCGGCCCGCCGCCCGGGGTGGCTCCGGCCAAGGACCGCGCCCGCGGACGGGTGATCGAACTACGCCGTGAGGGCCTGTCCACCTACGAAATCTCCACTCGGCTAGCCGGAGAGGGCATCCCGCTCAACCGCACCAGCGTCGCGGAGATCCTCACCGAGGAAGGGTTCGGCCGGTTGCTGCGCCGCCCGGCCGAGCAGGCCAGCACCGCGGCGGCCACCCCGGGCCGCGACACCCGGTTGCCCCGCACCGCGGCACTGGACTTCGCCGCCTGGCCGGCCCGGCTGGACTCGGCCAAGGCCGGACTGTTGCTGCTGGTGCCCGACCTGGTCTCCCTCGACCTGCCCGCGCTGGTCACCCAGGCCGGCTATCCCGGCACCCGGGTCGTGCCCGCCGCCAGCTGGCTGGCCTCGCTGCTGGCGCTCAAGCTCACCCGGACCCGGCGGGTCTCCCATGTCGATGACCTACTGCTGACCGACCCCGCCGCGGCGCTGCTGGCCGGGCTGGCCACGCTGCCGAAGAAGAGCGCGCTCACCGACTACTCCTACCGCACCAGCCACGACCACCAGCGCACCTTCCTCGCCGCCCTCGACCGCAAGATGATCGCCGGCGGGCTGGCCACCCGAGACGAGGCGATCTTCGACCTGGACTTCCACGCCGTCATGCACTGGGGCACCGACCCCGCCCTGGAGAAACACTACGTGCCCACCCGCTCCCAGCGCGCCCGCTCCGTGCTCACCTTCTTCGCTCAGGACTGCGGCACCCACAACCTCGTTTACGCCAACGCCGACCTGACCAAGGCCACCCAGAACCGCGAGGTGATCGCCTTCTGCGACCACTGGAAATCCGTCAGCGGCCATGATCCGCACCTGCTGGTCATGGACCAGCGCGTCACCACCCAGCCCGTGCTCGCCGAGCTCGACGCACGCGGGGTCCGCTTCCTCACCCTGCGGATGCGCTCCGGGGCCCTACTGCGCCAGATCAACGCTCTACGCCCGACCGATTACAAGACGATCACGCTGGACCGGTCCGGCCCCCACAACCGGCCCCGCGTGCACGAAGCCACCGTCAGGCTGTCGAACTACCCCACCACGGTGCGCCAGTTCATCATCACCGGCCTCGGCCGCGACGCACCCACCGTCATCATCACCAACGACACCACCAGCAGCGCCAAGCATCTGATCACCCGCTACGCCCGACGGATGACCATCGAACAACGCCTCGCCGAGATCATCCGAGCCTTCCACACCGACGCCCTATCCTCCGCAGTCAACCTCAACGTCGACCTCGACATCATGCTCTGCGTACTAGCCCAAGCCCTTCTTGCCGCACTACGCGCCCGGCTACCCGGCTACGCCACCGTCACCCCCAACACCCTGCAACGCCGCTTCCTCGAAACCCCCGGCCAGATCACCACCACCCCCGAGACGATCACCGTGCGCCTCGACCGACGCGCATACACCCCCGTCCTACGCCAGGCAGCCCTCCCCGACACACCCGTCCCCTGGTGGGGCAACCGCACCCTCCGCTACCAGTTCGCCTGAACCCCCCTTGCGTCGGACCAATTGCGTGGAAATCCGCGCTAATCAAAGTGTGCTCACTTCGGTCCCCCAGACGGAGCCGGGTTGAACAGGGAACTGACCGTGCTGCTTGGTGTCGACGTCGATGTGGTGCCCGCTGCGACGCTCAAGCCAGCGATGCGAGGCGAGGGCCTGGCTGAGGCGATCGCGCTGTGAGTCCGCCACAACGACCAGCGGTTGATCGACATCCTCACCGCCGCTGCGGCCGTTGCCGGCCATAGTCGGTCCCCGAGAACGCGGGTACATGCCTTGCCACGCTCGATACTCAATCAAAACTTGATTTTCACGGGCCTATGGCCGCTGTGAACTCTAGTTTCCGTATAGGATGGGCGGGTGCCTGCTGACCGGCGTGACCTGCGACGACGGCTGTTCAACCAGGCCGCCGAGCAGGGCGGGTACTTCAGCGCCAGCCAAGCGAAGGAGATCGGGTACTCCTACCAGGCGCAGGCCCACCACGTCGGCGCGGGGAACTGGCTGCGCATCGACCGCGGGCTGTTCCGGCTCGCCGAATGGGTGCCGGACCGGCACGACGACCTGGCCCGTTGGACGCTGTGGTCGCGGGGGCGAGGCGTGGTGTCGCACGAGACGGCGCTCGCGGTGCACGGCATCGGTGAGTTCGAATCGGCCCGTGTCCATCTCACGGTTCCTCCGGAGTTCACGAGGCGGTCCAGGGCGTTGAGCCTCCACCGCGCCGACCTGCCCGCCGACGACGTGCTGGACCGCACCGGGTTCCGGGTTACGACCCCCGTGCGGTCGCTCGTCGATGTCGCCGGATCTCGGTCTGACGAGGATCAGCTGGCGCGAGCGATCGAGGAGGCCCGCGAAGGCGGCCTGGTGACGCTCCGTCGGCTCCGCTCCCGGGCCGAGGCCATCGACGCCCGGGCGGCGCTGCACATCGAGCGGGCCATCCAGCGGGCAGCGGCATCGTGACGTATCGGACACCGCAGGCGCTGCGCATGGCCCTCGAGCAGCGACTCCTCAGCCGCTCGAACGAGTCTGCTGTCGGGCTCGACCGGCTGCGTCGCCGCGTCCTCTTCGAACGCATCGTTGCCCGTCTTGAGTCAACTGAGCCGGGACGGTGGGTGCTGAAGGGCGGGATGGCCCTGGAGGTGCGGCTCCAGGACGACGCCCGGCTGACCAAGGACATCGACCTTGGGCTCCGCGACGATATCGGTGACGCCGACGAGCTGCACGAGCGGCTGATCGAGGCACTCATGGCTGATCCCGACGAGGACGGCTTCGTGCTTACGGCTCGGCCGCCCGTGCGGTTGGGGGAGGACAGGGGCGGCCAAGTCACGTGGCGTGTGAAGGTGGCGGCGCGATTGGCCGGCAAGCCGTTTGGTGGCGTTTCGCTCGACGTCTCACCGCGGGCACACGAACTCGGTGACACCGACCGGGTGGCATTACCGAACTTGCTGGATTTCGCCGGTATTCCGACACCGGTTGTGGAGATCGTCGATGTCCATCGCCACGCCGCCGAGAAGCTCCACGCGATGCTGCGCGACTTCGGCGACCGCGAGAACACCAGGGTCCGTGACCTCGTCGACCTCGTCATCCTCATCGAGCACGGCATGCTCGACCCGGCCACTGTCGCGGCCGCAACGCGGCAGGTCTTCAGCGAGCGCGACGCCATCGAACCTCCGGCCGTGCTGCCACCGCTCCCCGACTCGTGGCCCCATCGCTACGAGCGACTCGCTGCCGACCATGATCTGGCAACCCAGCTCTTCCCCGCCGGCGTTGCCCTCGTGCGACGGCTGTGGGCCAAGATGTTCCCGATGCAGGACACCTGAGCGCCACGGCAGCGCCTGGGTAGCAGCGCAACCGGGTGCAGAGCACGACGGACGTGTGGGAGCTGACCTGGACTCCCGACGGACGCGCCACCTGGCAGCGCGAGCCCAGCACGGCGGCGGGGCTCCCGGGCGGGTCCTTCGCCTCACCACGGAGCCGGGACGGGCGTTCGCCGTCGTGCGTTCTCATACAACGCCAGCAATCCACAGTAGACCGAAGTGGTGATCTTCATCCACATTTCTTATCCACGAACTGCCGCACATCCATACCAGGAATGCACGGTTTGGTGACTGTGGTGCTCAACAAAGACCTGGGTACCGGTCATGAGTAGGGGAGCGTCGCCACTACGGATCAGAAGGTTGGGAGTTCGAATCTCTTCGGGCGCGCAGCATCTATTGTTTATACCGCCTTTGACCAGCGGCGAAGCAACAGAAGAAGATCGAGTTTGACGATGCATGTGGATCTTGATCCATCGCGCTGTCCATTAACTCGTGTCCACACATGTCCCGGCGACTCGCAGGAGGCAGGTTCCTGAGGATGCGGCGGTCGTGTTCGGCAACCGGCTGCGCCTGAACCGCCAGGACGGTTCACACTAGCCCCCGCCTCGCTTGAACTTAGCCGAGTTCGCGCGCGTGAGTCCGATGCAGGGTTGCCGTGAAGGCGAGCGCAAGCCACGGTCCCAGGTCGGCACAGAGCGATGCCAGGTCGTAGGTCATTTTCGCCGCGGTGATGTCTTCGGGTGTGTGCCGAAGAGGGCGCGATGATGGTGCGCAGTCACAGTTGGCGAAGCCGCGGCCTAGCAGCTGGTGGATGAGCATAGGCCTGCAGCAGCGAGGACATGCGCCTGAACCAGGTAGCGTTGCGGGTCGGTACGCGCTGATCGTCCTATCTAGGCCGAACACCCGCGAGCCACTTCTCAGCGGGCGCTAGTGGTCGATCCACCGCCACCGCGGTCTCAGCGTGGTCACCTGCTCGTCTCGATCGGAGGACCCAACGCGCGTTGGAGGTCGTGTCGCAACCTATAACGAAAACGCCCTTATGTTATAGGTTGTGCTTGTGGACCCAACGAAGTTTGTAGCTCCGAAGTGGGGCCGAGCAGTCTCGACCGGGGGACCCGCGACGTACCACGCCTTCGTCCCGATGCCGCTGCCGCGAGAGCTTGCGCTCGCCCCCGAGACCATCATGCTGCTCTCCGAAGCGGACGCCGCGCTGGGTCGACTCGCTGGTGCCGGGCGCCTACTGCCCGACCCACATTTGCTCGTCAACGCCTACATAACCAGAGAAGCAGTCGCGAGTTCGCGCATAGAAGGAACCCAAGCGTCCGTGACCGAGGTGTTCGACGCCGCCGTCACCGGGCGCTCTGCTCGGGCTGACATCCAAGAGGTCCGCAACTACATTGTCGCGCTCGAGCACGGTCTGCGTCGCCTTGACGAAGCTTTCCCCATCTCATTGCGCTTGGTCAGGGAGATGCACGAGCTGTTGCTGACCAATGCGCGTGGCCAGGAGCGAACACCGGGAGACTTTCGGCGCAGCCAGAATTGGATATCGTCACCCGATAACCGACCCGAAACTGCGCGCTTCGTCCCCCCGACGGTCGAAAACATGTGGAAAGCGCTCGATAACTGGGAGAAGTACCTGCATGACGATCGACCCCGACTTCCTCTGCTGATCCGCTGCGCCCTCCTGCACTACCAATTCGAGACCATTCATCCATTCCTCGATGGAAACGGTCGGCTGGGGCGGCTGTTAATTATTCTTTATCTCATCGATCGCGGACGGTTACCAGCTCCGCTGCTGTACCTCTCGGGTTACTTCGATCAGCGCAAGGAGGAGTACTACGACAGGCTCCAATACGTGCGCGAGCGGGGGGAGGCCCGCGAATGGCTCGACTTCTTCCTTCGGGGTGTGACCGGCCAGGCCGCCGACGCCGTCAACCGCGCGGAGGTCCTCGCCGACCTCCGGGAGCAGTACCGGCTGGCGCTACAGGGCAACAGAAGCCGGGCCATCGAAGTAGCGGATCTGCTCTTCGCCAATCCGATCATGACGGTCCGGGAAGTGCAACGACGGCTTGGCGTTAGCCAACCCGGCGCAACGAACCTGCTTCGTACTCTCTCGGTGGCCGGGATCGTCCGTGAGGTGGGTGAGAGTCTAGGCACCAGGTATCGCTGGTTCGCTGACGGCATTCTGCAGGTGTTGGACCCGCAGCTCGCCTCAAGTGCCGTCACCAAGACGGGGCGACCCGCTCCGGCAGTTGATAAAAATGATCTCGACGGTTGGCGCGCCCAGTAGGGTGTCGACGCCAGGTGTGGATCTTGTCCATTGGCCTGTCCATTAACTCGAGTTCTCCGGGTACCGCTGGTGCCTCGGCGGAGGAACCAGGGAAAGCAAAGTGCCAGGCAGTCCTACTGCTATCAGGTGAACTTCGCACTACGGATCAGAAGGCTGGGAGTTCGAATCCGGCATTTTGGAGGGCCTTCACCATGTGCCGACCGCAATCCGGGGAAGCCGTGTCAGGGCAGTGCCACCTCAAGCTCGACGATGCTCGGCTCGGGTCCGCTGCGAGGCAGCGGGATCCCGGCCTCGGCCGCGGCTTCCAGGTAGCCAACGATAGCTTCCCGAGTCGACTCCAGCGCCGCCTCACGGGTGTGACCGTAAGTCGACAGGTGGTCAAGTGCCGGTACGTGAGTCACCCATATCTCGTCCTCGCTGTCCCACTCCACGACGACGGAGAAGTGCCGCATCGACATGCTACGTACCGTAGCGCTCTCAAAGCGACCTGGCGCAGCAGCGCCCGCACCCGGCCGGAACCCGCACCTTAAGCACCCGCAGGCAACGGCCTGCTGTCCAGGTGACATCCTCCCTTCGCGCCCCGGTGCGTTGCTCAGGTCAGGAGATCAGCGCGCGGATGTCGTCAGCGTCCAGGGCGGAGCCAAAGACGTTGCCGTCGTTCATAACGCCGGAGAACAGCTCCGCCTTACGGTTCGCCAGGGCCAGCACCTTCTCCTCAATGGTGTCCTTGGCGATGAGGCGGTACACCATGACGTTGCGGGTTTGTCCGATGCGGTGTGTTCGGTCCACCGCTTGCGCCTCGGTGGCGGGGTTCCACCACGGGTCGAGCAGGAAGCAGTAGTCCGCCTCGGTCAGGTTAAGCCCGAACCCACCCGCTTTGAGGCTGATCAGGAAGACGGGAACCGCGCCGTCCTTGAAACGCCGCACGACCTCGGGCCGGTTGCGGGTCGCGCCGTCGAGGTAGCTGTAGGTCACACCGGAGTTGTCGAGCCGCTCGCGGACATGCGCGAGGAAGCCGGTGAACTGGCTGAACACTAGTGCCCGGTGCCCACCGTCGATCACCTCGTCGAGTTGATCGACCAGTGCGTCGATCTTGCCGCAGCCCAGCTGCCGGTGCTCCGGCTCGACGAGCCCGGGATGCAGGCTGAGCTGGCGCAGCAGCGTGAGCGAGCGCAGGATCGTGAACCGGTTGCGGTCCACGTCGTCGATCAGCCCGAGCACCTTCTGCCGCTCCCGCTGCAGATGCCGCTGGTAGATGCGGCGGTGCCGAGGGTCGAGCTCCACCACGAGCAACTGCTCCTGCTTCGCGGGCAGGTCGGCGGCCACCTGCTCCTTGGTCCGGCGCTTGACCAGCGGCTTGATCCGTCGCCGCAGCCGGGCCAGTAGCTCGGCGTCGCCCTGCTTCTCGATCGGCCGAGCGAAGTGGTCGCGAAACCGCGTCGGGCTTGGGAACAGCCCCGGAGCGGTGATCGACAACAACGACCACAGCTCCATGAGGTTGTTCTCCATCGGGGTACCGGTGATCGCTAGCTTGAACGGTGCCGGAAACCGCCGCGCGCATTGGTGGACCTTCGACTGGTGGTTCTTCGTGAACTGGGCTTCGTCCAGGATCAGGCCGGACCAATCCGCCGCGGCGTAGGCATCGGCGTCGAGCCGGAACAGGGTGTAGGAGGTGACCACGACGTCCGCGCCGGCCATTACGTCCGGCAGGTCCTGGCCCCGTCGCCGCAGGGTGTCGGCGATCGTCACCACCGCGACGTCGGGCGCGAAGCGCGCTGCCTCGGCTGCCCAGTTCGACACCACGCTGGTCGGGGCGACGATCAGGAACGGTGCCAGGTCGGGATCGGCCTGCTTGGCGTGGCAGATCAGGGCCAGCGCCTGCACCGTCTTGCCCAGCCCCATGTCGTCGGCCAGGATGCCGCCAAGCCTGTGCTGCCACAGGAACGCCAGCCAGCCGAACCCGTCGCGCTGGTAGGGCCGCAGCTGCGCGGACAGGGCGGCCGGCAGCTCCGTGCCCGCGAGCCCGTCTAGGGACAGCAAGCCAGCGACCTGCTGCTGCCAGGCCCGCGCCTGACGGTCGACCACGCCCAGCGTGGCCAGCTCCTCCCACAGACCCGCCTGGAACCGGCTGATCCGCAACGGACCAGCCGGAGCATCCTGCAACGCCCGCGCCTCTTCGATCAGTGTGCGCAACGTCTGCAGCTCGGGCTTGTGCAGGGAGAAGTACGCCCCGTCGGGCAGCAGCAGGTGCGACTCGCCCGCGGCCAGCGCCATGAACACGTCGGTGAACGGGACCTGCCTGCCCTCGACGGTGATGCGGACGCCGAGGTCGAACCAGTCGGTGTCGCCGACCACGTCGGTGGTCGACACGCCGATGCGCAGCGAGTCGTTTGCCTCCCGGTAGTCCGCCGGCTCCCCACTGCGCTCGACGACGACCGCAGGCGCGTCGGTCAGCAGCGGCAGCACCTCGGTGGTGAACCGCATCGTATTCAGGCCGGTCAGCTGTGCCCGCGGCGACAGACCCGACCCCGGACCCCCGTCCCCCATCCCCGATCGACCGAGCCCGAACTGATCGAGCGGCACGTCGAGCGCGCCGAGTACGGCCCGCTCCCCGGCCGGGTCCCGGAACCCGTCATCGGCCCCGGACGGCGCCAGCGGCACCCGCACCGCCGCGTCGCCCACCTGGTAGGCCCACTCCCACTCGACGGACAGCTCGTGCCGGTCGCCGTAGGCCGCCCGCAGCACCAGGGTGGGCTCTGAGATCGCCGGCGGCGTGAAGGCGCTGTCGGACGACACGACCGTCGCCAGCTGGCGCAGCCGGGGATAGACGTCGTCGCGGAACCGGCCGGCCTGCCCTTCGGGCACCGGCAGGCGCTGGCCTTCCAACACCATCCGCTGCAGCGGGGGCGGAACGGGGTTGGTAAGCTTCGCCAGCCGGAACCGCCACTCGGTGGGGTTCGGATTGCCCTGCATCTGTGTCTGTGACACGTGCACGACACCATGACCGTCGGCGCCGATGAACATGACCGGCACCTCGTCGCCGTCGGATTGCCTTGCCCCGTCGAGACGCAGCACCGGCGCGATGGCCAGCGAACCCGGTCCTGTCCCCGCAGTGACGTCCAGGCACAGCTCGGCGTGGCCGTACCGCTCGACCGCGCCGAGCCGCTTGCGTGCGTGCACGATCTCCAGTCCGATGTCGGCGGCCTCGTCCAGGAACGACCACAGCCGCCGGCTACCGGACGCGGCCAGATCGATCGTCTTATCGTCCCGAGTGGAGTAGTAGTAGCTCGGCGCGCTGCTATGCGGCTTATGCAGCGCGTACAGCTCCCGCAGCAGCCGCACGTGCGACGCCTGGCAGTCACCGAAAGAGTAGGCCGTTTCGAGCCTGCTCCAGCTCATCCCGCCGCTAACCCACCCGGTGTGACCCGGCCGCACCAACCGGGCTAGCAGCTTCGGCCCCGCCGACACCCCGGCGCTGCGCGGGGTGCCGGCCGGTGCAATGGACAGGGAAAGCTCGATGGCCAGCGGGGTGCCATCGGTGGGCTGTTGCGGTGGCGCGAGCAGCGCACCGAGCGTCTGCTCCCAGGACGGCGCGGGTTGCCCGCCACCGGCCGACTTGGCGGGACTCGCTGTGCCGGCGGCAGCGATCGCAACCGCGACCACGTGCTTGCAGTCGATACCGACCGGACACGTGCACTCGCCGAACGCGAACTCCAGCTGTGCGCCACCCCGCGACTCGAGATACACCGCAGTCTGGTACCCGGCACCGCTGCTGCCCCGCACCACCGCCCGCATCGCGCTGTCCGCGCCGTCCCACTCCATGTGCAGGACCGCGCGCTGCCGCGCGTACGCCAGACCCCTGGCGTAGGTCTGCACATCCACGGCGGCCGAGATACTGGCCGGGTCGACACCCTCCACCACGACGAGCTGCACGCGGCTACCTCCTCCAGAACCGACGCGGGTCGCTTCGTTGGCGGGAGGGTAGCCGCCGGCACCGACAGCGCCCGACGCCACGCCGCCGCCCGATTACCGGCCTCCACTTGGCCCGATGGCCAGCAACTTGTCCGTATAACTGTGTCTACACATCTGGAGTTGTGCCATCGGCGCGCCTGGAAACTGCTGAGGGCGCGCAAACGCATCTCTGCTGTCCCGGCAGTTGTCGGAAAAGAACTCGAACACCGACCGAAGTCGGCGCGGCTCACGTCGCACGGTTCCGAGCTGTGCTGACGAGGGCGTGCCAAAGCGGTCGGGATCCAACGTTCAGTCGGACCTGAGAGCCTGTTGAGCGAGCCGCACCGCTCGAAAGCGGGTGGCCTGCCATGATGGTGACATGGCGAGTCCGGCAGCAGGCCTGGCTCGGCTCCGCGGTGTCCTTACTGAGCACGACCACCGGATAGACACCGCGGCAGCGACATTCGAGCTGATCGAGCTCACCGGGACACAGCAAGTCGATCTTGTCCATCTCAATCGCGGTGGACCGCTCCTCAGGGAGCGCGCACTCGTGGGCTCAATACCTCTGTACGAAAGCGAGCCGGCTGCGCTGGCCAACGCCCAGATGGCGGCGATCGGCGAGCGAGTCGAGACCGATCCGATGCGCAGACTCAACCTGGAGCTGCTGGCCGGATGACTCCCCGGCGGTTCGACTGGCGGGCGGTGCAGCCGAAGCTCCGGAGGATCGACGAGTTGCTCGGCTGGCTGCGCCAGCTGGGCGAATTCGACGAGAAGCGCTTACAGACCGACCATGTCGATGCGCTCGCCGTCGAGCGGATTGCCTGCCAGACCCAAGCCGGGCTGATTATCTTGATCGCGACCGCCGCCCAGATCACGGGCGACCTGAATGCGATTGTCGCGGATCTTCTCAGCGCGATCGGCTGGATGAGCGGCGATGGCACCCCGCTGACGGGTTCGATGGCCGGCCACGCTGCGTGGAACACCACAGCCGTGCTTCGGCGAGTGGGGGCCCTCACCGATGAACGCCGTTTCGACCGACGAGAACGGCCGACGCTGGACGGAGTCAGTTTCACCCGAGCAGCGTTAACCCGTTGGCCCGCCGGCTGACGGCGGCTACACGTACCCGCAGCACTAGCTCGTTGGCCTGACAGCCCGTCGGAACGGAACGTTGTCGTGGCGGCAACGGAACATGCCTATAGACAATCCGTGATAGCCTCATGGTGTGGATACGAGTTCTGGAACGATGATCCGCGAGGCGCGTCGTCGAGCTCGACTGTCGCAAACCGATCTTGCGCAACGGGCCGGTGTCGCGCAGTCGGTGATCAGTGCATATGAATCCGACCGGCGTGATCCGAGTCTTCGTACCCTCGCCAAGCTGATCGAAGCTACCGGCCATCAGCTCGCCTTCGAGCTGATCCCCGCACCGCGGGATCAGCTCGGGCTGCCCGATACGCGACTTGGCCGGCGTCTTCGTCGGCACCGGCGGGCGGTCACTGAGATTGCCGCCAGACGCGGGGCGCACAACGTGCGTGTCTTTGGCAGCGTCGCCCGTGGCGAAGACACCGATAACAGTGACATCGATCTGCTTGTCGATCTTGACATCGGCGTAGGCCTCGTGTCGTTGGCCGGCCTGCATAGGGAGCTGGCCGACTTGCTGCAGGTCGACGTCGATGTCGTGCCGGCCACCACTCTCAAGCCTGCGGTTCGGGATGAAGTCTTGAGTGAAGCGATCGCACTGTGAGCCGCCGCGACGACCAACGGTTGACCGACATCCTCGCCGCCGCTGCTGCCATCGCCGATCACATTACGCGAGGCACGCTCGATGACGGGCTGATATTCGACGCCGTCCGAGTTCGTCTCATCGAAATCGGCGAAGCAGTCAAAGCGATCGATCCCGACCTGCTCATGCGGGAATCAGCCATCCCCTGGATGGACGTCGCTGGTATGCGCAACCACCTCGCCCATCGGTACTTTGATACCGCGCACGCAATCGTGCAAGCCACGCTCTCCGAGGATTTACCCCCACTCGTGGCCGCAGCCAAGCGGCTCCTCGATCATCTTGCTGTTGATCCCCGGTCGTGACCCTCGATATATTCGGATCAGGAGCCGGGGCCGCTGCGCTGGGCCGCCGTGGAGGCGGTAAGTGATTTCGGGTCAGTTGCGGGCGTTGCTTCACTGCGAGGGTTTCTCAGCAGCAACGAGGCGCGCGATTAACTCTGCGCCGCGACACCGGCGTGGATCTTGTCATTGGGCTGTCCATTAACTGCAGCTACGGATCAGAAGGTTGGGAGTTCGAGTCCCTTCCGGCGCGCCACTCTCAGCAGCGGATATGGCTGTTCAATTGAGTTCTGTGTGGACGGTGGTTGTCATGCGGTTGCCTTGCGGTTGCCACCGCCGGTGATCGCTTCGGGCGTCCGGCGACGGCCGGTGACCTGTGATGATCCTGGTCTGCTGTCGGCGTGAGAGGCAATACTTTCTCCCTACGACCGGGCTACCGCAGCCGGCAACAGAACTGTCGCGATGTGTCAACCGTGGCCAGCCACACCCGTGGTCACCTTCCGGTCCGAAGCCGACCTGCCACCGGTTCCGACGTTGCTGCTAGCTGGCGATCATGGCACCGGCAACGGCCCGACGGGCCGCGCAGCCGTCACCAGGTTCCTAACCGGCCCATGACGTACAACCGCGACGGCGGCGGCCCCGCGCCACGACCGGGAGCAAACTCAGCAGCAGCGAGACATGCCGTTCGGGTGCATGGCGATCGGTGCCGGCCGGTCCTTGAGCCAGCCCAGAGCGCTGTTGTTGTCCCGCTGCGGCTCGGCAGGAGCCTCGGCTGGCTGTGGTGCGGCGGGTTGGGGCGCGACAGGTTGGGGTGGTGGCGACTGGGGCCCCACGGTGGTCTGCTCGGCGGGCATCACGACACGCTCTGTCGGCGCCGACGCGGGTGCCGCCTGCTGGCCAGCCGGAACAGCCACGATCGGCACGGGCGGCGTCGCCCGTGCCGGCGGGGAAGCGGGCTGCTGCGCGATCGAACCGGCCTTCCTGGTTGCGGTAACCACGACCGTGTCGTCGATCGACACCACGGCACCGGGTGCAGGCTCCACCCTCGTCACCGTCCATTTCGCAAGGAAAGCCACGACTTTGTACTCGGCATCCTGGGAGACGTAGCGGATGTTGACGATGCCGAGGTTGCGTAGCTGGTCATCGGCGAGCTGCGCCTTTTTCCCGACGAGATCGGTGGGCAAAGTGATCTGAGACGAGACGGGCGGTGGTCGCAACTGCGGGGGCGCCGCCGTCACCGTGGGGGTGGAGCTGTGAGATCCGATGTTCGCGATACCAATGATCAAGAGCAGCACGACAGCGCCACCGACGACCCACGGCCACTTGCGCCGAGAGGTGGTCACGGGAGCCGCCGAAAAGACGATCGTGGGCGAAGTGTCGCCTTCCGACCACTGGTAGTCCGGTGTGCTAGGGAGCGGCGACTGCAGGGGCTGGGGAGCGGTCGGGAGTGTCGTGGTGGGACGCCCGCTGCTTAGCGCAGCTCGGTTCACGGTGCGCTCGGCCTTCACCCAATTCCAATCTGCACGGCGGGCAGCGTTCGCGGCGGCGAGTCGGTCCCACAAGTTCATCTACTACTCACCTCGGCGCAGTGTCGGCCGATGACGCTCGATCATCGGGGCGGGGCGGGGCGGGGCGGGGCGGGGCGGGGCGCTCCCACGGACGGGCAGGCTAGGCGGCTCATGTCAGGCGCCGTGACGGGGGTCATGGCGCCGCTACTTCCCGTTGCTGGTAAGGCGACACGTAAGTACCGCGACCGAAGGGGACCCAGGAAACCGAATGATCATCGTCGCTGGCCACCTGCTCGTCGACGAAGCTATCGTGACAGATACGTCGATCCTCACCGCGATCTGGTAAGCCGAGCGCGCGCGTTCGGGGCTGCCGCGAGGGTCATGCTGGCGCGTGACTTCGCGCCGAGCTTGTCCATTGGACTGTCCATTAACTGCGATCCTCCGGGTACCGCCGGTGCCTCTGCCGTGGAACCACAGCAAGCAACGAACGTCGTCCCGCACGCGCGGGTATTCCGGCCCCACCAAAAAGAACTTGGCCGATCGGGTTGTTCTAAAGATCGTCTACACGTTCGATGTCCCCGCTTGCTCAACTGATGCTTGTCTGGAGCGTCGCGGAACGCATCTTTGTGAGGCGGTGAGATCAAACATGACCACCGTTGTGTTATCAAGGGGCTACGCTGCGTGGTCAGCCTGCATGGACGCTACGTGGCGCCCCCGATGAGACTACGTAATAACCTCGTTTGCTTTAGAACAGCCCCCGTGGAGTCCATACCTGCCGCTACTGGGGCGACCGACCCGCTGTGCTGACCGCTCCGTAGGGAGCCGCTGGCTTCGGCTGCGGGCGTCCCCGCGGAGAGCTCACCAGCAAGCCGGCGTTCGGATGTTACGCAGCAAGCCGTCTGAGTTGCGTGGTAGGTACTCGGCTTCTCCGTCTCCGTACTGTTGATCCGCATCTAGGTAGTTGCAATCAGCTTGACGGCCCTAGGTAAAGGCGCGCAATGTTTCTAGGTAGCGGCAGGTGACGTTCTCGGTGAAATGCATGTTGACATGCGGAGTTACGCATCGGCATGGCGTTGCCATGGAGTTTTAGCAGGAGGGCCCGAGAAGCTGGATGTCACGCCGCGTGGTAACCGTCAGGTCAACTCACTGGAGGATCGAAAAAAGGGTGGTGTGAAGCCGAATCGGCCAGCTAGTCGATGAGGTGTTCCATTCGCGGCCCACTGGGGGCCAGTGTAAGGAGGATCATATGTCTGCCGCATTGAGCTTTGCCGAGATCGACGGGCAGCGCGTGGAGATGCTGCCTGCGCGTACCGTTATGTCAACGTTTGCGACCAGTTGCTGCGGGGGCGACGGCGGCGACGGTGGTGCTGCCCAGGGTGGTCTTGGCATTAACCTCTTGAACATCAACGTGCTGGGCACGCAGGTCAACTCTGCCGGTGACGGCAGCGGCGGCGAGGGCGGCTAGGCCTGAACCAACGAGAATTGAGCCTGTGATCACGCTGGTGGTTAGGGAACAGCACCGGTGTGGCCAGCCGACGGCAGGGCTCAGCCCGCTGAACTAACTCGGTGCTGGGGCAGCCGACTACCCCCCCGTAGTTGTGCAATGCCGCACGCGATGCCGTCGGCGCTGGAGGGGTGGCCG
>JBOHFX010000141.1:0-1736 GCA_050699875.1 Pseudonocardiaceae bacterium
CTCCTACCGGGTGAAACGACCCGGCGACACAGGCATCCGCCACGACGGCCCCGCCACGATCCGGCTCGCGAACCCCGTCCTGACCGACACCGCAGCATGATCATCTTACGCTAAGTGGCATTGGCTCTGGAGGCGTCGTGTATCTACTCTTGGAGCAGCAGCGGGAGGTCCACGTGCTGCTCGTGCAGTGGATCAGCTGATCTGATCGCCGGTGGATTTTAAGCGCCGGGGTGTGGCAAAGCCTCAGGTCAGCAACTTGTGCTGAATGCGAGTAAGAGGCAGGTACCTCCACAGATGAAGCTCCAGGTGAACCCCTTGGAGATCGAGAACCGCAGGTCAGCGGCTTGCAGGGGTTTACAGGGTGCGGGCTTCTTTCCCGATTCAGGATGCTGTTCGACCAGGGTGGGACAGGTTGGCCCTGCTCCGGTCGGTACTGATGAGGGCGCGGCCGAAGCCACGCCATGGTGCCGCTCGTGCTTGTCGTCCATGTGTTGTCGCAGCTTGAGCGCTGGCTCTGAGGTAGCCCCGCTGTGGTGGATCTTCTGTGGTGAGCGAGGTTGACGATCTGGGACTCGGTCGGCTGCCCCGGGTGGCCAACGTCTGCGACATCTGGAGCCACGAGCCACTGTCTTCACGCCCTGGCTGGCCAAGTACCTCGACATCCTCGGCGACGAACCCGGTACGCATCTGGTCGTGGTCGCCACTGAGGTGCCCATCGGTGAGTTCCGGCTGGATATTTAGGTCTTGGATGAGCAGGGCCGGACGGTCATCATCGAAAACCAGCTCGAACCGAGCGACCACGCTCACCATGGCCAGCTGGTCGTCTACGCCGGCGGCGTTGACGCCTCAACAGTCATGCCTCAGCAGTCATATGGGTGGCTACCCGGATGTGGGTAGACCACCGCAGCGCTCTGGAGTGGCTCAACAGCAGCACACCGCCCGGCATGGCTTTTTTCAGCATTGAGATTGAAGCGGTCCGGGTCGGTGACTCCCCGGCAGCGTCGCGATGTCCCCCTATGCCGAGTTGGTGGGTGGACACGGCTTGCTGTGGGCCCCCGTTTTCTGCGGCACGGCATCGAACGCACCCTCAGTGCCGACGCGACCCCGATGGCGCCCGGTGACATGTTTTCCCAGATGCGCGTCGCGTTCGCCTGCGGGCGTGGGGAATAGCAAGCCGCCGATCCCGATCGCCTGCTACGAGCACACTCTGCACGCACGCGAAATTCTGGCCTGTGCCACCATCAACGGGGCCCGCGCGAACTTCGATCAATTCGAAGAGCCAGTGTCAGCCGGCGGCGGCACTGGCGATCACAGTAGGTGGGACCGCCTGGACGATCATGCACCCCGTTCCCGCTCCGCCACCTACGTTCGCGCCGATGCGTCACCCCGCGTCGACATCAGCCACGCCAGGTCGGTCACAGCCTTGTGCCGCGCGTTCGTGGCGCGCGTGAACAGCTCGTCGGTTTTCGTCAGCACCAGAGTGTATGGCCGCCCCTGCCGCCGGGTCTGGTGCCGCACCGGCAGCCCTGCCGAGTCGATCTGGGTGTGCACGTGCCGGCGTCCGTCTGTCGCCAACGGCCACTCGAAGATCCGCCGTGACCGTGAGCCAAGAAACGTCCCCAACGTGTCACAGAGGCCGCACCCGCACCCGGTCCATTCGATCGACCAGTCGTCTTCGTCACGCAGCGGCCGCGCGATGATCGTGCCGAGCTGCTCCGCGCAGTCCCGCGCGACCG
>JBOHFX010000142.1:0-4644 GCA_050699875.1 Pseudonocardiaceae bacterium
TCTGTGAGAGGACGCTCGTCCTACCGGAGCTTCGTTCGCGCATCACCGCGACACGCCGAAGATCATCGATCTTTCCGCCCGCGCTGGGCGTTCAACCAGCAAACCAAACGATCTTGGAACGACCGTGGCACCGTAGGGCCCCGGGTTGCGATACAGCTAATCCATTCGGCCTCGCTACACCCTTCGACCAGGGCAGAATCGACGGTGGCCGCAGTCGCGGTACCCTTCCCGGCTTCGTCTGCTGGCCATCCACCCAATCCGTACCTCCACCCATGGCAAGACCAATACCAAGATCCGGGCCGGTGAAGGGAGGTGACCCGCCTAGCTCGTACAGAAATGACATACAGAGGCGTTACGTGAGGGCGGCACGAAGCAACAACATGACAGGCATGAACTTTGGACTGACGGTCAGAGACTCCTATTCCGCGCTTTCAAATCCTCGCGAAGCTCGAGAACGTGGCGCTGTGACTTAAACACCACCTAGCCTAATCGGTCGAGCACATGTGTCACCGCGCAGCATGATCGCGATGTACGATCAGATCTATAATGCTGCCGGCATTGTCTCAAGATAAAATCGTCCCTGTGCGAAAACGCCTCGACAACCTCATTCATGGAGGGCAACCTCGGGGACCGGGACGCCCCCAGCTTAGCCAGAATGACACCGCCGCGTTGCACAGGTCGTAGGAGCGCTCGGCCAGCGGCCAGGCCACCTGCGATGGTGTCAAGGCGTGCACCTGCGCGCGTCGTCGCAGACCCGAAAGTAGATCGAGGACGATACACCGCCGCCGCTTGGTGCGTCGCAGAATGCGACAAGGTACGACTTGAATACGTAAGGTGGTCCACACCATCGATGACCTACGCTGGCATGTGGTACGAATCACGAAGCAGCTTGTGGGGCTAGGTGTCGCAAAAGAGCCTCCGCTACATCGTTGTCCGATCCGGAGGCCTCAACAATGTCTACGCCTACCGCATCCGCTGCACCCCTAAGCTTTTCAGGCACTTCCAAGTTCGTAACCAGAACCGGAGTGGCCGGGGACGCCTGACTCTCAAGGCCACTCGCAAGACTTTCAACTTGCGCAATTAAGCTGAAATGTGCACGACCTTCACCCATCTTAACCTCGATCACGAAAGTCTGACCGTCAGGCCCTATCGCTACAATATCCGACCTCGCTCCACGCCGCGAAAATTGGTCGAACATCACCTTAAACGAAGATTTTGTAAGAGTCGCGGCAATCACTCCTATAATTGACTCGATCATTTCGGACCACCCATATCTGCTCGACCCCTTGTCCTCAGCTCCATCGTAGAACACCCTTCCGAGCCTCAATAAACGCAAAACTAACTGTCACTATTGCCGCCACGACGCCCGACAGGGATCCCAGAAGGAAGCGGTCTGGATCATCCTTGGCAAACGAAAAGGCTCCGATGATTGCGTACAAGAGAACCGCGAGACCAATGATTGCAGGTACGAAGGTTTCCCGCCTACACAATTCGGACGCGAGGCCAGTCCGGCCCGACATAAACTCTCGATTCGACGCTGAATCCACCAACTTAAGATCGGTCACGCTGGGGCCGCAATTCTTCAAGGCCTTCTTCATTCCGACCCAAGCAGATTCTGAGGCACGGATGACATTTCCCGTAACAGGTTCGACGTGCATTTGTATTTCAAGTTCAGTGCTTCGAAAACATATAATTCGATACGATGGATCTTCTCGAGAAAACAGAACTTGATCCTGCCACTTTTTCGCATTGAATACTTCGCTATTCTTTAGGGCACCTCGGTCGTCTAGACCAAACGTGCGCTCAAGGTTACCCGAAAGCACCTTCGGATCAATTTGTGAGTGCTTTATCCAGAACTCCGCTCGCACGCAAGCCCTCCTGATGATCAACCACTAGACAGACATAATCCGCTAAATAACACTAAAAATCAAGATCACAACCTGTCAATTACTATGAGTGCCTGGGCTGCGACCTGGGGCTACGATCAGCTCGACTGTGGCCTACCAGAGGCGATAGATCCTCACCTAACGGGCAAACCATGCGTTATTGCATGTTACCCAGACTGCCGGCAAAGGCGTCGACAGATATCCACCGTAAGACCACGGCCGGGCACAGAAAGTAGCGGGACATTGCGCAGAGCATCACAATTGGACAAGGCAATCACCGCAGATGCCCTCGCCAACGCCTCCGCAACACCGCCGACCAACTCCGAACCATCACTCGAAACCTCGCTATGCACTAGATCAACAGTGCCGGTGAGCAGGCCGTCAAAGCATCAAACGACGTCAGGCCGCCTTCGCTACTGGCAGACATCACACTCGCCCCCTACTGCCACATCCCCACGTGCGTGGTTGGAAACCGTGTGAAACGGAGGGTCCTGGGTCAATGCCACGTAGCTTAGTTTGATCATGGAGCTGGTCTACTGTTTCTCGTAGGTTCGGGCGTGGCACTGTGATCTTCCTAGGGTTGGCTGACACGGTTGCCGATCATGGGCGAGGGTGTGGCGGTGCAGCCGGATCAGGTGTCGCTGGGGGTGCTGGTCACGGCGGTGCCCCGCGATGCGGTGGACGCCGCGGTGACGGCGTGTGCAGCCGGTGCCAAGCGGTCGGGTGGGAAGTTGCCGCCGCACGTGGTGGCATATCTGACGATGGGTTATGCCTGTTTCCGACGACGATTACGAGGAGGTCGCGACCAAGGTCACCGGTTCGCTTTCGGCGTGGGGGTGCTGGGATGCGGGATGGTCGGTGCCGACCGCGAGTGGGATCACTCAGGCCCGCAAGCGGTTGGGCGCAAGGGTGCTCTCGGAGGTGTTTGAGCAGATCGCGGGCCCGGTGGCGACTAGGTCGACGCGAGGTGCGTGGCTGCGGGACTGGCGAGTGCTGGCCATCGATGGTGTCGATGTGGACCTGCCCGACACCGAGGCCAACGCCGCGGAGTTCGGCTACGCCGGATCTGGGGACAACCGCTCGGCGTTTCCCAAGGCGCGGGTGGTGGCGTTGGCCGAGTGCGGCACGCACGCGTTCCTGGCCGCCGAGGTCGGCGCCTGGGCAGTCGGGGAGAAGACCTTGGCAGGCCGGCTCTACCAGCGGTTGCGCCGCGATGAGCTGCTCACCGCGGACCGCAACTTCTACAGCTTCGAGGCTTGGGGGCTGGCCGCGGCCACCGGGGCGGCCCTGTTGTGGCGGGCCCCGACCGGGCTGGCGCTGCCGGTGCTGAAGGTCTTGCCCGACGGCACTTACCTGTCGGTGTTGATCAATCCAGCGATCCGCGGCGCCCGTCGCCGCGCCGCGATCATGTCAACCGCCCGTGACCTCGCCGACGGGGACGCCGAGGGTGAGAGCACCGGCCAGAGCCGGGGGTCCTGACTACCTGGATCCCGAGCAAGCGCATCTGGTGCGGGTCGTGGAGTACGACGTACCCGATCGCGACGGCAATGGCACCGGCGAGCTGATCGTGCTGCTACGACTTAAATAAATTATCGCCGAAATACAGCGTATGTCGCAGTGATTGAGCAATCGGGTTGTCTAGGGGTACGATAGTTCGCCACGGCTCCGTAGAAGTTGCGATAGGTCAACATAACCGCTGCTCAAGGCTGTGAGTGTTTCCGCGTGGGATATCGCGCCGCCGCGCATCGTTTATAATTGGTACGCACGCTCCCCGGCACCTGCTGCCGTCCCTACGGGACCCGTGCAGGCACGAAAAAGCCTGTTCTGGCGATACTACTTGGCTACAAAGCCGGCTAATTGCGTATCTCCGGTGGGCGTGGTAGCCGGGAGGCGATGAGGTCTGCGGCTTTGGTGTCGGCACCGGCGACCCAGGCGGCGTAGACCTTGAGTGTGGTGGCTCCACCGCCACCGTGGCCGAGTCGGCCCGCCACGGTTCGTAGATCGACCCCACCGGAGAGCAACTCGGTTGCACTGTAATGCCGCAGCGCATGCAAGTGCGTGTCAATGCCGAGCGCGGCGGCCATCTTCGAGTACCGGTGGGTGATGGCGTCTGGATCGCAATGCCGCTGATGGTCGGGTGCGTAGGAGAACACGAAGGCGTCGTCGTCGAGCGTGGTGCCGAGTGCGGCGCTGCAGCGCTGGGCGCGCTGCTTGTGGTCACCAAGGATGGTGATCGTGTCCTGGTCGAGTCTGATCACTCGCATCTGGTGAGTCTTGGTGTCCTTGATGATCGTCTTGCCGCTGCGGTGGTGCAGGCTGCGCCGGATGGTCAGCAATCCGGAGATCAGATCGACGTGCTGCCAGGCGAGACCGACCAGCTCACCGCGCCGTGCGCCCGTGATGAAGGTTAGCCAGACGAAGGTCCCCCAGTCCGCGTCTTGTTCCCAGGCGGCATTCGCGATCTTGGCTGCTTCTTCCGCCGATGGGGGGTTCGGCTGCGGTACCGGGATGCGTGGTCGCTGGGCGGCATCGAGCGGGTTGACGGTGATCCATCCCCACCGTTTCGCGGCGCTGAGAGCGCCGCTGAGCACGGCGTGACACTGGCGCAAGGTTGACGCGGCCAGCGGCTTGCAAGAGTGCGGCGCGCACCGTTGGTCGCAGTCGTGTTGACGGGGTGTGCGGTGCTCGATGAAGGCGCGGCCGTGGCAGCGGCGGCGACAGGTCCGCAATTCGGTGTAGAGCTGCTCGAACGGGTGGG
>JBOHFX010000143.1:0-10798 GCA_050699875.1 Pseudonocardiaceae bacterium
TGTCATGACACTGTTGGCCACTCACGAGCCACCCACGGAGAAGCCGACCCGGCGGCTGTCCGCCGGCCCGATCTCGATGTAGGCGACCCGCGAAGTGGGAATCATGAAGCGCCTGCCCTTGTCGTCGACCAAGGTCAGTAGTCCCTGAGCGTTCCGCAGCGCTTCGGTGACCAGCGCCTCGATCTCAGCCGGCGTGTCCCCGGTGGACACCGTCAGCTCGCGAGGACTGTCCGCGACGCCAATCTTGACCTCCACGCCCAACCTCCACGGTGTGATCGACGTTGCCGTCAGGCTAGTCGAGTGCACCGCAGCCGCTCATCCCAGCCCGAGGGCGGTCATCCGACGGCCGTGCAGCACCTCCACCCTTCGAATGAGCGTGGCGAGGCCGGCCAGGTCCCCAGAACCATGGATGATCAGGGCAGCCAGGGCATCGCGTTCGGCCACGACATGCTGGGCGTTGGTCACCGCTTCGCCGAGTAGCCGCCGGCCCCACAACGCCAACCGATCGCGGGTCGTCCGGTCGCGCCCGCAAGCGTCGCGCACCTCCCGCTCGGCGAACGCCGAATGTCCGGTGTCGGCCAGCACCTGTTTGACGAGCGCGGCGGTAGCGTCGTCCAGCCGGCCAGCCACCTCTCCGTAAAAGTCGGCCGCCAACCCGTCCCCTACGTAGGCCTTCACCAACGACTCCAGCCAAGACCGTGGTGCTGTAGAGGCGTGGAAACGGTCCACGCGCGCCACGAACGGGCGCATCGCGTCATCCACTGAGACACCCAAGCCGCGCAAGTGGTTCTCCAGCAGGCGGAAGTGCCCGATCTCTGCGGCCGCCATGGCGGCCATCGCCGCCCTGGCGGCCAGTGTGGGGGCTCGGCGAGCATCCTCGGCAAGCCGGTCGAAGGCCGACAGTTCTCCGTAGGAGAGGACCCCTAGCAGGTCGATGATGCCCTTACGTGCCACATCCACGCGGCGAGCGTAGTGCGGCTTCGCCGGCGTGGGCGGTGTCACGCGCCCATCTGGCCCGTGGGCGGGTAGAGTGCATGCACAGGGCGTGACACAGCCACCCCGGCCACACGCCCGGCTTGGTGGCCGATGCCGCCAAGTGCATGAATGTGAGCGCGGACCTGGTGTCTTCGTTCCCGGCTCGGATTGCGATCTCACAGCGCAGAGCTGGTAGAGCGAGACGGCGGCGGACGCGCCAGTACGAGAGAGGCGATCACGCTGACCGTCAGCAAACCCACACTGCCCGACACCTATTCCCTGGAGCGCCCCCACCCCGACCCGCTGGACCATTCAGAGATCGGTACCGATGACACCGAGCCGCCGCAGCCGCTGCAGGCCGGCGCTCCGGTCCGAGACGACTCCCCCACTTTCGCCGAGCTAGGTGTCCGCGACGAGATCGTCCGGACGCTGCAGGCTGCGGGCATTGAACGCACCTTCGCCATTCAGGAGCTCACCCTGCCGCTGGCTTTGGCCGGCGACGACCTCATCGGCCAGGCCCGCACCGGCACCGGCAAGACGTTGGGCTTCGGTGTCCCCCTGATCCAGCGGATCACGACCGGGACCAACCCGCTGGACGGTACCCCGCGCGCTCTGGTCGTGGTGCCCACCCGCGAGTTGTGCCTGCAGGTCAGCGCCGACCTCACCGCCGCGGGTCGCAATCTCGGCGTTCGGGTTCTGGCGGTCTACGGTGGCCGGCCTTACGAACCGCAGATCAACGCGCTGGCCCGTGGGGTGGACCTGGTGGTCGGCACCCCGGGCCGGTTGCTCGACCTTGCCGAACAGCGCCATCTGGTGCTGGGAAAGGTGCGGGTGTTGGTCCTGGATGAGGCCGATGAGATGCTCGATCTGGGCTTCCTGCCCGACATCGAGCGGATCCTGCAGATGGTGCCCGAGCAGCGCCAGACCATGCTTTTCTCGGCCACCATGCCGGGTCCGATCATCACGCTGGCCCGGGCCTTCCTGACCCGACCTACGCACATCCGTGCCGAGGAACCCGATGCCACTGCCATCCATGAGAGGACCCGGCAGTTCGTCTACCGCGCGCACGCGATGGACAAGGTGGAGGTGCTTGCCCGCATTCTGCAAGCCCGCGGTCGGGGCTTGACAATGATCTTCACGAGAACCAAACGCGCTGCCCAGAAGGTGGCCGACGAGCTCACCGAGCGCGGTTTTGCAGCTGCGGCGGTGCATGGTGATCTCGGTCAGGGAGCGCGCGAGCAGGCGCTGCGGGCGTTCCGGTCAGAGAAGGTGGATGTATTGGTCGCCACCGACGTCGCGGCCCGCGGCCTCGACGTACCGGAGGTCACGCATGTCATCAACTACCAGTGTCCGGAGGACGAAAAGACCTACGTGCACCGGATCGGGCGGACCGGTCGGGCCGGCCGTGCGGGAGTGGCGATCACCCTCGTCGACTGGGACGAGGAGTCGCGCTGGAAGCTGATCAGCGACGCGCTGAATCTGGGTATGCCGGCGCCGGCGGAGACTTACTCCACCTCCGAGCATCTGTTCACCGAATTGGACATCCCGATCGACTCAACCGGGCGGCTGCCGCTGACCCGGCGTCACCGGGCTGGGCTGGCCGCCGAGCCCGGTGACGAGGACGACCGGCCACACGGTCGACGTACCGGCACCCGGCGTCGAGCCTTCAGCGGATCCCCCGACAGTCCGGCGGGCCTGGTGCGGCGTCGGCGGCGCCGGACGCGCGGCGGAGAAACCGCTGCCGTCGCCAGCATCGATACCGCACCCCCCGTGGACTGCCCAGGTGACCATGGTGACGCTCGACCTCGCAGGCGGCGACGCCGCAGTCGAGGTCGCGGGGCTGGCAGCGGGAACGCTGGCTCCGGAATCGTGGCCCCCGGTCAGGAGCACAGCAGCCAGCCTCGCGCCGCCGGCTGACCTGCGGTTGGATGCCCGCTCCGGAACGCCGCACTCGGTGGGACCTGGCCGTTGCGGCGGTGTTGACGGTGGGCGTAGTCACCGTGTTCACCGTGTTGTGGTGGACCAGCGATGAGCGACGCAGCACTCTGACCACCGCTGCGGGGCCGGTGCCCAACGTCTCTGCACCCGGGTCGGCAGGAATACCAGCCGCAGTCACTGAGGCATGGCGGGCGCCAAGTCCGGCGACTCCGGTGCCCCTGGTGCAGGACGGCACAGTGGTGACCGGTGCCGCGGGGGTGGTCGCCGGTCGTGACCTCCGCTCCGGCGCAGTCCGCTGGAGCTACCGGCGCGATCGGCCGCTGTGCACGGTGGCGGCTGCGTTCGGCAAGGTACTGACGGTGTACCGGCGGGGGGAGACCTGCAGCGAGGTGACCGCTCTGCACTGGACCGATGGCCGGCGCGGGCCGCAACGCACCGGTCCCGTCGAGGTCCCGACCCGGTTGGCCGCCGCCGGCAACCAGGTCGCCGCCAGCGGGCGGCACTACCTGGAGGTATGGCGCTCAGACCTGGTTCGCACGCTGACCTACGGGCGACTACCCACCCCAGCGCAGCCAGCGACCCAACCGCGACCGGACTGCCTGCATGGTTCGATGGCGTTGGACTCTGCTGTGGAGTCTGGGCGGCGGCTGGCCGTGGTTGAGCAGTGCCCCGAGGAACGTGTGCGGATCACTGTGCAAAGGTCCGAGCCCAAGCAACCCGACCACCCTGAGGTCACCTTCAGCACCCTGCTCCAAGGCCCGCAGGCCCAGGTCATCGCGTTGAGCCGGAACATGGTGGCCGTAGCGTTGCCCGACCCCGCCCGGCTGGTAGTGCTCGACGAGCACGGTACGCCGGCAGCCGAACACCCGCTGGCTGTCCCGGACGCCGACCTGCGGGTGAATCCGCCCGGGGGTGTCGTCGATGTCACCAAGACTCCTACCCAGGTGTACTGGTTCACCGGCTCGGCGACTGTCGCGTTGGACATCGCCGACCTGCGCCCACGGTGGACCCGGCCTGGATCGCTGGGCACCGGCTGGGAGGCTGCCGCCGGGCGGCTGCTGTTGCCGGTGCCCGGCGCATTGGCCGTACTGGACACCACCAACGGTGAGCAGGTCGGCGCGTTACCAGTGGACCGTGGCGACTACCGCGGCCCAGTAGGCACCGCCGGCTCCGGCGGCGTCGTCCTCGAGCAACGCGGCGACACCCTGGTCGCGCTGCGCTCAACCTGGTAGGGCGCCACGGCGTGCCACTGCTTCGGACGTTTCACCACGGCTCATGGTGGTGTGGGCTCAGGCGGTGATGCCGGCGCCTGACGCTACGCCCACCAGCCGAACCAGAGCACTCCAGCCGCGAGCAGCAATACCGACCAGGAAGCCAGCGTTGCGTTGCGGCCTCGGGACCGCTGTGCTGCCAGCTGCAGCGCTACGGCGGCCAGTGCCGCGACCACATGACCGGTAACGGTCGCCATCCCCGGGCCGGGACGGCCCGACGTCCCGACCAGCCACTGCGCCGCACAGACCACAATCGCCAACGCGACCAGGCCACCGGCCAGCACACCGGACAGCCCGCGAATGGCGCCCTGCCCATCACGCAGCGCGGTCATGGCGCCAGCAGCGCCCACGGCCGCAGGTCGGGGGCGCTGGCCTTGCCCTCCGGGCAGTGCCGCCGGAAGTCGCACCACGAGCAGGCTCGGCCGGGCGCGGGCGGGAACCAGACCTCGGGATCGCCTCCGGTTTTCAGGGTGTCAGTCGCCAAAGCGATCTCGTCAGCCGCCTCCTCAACACGCCGCACGTGCCTGCTCAGCGACTGTTCGGTGTGCTCCCATCCGGCCACGCTGCCGGTGGGCAGATGATGCAACTCGACCCGGCGGCACTCCCGGCGCAGCGTGCGCCGCGCCGCAAAAGCGTAGAGCGCCAGCGCTTGGGAACCGCGTGCGTCATCAGCGGTGAGCCCGTGGCGACCGGTCTTGTAATCCACCACGACCAGCTCGCCGTCCCGCTCGTCGATGCGGTCCACTCGTCCCTCGGCGACGATCCGCTGGGTCGGCGCGGAGACCCAGCGCTCCACGCCGACCGGTTCAAGGTCGGGATCCAGCCCCTCGGCATATCGGGCCACCCAGGCCTGCGCGCGACTGCGATAGTCGGCGGCCTGCGCGTCATCCGCGAAGCCTTCCCCTGACCAGTGCGTAGCCACCAGGGCGGCCGCGGCATGCGGGCGGCGCCGCCCAGGGGCCAGATCGAACAACGCCCGCAGCGCGGTGTGCACCACCGCGCCGAGCGTGTTGTGCGCCCAAGCCCCGCCCCGGGCCGGAGCGGGCCGGTCGAGGTAGGCCATCCGGTAGCGCCGGGGACAGCCGATCCAGGTGGCGAGCTTGGCTGGAGTCACGCGCACCAGAGGACGGGGTAGACCACCAAGGTCCAGCTGCCCCTGCGCTTGATGTGCCATCGTGCCCTACCGTACTCACCCGGCCACCACCGCGATGCTGCTGCGCGCCGCCAGCTCCTCGATCCGCTCCAGCGCCTCCGGGGCAGTCGTCTCCTGGCCCAGTGACACCGTCTTGTTCGTCCCGTGGTAATCGCTGGAGCCGGTGACCAACAGGTCCAGCGAGGCTGCGAGATCACCCAGCGCGGCGCGATCCTCGGCAGAGTGGTCGGGATGGTTCACCTCCACGCCGGCGAGCCCTTCGGCCGCCAGCTCGGCGATGACCGAATGTTCGACCACCGGGCCACGACGCCGGGCTGCGGCGTGAGCCAGCACCGCAACCCCGCCGGCAGCGCGAACCATCCGGACCGCTGCGCCGGCATCGGTATCGGCCCGACCCGTGTAGTACGGACTTCCGCTGTGCAAGAACCGATGAAAAGCCACGTCGACGCTGCCCACCACTCCGGCCGAGACCAAGGCTCGGGCCAAGTGCGGTCGGCCGGCGGAAACGTCCGGCGGTAAACCCTCCAGCAGCGCGTCGGGGTCGACCGGGAATCCGTCGGCGGCCATGCGCTGTGCCATGGCACGGAGCCGGATGCGCCGCTCATCGCGTAGCCGGCTCTGCTCGGCGATGATCGACTCGGAGGTGGGGTCGAAAAGATAACCGAGCAAGTGCACGGAAACCCGCCCACCCCTACCGTTCGGCGCGATACAGGAGAACTCCGCGCCCCGGATCAGCCGTAGTCCGGCTGGCAACGAATCGACGGCCGCTGACCACCCGCCGGTGGTGTCGTGGTCAGTCAGTGCCACCACGTCCAGACCAATCGCCACGGCGGCCGCGACGAGCTCAGCGGGAGTGTCGGTGCCGTCCGAGGCAGTGGAATGGGCGTGCAGATCTATCCGCATAACCGCCAGTGTCCGCCGACTTCGGCGGGATCTGCTCCGGCGAGTAACATCACCTGCCGCGACCGCGCCTGCGGCGAGCGCGCGGCGGCTCCAGCATGTGGGATCGAGCCTGCTTCTTCTCACCGAAGATCAGCTCAGAGATCGCGTGGAAGACCTCCTCGGGCCGGGGCAGGTACTCGATCTTCTCGAGGTCCTGCTTCTGGCCGGCCGACTCCACCCTCAGTGTGCCGTACCCGAGCAGCTGCCCGGGCACCGGTCGCATGAAGCTCATGTCGGTGACCTTCGTGATCGGCATCATGGAGTTCTTCGTCTCGATGATGCCGCTGGTGACCATGAATCGCTTGTCAGTGACGATGATGACTTCGTGCCACCACTCGAGCACATGCCAGGAGAAGCGCAGCACCGCCGCGACGGCGACGTACCAGAGCAACGACTGCGGCAGCCATAGACCGTCCGATACCTTGCCGAGCCCCCAGGACACCAAAAAGGCTCCGCCCACGATCAGCACGGTCTGGAGCAGCACCTTGAGCAGCACCGCCCAATGCCGCCGCACTCTGATCACCCGGCGCTCCACGGAAGGGTGGAGCAGGACGTTGGGATGTTGACCGAACATCTCAGCGCGGCCGGTACGTCTTCGCACTCACCGTAACCCACCTGCCCCGTTCCGACACGCAGCGTGAACCGCCGTAGTTAGGCGCCATCGTCACGATCCGCCAGTTCCGATACTGTCGAGAGTACTACCGTTACCGTCGATGACAGGGTCACCCAAGCGGCGCATCCGTTGTGTCGGGGCAGTGGTGTTCGACGACATGGGCAGGCTGCTGCTCATCCGCAGGGCCAGCGAGCCGGGACGGGGCCGTTGGTCGGTGCCAGGCGGCCGGGTTGAAGACGGTGAGACCGACCATTACGCGGTGATCCGCGAGGTGGCCGAGGAGACCGGGCTGGCGATCGAGATCACCCGCCGGGTCGGGGGGGTGCAACGGCAGGCGCCGGGCGGGGTGGTGTTCGACATTCACGACTACAGCTGCCGAGTGACGGGAGGGACACTGCGTCCGGGCGACGACGCTGACGACCTCCGCTGGTGCGACGCGGCAACCATGGCGACGCTGCCAGTCGTCACCGGCCTCATCGAGGCACTCAGCGCCTGGGACTGCCTGCCATCCTGAGACCTGCTCGCCAGGGTCGAAGCATTAAACCTGAGACCTGCTCGCCAGGGTCGAACCATCAACACCCTGAGACCGGCATCGAGCCATTACCTCAGGCGGTCGGGGTGCCGGGGCCCATCGCGAGCTTCGCCAACATGTCGCGGGCTTGTTCGGCATGTCGCGGCTGGCACAGCACGTCGTAACGCCCGGCTACCAGTTGGCTCGTCGAGGCGAAATCTCGGCGGCCGCGGGTCGCGGCGTAGCCGGCGGCGGCGAACACCGTCCCGAACACCGCGCCCGTGGCGACCCCTACCAGGATCGGGATCACCCCGGTTCCGGCCTGGCTGGCGAATAGACTGAGCAGTACCCCGACGAACAGACCGAACCAGGCACCCGAGGCGGCTCCCTGGCCGAGTACGCGGCCCCAGGTCAACCTGCGCAGTACGCGCTCCACCAGCATGAGGTCCACTCCGACGATCGTGACCTCGGCGACGGGGAACTGATTGTCGGCGAGGTGATCCACGGCACGCTGCGCCTCGGCGTAGGTCGCATAGGAACCGATCGGCCAGCCGGTGGGCGGGGTGGGCAGGCCCGGCATCTGGCCCTGGCCGCTGAACGGACTGGTCATGGTGCATCACCTCCGCTAAGAGGTACCCAATCGTGCGCATCGAAGCGAATCCGGATCACGGTCAACCTCGCGCAGCGTACTCCTGCAACAAACCCTTACTGATGATCGTCTTTTGGATCTCGCTGGTGCCTTCACCGATGAGTAGGAACGGCGCTTCCCGCATCAGCCGCTCGATCTCGTACTCCTTGGAATAGCCGTATCCACCGTGGATGCGGAAGGCGTCCTCAGTGACCTCCTTGCAATACTCACTGGCCAACAACTTCGCCATCCCCGTCTGGACATCGTTGCGCTCGCCGGAGTCCTTGAGCCGGGCAGCGTTGACCATCATCAGATGCGCGGCTTCGACCTTGGTAGCCATCTCAGCGAGCTTGAACGCGATCGCTTGGTGCTGCGCGATCGGTTTGCCGAAGGTCTTGCGCTGCTGTGCGTAGTCGACCGCGAGCTCGAAAGCGCGAATGGCGATGCCGCAGGCCCGGGCGGCGACGTTGACCCGCCCGACCTCGACGCCGTCCATCATCTGCGCGAATCCCTTGCCGGGGGCCGCACCGAGCACCTTGTCGGTTCCGATGCGGTAACCATCAAACACCAGCTCGGTGGTGTCGACCCCCTTGTAGCCCATCTTATCGATCTTGCCGGGAACACTGAGCCCGGGAGCGACGTCACCGTAGCCGGTGGGCTTGTCCACCAGCAGCGTGGTGAGGTTGTGGTGCGCCTTGGCGGCACCCTCCTCGGTCTTGACCAGCGTCGCCACCAGGGTCGAGGTGGCGCCATTGGTCAGCCACATCTTCGCGCCGTTGACCACGTAGTGGTCACCGTCGCGGCGAGCCCGGGTCTTGATCGCCGCCACGTCCGAACCCAGCTCCGGTTCGGACATGGAGAAGGCGCCGCGGATAGCGCCTTCGGCCATCCCTGGCAGGTAGTGCTGCTTCTGCTCGTCGGTGCCGTGCTGGCTGATCATGTATGCCACGATGAAGTGCGTGTTGATCACGCCTGAGACGCTCATCCATCCTCGGGCGATCTGCTCCACGACCAGCGCGTAGGTCAACAACGACTCGCCCAGACCGCCGTACTCCTCGGGGATGGTGAGCCCGAACAGCCCCATCTCCTTCATTCCTTCGACGATCTCCTGCGGGTAGGTGTCGGTGTGTTCCAACTCCTGGGCGACGGGGATGATCTCCTTGTCCACGAAGGTCTTGACCGTGGCCAAGATCTCCTGCTGGATCTCGGTGAGACCGGCGGTCAAAGCGAGCCGGGCCATGAGGGCAACCTTTCGTCGCGCGCCGCAGCCGAACGGCGGCCCGGCACTGAATCAACGCCAGTATGGCGGGTACAGCCGCTATACGCGGGTGAGAGCAGACCGGTGAGCGCCGTGAACTTGATCGACAAGCTTGGTGACGCAGAGAGAGAGGCTTTATACTGTGGCGGTGCGGCAGCTGAAGTGGTCCAGAGCGCCGTCTGTGACCAACCTGTATCTGGTCAGGCGCCTATACGTCGATCTCCTCCGGCTGGCTAGCGCGACGTGTCGCGCGTGATGGCCGCTGACCCACACCGTCGCCTCGGTGAGGGTCGTCGGATTCTGCTCGGGGGTACTTCTCCGCTCAAACCCCGGTACAACGCCGTCGCACTCCTGTGCCCGCGTGGGATCGCGGGAATCTGCCAGGACGCCTTCCCGGACAAGGAGAGATCATGAGCACACCGACCCGGACATCGCCAGACCCGACCTTTTACCGCACTCCCGCCGAGGCCGCCGCCGCCCCCGCTGAGAAACTGGCCTACGTCGCCGCGTTCGACCGGGCGGGCCAACGGTCCGATGCGCTCACAGTCGTGGACGTCGACCCTGGCTCGCCACGGTACGGGCAGGTCGTGGGCTGGGCAGACCTGCCCACATTGGGCGACGAGCTGCACCACTTTGGTTGGAACGCATGCAGCAGCGCGCTCGCCCACGAAGGACACGACATCCATGGTCTGGAGCGTCGCTACCTACTGCTACCTGGGTTGCGCAGCTCGAACGTGCACGTCTACGACACGCACCCGGATCCGACCCGGCCCACCCTGGTCAAGACGATCAGCGCTGAGGAGTTGGCTGACAAGGCCGGCTACTCCCGGCCACATACCCTCCACTGCGGCCCCGAGGGCATCTTCCTATCCTGCGTGGGAGGCGCTGGTGGGGCGGACGGCCCGGGCGGGATCGCGCTGCTCGACCACTCCAGCTTCGAGGTGCTGGGGCCCTGGGAGCACGACCGCGGGCCGCAGTACCTGGCGTATGACGCCTGGTGGCACCTGAACCAGAACACCCTGATCAGTAGCGAGTGGGGCACCCCGTCGATGATCGAGGACGGGGTCAACCCGGAGCTGTTACTGGACCACAAATACGGCCACGCGCTGCACTTCTGGGACCTGGCCGCCGGCAAGCACCTCCAGCGGGTGGAGCTGGGTGCACACCACCAGATGGTGCTCGAGCTTCGCCCGGCGCATGATCCCGAGGCGACCTGGGGATTCGTCGGTGTCGTCGTGTCCACCCAGGACTTGTCCGCCTCGGTGTGGCGTTGGCATCGTGAGGGTGGAACGTGGGCCGCCGACAAGGTGATCGCCATCCCGCCCGAGCCCGCTGACACCGAGGCCCTGCCGCCGGCGCTGAAGCCTTTCGGTGCGGTGCCCCCGTTGGTCACCGACATCAACCTTTCGGTGGACGATCAGCAGCTGTACGTATCGTGCTGGGGCACCGGTGAGCTCAAGCAGTACGACGTGTCCGATCCTGCGAACCCGCGCGAGACCGGCTCAGTGC
>JBOHFX010000144.1:0-2666 GCA_050699875.1 Pseudonocardiaceae bacterium
ACCCGTGCATACAGGCGGCCCACGACCGCCCATCGGGGTATCGGCCACCGCCGTGCCATCCGCATACGGGGCGTGTTCATCCCCCGCAGGGACGCCCACACCCGCCCGAACACCGACCGCGCCCGCCTCCGTCCGAACCGTGAGGCGACCGCGACGCGGCACACAGCGCACAACATCGGATCACCGGTGCGCCACAACTGCGGCATGTCGGCCTCGACGGTGGTGGGTGCGGTGACCCAGCGCGGCGCACGAGCCCCGGTGATCACCCACTGCACCCGCACCACCTCCCCCGCCTGCAACGGTTGCAGAGCGGCGAGGACGTGACGGCGATAGTGGGTAGATCGCGTAGGACCGGTTGAGGACGGGTTGGGCGACGTTGCGCACCGGTACTCCTGCTGGTGTTGAACCACGCTCGGTTCCGAGGTGTGCGTGGCCGTGGATGGCCAAGTCCGCTCCGGCCGCGTCGATGGCTTGGCCAAGCAGATCGCTGCCCAGGTAGCGGTAGATCTCTGGTGGCTCACCGGCAAGCGTGTCAGGCACGGGCGCGTAGTGGGTGAGGGCGACACGCAGCATGGTGTCCAGCCGGTTCAGCGCTTGGTGTGGCGGCGTTTGGCGCTGGATGCCCGCTCGGTGTGGGACTGCCGACCGGAGGAACCCTGCGACCCCCGGCGAAGCCACCATCGAAGCCGGCGATTCCCAGACTGATTCCGAGCACGTCAAGGACGACAACGCTGCCCTCGAGCTGGCCACCCTGACCTGGGTGGACTGGTTCAACCACGCCCGGCTTCACTCTGGTCTCGACTACAGGACGCCACAAGAGGTCCTCAAAGAGTGGACAGACTCGCAGGAAACAGCGTAAGAAGCACACAATCCGACGGTCCGAAAAACGCGGGGCAGATCAGCCACAAGCGCCTCGCCGACCCCGACCGGAAGTCGGAGCGGGAGCCGGCCTGGCGCCGTGCCTTGCCCCGAACCACGCGAGCGGGTCGCGCAGGCACTCCGGCGGAGTTATTCTTGTGGTTTCATACCGTCCAATGACAGGAGGTATGCCTCGTCTGCGGCGATCTCCTTTTCGATCTCTTCTCGGGGCCACGTCTTCGACCCACCGAGGGCCCACATCACAGCCAACTCGCGAAGTTCAAGCAGATATCGCTCAACCTCAAGCGTCGGCGAATCAGAGCGATCACCCTTAAGTAAGGGTCGACGGAGTAGAAGCCCCCCGCATCGCTCCCTCAGCTCAGCAGTCATGAGAACCGGCCCTGGCCCGCCTCGCTCTGGAACTGTCAGGTAGTTACCTAACTCAACCTCGTAGCTGTTTTTCTTCCAGTTGTTCAACCTGTAGGCAAGCGCGTATACTTGTCGGACAGGCTCGTAGAGTGTGAAGTTGCCAGTGAAGGGTACCGCTTCAAGTACTTTTGCTACAGCAATTACAGTCGCCTCTCGCCTGTAAAGCCCAAGGGTAAACACACTATTAGCGAACTGATTTATGCTTCGCTGACTGCTGAGTGATAACTTTTTGACTCCGCGAGCCGTGATTCTTTCGGCAAGCTTCGGCAACGACTGCTCACGAGCGAAGAGTTCCCGTATCTTCGGTTCAATTTCAGTCGTCACTGAACGCAGATCGGTGGAGCTTGTGAATCTATTTTCATTCAACATCTTCATCCCTCATTTAGAAAGTACGCTAGTATTAACGGCCTCTAACCTCGCCTATTACTGTTGAATCCGGGTAACTGGTCAGGTGGTCGGGAAACCGCTGGTTAGGTGGTTGTGGGTGTCCAGGGGTTGCCCTCGGTGGGGGTGGTGAGGAAGTTGTGGCCGTGTTTGGTTGCGGTGGCGAGGTAGCTGCGGATGGCGCAGAATTGTTGCGCACCGGTGAGGGTGCGTAGGCATCCGGATACTTTTTGTTTGAGTTTGATCATGCGGATTTCGCGTTCGGCGGCGTTGTTGTCGAAGGGGACGCTGGGGTCGGTGAGGAATCGTAGGTAATCGTCTTGGCGGTCGCGTAGCCTACGGGCCAGGGCGTGATGTTTGGCCATAATCTTCGTGGTTGCGGCAGCGGTGTCGTGGGCGCCGATCACAACACCATCGTGGTAGAGGCGGACCTGTTTGGCGATCGCGTCGGGATCACCAACTGCGGTGTGGTTGACTAGCACGTTGAGTTCCCGTAGCGCATCAGTAACCTGCCTCGCCCAGCACCACTGCCCATCCTCAGGCTGGGCGGGGGTGCTGCTTCCTGCGGCTGTGGTGGGCAGGTCGGTGACAGCCTGTAGCTCACGCAACGCGTGGGCGTTACACAACGCGTGGGTGATGTTTTTGTAGGTGTCATAGGGCGCCCACGCGTCGTGGACTCCGACCCCGGCGAAGCCGGGTAGGACCCCGGCGGCATCCATCGCTTCCCGGCCACGACGTTGATGCACCGTGATCAGGGAGTACTTGTCGGTAGACGCCGAGTGCACCCAGTGGAGCTTACCTTCCACCCGTAGCCCAGTCTCATCGAAATGCGCCACTTGGGCGTCGGCGATCCGGTAGCGGACCAGTTCGGTGAACCCGCCCAGGCCACCGGCTGCCCGCGCGGTCATGGCCGCGACGGTGCCTTCAGAGACCGGGGTCCCAAACAGCTCCCCTAACGCTGTTGCGGTGCGGGCCTTGGACAAGAACTCCCCCCA
>JBOHFX010000145.1:0-9488 GCA_050699875.1 Pseudonocardiaceae bacterium
GCTGAGCGGCGGTCGTCCTTTTCGCCGCTCAGCGGCGGTCGTCCTTTTCGCCGCTCAGCGGCGGTCGTCCTTTTCGCCGCTCAGCGGCGGACAGCGAAGAAGCGATCCCCGAAACGTCGCACCACGAGGTCGACGCCGTAGGTCTTCGACAGGTTCTCCTCCGTCAGGACCGCACCAAGCAGGCCTTGCGCCACCACAGCCCCGTCGCGCATCAACATTGCGTGGGTGAAGCCGGGCGGGATCTCCTCGACGTGGTGGGTCACCAGCGCCGTCGCGGGAGAGTCCGGATCGACGGCCAGCGCGGCCAGCCAGGCCAGCAAATCCTCCCGGCCACCCAGGTCCAACCCGGCCGCGGGCTCGTCCAGCAGGAGCAGTTCCGGATCGGTCATCAACGCCCTGGCGATCAACACCCGTTTGCGCTCCCCTTCGGATAGCGTGCCGAAGCGCCGACTGGTCATCTCTCCGACGCCCAGCGCGGTCAGCAGGCCGGCGGCTCGGGCCTGGTCGAGGTACTCGTAGCGTTCCCGCCACCGACCTAGCACCGCGTAGCCGGCGCTGACCACTAGATCCGAGACCATCTCGTCACCGGGAATCCGGCCGGCCAGCGACGCCGAGGAGAACCCGATCCGCGGACGTAACTCGAACACATCGGTGCGACCCAACCGTTCCCCCAGTATGTGCACCGTCCCGCAGGTAGGGTGCAGCTCGGTCGCGGCCAGCCGTAGCAGGGTGGTCTTGCCAGCGCCGTTGGGTCCCAGGACAACCCACTTCTCGTCCAACTCCACCCGCCAGTCCACCCGGTCGAGCAGCGTGGTGGCACCGCGCCGGACGCCCACGCCGTCCATCCGCACCACGAGATCGGTCAGGTCGACCCGGCGGTGGTTACCTGACCCAGGCGTGTTCACCCGGCCATTGTGCTGATCGGCACAGCCGGGCTGAATGTCGGACCGGGCAGGCAGGATTGCTCCTGTGAGCCGGCAGCCACTCTCTCAAGTTGGTCGACCGTTCCCGCTCGGTGCGCACGCCGAGGGCGGCGGGGTGCGCTTCGCCGTGGCCTCCGCGGTCGCCGAAGCCGTCGAGGTGTGCCTACTGTGGCCAGACGGCGGCGAGCTGCGCGTGCCGCTGACCGAGCGCACCTTCGGGGTGTGGCACGGGCTGGTGCCTGGCCTGGGTCCCGGGCAGCGCTACGGCTACCGGGTGCACGGACCCTGGGACCCGGTGCGCGGGCTGTTGTGCAATCCGGCCAAGTTGCTGGTCGACCCGTACACGCGGCGGCTGGAGGGCGGCGTAACCGACCTGGAGGCCGCATTGGGCTACCGGGGCGATCCTTTTGGCCCTCGCTCCGAGATCGACTCGCTGGGCAGCGTCCCGGTATCGGTGGTCACCGCGCCCGGTGGTCCGGACACCGGTACCCGGCCCGACGTGCCGTGGGAGCAGACCGTGATCTACGAGCTCCATGTGCGCGGCTTCACCCGGATCCACCCGCAGGTACCACCCGAGCACCGCGGCACCTATCTGGGCCTGGCGCATCCCGAAGTGATCTCCTACCTCACCAGCCTCGGCGTCAGCACCGTGGAGTTGCTCCCAGTGTCCGCGTTCTGCGCCGAACCGGCGCTGCTGCGCTCCGGGTCGAGCAATTATTGGGGCTACTCCCCGCTGGCGCTGCTCGCAGTGCATCCCGGATACGCCGCGGTGTCCGGTGCTGAGGTGGAGGAGTTCCGCACGATGGTGGCGGCGCTGCACGTCGCGGGTATCGAGGTCATCGTCGACCTGGTGGCCAACCACACCTGCGAGGGTGGCGTGGGCGGTCCCACACTGGCCTACCGGGGATTGGACGCACGTGCCTATTACCTCGATCCCTACCTCAAGCCCGACCTCACCGGCTGCGGCAACACGCTGGACACCGGCGCGCCCACGGTCGTCCGGCTGATCACCGACGCGCTGCGATACTGGGCAGGCGAGTTGGGCGTCGACGGCTTCCGGTTGGACCTGGCCAGCGTGCTGGGGCGGCCCCGGGGCGAGCCGTTCGACCCCAACGCGCCGCTGCTGACCGCGATCGCTGCCGACCCGCTGCTGTGCAGCCGCAAGCTCATCGCCGAGCCCTGGGATGCCACTGCCGACGGCTACCGCGTGGGCGGGTTCCCCGCGGACTTCTGTGAATGGAACGGCCGGTACCGGGATGTCGTACGGGATTTCTGGCGTGGCGTCCCCGGCGTCAGCGAGCTCGCCTCCCGGCTGGCCGGCAGCTCGGACCTCTACGCGGCAAGCGGGCGCCGGCCCTGGGCGTCGATCAACTTCATCACCGCGCACGACGGGTTCACGCTGCGGGATCTGGTCTCCTACAACCGCAAGCACAACGAGGCCAACGGCGAGGACGGAGCCGACGGCACCGACGACAACCGGTCCTGGAACTGCGGCGTCGAAGGCGAGACCGACGATCCGGCAGTGTGCAGCCTGCGCTGCCGCCAGGCGCGCAACCTGCTCGCTACTCTGGTGCTGTCCACCGGCACTCCGATGCTGGTCGCCGGTGACGAGCGCTGGCGTACCCAAGGCGGCAACAACAACCCGTACCGGCTCGATGATGGCACCTCATGGCTGGATTGGTCCGCCGACCCCGAGACCGACACAGCCGACACGTTGACCGCGTTCAGCCGCCACCTGCTCGCCCTGCGCGCAGCGACGCCCGCGTTGCGCCAACCCGAGTTCTTCGAGGGCCGCGCCACCCCTGGTGGTACCCCCGACTTGGTCTGGTTTCGTCCCGACGGCCACCCCATGGAACTCGACGACTGGCGAGACGACCATCGGCAAACCCTGGCCATGTGGATCGACGGCGCCGACGTGCGATCACACCCGCCGCCGACAGCCGCCGACTCATGGCTGCTGATATTGCACGCTGCCGCACACTCCATCATGGTCACGCTGCCGGACGCGGAATACGGCGAGCGGTACGAACCGGTATTGGATACCGGCGCCCCCGACGGGTTTCCGGCCCATCCCCGAAGCAGACGTCCAGGCACCCGCATGGCGATTCCCGCCCGTACTCTCCTGCTCTTCAGAGCGGTACGGCGCTAGCTCCGGCGTTCAATTCTGCGGTGCCACCACAACACTATGGTGACGAGCCGCAAGACCGGCGGGTCGCTCGGGTGAAACGGTGGGCCCGACACAAGACGCAACCGACCCATGATCGCGGCTTGTGTGCGTTATACGACATCGCGTGTCGCCTACCGCACACAAATCGCGATCAGTGCTGCAGGGCGGCCCGGATCTGTGCCACCACTGCCTGCGGAGCGGACGTGAGGTCATGCCAAGTGAATCGCAGCACGGTCCACCCTGCTAGGACCAGGCCGTTCTGCCGGCGCCGGTCATGGGCGAACCGGTCGACGTCAGAGTGCCATGCCCAACCATCGACCTCGACTGCCAGCCGGCGCGCCAGGAAGGCGACATCGATCCAGTACTCGATCCCGGACAGCACCACCCGGTGGTTGGCTACCCAACCGTCGAGCCGGCCTTCCCGTAGCAGCCGATGCATGACCCGTTCGGCTTGTGAGTAGGCCCCGTCCGCCGCCTGCCGCAGCACTCGCCCCATCCATGCCGACCCGTGCCTGCCGAAAGATCGACAATACGCGGCGTGCAGCTCCGCGAACGACACCCGACGCTGCAGCGCCCGGTCCACCAACGGTCTCCCCGAGTCGTTTCCAAGCGCCGCCGCGGCGTCAAGGACAGTGAGCGGCAATGCGGTTACCGGTAATCCTTGTTGCCTCACGAGATCGACCGGATCGAGGTTTCGGCGGCGCAGCACCACGCCAGGCACCAGGCGACGAGCTCGCTTTCGGGGCACGGTCACCTCAGCAGCGCCGGGCGCCCAGTCCCGCAGGCCCCACCACCATGCCGCAGTCAGCCCGCTCGCCACGGCGTCCGGACCCGCCCAGGCCACCGCCGCCCGCGTGCTGGCCCGCTGGTCAGGCTCGCGCCGGCCCGCCAGATAGACCCCCGGGTGCAGCGTGGTCCACTGGCCGGTGCGGATCCGGTACTGCACCTGCCGGAGAGTCAGCCCGCAGCGCAACGCCTCTTCCCGGGTGAGCACCCCGTCCCGGGAGTTGGCGAGTTCCGCGATCAACACGAGGTCCAAGCTCCACCACCGGGGTGTCGACCTGGTAACTCGGTGCACTCCGGCTGTGGACAGCGCCCCTGATGTGGACAACTGGCTCAGTTGCTGTCCTGATCACCGTTTATGTGCCGAGAACGACAGATCTTGTCGTCTCAGGCACATAAACGGTGATCAGGCCGACGCGCCAGCGTCAGGTGGCCAGGTGGAGTAGGCCGAACTCGGCGGGAGTAGCCATCAGGGAATGGTGCGGCAGGACGCGCACGGTGTACCCCAGCAGCCCGGCATGCGGCAGCTGCAAGGCCGCCTCGAAGCGCTCCCCTTCACCGTCTGCGTCGCCCACCGGCTGCATGGTCGCCACGAGCGCATCCCGCAGCTCGTCACCGTCGTCAACCCGACCGACGACGGCCTGAACGTGCACGTCGCGCGGTTGTAGGCCGGCCAACGCGACGACTGCGCGGACGGTCATCTCCGAGCCCAGCTCCGGCGTGTCGGGCAGGCCGGAGATGCCCACCTGGGCAACCCGCACCCGAGGCCAGGCAGCGCACACCCGCGACCGGTATGCGGCCAGCGCGCGGGCACCGGCGAAGGAGTCGGCGAGCACCTCCGCGGCCGAGTCGGCGGCCGGAGCATAAAGACGCTCCACGTATTCCTGCACCATTCGACAGGCCTGAACCTGTGGGCGAAGCGTGGCCAGAGTGTGGCGCACCATGGACACCCAACTGGTCGGCACGCCGTCGGTGGCCCGGTCGTAGAACTGGGGGGCAACCTGCGTGGCGATCAGTTCGTAAAGCGCGTTGGCCTCCAGGGTGTCGCGCCGATCCGGATTCTCCACACCGTCCGCGGTCGGGATCGCCCAGCCGTTCTTACCGTCGTAGAACTCCTCCCACCAGCCGTCCCGGATGGACAGGTTCAGCCCACCGTTGAGCGCGGACTTCATCCCCGAGGTGCCACACGCCTCCAACGGCCGCAGCGGGTTGTTCAGCCACACATCACAGCCCCAGTACAGGTAGCGAGCCATCGACATGTCGTAATCGGGTAGGAATACCATCCGGTGCCGCACATCCGCCGAATCGGCGAACTGCACGACCTGCTGGATCAGCGCTTTGCCCCCGTCATCAGCAGGGTGTGACTTACCGGCGATGATCAGCTGCATGGGGTGGTCAGGGTCCAGCAGCAGCGCCCGGAGCCGACCGGGGTCGCGCAGCATCAGGGTGAGCCGCTTGTAGGTGGGTACCCGGCGGGCAAAGCCCATGGTGAGCACCTGCGGGTCGAAGACCCGCGAGGTCCAACCCAGCTCCGGCGCGGAGGCACCGCGTTCCAGCCAGGCGGCCCGGACCCGCCTGCGCACCTCATCCACCAGCTTGGCACGCAGCACACAACGCAGATCCCACAGCAGGCTGTCGGACGCTGACGCGATGGCGCCGCCGTTATCCGCCTCACCCAGCAGGCCGGCGATCTCCTGCGCCGCCCAGGTCGGGCCGTGCACCCCGTTGGTGACCGAGCCGATCGGCACCTCGTCGACGTCGAACTGGGGCCACAACCCGCGGAACATCGCCCGGGACACCGCGCCGTGCAGCTGCGAGACACCGTTGGCGCGCTGGGCCAGCTGCAGACCCATGTGCGCCATGTTGAACATGCCGGGGCTGTCCTCGGCGCCCAGCGGTAACACGCGGCTGACGTCGACACCGGGCAGCAGGACAACATCATCTGATGACCCGACAAAATGGTGCCGCACCAAGTCCACCGGGAAGCGATCGATTCCGGCGGGCACCGGGGTGTGCGTGGTGAACACGGTGCCGGCGCGCACCGCAGCCAAGGCCTCGTCGAAGCTCAGCCCATCGCTGTTGATCAGCTCCCGGATCCGTTCCAGCCCGAGGAACCCGGCGTGACCCTCATTGGTGTGAAACACCTCGGGCTCGGGGTGACCGCTGAGCCGGCAGAACAGCCGGACGGCGCGGACGCCGCCGATCCCGGCGAGGATCTCCTGCTTGATCCGGTGCGCCTGGTCGCCGCCGTAGAGCCGGTCGGTGACCCCGCGCAGGTCGTCGGGATTGTCTTCGATATCGCTGTCCAGCAGCAGCAGGGGCACCCGCCCGATGTCCGCCCGCCAGATCCGCGCCCGAAGCACCCGCCCGCCGGGCATTCCGACGTGTACCAGCAGCGGCGCGCTGGTCGCATCGGCCATCAGGCTCAGCGGCAGGCCCAACGGGTCCAGCGCCGGGTAGTGCTCCAGCTGCCAACCGTCCCACGACAACGACTGCCGGAAGTAGCCCGAGCCGTAGAGCAATCCCACTCCGATCAGGGGCACTCCCAGGTCCGAGGCGGCCTTGAGGTGATCACCCGCCAGTACGCCCAGGCCTCCGGAGTAGAACGGCAACACCTCGGTGACGCCAAACTCCATGGAGAAGTAGGCGATCGCCACCGGCAGTGTCGCCGGCTGCTGCTGGTACCACCGGGGCTCAGTCAGGTAGTTGCGTAGGTCTTCGGCGAGCGCTCGGGTCCGGGTGACCACGGTCTGGTCGGCGGCCAGCGCGGTGAGCCGTTGGGTAGGGATCTCACCGAGCAGCCGCACCGGATCACCGTTGACGGCCTGCCAGGTGCGCTCGTCCAACGAACCGAACAAGTCCTGGGTCGGGGTGTGCCATGTCCACCTCAGGTTCGTGGCCAGCGTTTCCAGCGGCGCCAACGGGCCCGGTAGCTGGGCGCGGACGGTGAACCTACGCAGCGCTTTCATGGGCGGACTTTATCCGGCGATCCCCCGATGGAGTGTCCCGAACGCCGTTACGAGCGTGTGACTCCTCCAGCCGCTCAGAGACTGCGGTCACGACTGTCACATCCGGCGCGCACCACGCGGCCCCGCCCGGCAGACTATGGAGCTGGACCAGGACCGAGGGAAGGGGCGGCAGCGGTGAGTGGACGGATCGCCATCGACGATGTGACGCCCGTGGTCTCATGCGGCAGGTATCCCAGCAAGGCGGTGGTCGGGGAGTACGTTCCGGTCGCCGCCACAGTGTGGCGCGAGGGACACGACGCGGTGGGTGCCACGGTGGTCTGGCGCGGTCCCGGCAACCGGCCGGCCGGCCAGATTCGGATGCAGCCCGGCCCACCGGGCACCGACCAGTTCACCGCGATCGTAGTGCCCGACCAGGTGGGCTGGTGGAGCTTCAGGGTGGATGCCTGGGCCAACCCCTGGGAGACCTGGCGGCACGCGATCGAGTTGAAGATCGACGCCGGTCACACCGCGGTCGAGCTGGAGAACGACCTGATCATCGGCGCCCGGCTGCTGGAGCGCGCGGCTCGTCGCCCTGGCCAGCAGCTCCACCGCGCGGCCCTCACCGGCGCCGCGGCGACGTTGCGAGACACTGGACGTCCCCTCGACGAGCGGGTCAGACTCGCACTCGCAGCGCCGGTGGTGCAGATCCTCACTGCCGACCCACTGCGTGATCTGGTCACCAAGGGCAGTTCGCACAAGGTGTGGGTCGACCGATCCCGGGCGCTGTTCAGCTCCTGGTATGAGTTCTTCCCCCGATCCACCGGCGGGTGGGACGCCCTCGGCAACCCAGTGCACGGCACGTTCGCGACCGCCATCGGTGAGCTGGACCGGATCGCCAGGATGGGTTTCGACGTGGTCTACCTCCCACCGATTCATCCAATCGGCGAGGTGAACCGCAAGGGCCCCAACAACAGCGTTGTCGCCAGCCCCGATGACGTCGGCTCGCCATGGGCGATCGGCTCGGTTGACGGCGGTCACGATGCGATACATCCGCAGCTGGGTACTTTCGAGGATTTCGCTGCTTTCGTCGTCAGAGCTGGCGAGCTCGGCATGGAGGTCGCCCTGGATTTCGCTCTGCAGTGCGCGCCGGACCACCCGTGGGCCAAGGAACACCAGGAGTGGTTCACCACCCGGCCGGACGGGACGATCGCCTACGCGGAGAATCCACCCAAGCGCTACCAGGACATCTACCCACTGAACTTCGACTCCGACCCTCGCGGCATCTACGCCGAAATGCTGCGGGTAATGCTGTTCTGGGTGCAGCGCGGGGTTCGAATCTTCCGGGTGGACAACCCGCACACCAAGCCCCCGGACTTCTGGCAGTGGCTGATCTCCCAAGTAAAAGACCGGCACCCGAATGTGTTGTTCCTGTCTGAGGCGTTCACCCGCCCGGCCCGGCTCTACGGGCTGGCTCGGCTGGGCTTCACCCAGTCCTACACCTACTTCACCTGGCGCACCGGCAAGCAAGAGATCATCGAGTACGCGACCGAGCTGGCATCGAGAGTGGACGAAGCCCGGCCGAATTTCTTCGTCAACACGCCGGACATCCTGCATGCCTCACTGCAGCAGGGCGGACCGGGCATGTTCGCCATCCGGGCCGCGCTGGCCGCCACGCTGTCTCCGTCCTGGGGCGTCTACTCCGGCTACGAACTCTTCGAAAACAAGCCGGTGAAGCCCGGTAGCGAAGAGTACCTCGACAGCGAGAAGTACCAGCTGCGTCCGCGGGATTTCGCCGCGGCGCTGGCCAACGGACAATCCCTGGAGCCATGGATCACCCGGCTCAACGCCATCCGGCGGGCCCATCCCGCCCTGCAGCAGTTGCGCACCCTGCGTTTTCACCGCACGGACAATGACTTGTTACTGGCATACTCCAAGACCTCTCCCGCCACCGGTGACACCGTGATTTGCGTTGTCACGTTGGAACCGTTCAGCACGGTCAGCGGGATAGTTACACTGGACCTGCCGGCACTGGGTATGGAGTCGGGGGAACGCTTCCTCGCGCACGACGAAGTCGGCGGCGAGACCTACGACTGGGGCGAGACCGATTTCGTGCAACTCCAACCTTGGCGCGCAGTGGCCCATATTCTGCACGTTCAACGCTTATAAGCGACGAGAGCCAATGGTGTTCACCCGACTGCCCTTAGGCGACGTGAAATAACTAATCGATCGAGTGCATCGAGCAACGTGTCGCATGTCGTTTCGGCCGACGCTCTGGATTGCGTGAAAAAATGACGTATGGCAATCAAGGGTGATGAGGAATTTCAGGCGATGCAAGCCCGTCTGGCGGATCTGTTGCCCCGCTTGAATGAGCGCGATCGCCGCTTGGCGCTGGCAACTGAAGCGAGATCGTGGGGGCGTGGTGGAATCAGTGCAGTGCATCAAGCCACTGGTGCGTCACAGGCGACGGTTCGGCGTGGCATGACCGAGCTCGCTGACAATCCCGCGGGACGATCATCTGATCGAGTCCGGGCGCCAGGAGGGTGTCCATTCAGGGGTCCGGCTGAGCTGGGCCGTTGCCTCTGAGTTGTTGTCGGTGGGTGGTGTCGGCGTGTCGGGTTCGGTGCGGGTCGTTGATCGTCGATCATCTGGGTTGTGTCCGCGTCCGAG
>JBOHFX010000146.1:0-82142 GCA_050699875.1 Pseudonocardiaceae bacterium
GGCCTGATTACCGCGTTCTGCATCCAGAACGCGGTAGGGAAGTGACGTGATGTACCCGACGAGTCGGCCGCGGCGGTTGCGGACCACGGCTGCGATGCGGCGGCTGGTCAGAGAGACGACGGTGGTCGCGCACCAGCTGGTGCTGCCGGTTTTTGTCAAGCAGGGCGCCGCGGAGCCGGTACCGATCCCGTCGATGCCCGGTGTCGTGCAGCACAGTCGGGACTCCCTGTGCAAGACCGCGGTCGAAGCGGCGACCGCCGGGATAGGCGGGATCATGCTGTTCGGAGTGCCCGCCACCCGGGATGCCACCGGCTCGGGCGGCATCGATCCGGACGGCGCGCTCAACACAGCCTTGCGCGACGTGCGCGCCGAGGTGGGCGATGACCTCGTGATCATGGCTGATACCTGTCTGGACGAATTCACCGATCACGGGCACTGCGGCCTGCTGGATGCGGCCGGCCGGGTGGACAACGACGCGACGCTCGCGGTGTACGCGCAGATGGCCGTGGCGCAGGTACAAGCCGGTGCACACCTGGTCGGCCTCAGCGGCATGATGGACGGCCAGGTGGGTGTGGTTCGGGCGGCGTTGGACGCCGCGGGCCACCACGACGCCGGAATCCTGGGCTACAGCGCCAAGTACGCCTCGGCGTTGTATGGCCCGTTTCGCGATGCGGTGGAGTCCCAACTGCGTGGGAACCGCTTGACTTACCAGCAGGATCCGGCGAACGCACGGGAAGCTGTGCGGGAGACGACGCTAGATCTCGCTGAGGGTGCCGACATCGTGATGGTCAAGCCCGCGATGCCCTACCTGGACGTGTTGCGCGCGGTCGCCGAGATCTCCGACGTCCCCGTCGCCGCTTACCAGGTCTCCGGGGAGTACTCGATGGTGGAAGCCGCGGTGGCCCATGGCTGGCTGGACCGGCGATGCACCGTACTGGAGACGCTGACGTCGATCCGCCGGGCCGGTGCTGATCTGGTGCTGACGTACTGGGCCGTGCAAGCCGCAGGCTGGCTGCGCTGACGCCAGCGAGTCCCGGCGGTGCCGCAGGTCCGCGACTACCGTGAGGAGGCATGACAACGCCCCCGCCGTCGCCCGACTTTCGTGACCAGCACGCGCCGGTGCCGGAATCCCCGCCCCGAGGTCCGCGGCCGAGAACAGTCGAGATCTCTTTTTGGCTCTGGATCATCACACTGACCTTCAGCGGCATCGGCATTCTGATCACGTTGACCCAGATCGACCAGCTACGCGCCGAAGTGATCAACGCAGCTCTCGCCCAGAACCCGGCGCAGGACCGGTCGGTGATCGAGAGCGTGATGACTGTGGGGGTGACTGTGGGTGTGGTGTTGGCGTTGTTATTCGTCGCGGCCGGATTCGCCTTCGCGTTCCTCATGCGCAAGGGCCGCAACTGGGCGCGGATGATGTTGGCCGTGCCTGGCGGCTTGATCGTGCTGTTGTGGCTGATCGGCCTCACGCAGGGCGCCGGGCCAACGGCTGCTGTCGGTGTCTCTTTGGTCCAGCTCCTACTGCTCGTGACAGCCATCGCGACCATGTTCGGGGCGGAGGCCAATGCGTGGTTCCGCCGTCCCCGGCCCGGATTTTGACCATCGCTTTGCTCGATGCCGCTTTCTCGGGCCATGGTGACAACGCTGCCAGCGATCACCGACAATCCCCGCCGACCAACTGCCGGATGTGTCATGACAGGCTGCGGCATGGGTTTCGCAACGTCGACGCGCCTGCGTTGGCTGCGGGTTGCAGCGCCCATGGTCGAGTTGTTGACCGCCATCCTGCTGGGCTGCTTCGCTTGGTGGTGCTGGCACCGCGGTGTGATCGTGATGTTGCGCCGCGGTGTCGAGATGAACCGCGTTGAGGGCGGATGGTGGGCCGTTGCCACCGGGGCGGCGACACTGGCCGGGATCCTGTTGCTCGACGCTGGACGGCGAGTGGCGCGGGTGTGGGCGGTTCGGGCCGTTACGGGCGGCTGCGACTACAGGGGGTCCGAGTGAGCGCACGAGGCTGCAGGGGGCTTCGTGACGACACTTCGTGTCTGGGAGCAGGACGCGAGCTGCGGCGACGGGGTGGGAATGCCCTGACCGACGCGATCGATCAGTTGCCCAGCTCGGTCGCGAGGTGAGCGCCATCGAGTCGGCCCGACTGTTCAGCCGGGCCAGCGCGGTGATCCCCGGTGGGGTGAATTCCCCGGTGCGGGCTTTTGGTGCGGTCGGCGGTACGCCACGCTTCATGATCCGGGCAGCGGGCCCCTACCTGTGGGATGCCGACGGCACCCGCTACGTCGACCTGGTTTCGTCGTGGGGGCCGATGATTCTGGGCCACGCCCACCCTGCGGTGGTGGATGCGGTACGGCAGGCCGCCACGCAGGGGCTGTCCTTCGGCACTCCCACCATCGGGGAGGTCGAACTCGCCGAGGAGATCGTGCGCCGGGTCGAGCCGGTTGAGCAGGTTCGCCTGGTCAATTCCGGCACCGAGGCGACGATGAGCGCGATCAGGCTGGCCCGCGGTGTCACCGGGCGCCCCGCGGTGGCCAAGTTCGCCGGGCACTATCACGGGCACGTCGACGCGTTGCTCGTCGCTGCCGGCTCCGGTGTCGCGACCTTCGGGCTGCCCAGCAGCCCGGGCGTGACCGGCGCCCAGGCCGTCGACACAATCGTGTTGCCCTATAACGACCTCGACGCGGTCCGCGAGGCGTTCGCGCAGCGAGGCGAGGAGATCGCCGCCGTCATCGCCGAGGCGGCCGCCGGGAACATGGGCGCGGTGCCACCTGCCCCGGGCTTCAACGCCGCGCTGCGCGAGCTGTGCCGCGCCCACGGCGCATTGCTGATCCTGGACGAGGTGATGACCGGATTCCGGGTCTCGGCCGCCGGTTGGTTCGGGCTCGAGCAGGTGCCGGCTGACCTCTATACCTTCGGCAAGGTCATGTCCGGCGGGCTGCCGGCAGCGGCCTTCGGCGGTTCCGCGAACCTGATGGCTCACCTGGCGCCGGCCGGACCGGTGTACCAGGCGGGCACATTGTCCGGGAATCCAGTCGCGGTGGCAGCCGGGTTGGCCACGCTGCGGGCCGCCGGCGAGGAGGTCTACGCCCGGCTCGACGGTGCGGCTGCCCGGCTGGCGGACCTGCTGACCGAGGCACTGCGAGCCCAGAGCGTGCCGCACGTGGTGCAGACCGCCGGCTCCTTGCTCAGCGTGTTGTTCACCAGTACCGGACCGGTGCGTGACTATGCCGGCGTACAGGCCACCCAGACCTGGCGTTTCCCGGCGTTGTTCCATGCGTTGCTCGAACGTGGCGTCTACGCCCCACCCAGTGCGTTCGAGTCCTGGTTCGTGTCCGCTGCGTTGGACGACGAGGCCTTCGAGGTGATCGCCGCGGCGCTGCCGCATGCCGCGCGAGCCGCCGCCCGAGCGTCAGTGCCCCAAGAACAGCGTCCGTCATGAGCCGCACGGTGGTTCATCTGCTCCGGCACGGCGAGGTGCACAACCCGGACGGGATCCTTTACGGCCGGTTACCCGGCTTCCGGCTGTCCGATGTCGGCATCCGCCAAGCCCAGCTGGTCACCGAGTATCTCGGCGAGCGCGATGTGGTGCATGTCGTCGGATCGCCGATGTTGCGGGCGCAACAGACCGCAGAGCCGATCGCCGCCCGGCATGGTCTCGACGTGGTCACCGATGAGGGGCTGATCGAGGCCGGCAACGTGTTCGAGGGCGCCCCGGTGTCGGTCGGTGACGGAATGCTGCGTGACCCGCGGCACTGGCCCAAGTTGTACAACCCCTTCCGGCCGTCCTGGGGCGAGCCGTACCGGGACATCGCGAGCCGAATGCTCGCCGCAGCCTACCGTGCCCGGGAGCACGCCGCTGGGCATGAGGCCGTCTGCGTGTCTCATCAGCTACCGATCTGGACGTTGCGCCGGTATCTGGACCAGCGGCGACTCTGGCACGACCCCCGGCGCAGGCAATGCGCCTTGGCGTCGTTGACCAGCCTGGTCTTCTCCGGGAAGGAACTGGTCGAGGTGGTTTATACCGAGCCTGCCGGCCATTCGGACCCGAAGGTTGCCGGGGCATAAGGTGCGCGTGGTCGCTTGGACCGGGTCGGGCACAGTCATACCACAGGTGTAGAGAATGTACCCGATACATCATTTGATGTAGCGAGACTGCATAACCTGAGGTACGCCGAAGCTGCCTTGTGGGCGTGATGACCGGCGGCCGATGTTTGCAACCTGAACCTCAGCACAGTTTCGCCCAAACAACTGCAAAAGTGATGGTAACGGAGTAACATTCCGATTCCCGCAGTATTAGCGAACGTAACGGAGTGTGAAATGTCGCACTGGCGTTCCGGGCGAAGTCGATCGGGGTCAGCGCTACCCGACGGTAGGGGAGATTTGCTGACTGAGGTGCCGCCGGCTGCCCACGCCGGACAACGGGATGGCGGCTGTCACATCTGGCCTGAGCGCACCGTGTGCAGAGCAGGCGGTGCTAGCGGGTGGCATTAGGATGACGCCGCCTGCTGGACCAGATGCACCAGGGCCAGCTGAAGATCACATCGAGCGTCGGTCAGTTGACGAGCTGCTGGACCGCGCCGCGAAGCGCCGAATTTGCGTGGTGATGGGCGCAGCCGGGTGGGGTAAGTCCACCGCGGTGGCGGCCTGGGCCCGCGGTCGCCCGACCGCGTGGCTGCGCTACGAGGATCACGAAGGGGACGCAGAACGCCTGCTGGCCGCCCTGAGTGCGGCGTTGCGGGCCCAGCGGTCCGTGTTCGAGCCCGCCCAGGATGGTGCTGCAGCGGACACCGACCGGGTGGGGTCGTCGGTAGCCTCCCTCTGCGTCTGGCTGCAGAGTGCGCTGAGCAAGGATTTCGTTGTGGTCCTCGACGACCTGCACGGGCTGGCGGCCAATAGCGATGCCGTGGACGTCGTCGACGGTCTGTGCCGGCGTGCACCGGAACGGCTGCATCTGATTCTGATGTCTCGACGCGAGCTCCCGTTTTCGTTGCAGCGACTGCGGGGTCGCGGTCTTGTGACCGAGATCCACGCACCTGACCTCGCCTTCGACGTCGCCGATGTTGAGGCACTGCTGCGCAAGACCGTAGGAAAGGATCCACCTGGCCTGTCGAGACGAGTGTGGGAGCACACCGGTGGCTGGGCCACTGCCGTGCACTGCGCTGTGGAGATGCTACGAGCTGTCGAGGTGGACCAGCGGCTGAGCGCGGTGGAACGGCTTTCCCAACCAGGAGAGCGCTTTCACGGTTATCTGGCCGAGGAGGTCATCGGCGCCGCACCCGAGTGGGTTGTGCAGTTACTCCGCAGATTGGCGATATTCCACGACGTCCGATCCACAACGGAGATTGCGCGTGGGCTCAATGACTCTACGACCGTACTGGCCGAGCTGAGCCGCCTGGGACTCGTGCGGCGCAGCGGAGACGACAGCGCCGGGTGGTCGCTCGTGCGTCCGTTGCGTGACTACTTCGAGCACGAGGCGCCGCCAACCTCCAGCGAGCGCAAAGCGTTGCACGTGACGGCCGCCAACGAGCATATCGAGCGGGGAGCACCGGCCGACGCGCTGCGGCATCTGCTCGCGGCCGGCGATCATGCCGAGTGCGCCGCGCTACTAGTCGATCATGGTGGTGCGATAGTGGAGAGCGGCCAACCCGACGCCGTGTTGGAAGCCACCCGGCTGCCTGCCGAGTACCTCGACGATCCACGGATCCAACGAGTTCTCGGACAGGCACAGCAAGTACGAGGGCAGTGGGCGCAGGCGATGCAGTACTTCCACCGCGCTGGCCACGACCAAGACGAGCTCGATCCGGCGCTGTCCTGGCGGGTGGGCTTGATTGCCTTCGCCCAAGGCGAGTTCGAGGAGGTCCAAGCGCTGACTCGGCGAGCGCGGCTACACCGAGAGGACACCCTCGACGAGACCCGCGTGCTGGCGCTGGCTGCCAGTGCCCACCGGATGGCCGGTGACCTCGAGGGTCTGCGGAAGATGGCAACTCAAGCACGTGCCGCCGCCCGGCGGTGCGGCCAGGCTCGGGCGTGGTCCAGCGTGCACCACGTCTTCGCGCTGCATGCCGCAGCCGAAGGCGACTGGCGGCAAGCTGACGCTTACTTCACCGATGCCCTGCGCAGCGCTGAGGCGAGCAGTGAACTGCTCCAGCTGATGTGGATCCGGGCGATCCGAGCATTTCACCAGTACGAGATGGGCGCACCTCGCCAAGCGCTCGCCGATAGCCACATCGTGTTGAGTCTCAGCGAGCGCTGCGAGGATCCATTCCTGGTGGCACATACGCTGACCACGCGCGGCCGCGCGTGCGCACGCCTGGGGTTACTGGACGAAGCAGCGGGCAACTTCGCCACCGCTGTCGACCTCTTTCAGCGCATCGGCTCCCGATTCCTGGCGGGGCCCCTGTGCGGCCTCGGTGATTTGCATCGGACCAAAGGCCAGCTGGTTCGAGCCCGAGCGGCGTACGAGGAAGCCCTGGCGCTGGCACAGCCGCACCACGACGTGTTCGGCCTCAGCTCGGCCCTGGTCGGTCTCGCGCGCATCGCTGCGGTCGAGGATTTGACAACCGCCCGTGAGTTCGCGGCCCGGGCAGTGGACCTGGGCGAGGGTCTGCGTAAGGTGCCGGCGTTGCTTGCCCGCGGATGGGTCGAGCTGATGGGCGGGGATCGGCAGCGCGCCTCGACGGATGCCAATCGAGCGGCAGCGGCCGCGCGGCAACGGCGAGACAACCTAGGTCTGGCCGAGGCGATCACCCTACGCGTGCTGGCCTCCACCGATGCCGTCATGGATGCAGCCCCACTGCGGGAGGCGATCGACATCTGGCACGAAACGGGCTGCCGCCTTGAGGAAGCCGCGACCAGAGTCGTGGCCGCTCGGATCGCCGCACCGCTGCCCCGAGTCGAGGCCGACGTCGCCGACCAGTTGCTTAGGGACAGCGGCGTGGACGTCGAGTCGCGGCGAGCCGCCGGACCGCTGGGCGTGCTGGTCCGTTTCGCGCCCGCGGTGTCCATCCAGACCTTAGGTGTGTTCCGGGTGATCCGCGACCGCATCCCGGTTCCGAACGTTGCCTGGAAGTCGAAGAAAGCTCGGGATCTGCTGAAGATTCTCGTCGCCCGGCGGCGGCCGACCCCCCGTGACCAACTGATGGAGTTGTTGTGGCCGGATGTGGATCCGGCGGTGACCAGCAACCGGCTCTCGGTGCTGCTCTCCACGGTCCGCGATGTGCTGCAGCCGCACGCCGCCGGCGAGGGTCCGTTGATCACCACCGATGGCGCGGTGTCGTTGAACCCGGCGCAGGTCAGCATCGACGTCGAGGACTTCCTTGCCCGGGCCACCGCCGCCCTCGACGCGAACCGGGCCCGGCAACCGGATGCGACCGCACGACTCATGGCTGCCGTGGCAGCCCATACCGGGGATTTCCTCGAAGAGGACCCGTACCAGGAGTGGGCCACGGCGTTGGCTGAAGAAGTCCGGGCCACCCACATCGCGCTGCTACGCGCATTGGCCGCGCGGTTACGCGATGCTGGTGACACCGACGCGGTCGTGCGGTACTTGCTGTGCCTGCGCGAGCAGGATTGCTACGACGAACAGACCCATCTGAACCTCGTCGAGGTCCTGCTCGAGGCTGGACGCCTCGGTCAGGCCCGCCGTCACCACGAAAGCTACCTGCGTCGGATGGCGGAGATCGGTGTACCGGCGCGCCCACTTTCGGAGATCACAGCGCGGGGATTAGTCGGGCGCTGACGAAACCGGCTAAGCCCGAAAAGCCGATGTCAGCAGCGCCAATAGGGCCGCTCAACTGTGCGCTTATAAGATCATTGTAGCCAACAGCTAAGACCATCAGCACTGCGCCTTCGTAGTCTCATGACGTGTCGCTCAGGGGGCGACATGGATGCCTGGAGACAAGGGTGTGTGCCTGATGGCGATTGGTCGCAGCGGCTCCTTTCGTAGTCCGCATGTTGGGCCGAACGGCCGTGCGCGGTCCGCTGATCGGAGGAACCAGTAACAATGGTGAACTTCCACTTCAGTATCTTTAACCAGGAAATCGAGACTAACGCTGGTGAGCCCGGCCTCGTGGGGGCGGCCGTTGAGATAATCCGCGCTACGGGGCAGTCAGATCGTTGGAGCCTGACCACCGACGGTTTCTGGTGTAGCGTCACTCCGTCGAAGCGGGTCCGACCGGGACAGCTCCGGCGTGGACAGGGATGGAAACTCCACCTGTCCGCGACGCCGGCATCGGCTGGCAAGGTGCTTGCTCAGTCCCTTCCGGTATTGCTCGACGGTGGCTGTCCCTTCAAGTTCGCCAGGACGCTGCACCACGTTGCCCAGCTGAATGATCGGCACACCCCCAGGGGACATTCCGGGAAATTCATCACCGTCTATCCGAACAATGACGAGGAAGCCGTACGGCTTGCTGAAGAGCTGCACCAGGTGACAGCAGGCCTAGCCGGTCCCCGCATCCTCTCGGATCGTCCCTATGCACCGGACAGCCTCGTGCACTACCGCTACGGTGCATTCGTTGAGGAGCGGATGATCTCGAACGACGGGCTGTACGCATGGGTGATCTTCGACCCGGATGGTAATCCCGTGGAGGACCGGCGCGTCGGGCAGTACTTGCCCCCGGCGTGGGCTCGATGTCCGTTCCCTGAGGCTGAGAGCTTCGCCGTCTCGAACCCGAACGGTAGCGCAGGTGTGCTGGTCGCGGACCGCTTCTTGGTGCGCGAGGCGATCCGCCATGTCAACAAGGGCAGCGTCTATCGAGCAGTCGATACTCTCACCGGCGCCGATGCGGTTATCAAGGAGGCACGTCCCCACGTAGCGACAGACAGCACGGGAAAAGATGTGCGGGATCTGCTACGAGCCGAAGCCCGAGCACTGGAGAGAATCGGTCCGCTGGGCGCAGCGCCTCAGATGTTCATGCTGTTCGAACACAGCCGGCACCTTTTCCTTGCTGAAGAGCTCGTGCCGGGGACGTCCCTCCGGGAGTGGGTGCTGGACCGGATCCGCGACAATGGATGGCGTCGCCATGTTCCAGATGCCCTGCGGATAGCTGAGCGCCTGGCAGAGCTCATGAGCGTGGCTCACCGCGCCGGTCTCATCCTCCGAGACTTCACCCCCAACAACATCATGGTGCGCCCCGACGGGCAGCTCCAGCTCATAGATCTGGAGCTGGCTGTGGTGTCCGGGCAGCAAGAAGAAGAGGTGACGGGCGCAGGCACGCTTGGTTACGCGGCGCCGGAACAAATGGAGGGCGCCCGCGCGGCTGTCGAGGCGGATTACTTCAGCCTCGGCGCCACCATCTGTTTCGTTGTCACCGGCAGTACCCCTCATCTCATGGCCGACGTGCCGAAAAGCCGGTCCTTGCGGGAGCGTTTGGCAGAATGGCTGGCGGTGCGGGACACGCCCGACTCTCCCGTGGGCATCCGCACACTGATCCTCGGCTTGATGGACGATGATCCCGGAAATCGCTGGACCACAGTCGAAGCCCGGGAAGCCCTCGCGGCGGCCCGAAAGCCGCCGAGGCGGCGGCGAACCCGTTCTGGGCCAGGGCATGGCCTTGAGGCCGGCTACGGTCGGTTAGACGACGAGGCATGGCGGCAGGCTGTCGATGGGAGTGTGGGCTACCTCCTCGCCTCGATGAGACCCGCCGACCACGAGCGGCTGTGGCCCGTGTCCTGTGCCCACGGGGCGTCTGATCCGTGCGCTGTCCAGCTCGGCGCTGCCGGCGTCCTCGGTGTCCTCACCGGCTGCTTTGAACTCACTGGCGACCAACGCCTGCCGGAGGCCGTCAGCACCGCAGGCCAGTGGATCACGCGACGGCTGAAAGCGGATGCCAACCGCCCCCCAGGGCTCTACTTCGGTGAAGCCGGGATCGCCTGGGCACTTTATGAAGCTGGGCTGGCAATCGGCGACGACCGGTTGGCGGAGCAGGGCCTCGGGTTGGCCGGCACGCTTCCGGTGTCCTCACCGAACCCCGACGTCACTCATGGCACCGCTGGGATAGGGCTTACGTTGCTTCATTTCTGGCTCCGCACGGGTAACCAGGAATTCGTCCAACGCGCCGGCGCATCGGCCGACACGCTCGTCACGTCGGCCACTGCCGAACCGGGCGATCTCATCTGGGGAACGCCGGCGGCATTCGATTCCCGGCTCGCCGGCGGCCGCTATTACGGATTTGCTCACGGCACCGCTGGGGTGGGCTATTTCCTGCTCGCCACCGCCCTGGCCACTGGCCGATCCGACTGCTTGGCGCTCGCCCATCAGGCCGGCGAGACCCTCCTCGACAGTGCCGTTGTTGTCGACGGCGTAGCGCTGTGGGGTGCCGGCCCGGGTGACGACCCAACCGCCCCTTACTGGTGTCACGGATCCTCGGGCATCGGAACCTTCCTCATCCGGCTGCACCGCGCCACCGGGGACGATCGGTTCGCAAAACTGGCTGACATGTCGGCCCGAGCGGTGCTGGAGAATTCGTGGCGGGGCGTCCTCGGGCAATGCCACGGGTTGGCGGGCAACGGCGATTTCCTCCTCGACATGGCAGGCAGCGTTGCCAACGGGGTCGGCGGGCGGTCGTATGAGGCGACCGCCTATCAACTGGCGGCCCATCAACTGGCGCGGGTCACCTTCGCCAGTCGGGCTCGCCGCGAGGGCGCAGTCGTGTTCCCTGACGAGCGCGGAGACCTCTCACCGGCGTGGGCGGACGGCGTCAGCGGAATCCTGGCGTTCCTGCTGCGGCTGCGGTACCGCTGCGCCCGCCGGTGGATGGTGGATTCGATCCTGGAACGGCACCGGCAACCATGATCACCGCCACCCGAAACGTCGGGCTGACCGTCCCCGATCGCCTCAACGTCGTATTCTCCGACAACGGCCGGTATGCGACGAGCCTACGGACCAGTGCCGAGCACGTGGTCCTGGAACGCTGGACGCTGGACGCCGACGAGCTCAGGTGCCAGACGATCCCAGACGTCCCCGTCGACCGGGCAACTCACGCGTTGCCTCTCGACGATGGCCGGATGCTGCTGTTCCAGCGAAGCAAGACACCGGCATCTGATCAGCACGAGTTCGCGGTCCTGGACATCGAGACGAGCAGCTTCTCGCTATCCAAACTCGGCGAGGTCACTGCGCCCTTGGGGGGCTACCTGCTGCCGAGCCCGAACTCCGACCAGCTCGGATTCGCCATCACGCTCGGCGTTGGACAGTCGACGATCTGGCGGCTGCCGGCTCCACCACGCCGCAGGGAGCAGCTCATGCGGTTACCAGGCTCGCTGACCGGCGGCGTGTGGCTCGATGGTGCAGCAGGCGTGTTAGGGGTGAACCACACCAACGAAAACTCGAGCTCCAGCGGTATCGCGGTCTTTCTCTCGCAAGGATCGTGGAAGCGGATCTGGTCGATGGCCGACTCGAGCAATGATCAGATCCTGCTCTACAGCCCCCGATCCAAGCTGGTGATCGTCTCCAGCAACGCATCCGGGCAGCAACGGCTCGGCTGGGCGTTGCGCGGCGAGCCGACCGTGCATTTTCGTGAGGCCTTGCACCGAAGAGGCTATCCGCGGGCAGCGCTGACCCTCGATGATCGCGGCGAAAAGCTGCTGATACACGAGGTCACCGGGGCCACCTCACAACTGCTCGTCTACACCCCGGCCGACGACCGTCTGGAGGCTCTCGCCGGCCCGCCAGGCCGGATGTCACCTCCCGCCTCGTGGACGGGGGATTTCGTCCGGTTTCGTTTTTCGACCCCTTGCCATACTCCCGCACTGGCCACTGTCCGGCTCGGACGCCGACCCCGATGGTCATTGAGTCGCGGGCACGACCTTGGCATCCACTACGGTGGGCCGCATCCCCAGCTGATCGAGCTCGACGGTCCAGCAGGACCCGTCGAAACGATCGTCTACGGCGGCCCCGATTGGCGCCGGCGCGAACGCCTCGTGATCGCGCTGCATGGCGGACCGCTGTCCTCATGGCGGTTTCAGTTAGAGCCACTGTTCGACTGCTTGTCAGCGCACGGCGCAGCGGTGGTGGCGCCGAACTACCGCGGCAGCACAGGCTACGGCGACGAGCATCTGCACGCCGTGATCGGCAAGTGGGGCGGACCCGATCTCGATGACGTGCTGCACCTGGGGCGGAACCTGGCCACGGACAGGGCACCTCGTCGGCTTCCCGGCCCGGTCGTGCTGGGCTTGAGTTACGGGGCCTTTCTGGCACTGCTCGCGGCGAGCCACGAGCCACAGCTGTGGTCGGCGTGCGCCGCCGTCGCCCCGTTCCTGTCCGCGGCACGCTTCCATGACAGCGCCAACACCGCGGTGCGACGGCGAATCGAACAGTTGGGCGGACTGCGCCGCATCGAGGATGCCATCGGACCTCGAGATGTGTTGCGAAGCTGTGCCTCCCTTTCAGCGCCGCTGCTGCTCTTGCATGGCGCCAAGGACGAAACGATACCCGTGACGCAATCGAGGACGCTGAAACGGCGTCTCCTCGAACTGGGCAAAATCGAGGGCATCGACTTCGAGTACGCCGAGGTCGACAACGACCACGCGGGTCTGGTCTCTGGTTCGTGCAGGGAACTGAACCAGCGTTTGGCTCGCTTCTGCCTCTCGCCGCCGCGGCCCCCACGGCCGATGCCGAGAAAAGCCTCTTCCCACTGTGATGGGAAGCGGAATGAGTCAACACTCACAACAACAAGGAGATGACAGCATGAACAGTTACGACCTGGTGAGCTCACTGCAGGCGCTGCCCGAGACCGCCCCCATCGAGATCGACGGCATCCAGTTCGGCAACACCTGCCAGCAGAAGTGTGTCGCGCTCAGCGTCAACGTGATTCAGACCGTCTGCGCCATCGCGGCCACCTGCAAGTAGCAACATCGGAGTAGTCAGCCCAGGACAACTGGGTACGGAGGCGGTCCGCGGCCGCCTCCGTACCCAGCCGTCGGCGAAAGCCTAGCCAAAGAGCGAGACTCGATATGACCCCCGCTGACTCCGGCGGCAGGCTGATAAGAACGCTGACCCGGATCGCTGGACCACACGCGTCCGCCGAAACCCTGCGGTCCTCGGGTAGCCGGCTGCTCAAGCGCAGTATACGCCAGGCCCCGGGCCTGGCAGCTGCGTTGGTCGTGGTCACCCTCGCTGGAGTCGCCACCACGGTTGCGATACCGAGCGCACTGGCCGCCGCCATCGATGCAGCCACCCAAGGCGGCGAATTGCTACCTGCGCTGCGGTGGCTGGCGGTGCTCATGGGCGCCGCCACCGCGGTTGACGCCCTGGACGGCCTGATCAGTGCCTACTACGGCAGTGCTTTGACCGCCACGTTCCGGCACCGGCTCATCGCACGTGCGTTGGCACTCGGAGTCCCCGGCCAGCGACGGTTTCCGGCTGGTGACCTGCTGTCCCGGTTGACCGTCAACGCCGGGACTCCGGCCACGTTCCTGCCGCTGCTGCTGGCGGCGGGATCGACCCTGCTGGTCGGCATCGGCGCCGTCGCGGGCCTGGCGCTGATCGACTGGCGCCTGGCCGTCACCCTTCTGGTGGGGGTGCCACCGGCGATGGCCTTGGTCCGGGTGTTCATCACCAGAGCAAGTCACCCGTTGATCAGCTACCAGGAACTGCTAGCAGCGATCATCACCCGGCTGCTCGACGCCCTGCGGGGCGGTCGCACCATCCGGGCCAGCGGCACCTCCCAGCTGGAGATCAACCGCATCCTGCAACCGCTACCTGAGCTGCACGAGGCCGGGCGAAGAGTGTGGATGGCACAGGGCCAGGCCAGTTGGCGGCTGGGACTGCTCGTACCGATGCTCGAGGTGTTGGTGCTGTCAGTGGGGGGTCTCGCGCTCGCCGCCGGCGATATCACCGCCGGTCAGCTGCTGGCGGCCGCTTCCTATGTCGCCATGGCCATGGGCTCGGTCGGCCTGCTGGACGCGCTGGTCTCCCTGCTGGACACCCAGGTGGGAGCCGGCCGGGTGAGTGAGGTCTTGGAGGCGCGACCCGCGGTGGCACCACCATGCGTGGCGCTGCCGGCTCCCCACGGACCCGGACAGCTCGAGCTGTGCAAGGTCACCGTGCGGATGGGCCGGCGGACGATCCTCGACCAGCTGGATCTCTCGGTGCCGGCGGGCACCAGTGTGGCCGTCGTGGGACGATCGGGCACCGGGAAAAGCGTGCTGGTGTCCCTGGTCGGGCGGCTGCTGGACCCAGATGAGGGCGAGGTGCTGCTCGACGGGACTCCCGTGGCCCTGGTGGAGCTGCCTGCGCTGCGCCGTGCCGTGACGTATGCCTTCGAGCGCCCAGCCTTGCTCGGCGCCACCGTGCACGACATGCTCGCCTACGCCCGGCCGGGAGCATCACGAGCCGAGGTAACGGCGGCGGCAGCCGCAGCTCAGGCCGACCGGTTCATCCGGCTGCTACCCGAAGGCTATGACACCCCGCTGGTCCGGGCTCCGATGTCGGGCGGGGAGCTGCAGCGGCTCGGGCTGGCCCGGGCCATCCTGGTCGGGGCTCGGGTGATCGTCCTCGACGATGCCACGAGCAGTCTCGACACGGCCACCGAGGTGCAGGTAACCCACGCCCTCCAGAGCGTGCTGGCGGGACGGACCTCCTTGGTGGTGGCCCACCGAGGTACCACCGCCGCCCGGGCCGACCTGGTTGCCTGGCTCGACGCCGGGCGCATCCGGACGTTGGCTCCACACCACGTGTTGTGGGCCGACCCCGCCTACCGGGCGGTGTTCGCCGCCGGCGGGACGGGCAGACCATGAGGTTCGCGGCCGGTGGACGATTGCTGCGCCGTCACCTGGGCCCCCAGCGTCAGGCGCTGCGCAGGCTGGCCGCCTGGTCGGCCGTTGAGGCGGTGCCCGCCTTCTTGTCCGGACTGCTCGTGGCCGGCGCCATCGACCGCGGCTTTCTCGTGGGACGCCCGTTGGTGGGGTTCAGCTACCTCGCGGTCTTGGCCCTGGTATGGGTGATCGGCGCCCTGGGAACCCGGCAGGCCTATCCGTGGCTTGCTGCAGCGGTCGAACCGTTGCGCGACTCGCTGGTCAGTACCGTCGTCAAGGCCGCGCTCGAGCGGGGGGTGCGAGGCGAGGAAGCCGGTGGATCGAGCGTTTCGCAGGCCACCGTGCAGGTGGAAACGGTGCGAGAACTGCTGTCGAGCCTGCTTCGCAACATGCGTCAGATGCTCTCGGCGGGCGTCGCAGCCATCGTCGGGCTGGCTGTGCTCGCCCCGCTGCTCGCCCTCGTTGTCGCCTCGTTCGTGGCGCTGGCCTTGGCCGGTTTCGCCCTGGTCATCCGTTGTCTGGCGGCGCGTTATCAGGCGGTCGTGCTGTGCGGGGAGAACATCGGGGTGGTCGCTGCCCCAGTAGTCGAGGGCATGCGTGACGTTGTCGCGTATGGAGCGCAACCGCGCGCGGCGCGAGACGTGGGCAAGGCCATCGATGCCGAGGCTCAAGCCTTACGGGCCTTCGCGAGGGCGTCTGTGTTACAGGTCCCCGTGGTGACGGTGGGCGCGCACCTGCCCGTATTCGCACTGCTGGCGTTGGCGCCGTGGCTACTGAGCCACCAGCACCTCACCGTCGGCCAGCTCATCGGGGGTGTCCTCTACCTGTTCAGCGGATTGCAGCCGGCAATCCAGGTTCTGGTGAACGCCGGGGGCACGATCCTCGTGAGCCTCGGAGTTGTCCTCGGCCGGCTGGCAGAGATCACCGCCGAGTCGCCCGTGCCGGCGGATAACTCACCAGGGTTGCTCCCCGCAGGGCACGCCCTCGACGTGGACGGCGTGACCTTCGCATACTCTCCACACGCCGAGCCCATCGTGCGGGATCTCACCCTGCACGTTGCCGAGGGCATGCACCTGGCGGTGGTGGGCCCGAGCGGAGTGGGGAAGTCCACTCTGGCCAATCTGTTCGCCAGGCTGGTCGCCCCACAACGCGGCCAGCTGAGGCTTGGGGGCCTGGTCCTCGAACAGATCGACGAGGGCTTCCTGCGGCGCACGGTGGCGCTCATCCCCCAGGAGGCCTACGTGTTCGCCGGCACCCTGCGGGACAATCTTGTCTACCTGCAACCGCACGCGGCGCAGGACGAGATCGATCAGGCCGTGGCTGCCGTCGGGCTGGAGGAGACGATCTCGCGCCTTGGCGGTTACGACACCGAGGTCGCGGCCGGTGGGGGAGCGCTGTCGCCCGGGGAACGTCAACTCATTGCGCTGGCCCGGATCTACCTGTCCCCGGCTCAGATCGTGGTCCTCGATGAGGCCACTTGTCACCTGGACCCGATCGCTGAGGCCAGGGCCGAGCAGGCATTCGCTGCGCGCCACGGCACGCTCGTCGTCATCGCGCACCGGATCAGCTCGGCGATGCGCGCCGACCGCATTCTGCTCATGGATGGCGCCGACGCGGTCCTCGGCAGCCACCAGCGGCTGCTGGCCGGACACGCCCTCTACGCAGACCTCGTCGGGTACTGGGAAGGCAGCGTCTCTCACCCGGCCTCTCACCCGGCCTCTCAACCGGCCTTTCAACGCACTGCCCGCAGCTCAACCTAGCCTGCTCTCGGCACGATCCAGACGACGCATCAGCATGCTGGCAAAAGCCAGGTACTCCATGGTCTCGTACGCTGTGGTATCAGCACCGATACCGACGCGTTGGGAGTATCGCAATCCGAGCATGGCACCGATGAACAAGAGGCGGAAGCTTTCGCGCTCGTCTTCGGCCGCCGTGCCCGTTGCTGTGGTGATATCGAGTTGCGGCGGCCTCGCGCCGAACACCGAATCCATCAGTGTGGGTCCGGACTCATCGCTCGCTGTGAGAGACCGGACGCGTCGTTCCACCAGCCGCATCGCCTCGGAGACTGCCTCGGACATCCGTCCCTCCGCCACCAGCGCAACGGCGACGGACATCGAGGAATGCAGGGTCGGCGCCGGGTAATCCGGGACCACGACTCGCCCGGTGGGCACACAGGTCACCTCAATGTGATCGTTCGCGCCGGCCCTGTGCGGGTGCGCAACGTCGATCACGACCATTGTTCGTGGCTCTTTGTTCGGAACTCGATGTTCTATGTGGTCGCCTGCCTGCACTTCGGTCCCGAGCGGGAGGAGGACCGTATTGCCCTCCACTCGAGCCGGAGACCCCCAGCGTCTCTCCGTGCCCTCCTGCTGGGGCCGAACAAGCGTGACGAATGTAGTGAAATAGATCAAAAGCCCACCTCTCAGCGGACCTATCGCCCAGCGGAACGCCATCGTTACGCTGCGTCGACCCGGTGCCGTGCGGGGCCATGACTCGGGCGGCGGCCGGTCGGTAGCCCGGGTTGGTAGCCCGGTTGGTAGCCGCTCGACCTACGCTGACTCACCGTGGGCTATCCCGTGGCTGCGGTGCTGCGCAACACCTGGCGGGGTCTGACCAGCATGCGCACCGCGCTGGTGCTGCTGTTCCTGCTGGCGCTGGCCGCGCTGCCGGGCGCCCTGCTGCCGCAGTACTCGCTGAACCCGGAACGCGTTCGACGGTACAAAACCGAGTATCCGGCGCTGGCGTCGGTGCTGGACCGGCTGGGCTTGTTCGAGGTCTTCGCCAGTCCCTGGTTCGCCGCGATATACCTGCTGCTGTTCGTGTCGCTGGTGGGCTGCGTGCTGCCGCGCAGCGTCGAATACGCCAGGCAGCTCCGTCGGGCGCCGGTGGCCACGCCCCGGAATCTGAGCCGGCTGCCGCACCACGCTCGAGCCGAGCTCGACGGCGACGCCGCCCCCACTGCCGACGAGGTCCTGGCCGCCGCCCGGCGACGGCTGCGCGGCTGGCGCATCGCCGAGCGGGACGAGCCCGGCGGTGCCCGCACGCTGTCCGCCGAGCGGGGCTACCTGCGGGAGGCCGGTAATCTCGTCTTTCATCTCGCCCTGGTCGGGCTGCTGGTGTCCTTCGCGGTCGGCAAGCTGGTCGGCTACGAGGGACAGGTGATCGTGCTCGCCAACGGGTCGCAGTTCTGCAACTCCGGTCCGCTGGCCTATGACTCCTTCCGCCCCGGCCTGTCGGTGGACGGCACCGCGCTCGACCCGTTCTGTGTGCAGGTCGACGGGTTCACTCCGACGTACCTGAGCACCGGGCAGCCGCAGGAATTTCGCGCCGACATCGCCTACCAGGCTCCCGAGGACCTGACTGTGGGCGATCTTGCTGGCGGCGCGTGGCGTCCGCACCAGCTGGCGGTCAACGACCCACTGCGGATGGGCGGCACCCGGGTATACCTGCTCGGCCATGGTTACGCGCCGCAGTTCACCGTCACCTTCCCGGACGGGCAGCGGCGCAGCGGCGTGGTGCAGTGGCGGCCGGTGGACATGGCCACCCTGCTGTCGGAGGGGACGACCAAGTTAGACCCGCCCGGCGTGACCGATGATGCGCTCCGGCGGACCCGGCAGCTTGCGATCACCGGCCTGTTCGCTCCGACCGCGGCGTTCCAAGGAACGTTGCTGTCCTCGGGTTTTCCTGATCTGCTCGACCCTGCCGTCGCGATCGACGTGTTGCAAGGGGATCTCGGCAACAACTCCGGCCGCGGCCAGTCGATCTTCGCTATTGATCAGTCCATGGTGGAGTCTGGACGGCTCAAGCAGGTGGCACGCCAGAACCTGCGCCCTGGTGAGCAGCTCACCCTGCCCGACGGCACCGTGGTGAGCCTCGATGGGGTGACCCGGTTCGTCTCGCTGCAGGTGTCTTACGACCCGGCGCAGCACTGGGTGCTCGGCTTTGCGGTGCTGGTTCTCGGTGGACTCGGGCTGTCTCTGGCAGTGAAGCGTCGCCGGTTCTGGGTCCGCGTCTGTTCGGCCGGGCCGGCCGGTACCGTGGTCGAGCTAGGCGGGCTGGCCCGCACGGAGGCCGCCGGTTACGGCGAGGAGTTCGACCGCATCGCCGTCGACCTGCTGCCAACCGGACACCCGCAGCCACCGGTGACTGTGCCAACGTCCAAGGCAGCGTCGAAAGGGGAATCGTAAGCGATGCCAATCGACCCGATATTGGCGTCCTACAGTGACCTCGCGTACCACACCGCACTGGCTCTTTACCTCTTCGCGATGGTCCTGCATGCCGTCGAGTACGCCGTCGGTCGGGTTCCTGGCGCTGCAGCCGCGCAGCGTGCAGCACCCGGAGGCGGCGGACCGATTGCGACGATGACTCCGCCACCGAGTACGGCAACCCGGGGCAGGACGGAGCGGGTCGGTCGGTCAGCGGTGGCCCTCACGGGACTCGCAGCGCTGGTGCACGCCGGCTCACTGGTGCTGCGCGGGGCCGCCACCGGGCGAGCGCCCTGGGCCAATATGTACGAGTTCATCTCGGCGATCTGCCTGGTTGCGGTGGCTGGTTGGCTGGTGATGCTGTACCGGCAGCGCAGTGTCCCCGACAATGGCCGCGTCAATGGTGCTGCGGCGCTGCAGCGGCTGGGCGTCTTCGTGCTGCTGCCCGTAGTGGTGTTGATGTTCCTCGGCGGGACGTTGCTCTACGCGCAGGCCGCGCCGTTGGTCCCGGCACTGAACTCGTACTGGATCACCATCCATGTCTCGGCGGCGGCCGGCGCATCGGGCATCCTGCTGGTCTCCGGGGTGGCCAGCGTTCTTTACCTGTTCAGCACCCGACCCGGCTCGGCGGTCGCGGCTCGGCTACCCAGTACCGCCACCCTGGATCGGCTGGCCTACCGGACAGCGGTGATCGCCCTACCGATCATGACTTTCATGATCATTACCGGCGCGATCTGGGCCGAGGCGGCTTGGGGCCGCTACTGGGGTTGGGACCCAAAGGAGACATTCGCTCTGGTCGCATGGGTGATCTACGCGGGATACCTGCACGCCAGGGCGACGGCCGGATGGCGCGGTCCGCGGGCGGCGTGGATCAACGTGGTGGGCTTGGCGGTGATGCTGTTCAACCTGTTCTTCGTCAACATCGTCATCGCCGGATTCCACTCCTACGCCGGGATCTGACGGTGCACGATGGCTCGGATTCGTCCCATGACCTGTCCTCCGCACAGTTGCTACGGCAGGATAAGAGACCCCCACAAGGGGGGTGGCGACGAGCGCTGTTCGTTGCCTCTGCGGGTGCCGTCAACCTCGGGGAGAGCGCCTCTGAGCTGCGGCGTCGGGAACTGATATCGCAGATCAACCAGCCGCTGCAGGGCTGCTACAAGATCGCGATGCTGAGCCTCAAGGGAGGCGTAGGCAAGACCACCATCACGGCCACGCTGGGCTCGACCCTCGCCTCGCTACGGGGAGACCGGGTGATCGGCGTGGATGCCAATCCCGACCGGGGCACGCTGTCGCAGAAGATCCCGCTGGAGACCAGCGCCACGGTGCGGCACCTGCTCCGAGACGCTGATCGGATCCGCCGCTATTCCGACATCCGGTCCTACACCTCGCAGGGCCCCAGCCGGCTGGAGATCCTGGCAAGTGAGCAGGATCCGGCGGTGTCCCAGGCCTACAGCGAACAGGACTACCGGCGCACGGTGAACCTGCTCGAACACTTCTACAACATCGTGCTCACCGACTGCGGGACCGGGCTGATGCACTCGGCGATGAAAGGCGTTCTGGATGTCGCGCACTCCCTGATCGTCGTCTCGTCGAGCTCGATCGACGGAGCGCGCTCGGCGTCGGCCACCCTGGATTGGCTGGACGCACATGGCTACGGCGAGCTGGTCAGCCGGTCGGTCGCCGTGATCAACTCGGTGCGCCCGACCGCGGGCAAGGTCGACCTCGAGCGGGTCGCCATGCACTTCGCGGCCCGCTGCCGATCAGTGTGCCGGATGCCGTTCGACGAGCACCTCGAAGAGGGTGGCGAGATCGACCTAGACCGCCTGGATCCAGGCGCCCGATTGGCTGCCCTGGAGCTGGCCGCGACAGTCGCCGACGACTTCCCGCACGCTGTCACTCGAGCAACCGGCAGCGGCCGCCCGTCGTGAGCTTGCGTCAGCGCTCCTCGTCGGGCTGCTGTCGCTTACGGTCCAAGCCCCGAAGGAACTCAGGATCATCGTCGGGAGCGAGCACCGAGCGCGCAGCCGGGCGCTGCGGCCGCAACGCCTTCCACAGCAGCGCGGCCACTCCAGCCACCCCGATCGCCGCCATCACGTAGTGCACGGCAGCCACCTCCTTCAGGTTGCCACCGAGCGTAGTAGCGTCCAGCGCAGTCGACGAGCCTGCCTCACCCGATCTTCACTCGGCGGGCGTGCGCGTCAGCACGGTCCAACGTGCGCTCGGATGCGCGATCCGGTGGTGCCGGGGTGGTGAGCGACGCGAGCAGGGCGCGAACCTCGGTCTCGCGGAACCGCCGGTGCCCGCCAGGGGTCCGGATCGAGCCTATCCGCCCAGCGGACGCCCACCGAGTGACCGTCTTGGGGTCCACTCGGAACAGGGCAGCTACCTCCCCGGGCGTGAGCAGGCGTTCAGCGTGTTGTGGCTGGGACATCGCGGGCCTCCCCAGACTTGTGCGACCTCTCAGTCGGGATCTACCGGAGTATCGTGACAGATTACGCCTAGGTACTCGAACGGTTGTGTAGAGGTAAAGCGCCGGTAATGGGATGAACCGCGCAGGTCAATGCGGCGGCTCTCGTCCCGCTCGGACCGGCGGCCACTCGCGGCATGGTCCGCCCCGGCGGCTGGTTTCCTCCAACCGGGAAGGGATCAACACTCTTCCATCGCGCAGCGGTCGTCGTAGACTGCCGTAATGGTTCGGACGTGCGTTTGCGACCGAGCCTGGTGAGGTACTCCACGGAAGGTTGAGGTACTTCACAGAAGGTTCCCACCACGAGAGGAGCGATCATGGCCGAGGACCGGACACAAGCGCCGTCGGCGGAAGAATTGAAGGAGCGCTTCGAGAAGATCGGGGAGGAATCTAACCTCGGCGCAGGTGAGAACGAGCCCGATCCGGCGACCGCTGAGAACCCTCCTCAGGACCTCGAGGCGGGAGACGAGAAGCGGGTCCAGACCTGACTCACTGCTGCGGAGACCGGCCCCTGGCAGAACGTGGTCAGGGGCCGGCTTGTGTCTAGCGTCGGGTCGTCCTCGGTCCTCGCCGGACTGAGGTCATGGTACTTCGGTCATGGCACTTCCCGGCGAGATCATGCCGAAAGCAGCCGTTGAAAGAATTCGCGGTAGCGCTGGAAGCTCACCCGCAAGTCTTCGGTCGAGGTTGGGTCGGCGGCCGGCCCACGGGTGACGTTCGCGTGGATTTCCTGCAGGGTCCGTTCGACGAGCTCACTGGCCTCCCGAACGGCACGCTGCGGGTCGTCGACGAAAGTGCCCTGTAGCTGTTGCCATTGGTCCCGCAGGCTCGCCGGATCATTGAGCAGCCCTACGCGTTCGGCACCGGCATCCGCCGCGGTCTGGTCGCTTGAGCGGCCGAGCGTCGCGGTCCCAGTTTTGTCCACGCTATCGTCTCTGGGGGGGTCGGGATCATATCCGGATTCAGCGGACGCGGTCGTCGTCATTGCAGGGCCAGCGCGGCCGATGTCGTCGGAGTGGGTGGTGACGCTTTCCCGATCCGCAGCACGGCCGGGCTCGCCGACCCGGTCAGACACGGTAGCCGTGTCAGTCACGGTAGTCCTGTCAGACTCCGGGGTCCGGTCCGGTTCATGTGGATGGTCGACAGGGCCTTGGCTAGCACTTCGATCCTCCTTGTCCAGGACGCGGTCCAACTCCCTGTCGACGAAACGGCGTACTCGTCCGCCCAATCCTTCCTTCCGCTCGGGATCCCCGTGCTGGGGCGCGGTGTTCATCTCGTGCCTCCGTAAGTGATTATGATCAGTCCAGTTGTCTAGCGCCCCTGTACGAGTTCATCGAACAATGCGCGGTAGTGCACGAAAGCCTGCCGCAGTTCTTCGGTGTCAACGGCGGCTGACTGACCGTGGTGGCTCCTACGGGCGGCGTGCGCAGCGCGATAATGCTCAACGATCTGGGGATGGTCCGCGGCGACCAGCTCGGCCCGCTCACCGAAGTTCTCCACTGGGTAGCCTCGGTCCCGCATCACGTCGGTGACCAGTTGGTCCGCCTCATCCAGCGCGGGTCCGGGCCGGTCGACGAACTCGGTCTGCACGGCCTCCCAGCGCCGGGTGTAACGATCGCGGGCCGCAGGGTCCAAACCGCGGATGTCGAGCTGATCACGCCGATCGGCGACATCGCGCAGGTGCCGCTCCGCGTCCCGCTCGCTGCCGCGGGCGGCAACCTCGCGTTCGTATTCGGGCCCGAACCTTTCCTGCAGGTTGGCCCGGCTTCGCCACCGCATGGCCACCACCAGCAGCACGATCACCGCTACCACGGCGATCCCCAAGACGATCCAACCGACCGTGTTCATGACAACCTCACATCCAAACCGCTGGTCACCCGTACTTTCGTTTTACCCGCTGTTCGGGGCCACCACTCACTAGCCACCCGTTCGGCGTATTCGCGCCTCCTGTCCCTTAACTGGTCGACTGCCGGGCTCTACTAAGCTGGAAGGCTGTGGTGCCACCGAAGATCCCATCGAGCCGCTCGACGCTCATCCGTGACGTGGCGCTCTACAGCGCGGCCCGGCTGGCCCTGGTGTTCGTCATAGCGGAGCTCTTAGTCCTCGCCAGGGTGCCGTTACTGGTGGCGATCCTGCTCGCGATGGTGGTGGCGCTGCCGCTGTCGATGCTGCTGCTGGGCTCGTTGCGGTCCCGGGTGAACGCCGGCCTGGCGGTAGTGGGGGATCGCCGCCGGGCCGAGCGGGAACGGCTTCGTCGCCAGCTCCGTGGGGAGGAGCGCTGACTGCTGATGACCGCTGATGTCCGGTCTTACACAGCCAGCGCGGCTCCGGTTGCGGACGCCCACACCAGCAGCGCCAGCCCGGTGTCTCGCAGCACCGGGATCAGCTCGGGTCCGCTCGTCCCGCCCCATACTCGACGCAGCGCCGGCACCGCGAGTACCAGCGCGAGCAGGCCGGCCAGGGTTGCCCAACGGGTGATCGCGAGGCCGAGGGTCACGACGAACGGAACAGCTACCAGTGCGGTGTACAGCGTACGGGTCCGGTGATCGCCGAGGCGCACTGCAAGTGTGCGCTTGGCTGTGTTCGAGTCCGTGGGGATGTCGCGCAGGTTGTTGGCCACCAGTACCGCGGCCGACATCGCTCCTACCGCGACAGCTGCGACACCACCGATGAGGGTGATCCGGCCACTGAGGACGTACTGGGTGCCGAGCACCGCGACCAGCCCGAAGAAGACGAACACGGCCAGCTCCCCGAACCCCGCATACCCGTAGGGGCGTGGCCCTCCGGTGTAGAACCAGGCCGCAGCGATGCATGCCGTGCCCAGCGCAAGCAGCCACCACTGTTGGGCCAGTGCAACCAGCACTAATCCGGCCACCGCGGCGATGGTGAAGCTGGCCAGCGCGGCCGCGCGCACCGCGCCGGGTGCCGCGGCACCGGATCCGACCAGCCGCATAGGGCCCACCCGGACGGTGTCGGTGCCGCGGATCCCGTCGGAGTAGTCGTTGGCGTAGTTGACCCCGATCTGCAGTGCCAGCGCCACGACCAGGGCCAGCAGTGCCCGCGTCCAATGTGACGCGCCGATTGCCGCTGCCGCGCCCCAGCCCACCAGTACCGGAGCGATCGAGTTGGGCAACGTTCGAGGCCGCGCCCCCTGCACCCATTGCGCCACGTTCGCCACAACACAACCCTATGGGGATGCGCAGCCCATGCCCGTCTCCTGGGCCCCCTCGATGTTGACGTGCGCGGCGGAAACGTACTGGTCCGGGCCGATCCGCAGCCACCGATCGGTGCTGCCCTCGTTGCCGTTCACCAGCTGGCCGGTGACAGCGCACTCCACCCGCAGCGCAGCGCGCTGCGCTGCCAGACCCACTGGTGGGTGATGCACCCCCGGGCCACTGCGGACGTGCAGCAGAGGCATCCGCACGATGGCCAGCGGTCCGCCGTCGGTCCACAGATAGGTGACGGTGACCCAGCTGTTGTCGCGGAGCCCAAGGCCATCCCAGAAGGTGCCGTCTGCCAGGTCGATAGCGGCCGGGTTGAGTACCTTCCTGCCGAACTGGTCCAGGCCCCCGTTGTGGCCGTCATCATGGGCGGCCTGTGCCTGTGGCCGGCCCTGCGGCAGATCCTGCCAAGACTGGCGGGTGTCGGCGGCGTTCCAGTAATCGTCGGTGGTGTTCCACGGACCGACGTCCCACACCGGTGCCCATTCGCATCGGCCGTTGTCCGCGCAGACCTTCACCGTGTAGTCGCCCGAGCCGCGGGGAGACAGACCCCGGCGCGACGGCAGCGCGACGAAGTGGTCCCGCTCGCGGATCACGTGACCGTTGGCTGTGGTGCTGCCGACCAATCCCTCACGGGTGGCGAACACCCGGAAGGTGTGGGCGTTGCGGGGTCGAGCGGCGAGCAGTTGTACGCCAGGTTGCGCGGTCAGCCGGACCGATCGCACCAGTGGACTCGCGCCGGCCTGTCCGCCCTGCAGGATGACCCGGGCCTGCACGCTGGTCACCGCGGCGTTCAGCATCGCGGGCGCCTTCGGGTCGATAGGCACCCACTCGGTCCACGAGCCGTCGCCGCGAGTGCCGCGAACGTCCACGGCGACGGCCGAGCCTGCCGGCTGGTCGGCGATGAGTTCCGCCACTAGGTGGCTGCTGAGCTCGGCCAGCGGCTGCACCGCAGTGAGCAGCATGCCCTGCGGCTGGCTGGTCCGGAGACTTGCCGGCCCGCCAGGGTTGGAGTCGAGGCGCAGCCCACCGGCGTCGGCTCGCACGTTCGTGTCATCCCCGTCGGGTACCAGAGAGGCGAACCAGGTGGTGGCTCGGTCTTCTTGCGCCGTGTCCTGGGCGATGGCCGGAAGATCCGCCCCGGTGAGCAACGCGAGCACCGCGACAACGCTGAGGGCAGTAGCCCGTGCCCCCATGCGGACACGGTGGTAGCAACGAACCGGCGGCGTCACGGGATGCTCCTGACTAGCCCTGATGGAGTGGCAGGTGTTCCTGGTGTGACTGGTGTGATTACTGAGGTAGTTGGTGTCCAGGTAACCCCTGCCGTGCGCAGCAGTCCATACCCAGAGTGGGTGAACATGTACGCAAAGTGTTTAGTGCGCAGCCCGCCCGGCGAGAATTGTCCGGATGGCCCGGCGGTCGGGTTTGCCGATTGCGCGCAGCGGCAGCGCGTCGAACAGGACAATCTCCTTGGGAACCTGCGCGGGGGTCAGCAGACGTCGGGCGGCGACATGCAGCGCGTCCGGGTCCGGCGGCTGCTCAGGATCGGCAGGTATCACCACGGCGGTGACCCGCTCTCCCCACTCCGGGTCGGGTATGCCCACCACGCAGGCTGCCGCGACTCCGGCAAGGCCGGTGAGCACTGCCTCCACCTCGGCTGGGGATACATTGAGCCCGCCGGTGATGATCGCGTCGTCGGCTCGGCCGAGCACCCGCAGCCGACCCTGCGAGTCGAGTTGCCCGAGATCGCAGGTCCGGAACCAGCCGTCGCGAAACGCGACGGCGGTCTCCTCAGGCGCATCGAGGTATCCGGTGGCCAGCACCGGCCCGGCCAGCTCGATCGTCGCACTGCTGTCCACCCGGATCTGTATCCCGTTCAGCGGCCACCCGTCATAGACGCAGCCGCCCGCGGTCTCGGTCATGCCGTAGCTGGTCACCAGGGCTATACCCGCCTCCCGGGCTCGCCGCAGCAACGCCTCCGGTATGGCGGAACCACCCAGTAATACCGCGTCGAAGCGGGCGAGTAGGCCCGGATCTCTGTCGAGGAGCCGGACCAGCTGGGTGGGCACCAGTGCCGTGTAGCACCGCCCGGGCGCCCCGGCTAGTTCCTCGGCCGCGGCGCCGAACGCGATCGGGTCGAACCCGCCGCGTAGGCCGAACACCGCGGGCGGGGTGCCCGCGAGCACGGCGCGAACCAGCACCTGCAGCCCCGCGACGTGCTGGACGGGCAGCGCCAGCAACCACCGGCCGGGACCACCGAGCCGGGCATGGCAAGCTGCAGCCGAGGCACCCAGCGCGGCAGCGCTGAGCTGCACCCACTTGGCCTCCCCGGTTGAGCCTGAGGTGGTCATGACGACCTGGCCGGGGCCCGGGTCGCGAGGCGGATGGCGTTGCTCCGGTCCTAGCGGTACGACTGCCTCGCCTCCGCCGAGCATGGCGTGCAGCGCGGCGTCCAACTCCCAGATCGCCTCCGGAGACCCATCACACCGGATCACCCGCACCGGGCGACCGCCCTCGACGTGCCGACCGTTTCCCGGGTCCCCAACTCGACGTCAGCGTTGCGGGTCTCGCTGCGGGCAGCTGTGCTGTCGAGTCCGGGATACGTGATGCACCAGGGCATCGTGCTCTCTGGCCTCCCCGTAACTCGCTGCCGATCCCGAACCGTACCGGTCTGCGACGGGTCGGATGTCCGCCGCGCTCGATCCGCAGCGGACTGGTTTCCCCAGTTTTGCCGGAGCCACTCGGCCGGCACGTCGCGTATCGCGATACGTCGAGGGTGGAGACTAGCTACTCAAGAGCGGTTCTCAGCCCTTCCCCGAAATCGGGATGCGTTGACCGTCGGCGACGCCGACGCCGACGCCGACGCCGACGCCGACGCCGACGCATGCTGCCCGGTCAGTGGGAGTGATACCGCGGTCAGGGAATGCGTGCCGATCGGCAGTGGCGAGGGTCGGCCGTGTCTGTACGTCGTGAACTCGACGGCACCGACATCCCCGTTCGCTGAAACGTTGGTGATGTCGAGTTCACGACGGGTTGGTTCCTCAGCTCTCCAGTTAATCTCCAGCTGTCCGCAGCTTGTCCGCAAGACGCTGTAAAGCCAAAGAATGCCGTGTAACGCCTCGAACGGTGAAAGTGCTGAACAGAGGCAGTGCAACCATGATCCTCGCAGGTCGGAAAACCCCAGTTAGTAGTACCAGGGAAATGGAGACCAGTCGGGGGGTCGCTTCTGGAGGAAGGCGTCGCGGCCCTCGACGGCCTCGTCGGTCATGTACGCCAGCCGGGTGGCCTCACCGGCGAAGAGCTGCTGGCCTACCAGACCGTCGTCGATCAGGTTGAACGCGTACTTGAGCATCCGCTGCGCGGTGGGCGACTTGGCGTTGACGGCGCTGGCCCACTCCAGCGCGGTCGTCTCCAGGCAGTCGTGCTGCACCACCGCATTGACCATGCCCATCCGGTGTGCATCGGCCGCGCTGTACTCCCGCCCGAGAAAGAAGATCTCCCGGGCGAACTTCTGGCCTACCTGCCGAGCCAGATAGGCCGAGCCGAACCCGCCGTCGAAGGACCCGACGTCGGCGTCGGTCTGCTTGAACCTGGCGTGCTCGGCCGACGCCAGGGTCAGATCGCACACCACATGCAATGAGTGCCCGCCGCCGGCCGCCCAGCCCGGCACCACCGCGATGATCACCTTGGGCATGAACCTGATCAGCCGCTGGCACTCCAGGATGTGCAGCCGACCGGTGCGCGCGGGATCGACGGTGTCGGCCGTCTCCCCGGACGCGTATCGGTAGCCGGAGCGACCTCGGATCCGCTGGTCCCCGCCCGAACAAAACGCCCAGCCGCCGTCCCGCGGCGAGGGCCCGTTGCCGGTCAGCAGCACGCATCCCACGTCCGAGGTCATCCGGGCGTGATCCAGCGCCCGGTACAGCTCGTCCACCGTGGACGGGCGGAAGGCGTTGCGTACCTCCGGCCGGTCGAAGGCGATCCGGACGGTGCCGTGCGCCACCGCGCGGTGGTAGGTGATGTCGACGAAGTCGAAGCCCTCGACACTGCGCCACGCTGAAGGATCAAACAGCTCGGAGACCATGCGGCACGCTATCGATACCACCCGATCGCTCGTTGAAGGAACCCAGTTATAAGTGGCCACTCACGGGTAGCGAACGTTGGCGAGGTTGCGGTAACCCCGATGCCCAACGGGTCGACCCGGGCGCTGTTAATGGTTTTCGGGCTGTTGCCCAACCGGGGTTGCGCGGCGCACGCGCACACCACCAAACCTGCGGTGCCGCTGGTGCCGCAGCGGTACTCCCGGAGCGCGGGTGTGGAGCTGTCCACGGAAGGCACACGGCTCCTTGACACCACCACCGGCCGCGGGCATGACATGCCGGTAGGTCTCGCCCCCTTACCAGCTGTGTACAGGGTGGCAGGGCATGCTGACCACTCATGAACCCGTCCACCGCGCTGGCCACGGTGCTGGTCGATGAGCTGGTGCGGTGCGGAATGCAGCACGCTGTGCTCTGCCCAGGGTCGCGCAACGCGCCGCTGTCGTTCGCCCTACACGCCGCCGAGCAGGCCGGGCGGTTGACCTTGCACGTCCGGATCGACGAGCGCTCCGCGGCATTTCTGGCCCTGGGGCTGGCACTGCGGTCTAGCCGGCCGGTGCCGGTGGTGTGCACGTCAGGCACGGCGGCGGCAAACCTGCACCCGGCGGTGCTGGAGGCCCACCACGCCGGGATCCCGCTGCTGGCGGTCACCGCCGACCGCCCGGCCGAGTTGGTCGGTACCGGGGCCAACCAGTCGGTGCACCAAGCCGGACTCTTCGGCGCCGCGGTCCGCGCGGCGCCGCCGGTGGCGGCGCCCTCGGACTGCGAGCAGCAAGCGCATTGGCGCTCCACGGTGGACCGAGCGATCGCGGCCGCGCGCGGTGCCCTGGGCGGTGGGCCGGGGCCGGTGCACCTCAACGTCCCGTTGCGCGAGCCGCTGGTGCCCCCACCAGACCCAGCGCCGCACCGGTTGGCGGCTCTTGAAGGCCGACCAACCGGCGCGCCGTGGACTGCGGTGCCCGCGGGATCGCCGGTCCGTGTCGAGGTGGAGCTGGACCTGAGCCGGCGCACGCTGGTGATTGCCGGTCATGGAGCCGCCCCGGCGCCACCGGGGCTGCCGCTGGTGGCCGAGCCGACCGCACCAAGCTGGCCGGACGCCCTGGCGAGTGGGCCGTGGCTGCTGGGCTCGCCGCTCCTCGAGCACCTGCGGCCAGCGCAGGTTCTGGTGCTGGGCCGCCCCACCCTGCACCGGCCGGTACAGCGCCTGCTGGCTGACCCGTCAGTAGCTGTCACCCTCCTCACCGACCGTCCGGAGTGGACCGATGTGGCCGGCACCGCGGTCGCCGTGGGCACCGCGCTGCGCTGCACCGGCGTGCCTGACCCGGGATGGTTGCGACGCTGGCAGCAGGCCGACGAAACAGCCGCAGCCGCGGTGGGTTCCGTACTGGACAGGAACTCCGAGAGCACCGGTCTCGGAGTAGCCCGGCGGCTATTGCCCGCGCTACCGGTTGGGGCGCTGCTGCTGCTCGGGTCATCCAATCCGATCCGCGACGTGTCGCTGGCCGCCCGGCCGCGTGGCGGCCTGACCGTGCTGGCCAACCGGGGCGTCGCAGGCATCGATGGTGCGATCGCCACCGCAACCGGGGCGGCGCTGGTGCATGGCGGGCCAGGCTATGCCCTGGTCGGGGACCTGACGTTCCTGCACGACGCCAACGGTCTGTCGGCCGGTCCGCACGAGGCTCGCCCTGACTTGACCGTGGTGGTCGCCAACGACGACGGTGGCGGTGTCTTCGGTCTGCTGGAGCAGGGTGCCTCGGAGTATGCCGACGCCTTCGAACGGGTCTTCGGCACACCTCAGGGCACCGACCTCGCAGCTCTGTGTGCCGCGCATCACGTGCCGCATGCCAGGGTGCCTGCCGGGGAGTTGGCCGATGCCCTGGCCCCGGCCCGGGGTGTGCGCGTCGTGGAGGTCCGCACCGAGCGGACCGGTCTGCGCGCCCTGCACAATCGGATCCGGACCGCGGTGGCTGCGGCCGTGGGCCCATCGGTCGGTGACCGGATGTCCAGTCAAGGCGCCTCACTGGCGCCGGGGAGGTGACCATGCGGAAACGGGCGCTGTGGATCGGGCCGGTGCTGGCGCTGTTGCTGGTGGCTATCGCGTTGGTGTACCCGTGGCGCACCTCGCAACCCCCTGCCACCCCGAGCCCACCACCGCCCGCCCTCGACGCACCGCCTTCCCCCACCGCGGCACCCCAGATAGGCGCCGACGGCATCGGGGACCCGTACTTCCCGCTCAAAGGCAACGGCGGCTACGACGTCACCGGATATGACATCCAGGTCCGCTACGACCCGCCCACCGACCGGCTCGAGGGCCGCACCACAATCACCGCCCGGACCACCGCGTACCTGTCCCGATTCAACCTCGACCTGAAGGTTCCCGCCTCGGCTGTCACCGTGGATGACCGGCCGGCCGAGATCCATCAGAACGATGGCGAGCTGCAGATCACCCCGGCCGCTCCGGTGCCGGCCGGAGCGCCGATGACGGTGCGGGTGGACTACGCCGGGATACCCTCGAGCATCCCGGGTGGCGGAACCGCCGGCGACCAGCCATGGAACCGCACCGCCGACGGCGGTGCGATCGCACTGGGCGAGCCTGAAAGCGCGGCCTGGTGGTACCCGTCAAACGACCATCCCTCGGACAAGGCGACCTTCGCGGTCACTGCCACCGTGCCCGCCGGCGTGGAGGCGATCTCCAACGGGGCCCTGCTCGGTGGTCCGGAGCCGGTTGAGCCGGGCTGGGAGCGGTGGCGCTGGCAAGTGAGCGAGCCGATGGCCACCTACCTGGCATTCGTCGCGATCGGCGACTACGACATCGTCCGCGGGAATACGCGCTTCGGTCTGTACCTGGCCGCTTACGCGCGGGGCCTCGACCCTCAGCTCGCGGCCGATGCCCGGGCCTCGGTGGAACGGACACCCGAGATCGCCGAGTTCCTTTCCGACGTCTTTGGCCCCTACCCGTTTCGCCAACTCGGTGGTGTGGTGCCAAACGCGCCCAACCAGGGCTTCGCGCTGGAGACCCAGACTCGCCCGGTGTACTCGCCGGTGTTCTTCCTTGGCGGCCAGGACATCGGAGTAGTGGTGCACGAGCTGGCCCATCAGTGGTTCGGGGACAGCGTCTCGCTGCGTCACTGGCGGGACATCTGGCTCAACGAAGGTTTCGCCACCTATGCGGAATGGCTGTACTCCGAGCGGACCGGCGGTCTCACCGCGCAGCAGATGGCAGAGCAGCGCTACGCGAGCACCCCCGCCGACGCCGCGTTCTGGAAGATCCCGCCTGGGAACCCCGGCGCTGCTGGGGTACTCGACGGACCGGTCTATGTGCGCGGAGCGATGGCGCTGCAGGCGCTTCGGGCAGAGGTAGGGGACGAGGACTTCTTCACCGCGCTGCGCACCTGGACCACCGAGCGGGCCGGTGGCAACGGTTCGGTGCAGGACTTCCTGGCCGTCGTCGAACGAGTCTCCGGTGAGCAGGTCGATGGCGTAGCCCAAACCTGGCTGTTCACCCCCAGCCGCCCACCCGCACCTCCCTCGTGACGAGCGAGCCCCTACTGGCACATCCGAGTCGCCCACGAACCTTCGTTGACATAGACCTCCGTGGGACGATCTGGAGCCGATCGAGGATGGGGCGCTCGTGCCAGGCGTTCGGTTGGAGTGGGACGGCAAGACGGCCGAGGTACCGCGACTACGGCTACCGCTGCAGGTCGTCGAGACGGTCAACCCCTCACGCCCCGACCGCGGCACCCCATCCTCCGACCGATCCCGACGATGGCTGGTGCAACAAGCCGATCTGGGATGGACAACCTCCTCGGGCCTCCGGTATCCGCGAGCATGTCGACGCGCCCGAACCAACTCACGAGCCCTCCAGAGCATCCCGGATCGGGACCAGCTTCGCAGCGGCCTCGGCGACCTCCGAGTCGGGGTCGGAACCGGCCACGATCCCGCAGCCGGCGAACAACCGGGCGAACCGGCCAACGACTTGAGCGCAGCGCAGCGCGATGCCCAGCTCGCCGTCTCCAGCGGCGTCGACCCAGCCCACCGGCCCGGCGTAGCGGCCGCGGTCCATCGCCTCCAGCTCGCCGATCGTGTTGACCGCGGCCGGGGTGGGGGTACCACCCACAGCGGCGGTGGGGTGCACGGCATCAGCCAGGGTGAGCAACGGGGGGCCTGCGGGGTGCAACGCCCCGCGCACCTCGGTGGCCAGGTGCAGCACATTGCGTAGCTGCAGGACGCTGGGTGCCGTGGGGACCACCAGGTCGGTGCAGAATGGCCGCAACGCTTGGGCCAGCGAGTCCACCGCGTAGCTGTGCTCGTCGCGATCTTTGGTCGAGCCTAGTAGTTCGGCGGCCAGCACCCCGGGAGCGACACCGTCATGCGGCCAGCTGGTGCCGGCCAGGACCCGGGAGAGCACCTCGGTGCCGCGCCGGCGCAGCAGCAACTCAGGGGTAGCGCCCACCAGATGGTCCACCGCGAACGTCCAGCAGGCCGGGTACCGGGCGGCCAGCCCGTGCAGCAGAAACCGGGGGTCCAGCGGCTCATCGGCGACCGCGAGCAGATCGTGTGCGAGCACCACCTTCGCCGGAACCGACCCGTCACGCATCCGGGACACCGCCCGCGCGACCGCGTTGCGCCATGCAGCCACCGGCAGCTCACCGTCGAAGTAGCGCAGGCCACGGGGACGCTGCACCGGTATCACCGGCTCGGTCACGATGCCGGTCTCGAACTCGGTGACCCAGGTCCGGCCGTCTCGCCTGCCCACCACGACCCGTGGTACCACCAGCACCGAGCTGCCCGGAGACTCGTCGAAAGCCAGGCTGGCGAAGGCTACCGGGCCGCTGCCCGGTAGCCGGACCTCGTCACGGTTGTCCAGCTCAGAGCAGAAGGACTCCCACCAGTCCTGGGCACGGGTGAAGCGGTGCGGCCCTTCGGTGCACACCCGGGCCACCTCGCCCCAGGCCACCAATCCCTCACCCGCATGCACCCAGGACAGCACCCCCCGAGGGGAGGGCAACATTTCGAGCAGGTCGGTACCGCCCCGCACCAGATGCGAGCGCACGACCAGGCGGTCAGTCAGCGGCGCGGTGGTCACGTCGTCAGCGTATTAGGGCTGACGACGACGGCATCCTGGGCGCGTCGATCCGCGTCGATCCGCGTCGATCCGCGTCGACTCGCCGTCGCGGCGGCGGCTACGCTACCCCCGATGATCGCTGTGGTTACCGGGCGCGTTGCTGGTGCCACCCGACGGACCCTCGGCAGGAGGCGCTGGCCGGCGTGGTGGGTGCCGGTCGCTGCGGCGGTTCTGGTAACCGGACTGATCACGATGGCGCTGGCTGGGGCGGCGCTCGACGACGCCAGAATCGACGCTCGCACCGGTTACGGCACCGCCCAGGTGCTCGCGGTGACCCCGATGCGGACGTTGGTGCAATTCGCCACGCCCGACGGCAAGGTGTACCGCCCGAAGGAAGGGGTGGCCTACCCATCGGGGCTGCGGGAGGGCCAGCTGGTGCGGGTGGAGTACGACAGCCTCGACCCCGATCAGGTTCGCGTCGCGGGGCGGACCTGGGCGGTGGGCGCGGCATCGGCGTCGATCACGCTGGTGACAGTGTGGGTGTTGGTGGTGCCGGCTATCTGGTGGTTGCGGCGCCAGAGCCGACCTGCGTAGGGGGCACATCGGTGAGGTACGAGGAGTTCGCCAGGAGTTTCGCAGTGCGACATGGTCGCTTCGCCTTTACTCCAGACCTCGCCGACACGGTCAGCGGCATGCGCGTCGCGATTGTGACCGAGACGTTTCTGCCTGTCATCAACGGCGTCAGCAACTCGGTGGTGCGGGTGGTCGAGCACCTGCTCCGCTGCGGGTACGAAACACTGGTCGTCGCCCCGGGTGCGGGTCCGGACAACTATCGGGGCGCTACGGTGGTACGGATACCGGCCCTGGACCTGCCGGTGGTCGACTCGGTACCAGTTGGCGTGCCCACCCGCAAGATCGTCACCGCGTTGCGGGACTTCGCTCCGGACGTGGTGCACCTGGCCTCTCCGGTCATCGTCGGGGCGCGTGGGTTATGGGCCGCCCGTAGGCTCGGCGTGCCCACCGTGGCCGTGTACCAGACCGACATCGCCGGGTTCGCCGACTCCTACGGTCTCGGTTTCGCGGCCCGCACCGCGTGGCGTTGGACCCGGCAGGTGCACAGCGGCGCTGATCGCACCCTGGCCCCGTCCAGCTCCGCGGCAGCCGCCCTGACCGCGCACGGCGTGCCTCGGGTGCACCGCTGGGGCCGTGGCGTGGACACCGCACACTTCCGCCCATCCCGCCGAGATGAGCGGTTGCGCGCACAGCTCGCCCCCAACGGTGAGCTGCTGGTCGGCTTCGTCGGCAGGCTGGCTCCGGAGAAGAAGGTGCTGCGCCTGTCCGCGCTGCAGAACATCCCCGGCATCCGGCTGGTTGTAGTCGGCGACGGCCCGGACCGGCGCCGGCTGGCCAAGCAACTGCCCGACGCGGCGTTCTTGGGATTCAAGACCGGTGACGAGCTGGCGCAGGCGTACGCCAGCCTGGACGTGTTCGTGCACACCGGGCCCTTCGAGACGTTCTGCCAGGCGGTCCAGGAGGCGCTGGCGTCCGGCCTGCCGGTGATCGCCCCAGACGCCGGCGGCCCGCGAGATCTGGTGTCCCACGGGCGCAGCGGCTTCCTCCTACCGGAGACCGGGAGGTCCGACGCCGACAAGGTCTTCGGCGAGGCCTTGCGCGGCGCGGTCCGCACCCTGGCCAACGATTCCGAGCTCCGGATCCGGTACGGCACGGCCGCCCGGCGCGGCGTGCTGCGGCGCACCTGGCCGGCGATCTGCGACGAGCTGCTCGGGCATTACGCCGAGGTCACCGGACTGCCTGCGGATGCCCGGCGGGTTGCCTGATGCGCATCGTCCAGCTCGCGAACTTCTACGGTCCGCGGTCCGGCGGGTTGCGTACCGCCTTGCACCACCTGGGCGCCGGGTACGTCGCCGGAGGCCACGAGGTGGTCCTGGTGGTACCCGGCCCCCGGCGAGCCGACGAGGCGATGCCCAGCGGGGTCCGGCGGATCACTTTGCCCGCGGCGAAGATCCCGGGCACCGGTGGATATCGCGCGGTCGACCCGTGCCGGGTGCGTTCGTTGTTGGACCGGCTGCGCCCGGACCGTATTGAAGTGTCCGATCGGCTCACCCTGCGCGGGATGGGCCGGTGGGCTGCGTCGCACGGAGTGCCGAGCGTGGTGATCTCGCACGAGCGGCTTGACCGGCTGCTGCACCAATTCCTGCTGCCCGATCCGGCGGCCCGCCGGGTGGCCGACTGGGCCAACCGCCGGATGGCCGCCTCGTACGACACCGTGGTGTGCACCACCGACTTCGCCCGTGAGGAGTTCGACCGGATCGGCTCGGGCAACGTCGTTCAGGTCCCGTTGGGGGTCGACCTGGCCACGTTCGCGCCGTCGGCCCGGGACGGTGCGCTGCGCGCCGAGCTGGCCCGCGGAGCCGACGCGATGCTGGTGCACTGCGGCCGGCTGTCACCGGAGAAGCACGTCGAACGCTCCGTCGACACCATCGCCGAACTGCACGAGTCGGGGCACCGGGTGCGGCTGGTCATCGCCGGTGACGGCCCGCGCCGGACGGCCCTGCAGCGGCGCGCCGCCGGGCTGCCGGTCACCTTCCTGGGGTTCGTGCAGCGGCGAAGCGATGTGGCCAAACTGCTCGCCACGTCGGACGTATCGCTCGCGCCAGGACCGCACGAGACGTTCGGATTGGCGGCGCTGGAGGCGCTGGCCTCGGGTACCCCCGTGGTGGTGTCACGTTCCTCTGCGCTGCGCGAGATCATCGGTCCGACCTGCGGTGCTGCCGTCGCTGATTACGCGCCTGCTTTCGCCGCCGCGGCGAGCCGGCTACTCGATGCGCCCGAACCGGCTCGCCGGGCCGCGGCTCGGGCCCGCGCCGAGGAGTTCCCCTGGCCCGCCGCCGTCACCGGAATGCTCGGCGCCCTCCGTGTTGGCGGTACGTGAAGGCCTCCTGAATGGTGCGACCGCGGCGCTTGGTCAAAGACCCGCTCTGAGGTGCGCGTTTCCCTGTTTGAGTGGTCAACGTCTTGCGTCGATGCGTCGGCGATTGGTGCGCGCGCTCGCAAATCCGAACTCGGCGCGGATTGAGCCTCGACGTGGCCGCAGGGCTGGCCGGGATAGGCAGGGCTACCTGTCGATGCTCGAACGGGGGCCAGCGCGGGCTCGACCGGCGCGGCCTGCTCGAGGAGGCACTGCGCCACCGGGGTCCGGCGCTACCCGGCTACCCGTCCGACCCCGACCAGGTGTGTCCGAGGTGCAAGGGGGTGGCGAAGTGAGATGGTGGTTCCTGAACGGCTACCGACCGTAGGATGGCGCTGTGCCGAAGAGGGGTTGTGGGCCGAATGGTGGTAGTAGACCGAGAGCAGGGCTGGACAAGGACCCTCGCGATGTCGCTGCGATGTTCGATGGGGTGGCCCGCCGCTATGACCTGACCAACACGGTGCTGTCGTTCGGCCGGGACCGGTGGTGGCGACGCAGCACCCGGATCGCCGTCGCCGCCGGATCCGGAGAACGGGTGCTCGACGTCGCCGCCGGCACTGCGGTATCCACCGTCGAATTGAGCCGCACGGGTGCGTGGTGCGTGGCCGTGGACTTCTCGCTGGGGATGCTTCGCGCCGGCCGACACCGCCAGGTCCCGCTGGTCGGAGCCGACGCGTTGGCGCTGCCTTTCGCCAGCAGGACCTTCGATGCGGTCACGATCTCCTTCGGGCTGCGCAACGTGGCCGACCTCGATGCTGCGCTGACCGAGCTGGCCCGGGTGACCCGGCCCGGCGGTCGGCTGGTCGTCTGCGAGTTCTCCACTCCCACCTGGGGGCCGTTTCGCACCGTGTACCTGGAGTACCTGATGCGCGCACTGCCGGCCGTGGCCCGCCGGGTGAGCAGCAACCCGGAGGCCTATGTCTACCTTGCCGAGTCCATCCGGGCCTGGCCCGACCAGCCGGCACTCGCCCAGCGGGTGGCCGCCGCAGGCTGGATCGACGTCGAGTGGCGCGACCTCACCGGCGGCATCGTCACACTGCACCGCGCTGTCAGCCCGTGAGCCTGCGCTGAGCGCGCACCGCTCGTCGCTTGTCCGGCTCCGCACCCTGGTGCGCTACCAAGTTGATGTGTGACAAGCGCGATGTGCCGGACACATACCCGGTGAACCGAAGGGAGCGCAGCAACTGTCAGGGTAAGGTGCCGGCAGCCGTGAAGGGCCGCGTGATCCCGCCGAGCGCCGGTCCGGGGGTCGGACCGGAAGTGATTGCGCCACGCACCCACCGGGTGTGGCGGGGGTGACAGCATCCCTTCGGCGGCGCTTTCGGTCCGCCAGCCGCCGACCACGGCGTCCACCACGGCGGTGTCGGCGCCGGTGAGCACCCCGCGAGATCGTGGTCTTCGTCGGGGCCCGGCGGGCTGGTCGTAGAGCTAGGCCAACAGGTCGGCGGGCGCAACCGGCCAACCATCCCGCGCGCGGTGAACGAGCGCATCCCGGCCAGGACCGCTGCCGCGCACCAGGTCAGCACCACCGCAACCGGGTGATCTCGACCTCGATTCCGACTACCCGTGAGTGGATGCGAGCCATCACTCGTATCGCCACTCACGGGTACTCTTACTCCTCCCGCCCGCCTAATCCTGGTCAGGAGACCGTGCCTCAGCTCCGCCTGCCGATCCCGGCCAGGGTCGTTGTCCTGGTGTCCGGTATCGGGACCCTGTTGCAGGCCTTGCTGGACGCCGACGGTCCGGACTATCCCGCCCGGGTCGTGGCCGTTGGCGCGGACCGGGCCGGCACCGCAGGGCTGAAACGGGCCGGGGATCGCGGGCTGCCCACCTTCGTCGTCGACCTCGCCCAGCATGCCGATCGGGCGTCCTGGGACGCCGCGCTCACCGAGGCGGTCGCTGGGCACCGGCCGGATCTGGTGGTCACCGCCGGGTTCATGAAGATCCTCGGCCCGGCGTTCCTGGGCCGCTTCGGTGGTCGCATCCTGAACAGCCACCCGGCGCTGTTGCCCGCGTTCCCCGGCCCGCACCCGGTGGCTGACGCGCTGGCGCACGGCGTCTGGGTGACCGGCGCGACCGTGCACTTGGTGGACGTCGGCGTGGACACCGGTCCGATCCTGGCTCAGCGCGCGGTCGAGGTGCTGGCCGACGACACCGAACAACAGCTGCACGAGCGGATCAAGATTGCAGAGCGGACCTTGCTCGTGGACGTTGTCGCCGGCGTAGCCCGCAAGGGATGCACCGTCACCGGAAGAAAGGTCTCGATGCCGTGACCGCTGAGGATCGTAGGCCGGTGTGCAGGGCGCTGCTGAGCGTGTCGGACAAGACCGGCCTGTTAGAGCTGGCCAGCGGACTGCATGCGGCCGGAGTCCAGATCGTCTCCACCGGCTCGACGGCGAACGCGATCGCCGACGCGGCAGTCCCGGTGACCCCCGTCGAGGAACTCACCGGCTTCCCGGAGTGCCTGGACGGGCGGGTCAAAACCTTGCACCCCCGGGTGCACGCCGGGCTGCTCGCCGACAGCCGCAAGCCCGAGCACGTGGCGCAGCTGGCCACATTGGACATCGCGCCGTTCGACCTACTGGTGGTCAACCTCTACCCGTTCCAGGCCACCGCGGCCGCCGAGGCCGATTTCGACGAATGCATCGAGCAGATCGACATCGGCGGCCCGGCGATGGTGCGAGCCGCTGCGAAGAACCACGCCTCGGTGGCCGTCGTGGTGAACCTTACAGCGTACCTCGACGTACTGGCTGCCGTTCGGGCCGGGGGGTTCACCCTGGCGCAGCGCCGCGGGCTGGCCGTCGCCGCGTTCCGGCACACCGCGGATTACGACATCGCTGTGGCGTCCTGGATGGGATCCGCCACGCCGGACGACGGCGGGTTCCCCCCTTGGGCAGGCGCTTCCTGGCGACGCGCGGCGGCGTTGCGTTACGGGGAGAATCCGCATCAGCGGGCTGCGCTCTACACCGCGAGCCACAGTGCCGCGCCGGGGCTGGCCGGCGCGCAGCAGCTGCACGGCAAGGAGATGTCCTATAACAATTACGTCGACGCCGACGCGGCCTGGCGGGCCGCGCACGACCATGACGATGCCTGCGTGGTGATCATCAAGCACGCCAACCCGTGCGGTATCGCGGTATCGCACCCTGGGGACGTGGCTGACGCGCACCGCCGGGCGCATGCCTGCGACCCGGTGAGCGCCTTCGGGGGAGTGATCGCGGTCAACCGTGAGGTCACCGTCGAACTGGCCGAGCAGGTGAGCGAGGTGTTCACCGAGGTGTTGGTGGCGCCGGCGTATGCCACGACCGCTGTGGACGTGCTGGCTCGCAAGAAAAATATCCGGCTGCTGTTGGCCAAGGCGCCGGAGCGCGGCGGTGTCGAGTTCCGGGCACTGTCCGGCGGGCTGTTGCTGCAGACCCGGGATGCGCTGGATGCTCCCGGCGACGATCCGGCGACCTGGACACTGGCAACCGGTACACCAGTGGATGGACCGACCCTGGCCGACCTGGCCTTCGCCTGGCGAGCCTGCCGCGCGGTGCGCTCCAACGCGATCCTGCTCGCCGCCGATCAGGCCACGGTCGGTATCGGGATGGGGCAGGTGAACCGGGTGGACGCCGCCCGGCTCGCGGTCAGCAGGGCCGGGCAGCGGGCGAGTGGTTCGGTGGCCGCCTCCGACGCGTTCTTCCCCTTCCCCGATGGGCTGGCGACGCTGCTCGGCGCCGGAGTCCGCGCCGTGGTGCAGCCCGGGGGATCGGTGCGCGACGCCGAGGTGATCGCCGCGGCGGAGGCATTCGGAGTGCCGTTGTACCTCACCGCGACCCGGCACTTTGCACACTGACGCATCTCGTTTCGTCATCCATCGCGGGTAGCGATCAACTCGACCACCGAGCCGGGTTGTAGGCCGGTGTGGCGAGCCGCCGAGTCGTCGCGGCAGGCCACCGCCAGACGCCCGGCGGAGTCGACCATCGCGACGAGCTCCCCGCGCGCCACGTCGGCAAAGGTCGTGCCGACCAGGACCGCCGCGGCGCCTGCCGGCCACCGGAGAGTCGCCGCCACGCCGATCCGGAGTCCGGCCGCGTCGAGCTCGGCTGCCCCGGCGGCCAGCGTCACGTTGCCGAAGTGGTCCACGATCAGTACCTCGGTCCGGATCCGATCGTCCTCCACCTGGCACACCGGCACCGGCAAGGTGACCAGCGACACCGGGTCAACTGTGGGTCCGAGAGCCTCCGGCGGCACGCCGACGGCGAGGTGAGCGGCCGCCGGCGCGAAGACGTCGCGACCATGAAACGTCGCGCTCACTGCCGGCAGCCGGTAGGAGGGCTCGACCAGCTCGTAGCCGGCGCGTATCCCGCCCAGGGCTTCCGCCGCGGAGACCAAAAGCCCGTTGTCCGGGCCGACCAGCACCGCGTCACCACAGACCAGCGCCACCCCACGCCGGGCCGTCCCGACACCGGGGTCGACGACCGCGATATGCACTGCCGGTGGCAGCCAAGGCAGCGTGTCGGCCAGCACCACCGAACCGCGACGTACGTCACCGCGGCCGATCGCATGCGTCACGTCGAGCACCCGCGCACTCGGCGCGATGCCGGCGATGACCCCCTGACAGGCGGCCACGAAGCCATCTGCGTAGCCGTAGTCGGTGCATAAGGAGATCCAGTCGAAGCCCGCCACGACATCGAGTGTGCCCACCGGCTTCCATCAATGGGGCGGTAGGCAGTGGCGATATCGGTAGGTGAAGAGCTGCCAGTCGACGATCGTCACCAACGAGACCGGTCCCGCGTTAGCCACCCGTATGCGTCGAGATGGGCAGTCTGTCCGTCGAGCGCTGGGGGATGTCGCTTGCAGCGCGCCCGCTGCTCATGCCTTGCACGGTGGGGTCGTGGCTGTCCACGTACGAGGGGGGATGATGCTCGGTCACCGAGGTCAAGCCGGGGCGGCGCTGGCGGCGGTGAGCGCGGTGATCACGGTGGGCCTGGCACCGTTTGGCGCGGCCGACCCTGGGCAGGGGGTTCAGGCGAGCCGGATCGCCGGGCTCACCGGAGCCGGGTCCATCAACGACACCGAGGCGCGCTACCAGGTGAAAGGCACCGACCTTGGCATCATGTGGACCGACGAGCGAGGGCAGGTTCTGGTCGCCTTCGGCGACACCTTCGGTACCGGGTGGGCCGGTCACGAAAGCGGGCTCGGGGACCCGGCCGCGATTGATTGGCGCTCCAACACGCTGGCCCGCAGCAGCGATCGGAACCCTCCCGACGGCGTGGTTCTCAACGACTTCGTCAACGACCGTCCCGGCCACGCCAAGGAACTGGTGTCATCGCTCAAGCGGGACGGCGTAGAGATCAGCAAGATCCCGACCGGGGGGGTCAACATCGATGGGCGCAACTACCTGGCCTACATGTCGGTGCGCAGTTTCGACCAGCCTGGGCGGTGGATCACGAACCATAGTGGTGTCGCGTACTCCGATGACGGTGGGCAGACCTGGGCCGAGGCTCCTAGCGCGTTTCGGTTCAACAACCCGACCGCGGACGAGAAGTTTCAGATGATCGCCTACGCCCGGCGGGACGGGTTCGTCTACGCCTTCGGCACGCCGAGCGGCCGTTTCGGCGACGCGCATGTCGCCCGGGTTCCCGAGCAGCAGCTGCTCGACCAGTTCGCCTACGAGTACTGGACCGGCACCGGCTGGCAGCGGGGCGGCAGCGTGATCGCCGCCCCGATCGTTTCCGGGCCTGTCGGTGAGCTGTCGATCCGTTACGACGAGACGCTCGACAGCTGGCAGATGATGACCATGGACGAGTCACTCGGCGCGATCGTGGTCCGGCTGGCCCCCCAGCCCACCGGACCGTGGGGTCCGCCGGTACAGGTCGCCACCTCCCGCGAGTACCCCCATCTCTACGGCGGTTTCCTGCACCCGGACTCGAAGGGATTGGACATTTACTTCACGATGACCCAGTACGACCGCTACAACGTCTCGATGATGTACGCCAAGTTGCCGGCCAACACGGTGGACAGCGCCCAGTAGTACGGATCTTCCTCCGGGGTCGGGCTGCCGAACCGGCAACGATGTGGCCCACAGCAACCATAACCGCGGGGTAGACCAGGTAGCCGAGACGGCTGGTCGGCAGCACGAGCGCGGCGATGGTCTCGGCCAGGGCCAGGAAGGTAAACGCGTTCGTGAGGTCCCAGGGCGGGCGACGGAGGAGCCACCCGGCGAGGCTCAGGACGGTCCCGCCGAGCAACGCCAGACCTACGATGCGGGCGGTGGGGCCGGCACCGGCGAGCAACACCCCCGGAGTCGGGGTGGTGGCCGGCGAGGCGATCTGGCTCGCCGCCAGCGGGAAGCCGGCCATCTGACGGACCGCCGACGCCCCGGTCGGACCGAGGAGCACCGGGAGCAGCACCGCTGCGACGGTCGTCACGACGACGAGGGCACACCGCCACGCCGCGGCGGATCCGGCCAGCACCGCGAGCAACGCCACCCCCACCACGACGCCGGGCCATGCCGACTGCTTGAGCACTGCGGCGACACCGAGTGCGAGCCCGGCAGTCACCGGTGGGGCCCATGCGAGCAGGGCGTGGTCGTGGTGCTGCGCCATCACACCCCTGCCGTCGCGCTCGTCGGCACCGTCGTGGTGGCTGTCGCGGTCGCGTCGTGGGGTCGCGACGGCGGGCTTGACAGCGGGCGCTGGATCGCTGAGCTGTTCGTCGCGGCCACTGCCACTGCCACTGCTACTGCCACTGCCACTGCCACTGCCACTGCCACTGTCACTGCTACTGCCACTGCTACTGCCACCGCTGCCGTGGCCGGGGTGACCCTGGCTCGGCGCAGCCGCCGGGAAGCGGCGCGCGCCGACGCTTTGCGGCGCGAACTGGAGATCGCTGCGCAGCGGCGGGACGCGATCCTGGCCGAGCGGGCTCGGATCGCTCGCGAACTGCACGATCTTGTCGCACACTCGGTGTCGGTGATCGCGGCGCTGTCCGAGACCGCGCCCTTCAGCGTCGACGACCTGCCGCCCGCAGGCAGGCAACGGTTCGTCGAGATCGCCACCACGGCCCGCGGCGCGCTGGGGGAGTTGCGTGACCTGCTGTCAGTCCTGCGCCGCGACGACTCCGTGAGCCCCGGTCTCGGCCGCGATCCCGTGCCCGATCTGCAGGGCATCCACCGGCTGGTCGACGAGCACCGCCGCGCCGGTGGGACTGTCGAGCTCAGCACCGAAGGAGAGCTGTCCGGGGTGCCCATCGCCGTCGAGATCGCCGCGCATCGCATCGTGCAGGAGGCGTTGACCAACGTCCGCCGGCACACCCGCGGAGCCCATGCCAGCGTGGTGCTCACCCGCGCTGCGGACCGGCTGCTGGTTCGGGTACGGGACACCGGGCCCCGGCTGGGCGAGGCGACCGGCTCCGGGCACGGCCTGCTCGGGATGCATGAGTGTGCCGCGGCCCTGACTGGCACCCTGCAAGCAGGTCCAGACGGCGACGGCTTCCAGGTCAGCGCCGCTCTTCCGCTGGAAGGGTGCAGGTCGTGATCCGCGTCGTGGTGGCTGAGGACCACAGCGCTGTGCGTGCCGGCTTCGTCGCGCTGCTGTCTGCGCCCGACGACCTCGAGGTGGTCGGTCAGGCCGCCGACGGCGCCCACGCCGTCGAGGTCATGGCCCGTACCTATCCCGACGTCGTCGTGATGGACATCCGCATGCCGCGCCTCGACGGCATCGAAGCCACCCGCGCATCAGCACCGCTCATCCCGGCACCCGCGTGCTCGTGCTGACCACGTTCGACCTCGACGAGTACGTCCACGAGGCGCTGCGCGCGGGCGCCAGCGGCTTCCTGCCAAGGATGCGACCGCGGACGAGCTCATCACCGGCGTCCGGGTCGTCGCCCGAGGTGACGCGTTGCTCGCGCCTACCGCTACCCGGCGCTTGATCGCCACCTACCTACGTCACCAGCCGGCTACCCCGACTGCAGTACTCGACCACCTCACCGACCGCGAACGTGACGTCCTGCGACAGATCGGCCTCGGGCGCAGCAACACAGAGATCGCCGCCGAGTTCGTCGTGAGTGAGAACCCCAGAATGCGGCAAGAGTATCGAACATGTGTTCTATACTGTTGGCGACGCTGTCGCCCCGCAGCGGATCCGGGTGCGGCCAGCCCAGCAGTTAGGCGTCGGCATGCATTCACCGGGTGGGAGGAGGCCGCCGGATGGCGGGTGGGAGCGTTGCGTCGGTGCTGCAGCGGGTGCCGGTGGCACCCGCATCGACGCTGGTTGAACGGCTCGACGTCCCCGGCGGCCGCCCGCCGTTCCCGGTGGTCGAACCATTCGCGCCGCTACTACCCGGCGGTGGGCTGCGCCGGGGGTCCGTGATCGCGGTGCACGGCTCGACAGCGTTGCTGCTGGCGCTGCTGGCCGCGGCCACCACGCAGGGGGCTTGGGCCGCGGTGGTCGGCGTCGACGACCTCGGGGTGCTGGCTGCGGCCGAGGCGGGGGTGGTGGTGCGGCGGTTGGCGCTGGTCCCGCGGCCTGGGCCGGATCCGGCACCAGTGGCCGCGGCCCTGCTCGACGGGGTGGGTCTGGTGGCGCTGGCCGGCGCGGACCGGTTGCCCTCCGGGGCGCGGCGATCCCTGGCCGCCAGGGCCCGGCAGCGCGGATCGGTACTGCTCCCGCTCGGTCGATGGCCAGGCGCGGACGTCGAGCTGAACTGCCGTGCCGAAGCCTGGCACGGTGCCGAGGCTGGGCATGGGCGGTTGCGCAGCCGCGAGGTGGTCGTCCGCGCGGTGGGTCGCGGTGCGGCGGCCCAGCCTCGCACCGCTCGCTTGCTGCTGCCCGGTCCCGGTGGTGCGGTGGCGGCCCCATCCGCCACTCAGTCCGGGACAAAGGACATAGGGGACAATCGTCTGCAGGAGCGTGCTTGGCTGGTGCACGACGGTGGGATCGCAGTGGGGATCGTGGGCTAGCTGCAACGGCACGTCCCTCCCATCCTGTCCCATGGAGGAGGCGTACATGCCTGACGACGAACAGCAGCCGGAGATCACCGACGATCAGCGGGGGCGGACGGTGGATCGGCTTCAGGGCCACGTGGGCAGAGGTGACCTCACGCTCGCCGAATTCGAGGACCGGGTGCAACGGGCGCTGACGGCGCAGACCTCGGGAGAACTGGAGCGGGTTACCGATGGGTTACCGGCCGAGGGGACGCCTCGACCTACCCGGCGCCCGGCGCGACGCTGGCTGGTGTCAGTGTTCGGTGGCTCGACCACCAGAGGCCGCTGGCGGGTAGCTAGCCGGCTGCGGACGGTGAGCGTGTTCGGTGGCTCGGACATCGACCTGCGCGGAGCGGAGATCGACGGCGAGGAGATCACGATCGTCGCGACCGCAATCTGTGGCGGCGACACCATTTACCTGCCGGACAGTGTGGATGTGGAGCTGAGTGGTGGTGCGCTTCTCGGCGGCAACGACCTCCATGGCAGCGCCCATCGTCCGCGTCCGGGCGCTCCACTGGTCCGCGTGAGGGCCTATTCCCTGATGGGTGGAGTTGAGGTGTACCGGGTGCCGCCGGAGGGTGCAGCATTGTCCTTGCGGAACACTCGACGGCTCGCCAAAGGCGAGCAGCCGCAGCACCGTGAACTTCAGTAGTCCTATAGGACCTACCAGGCGTGCTTGTGCTCGGTCAGAAGTGACGCCACTGTGTCGAGGTACCCGACGACGCTCGCAGCGGCGCCGGTGGCGTCGACGTCGGCGAACCCGCTGACTATATCTGGGCGTTGATTCATGATCGTGATCCTCGCGATCGGGGTTGGAGATCAAGCCGCTGCGATGCGACGGGGACCGGGCCCGCCCGTGCCGCAGGCGGGCCCGGCAGGGGTGCCGGGAGGGTCAGCTGGGCTGGCGGGTGGGCATGATCGTGACCTGCTGGAGGTTCGCGCGCGGCGGCAGCGTGGCGATGAAGCCGACGGTTTCGGCGATGTCCTGCGGCGTGAGCCACTCCATCGTCTTCTTGGCGCCCTCCAGCCACTGAAGGGCACCGTCGTCGGTGACGTGGCTCTGCAGCTCGGTACCGACGATGCCCGGCTCGAGCGCGGACACCCGGACGTTCTTGGCGCCCAGCTCGACACGCAGATGACGCGAGAGATGGGTGACGTACGCCTTGGTGCCGGAGTAGACGGCGAAATTCGGGAAGATGTTCTGCGCCGCGATCGACGAGGTGTTGATCAAGTCGGCCACCCCACCCTCACCGGCAGCCTTGACCAACTGCGAGGTGAACGCGCCGATGACGTTCATCAGCCCGGTGATGTTGAGGTCGATCTGGCGCTGCCACTGATCGGCGGCCAGCTCCTCGATCGGGGCGGGCAGCATGACGCCCGCGTTGTTGAACAGCAGGTCGGCGCCGCCCAGCTCGGCCGCCACCCGGCCGCTAGCCGACCGCACCGCCGCGGCATCGGTCACGTCAACGGCGATCGCCAGGGCGCTACCGCCGTTCTTCTCGATCCGGGAGACCAGCTCGTCCAGCCGGTCCGCGCGCCGGGCCAGGACGGCGACGCGCGCGCCCAGCCCCGCCAGGTGTTCGGCCGAGGCCTCGCCGATGCCGCTGGAGGCGCCGGTGACGACCGCCACGCGGCCGGTCAGGGGCTTGGTAAGGGTTTCCGTGGGCATGCAGCACACCTTCCGAAGGGAGATGAATCAAGGGGTGGGATCGTGGCCGACAGTCATCGGCCACGCATCCAGCACACCACCCCTGAACTCCCTTTACGGGGCTTGAGCAGGCCCTGAGCAGGCAGGTACCGGGAACGCAGGTACTGGCAGGGCCACCCAGCGAGGAGTGCGCCACACATGGCTGACTCACACTGGGTGCATGGACCGTAGTAGCGAGATCGCCGACTTTCTGCGCTCCCGTCGCGCCCGGATCACCCCCGACCGGGCGGGGCTGGCAGAGGACGGCCGCGCCCGGCGGGTGCCCGGACTGCGCCGCGACGAGCTCGCCCGCCTCGCCAGCGTGAGCACCGAGTACTACACCCGTCTCGAACAAGGCCGCGCCGGAACCCCCTCCCCGGAGGTCGTCGATGCCCTCGCACGCGCGCTCCAGCTCGATCTCGCGGAGCGCGAGCACCTCACTGACCTGCTGGCACGGCCCACACCCGCCCGCCGTACCCCCACCGGTCCGCAGCGGGTCCGTCCAGGCCTGCACCTCATGCTCCAGACCCTGGAGCATGTCCCCGCCTTCATCATCGGCCGGCGCACCGACGTGCTGGCCACCAACCGGCTGGCGCGCGCGGTCCTGACTGACTTCGACGCCCTCCCCGCCCCACAGCGCAACCTCGCCCGCTACTACCTCCTGGCCCCCGACGCCCGTGACCGCGTTGGAGACTGGGCACAGGTCGCCGCCGAGACCGTTGCCATGCTCCGCCTCGAAGCGGGCCGCCACCCGCACGACCGGCGGCTCGCCGACCTCGTGGGAGAGCTCACGCTGCGTTCACCCGAATTCACCACCTGGTGGAACGACCACCGCGTCCTGCGCCGCACCCACGGCACCAAGCACTACCACCACCCCGTAGTCGGCGATCTCCGCTTCGCCTACGAGTCCTTCCAGCCTCCCGGCGACCCCGACCAAACCCTGTGCGTCTACAACGCCGAACCCGGCTCCGCCACCGCCGAGGCCCTGCGGTTGCTGAGCAGTTGGACAACCCCCGGCGCCCAGGTGCACACCCCGTCCGAAGACGCACGGTGAGCACCGAAACCCTGCCCCCGGAGGATTTGTGCAGGTCAGCCCCGCGGTGCATCACTCGTGCGTCATGGGGCACGGCCAGGTGCCTCGCCGATGCTGTAGCTCCCACCGGAGGGACCGTGTTGACTTGTGTGTGATCACGCCCCGGCGCCGGGTTGACCGCTGAGCTTGTGTCTTTCTCCAGATCGCTCCGCTTCTATCAGTCCGGCGATCCGCCCGGGGCGCCGTCCAGCAGTGGACTCGCAAACGGAGCTCAAGCACATGCACCCCCCGGGCGCCGCCCATGACGACACCGACAAACAACGTCACGGCGATGACCAATCCGCCCAGTTCGCCATCGGGCCCAGCATCCGGCCCACTACGATCATGCCACCCACGGTTCTCGTTGCACGTGGCGACGAGCCGTTGTTCCTCCAGGGCTGGCGAGACGAACCAGGGGCGTGTATGGGGTCGGCCGACGCCGTGCCGCTCAGCCGGGAGCCGACACCCCGCAGTGATGCGGGCGAGGCCCTGTGATTTGAAAAGATCGCGAATTGCTCGCGGAGCTGCCCGGCTCAACACCCGGTATGGCGCACCGGCCATGCGCATCATAGATGGCATGGCCAGTGTGCATTGCGGGCTCCAGCAGGCCGCTCCACTGTGCCCGCCACGCCCGGTGAACACAGCACGCGAGCACCATGAACGTAGCTCAATGTCATGTAGCTGGGGGTCCAAAGATGGAGGTCGTGTCGCGCTGCTTCACATATATGGAGTTGGAAGTCCGTGCATGCTGCCCTGACTCGGTGTCGCCTGGGTCGTAACGGCTACCGCGGCAGAAACCCTTGAGACGGAGGTGCCTGTGGCGCTCGAGAGCGTGACCGAGGACGTTCTCAAGCGACAAACCAGTCTTAGTTGATTTGGGCAGAATGGTGCGGTATGCGCCATGCTTCAAGCAGATGACTGAGCTGACGACTACAGGTCTGGGCGACGTGGTGCATATGACCACCGGACATGCCAACAGTCCGTCGCGCGATGCTTCGGCGTTTCGACTCGTAGGAAGATCACCGAGAGCTGCAGGCCGGAAGACGCGGTCGTGCGTCAGCTCGGCGACTGTGCACTGCTCATCGGCCTGGGACGGCGTATGCACTGCATGATCTTGGGCAGATTTGGTGGGTCGCGCAGCTCGGCGCGTCCGCTGCCTCCGCTGTTCGTTGCAGATAGATTAGGGGGAATCGGGTCATCATCCGCCGACTAGGCCGCCTGCACTCGGCCGGCGCTGGCGTCCGACAGACCGATCAGCAACTGGTTGACCTGCCGGAAAGAGTGGAGAAGCGGATGGGGCACTCCGCCCAGCAGCAGCTCATGGACCACTCGCGCGCGCAGCAGGACGTGATAGACGCCTTCCACCGCCTTTACTACGGCCTTCAAGAGCGGACCCGTGAGAACAACTCCTGGCTCGGCGTGAAGATTTGGAAATGCCCACTGGACCTGTGGGTCTACCAGGAGCTGCTGTATCGGATCCAGCCCGATCTCGTCGTAGAGACCGGCACCTACAAAGGCGGTAGCGCCTACTTCATGGCAGGCATCTTCGACCTCATGGGCCACGGTCGTGTCCTCACCGTCGACGTCGACGTCGACAGTGATCGACCCCAGCATGAGCGAATCGAGTACGTCACCGGGTCATCGGTGGCCTCCTCTGTGCTCGCGCGGGTCCATAAGGAGGCCGCACGCGATGAGACCGTGATGGTCATACTCGACTCTGACCACCACCGTGACCATGTGCTCGCCGAGTTGCGGGAGTACTCCAAAATTGTGACGCCGGGCAGTTACCTCATCGTCGAGGACACCAACATCAACGGCCACCCCGTCCGAGGGGAGTACGGACCGGGCCCGCGCGAGGCGGTCGAAATCTTCCTCGCCGACACACGCGACTTCGTGCCCGATGCCACGTGCGAAAAGTTCCTTCTCACCTGGAACGCCGGTGGCTACCTACGTCGGGTGGGACAACCGGCCGACAGGTAGACGGAAGATTGATCCTCTCCGCGGATGTCCCCTGCATCAGTCCACTTCCGGGACCCGTGACCAGGACCCGGACAGTGAGGCAACAGTGGCCAACCTAATGATGCCGACGTTGCGGGATCCACCTGAACGCATGCCGGAAAGAGACCATGCCCTCACGCCGCCACCCTCACGGCATGCACTCACATGCCGCTGACCGGCCTGTGGTCACCAACCGATGCAGTTGTCCATCGACACGCCGGGTGACGGCCATGAACGCGGTTCGTCTCCAACCCAGCTGTATGGGTCAAGAGACAACCACCCCGCGGCGCTGTGGCTTGACGGCGCCGGTCGCATGGGTTTCACTTGAACAATGATCGAACATGTGTTCGATACAGTGTCTCGGGTGGTGCTTCGCGTGGTTGCGGTGTGGTGCCCGGACTGGCCCGTAGTGGCCGGGGCGACCGCCGAGGGCTTGGCCGCGCAGGTTCCGGTGGCGGTGGTTGCCGTCAATCGGGTGGTTGCCTGCTCAGCGGCGGCCCGGGCGCAGGGGGTGCGCCGCGGGCAACGCCGCCGTGAGGCACAGGGCCGCTGCCCGGAGCTGGCCGTGCTCGCCGACGACCCGGACCGGGACGCCCGGGTATTCGAACCGGTGGTTGCCGCGATCGAGGCACTGGCACCCGGCGTGGAGGTGGTGCGTCCCGGACTGGTCGCGGTGCCGGTCCGCGGCCTGACCCGCTACTTCGGCAGCGAACCCGCGGTGGCCGAACGGATCGTCGATGTGGTCGCCACGCAGGCCGGAGTGGAATGCCAGATCGGCATCGCCGACGGCCTGTTCCCCGCGACCCTGGCCGCGCACCGGGGACTACTGGTGCCGCCGGGCGGTTCGGTCGGCTTTCTCGCTTCCCTGGGCATCGCGGAGCTGCACCAGCCTGCCGCTACCGGGGCTGATCGGGCCGCGCTGGTGGACCTGCTGCACCGGCTGGGCTTGCGCACCCTCGGCGCGTTCGCCGCCCTGCCTGTCGACGACGTCGCCTCCCGGTTCGGTGTTGACGGCGTGCGTGCGCACCGGCTCGCCAGAGGTCTCGACGAACGCCCGCTGGTCCGCCGTCACCCGCCGGTCGACCTCACCATCACCCGCCGGCTCGACCCCCCGGTGGACCGGGTCGACGCGGCGGCGTTCGCCTCCCGGGAACCCGCGGAGCAGTTGCACGCCGCACTGGCCTCCCGCGGCCTGGCCTGCGTCCGGCTCGGGGTCAGCGCCTGCACCGAGGCGGGCGAGGAGTTGCACCGGGTGTGGCGCTGCGCCGAGCCGTTGACCGCATCCGGCATCGCTGATCGGGTGCGCTGGCAGTTGGATGGCTGGTTGACCTCCCGCGGGCCCCGCCCGAGCAGTGTTGATGACTCGACCCTGCAAGCAGGTCTCGGTGGTATCACGCTGCTGCAGCTGATTCCGGAGGAGGTGATCGGTGGGCAGGCCCTGCAGCACGGGCTGTGGGGGGAGTCGGGCGAAGACGACGAGCGGGCCAGCCGGGCACTGGTCCGGGTGCAGGGGATGCTCGGAGCCGAGGCAGTATTCACCGGAGTGCTCGGCGGCGGTCGGGATCCCACCGATCGGGTTTGCCTGGTGCGCTGGGGAGACGACCCGACTCCGGCGCGCGATGCGGATCCTCCCTGGCCGGGCCGGCTGCCTGCGCCGGCCCCCTCTCGAGTGCCTCCCCGCTCGCTAGCTGCCGAGGTGCTGGACGATGCCGGGCGTGCCGTTGGGGTGAGCGGTCGCGGGAGGCTCACCGGTGCCCCGTACCGGATCGCGGTGGATGGGAGCCCGCCGCGCCGGGTGCTGACCTGGGCCGGGCCCTGGCCGGTCGAGGAACGTTGGTGGGAGCCCGGTGGGGGACGGCGCTGCGCGCGGCTGCAAGCGGTGCTCGACACGGACCCCGAAGGGCGCGCCGCCGAGCCGCTCGCGGTGCTGCTGGCCTGCGAGGCAGGCCGTTGGCGGGTCGAGGGGATCTATGAGTAGCTCAGCCGGCCTCACCGGGAGACCGGCGAAGTGCTCGAGTCCAGGGCGAAGCCGGGATGGCGATCTACACCTGGGGGCTCCTGGCGACGATTCCGCTGCTCACGTACTGGCGGGTCGGGCCGACCGTTGCGGCATATTCCGGCAGCGTGGCAGACAGGTAGGCCGAGCCTGCGGCGAATAATCCGGTGCGAAACGCACCAGGCTCCACGATCAAAAAGCGGACACCGAAGTCGACCTCCTGGCTCAGTGTCTCCGTGAGACCCTCGAGCGCGAACTTGGTCGCGCAGTATGCGCCGAAGCCAGGCGCGGTGATCTGACCACCGACGCTGGACATCTGCACGACGGCTCCGCCGCCTTGGCGGCGCATGTGCGGCAGGGCGGCCTTGGTCAGTGCTGCCGGTCCGAAGAAGTGCAGCTCGAACAGGTAGCGCAGCTCCTGATCGGTTGTCTCCTCTAGGGCGCCGACCTGGGTGCGGCCGGCGTTGTTGACGAGTACGTCGATGCGACCGTGCCGGGCGACGACGTCATCGACAACCCGCGTGGCGTCCATGTCGGTGATGTCGAGGGCCAGGGCTTCGACCCGATCCGGATACCCGGCGACCAACTCGTCCAAGGCCTGCGGGCGCCGGGCGGTGGCGACCACGGTGTGGCCACCGGCGAGTGCCGCGGTGGCGATGGCGCGCCCGAATCCGCTACTGGCACCGGTGATCAGCCAGATTTGCGGCGAAGCCGCCGGACCGTTGTCCGGTGCGCTGCTCATGGTGTCTACCTCCATGGTGCTTCCTTAGCGAAGCGGGTGTTGGCCAGCGGGCGCACGGCCGTCGAGGACCTCGCCGGTGAAGCTGCCCTTGATGGCTTTGATGTCGGCTTAGCCACAGTACGGGCGGGAGTGCCCGCAGCGGTGTCCTCGCCAAGGGCCGCGAGTGTCTCTGATGCCCAGCCGGGCTGACGATGTTGAGCCGGAGATCTGCTAGTATCGAACGTGTGTTCGGTAGAGTATTCGACGATCAGCCCGACGAGGTGTCCCTCTCCCCGCCGCCCGGCGTCGATCCGCCGCCTTTCTAGATCTACATCATGGGCTGGAACAACCCGCCGGTGCGGTGGGCCGATCTGGAGCGGGCACTGTCCGGGAGACCCACCGGCTCCAGATCGGGGCATCGTGACGAGGAGCATCCCGGTGACGGTGGGGACAGTCCGGCGTGGACACGTCACCGGGATCACTACGAGCCGCCGCCGCTGCGACCGCTGGCCCAAACCCGGCAGCGCATCCCCTACGCCGAACTGCACTGTCACTCCAACTTCAGCTTCCTGGACGGAGCCAGCCATCCCGAGGAGCTGGTCGAGGAGGCAGCCCGGTTAGGTCTGGACGCGATCGCGATCACCGACCACGACGGGATGTACGGGGTGGTGCGCTTCGCCGAGGCGGCCCGCGAGCTGGGCGTCAAGACCGTATTCGGGGCGGAGCTGTCCCTTGGTCTCACCGCGCCTCAGAACGGGATCCCCGACCCGGAGGGGGAGCACCTGCTCGTGCTGGCTCGCGATCCCGAGGGTTATCGCAGGCTGTCCCGAGTGATCAGCGACGCCCAGATCGCCGGGAAGGAGAAGGGCAAGCCGGTCTACGACCTCGACGCAGTGGCAGCCGCCGCGGGTGGGCACTGGGTGGTGCTCACCGGTTGCCGCAAGGCAGCGGTGCGCCGGGCACTGGAGCGTGACGGCCCGGTTGCTGCGGCGGCGCAGCTACGCCGGCTGATCGAACTGTTCGGCTCCGACCACGTCGTCGTCGAGTTCACCGCCAACGGCCTGGCCGACGACACCGAGCGCAACGACGCACTCGCCGCGCTGGCCGCAGCGCACGGGCTGGATACCGTCGCCACCACCGCCGCGCACTACGCCACCCCGTCGCGGCACCGACTGGCCACCGCGCTGGCCGCGGTCCGGGCCCGGCGCAGCCTGGACGAAATGGATGGCTGGCTGCCGGCCGCGGCAACGGCGCATCTGCGCTCAGGGGCCGAGATGGCCGACCGGTTCGCCCGCTGGCCAGGGGCCGTCGAGCGGGCTGCCGCGCTGGGCCGGGAGTGCTCTTTCGACCTGCAGCTGGTGGCACCGGACCTGCCGCCGTTCGACGTCTCCGGCAGCTACACCGAGGCCAGCTGGCTGCGCGAGCTCACCTGGCTCGGCGCGGCCACCCGCTACGGCAGTTACGACGAGCGCCCCGGTGCCTACCACCAGATCGAGCACGAGCTGGCCGTCATCGAGGACAAGAACTTCCCCGGCTACTTCCTCATCGTCCACGACATCGTGGCGTTCTGCCGGCGCGCCGACATCTTCTGCCAGGGTCGCGGCTCAGCGGCCAATTCCGCGGTCTGCTACGCGCTGGGTATCACCAGCGTCGACGCGGTGGCGATGGACCTGCTGTTCGAACGGTTCCTTGCCCCGGATCGGGACGGCTACCCCGACATCGACCTGGACATCGAGTCCGACCGCCGCGAGGAGGCCATCCAGTACGTCTACCAGAAGTATGGCCGTGACCGCGCTGCCCAGGTCGCCAACGTGATCACCTACCGGGCTCGCTCGGCGGTGCGGGACGTGGCCAAGGCGCTGGGCTACTCGACCGGCGCCCAGGACGCCTGGGGCAAGCAGATCGACCGCTGGGGACCACTGGGGAAGGCCGGAGCAGAGACCGACATTCCCGAACCGGTGCTGGTGCTGGCCGCCGAGCTGGAGGGATTCCCGCGGCACCTGGGCATCCACTCCGGTGGCATGGTGATCTGTTCCCGTCCCGTCGCCGAGGTCTGCCCGGTGGAGTGGGCACGGATGGACAACCGGTCGGTGGTGCAGTGGGACAAGGATGACTGCGCGGCGGCCGGTCTGGTCAAGTTCGATCTGCTGGGGCTCGGGATGCTCTCCGCGCTGCATTACGCGGTCGATCTGGTGGCCCGCCACCACCGGCACCGGGTGCAGCTGTCGGATCTGCAGCCAACCGACCCGGCCGTGTACGCGATGCTGGCACGGGCCGATTCGGTCGGGGTGTTCCAGGTGGAGTCCCGCGCGCAGATGGCCACCCTGCCCCGGCTCAAACCGCGCTGCTTCTACGACCTGGTGGTCGAGGTGGCGCTGATCCGCCCCGGCCCAATCCAGGGCGGCTCGGTGCATCCCTACATCCGGCGCCGCAACGGCCAGGAGGCCTGGGATTACGACCACCCGCTGCTGGCCAACGCGCTGCGCAAGACGCTGGGGGTGCCGCTGTTCCAGGAGCAACTGATGCAGATGGCCATCGACGTCGCCGACTTCTCCGCCGCCGAGGCCGACGAGCTGCGCCGCGCGATGGGCGCCAAACGGTCCACCGAGCGGATGGAACGGCTCCGTGGGCGGCTGTTCGACGGGATGGCCCGTCATGGCATCACGGGGGAGCTTGCCGAGAAGATCTATGCCAAGCTGCTGGCCTTCGCCAACTTCGGCTTCCCAGAGAGCCACTCGATCAGCTTCGCCGCACTGGTCTACTACAGCGCCTGGTTCAAGCACTACTACCCGGCGGCGTTCTGCGCCGCCCTGCTACAAGCCCAGCCGATGGGCTTCTACTCCCCGCAATCGTTGATCGCCGACGCTCGACGCCACGGCGTCACCGTCCGCGGTCCCGAAATCAATACCAGCGGGGTGCACGCCGGGCTGGAACCAGCTGCGGAGGGCGCGCCGGAGCAGGCGGTGCGGCTGGGACTGGCCATGGTGCGCACGGTGGGCCAGCCGCTGGCCACCCGGCTGGTCGCCGAGCGGAAGGCGCATGGCCGCTACCGCAGCATCACCGACGTCGCGCACCGGGTGGGGCTGACTACCGCCCAGGCCGAGGCGCTGGCCACCGGTGGGGCCTTCGACGAGCTTTCCCCACAACGCCGGCAGGCGCTGTGGTCGGCCGGAGCGGTGGCCGCGCAGCGACCCGACCGGCTGCCCGGCATCGCGGTAGGCGTCGCCGCCCCACCACTGCCCGGGATGAGCGCGCTGGAACTCGCCGCGGCCGACGTCTGGGCCACCGGGGTGTCTCCAGACAGCTTTCCCACCCAGTTCCTCCGGGCTGATCTGGCCAAGCTGGGCGTGGTGCCCGCTGCCGAACTGCGGGAAAGGGAGGACGGGCAACGGGTGCTGGTCGCCGGTGCGGTGACCCACCGGCAGCGCCCCGCCACCGCGGGCGGGGTCACCTTCCTCAACCTGGAGGACGAGACCGGCATGGTGAACGTGATCTGCTCACCGGGTTTCTGGGTCCGGTACCGCACCATCGTGCGAGCCTGCCCGGCACTACTGCTGCGCGGCCGGCTGCAGATCGCCGAGGGCGTGATCAACGTGCTGGCCGAGCACGCCGCACCCCTGGACATGCGAGTGCGCTCACACTCTCGCAACTTCCGCTGAGCATCGAGCTGGGCCGCCCCGGCGTGGAGCTTGATCACGGGTTATGTGCATTCCGCGACAGGATTTGTCGCTCATCGCACACAAGCCGCGATCATGTCGGGAAAGCGGACCGTTGGGGCAACTCTGAAAAGGTGAGGGCATGCCTGAGACCGTCGAGGGGGATTTCACGAGCGCTGACTTCACCGATGCGGTGTTCGCCGACCAGGAGTGGGAGGGGCGTTGCTTCGTCGGCTGCCGGTTCACCGACGCCGACCTGCGCGGGCTGCGCACCCGCAACTGCCGGTTTACCAACTGCGACTTCACCCGCGCCGACCTCGGCGCCTCCGAACACCGCGCGACCGCCTTCCATACCTGCACCTTCCAGCGTACGACGCTGTCCGGCTCGGCGCTGGAGCGCTGCTCCCTGCTGGGCAGCACGGTCAGCGACTGCCGGTTGCGGCCGTGGACGCTGCGCGAGGTCGACCTGCGCCTCACCGCGCTGGGTCACGCCGATCTGCGGGAGGTCGTGCTCGCCGGGTTGCGGCTGGCCGAGGCGAACCTGGCGCAGGCAGACCTGCGCGGTGCCGACCTCTCCGGAGCCGACTTGACGGGGGCACGGCTGCTCAACGCTCGACTGGAGGGCGCTGACCTGCGCGGGGCCCGGTTGGACGCCGATGCACTGGTGCAGGCGCGGTTGTCCGGGGCGCGGATCGATGTGGACACTGCGATCCGCTTCGCCGAAGCCAACGGGTTGCGGGTGGACTTCGGCTCACACCCGGGGTCGTGACACCACCGACCCGGCGTGGGCGCTCAATAGGAACCGCGGTGAGCGTCGGGCTCGGGGTGGCGGTGGCCGTCCAGACCCGGATCAATGGTGAGTTGGGCCAGCGGATCGACGACGGGGTAGTCGCTGCCCTGCTGTCCAATACCGGCGGCCTGCTCCTGCTGGCGGTGCTGGCCGCGATGCTGCCCGGAATGCGCCGCGGACTGGGCCGGGTCGCTGCCGCGGTCCGGGGCCGCCGGTTGCGGCCCTACCAGCTGCTCGGCGGGGTCTGTGGGGCGTTCCTGGTGGCCACTCAGGGGCTCACCGTTGCGGCCATCGGCGTGGCGGTCTTCACCGTCGCGGTGGTGGCCGGGCAGACCGCCAGCGGGCTGCTGGTGGACCGGGCCGGCGTGGGGCCGGGCGGGCCACTGGCGGTCAGCGTGCGCCGCGTCGCCGCTGCGATCCTGGCGTTGGCGGCCGTGGTGTTGGCGATATCCGACCGGCTCGATGCGTCGCCCTCCCTGTGGTTGGTCATGGCGCCCGCGCTGGCCGGAGTGGGTATCGCCTGGCAGCAGGCGGTGAACGGACTGGTCGCCAGGGCCGCCCGCGACGACGGGCCGCCGTTGGCCGGGATGCTGCCGGCCGCGTTGGTCAACTTCTGGTTTGGCACCGTTGCGCTGGTGCTCGTCGCGGCAGCGGAGGTCGCGATTCGCGGGCTGCCACAACCGCTGCCCACGCAGCCGTGGCTTTTCGTCGGTGGTGCGCTGGGTGCGCTGGTCGCCGCTGCCGCTGCCGCGATCGTCCCGATCACCGGGGTGCTCCTGCTGGGATTGGGAACCGTGGCCGGTCAACTCGTCGGAGCGCTACTGCTTGACCTGTTCCTGCCGACCGGAGACAACCAGCTCACCGCCACCACCCTGGTCGGCACCGCCTTGACCTTGGTGGCGGTCACGATGATCGCCCTGCCAGATAGCCGTCGGGTCAGGCGCCGTCGAGGGTGAGTACCGGTGCAAGGATGTCTCTCGTGAGCGCGACGTTGCTGGACGGCAAGAAGACCAGAGAAGAGATCTTCGCCGATCTCAAGAAGCGGGTGGCCGCGTTGCGCAGTGCCGGAGTGACTCCCGGGCTGGGCACCGTCATCGTCGGCGACGATCCCGGCTCGCACGCCTACGTGCGGGGTAAGCACAGCGATTGCGTCAAGGTCGGTATCGCGTCTATCCGTTACGACCTGCCCGCGACCACCACTCAGGACGAGCTGTTCGCGGTGATCGAGGAGCTGAACGCTGACCCCGCCTGCACCGGCTACCTGGTGCAGCTGCCGTTGCCGAGCGGGTTGGACACCGGTGCCGTGCTGGCCCGGGTCGACCCGGCCAAGGACGCCGATGGCCTGCACCCGGTGAACCTGGGCCTTCTCGTGCTGGGTGGATCGGGACCGCTGCCCTGCACCCCCCGCGGGATCGTGGAGTTGCTGCGCCGTTACGACGTGCCGCTGGCCGGTGCAGCCGTCACCATCGTGGGCCGCGGCATCACCGTCGGCCGCCCGTTGGGGTTGTTGCTGACCCGGCGCAGCGAGAACGCCACGGTCACGCTGTGCCACACCGGTACCCGCGACCTGGCGGCCGAGGTGTCCCGCGCCGACATCGTGGTGGTTGCGGCTGGGCGACCGGGGCTGATCACACCCGAGATGGTCAAGCCAGGTGCCGCGGTGGTCGACGTCGGGATCAGCCGCACGTCCGCCGGGCTGACCGGCGACGTCGACCCGGCGGTGGCCGAGGTTGCCGGGTACCTGGCGCCGGTTCCGGGTGGAGTGGGCCCGATGACCAGGGCGATGCTGCTCGCCAACGTCGTCGAGGCAGCCGAGCTGATGGGCCCGACGTGACCAGGCGGACCAGCCTGCGGCCACAGCTGACGTTCGGCCTGGTAATGGCTGTGGTGACGGTGGGCATGGTTCGCATCGCGCAGTACCACTGGCGGGAGGGCACGGTGATCATCGGCGGCGCGCTGCTGCTGGCCGCAGTTTTGCGGGCCGTCCTGCCACCCGAGCGGACCGGGCTGCTCGGGATCCGCCGGCGCGCCCTGGACGTGCTCACCTACGGTGGTTTCGGGGTGCTGATGCTGGCCGTGGCGCTGACCATCACCGGGGGACCACTGGCCGACAGCTGAGCCGGGTGTGCTTGATAGCCTCCCGAAATGGCACGTTCCGGTCAGGTCGCAGTCATCGGGGCCGGTTTCTACGGGTCGACCACCGCGCAGCGGTTGGCCGAGTACGACCTGTTCGACACCGTTGTGCTCACCGACATCATCGAGGGCAGGCCGGAGGGCTTGGCGCTGGACCTGAACCAGTCCAGATCGGTGGAAGGCTTCGAAACCAGGATCATCGGCCAGACCACCGGTCGGGACGGTTCGGGATACGAGGCGATGGCCGGTAGCGACATCGTCGTGATCACCGCCGGGCTACCCCGAAAGCCGGGGATGAGCCGGATGGACCTGATCGACGTCAACGCTCGCATCGTGCGGCAGGTCGCGGAGAACGTCGCCCAGCATGCCCCAGATGCGGTCGTCATCGTGGTGTCCAACCCTCTGGACGAGATGACCGCGCTGACGCAGATCGCCACCGGGTTCCCCCGGCACCGAGTGATCGGCCAGGCCGGGATGCTCGACACCGCCCGGTTCACCAACTTCGTCGCCGAGGAACTCGCCGTCCCGGTGTCGTCGGTGCACACCCTGACGCTCGGCTCGCACGGTGACACCATGGTGCCGGTGCCCAGCGCCTGCATGGTGAACGGCACGCCACTGACCGACGCGCTGCCCGCCGACCGGATCGAAGATCTGATCACCCGGACCCGCAATGGCGGCGCCGAGGTGGTAGCCCTGCTCAAGACCGGCTCGGCGTACTACGCCCCGTCCGCCGCGGCCGCCCGCATGGTGCGCGCCGTGCACGAGGACTCCGGTGCCGTGCTGCCGGTCTGTGCCTGGGTGGACGGTGCGTACGGCATCTCCGGTGTCTACTTGGGTGTCACCGCCGAGCTGGGGCGGGACGGGGTACGGCGGGTGGTGGAAACCCCGCTGACCGACGGTGAGCTCGCGCAGCTGCGGACGGCCGCCGAAGCCGTCCGAGCCAAACAGGCCGACGTGCAGCACCTGTGATCGCGTCAACGAACGCGGCGTTCTGGGGACAGGATGCAGTCATTCCGCGTCTCTGGCTGCGTTCTGAGGACAGAATGCAGCCATGGCGCTGACCGAGACGTTGCTCACCGATGACGCCGTGGCGCGGCGGCACCGGATCGTCGACACGTTGACCGACGCCTTCGCCCCGTTGATGGCCGCCGATCCCGCGGCGTTTCGCACCAAGTTCCGCAAGATGGCCGCCGGCCCGTTCGCCTTCTACCGTGGCAGCGCCTGCCTGTTCTACGCCGACGTGGCCGCGCTGGATGACCCATGGGCCGATGAGCGCACCAGCCGGGTCTGGATCCAGGGTGACCTGCACGCGGAAAATTTCGGTACCTACATGGACGGCAGTGGGGTGCTGATCTTCGACGTGAACGACTTCGACGAGGCCTATCTCGGGCACTACACCTGGGACCTGCAGCGGCTGGTGGCGAGCATCGCACTGCTCGGGTGGCGCAAGGCGCTGTCCGACGCAGACATCGATGCCCTGGTCGGGACCTGCGTCCGGGCCTACGTGGACCAGGTGCGCACCTTCGTGGACGAGGCCAATGACCGGGCCTACTCGCTGCGCCTGGACACCACCGACGGCGTGATCCATCAGGTTCTGCAGCTGGCCCGGCTGCGCAGCCGCTTCGGGTTGCTGGAGTCGGTGACCGAAACCGAGGGATTCGACCGCCGGTTCCGGAACGGGCCTGGGGTGCGGCGACTGGATCCCGCCGAGCGCGACGGGGTGTGTGCGGCCTTCGAGCGGTACCTGGACACCATTCCGGAACGCAAGAGGTTCCGCGGCGTCGCCTACACGATCAAGGACGTCGTGGGGCGCAGCGGCTTCGGTATCGGCAGCGCCGGGTTGCCCGCCTACAACGTGCTCATCGAGGGATACAACCAGGCGCTGGACAACGACGTGGTGCTGTCGATGAAGCAGGGCAACGTGGCGGCTCCGTCTCGAGTGGTCACCGACGAGCGGATCGCTTCGTATTTCAAGCACCACGGCCACCGCACCGCGATCTCGCAGCGTTCGTTGCAGGCGCACGCCGACCCGCTGCTCGGCTACACCGAGTTGGATGGAGTGGGGTTCGTGGTCTCCGAGTTGTCCCCGTATGTCACCGATTTGGATTGGACCGAGCTGACCGAGCCGGATGAGATCGCGCCGGTGCTGGACTATCTCGGCCGGGCAACCGCGAAGGTGCACTGCGTTTCCGACGCCGACTCTGATCACACCCTGGTCTCGTTCCAGACCGAGAACGCGATTGCCGCGGTGATCGGCGACCGGGAGGCCGAGTTCGTCGACTGGTTGACCACGTTCGCTCGGGACTACGCGGCAGTCGTGCGCGACGACCACCGGCTTTTCGTCGACGCGTTCCGCAACGACGGGATCCCCGGGGTTCGCTCCACCAAGCGCACATGAGCGCGGCGATCAGCGTCAGGTCGTGTAGAGCGTGCGCACGACGTCCTCGATGGACGGTTCGACCACGAACAGGTCGCGCACCGCGACCTTGGCGACCACCGCGGCGATCACCTCCGCCGCGCTGGTCTGCTCGGCCGAGAAGGCCAGCTGCTGGCGCAGCCCGTTCGCCTCGACCGTGACGTCGAGGACGCCGGGCAGCCCGTCGAGTGCTGCGTGCGGCTCCTCCAGGTCCACCACCAGACGTCGCGCGCCGCCGAACTGGCAGCGCAGCTCCGCCAGCGAGCCATCCACCAGGACCCGCCCGTGGTCGATCACCACCAGCCGCCGACAGAGCCGCTCGACGTCGGGCAGGTCGTGCGTGGTGAGCAGCAGGGTGACTCCATCCACGGCGTTGGCCCGGGCCAGGAACGCGCGCAGTCACTCCTTGCTGATCAGGTCCAGGCCGACCGTCGGCTCGTCCAGCACCAGCAGCTCCGGGGAGTGCAGCAACGCGAACGACGCCGGGTAGGCCAGCTGGCTGCGCACCGATGCGGCCAGTAGGCAGCGGTATGCCGCGAGGCGCTCACCCACCCTGGATCACCAGCGTCCGCACCGCCCTGGCGAGTACCAAGCGGCCGGCCGCGAGCAGGATGACGGCCCAGATCAGCTGGTGGGCCAGCAGCAGCGGTGCAGCACCCCTGCTGATAGCGATGTCGATCGGCGCCTGCAGGACCGCCGGAAACGGCGTCGCCCAGATCGCCGTCCTGGCCCAGCCGGGAAAGAACGCGATCGGGATCACCAGCCCGGACAGCACTCCGCCGATCACCGCGTGCAAGGACAGCACCCCGCGCCAGTCCAGCAGCCAGAACGCCACCAGGTTCAGCAGGAACCGGATCGCGAAGCTGACCAGGACGGCGAGCAGCACGCTGAGCCCGAAGGCCGCCCAGCGCAACGCAGAGCCGGGCAGCGTCAGCTCGAAGAACACCAATCCGATCAGCAGCGCAACGGTGAACCGGTCAGCAGCGCGAAGCTCGCCCGGCCCAGATCCTCGGCCAGTAACGCGGCCTGCAGGTCCACGGGTCGGAGCAGGTCGATGGCGACGTCGCCGCTGCGCACCCGTTCCCCGAAGCCGGTGTTGCTCCACAGCAGCACCACGGCGAGCAAGCCCTGACCGATCCACACGTAGGTGACCGTGGCCGCCGGGTCGTAGCCGGCGACCTGGGCGCTGCCGGCGAACACGGTGAGCAGCACCGCGCACCGCATGAAGCCGAAGACCGTGTTTGCGGCCAGCCCCGCGACCACCGCCTGCCGGTAGGTCGAGTACCGCCGGAAACCGGCGCGGACCAGCCGCAGGTAGCAGGCGAGCACGCCGGACTACGTTAGCTGGATGACCATGTGACCACATCCAGTTGCGCGCCATACGCTGGTAAGCATTAGCGCGTGAGTCGAGAGGAGCGCCCGACCGGTGGGCAAGATCAAAGTGACGGGGACCGTCGTCGAGCTCGACGGCGACGAGATGACCCGGATCATCTGGCAGTTCATCAAGGACAAGCTGATCCTTCCCTATCTCGACGTCACCCTCGACTATTACGACCTCGGAATCAAGCATCGGGATGCCACCGATGACCAGGTCACGGTCGACGCCGCACACGCGATCGCCAAGCACGGGGTAGGAGTGAAATGCGCCACCATCACGCCCGACGAGGCGCGGGTCGAGGAGTTCGGCCTGAAGAAGATGTGGCGCTCGCCCAACGGCACGATCCGCAACATCCTCGGCGGCGTGATCTTCCGCGAACCGATCATCTGCTCCAACGTCCCCCGCCTCGTCCCGAACTGGACCAAGCCGATCATCATCGGCCGCCACGCGCACGGCGACCAGTACAAGGCCAGCGATTTCATCATTCCCGGGCCTGGGACTGTCACGATCACCTACACCCCTGACGACGGCCGTGACCCGCTAGAATTCGAGGTGGCGCGCTTCGGTGCGGGTGGCGGTGTCGCGGTGGGGATGTACAACTATCGGAAGTCGATCGAGGATTTCGCCCGAGCATCGCTGCGCTACGGTCTGGCCCGCGGGTACCCGGTGTACCTGTCAACCAAGAACACGATTCTCAAGGCTTATGACGGCATGTTTAAAGACGTGTTCGCCGAGATCTACGAATCGGAGTTCAAAGCCGACTTCGAGGCGCACGGCCTCAGCTACGAGCACCGGTTGATCGACGACATGGTGGCCGCGGCGCTGAAATGGCCCGGTGGCTACGTGTGGGCCTGTAAAAACTACGACGGCGACGTGCAATCCGACACCGTCGCCCAAGGCTTCGGTTCGCTGGGCCTGATGACCAGCGTGTTGATGACCCCGGACGGTGGGATTGTCGAGGCGGAGGCTGCGCACGGTACCGTCACCCGGCACTTTCGGCAGCACCAGCAGGGCAAACCCACCTCGACCAACCCGATCGCGTCGATCTTCGCGTGGACTGGTGGCCTGCGCCACCGCGGCACGCTGGACGGCACACCGGAAGTCACCCGATTCGCGCAGACCTTGGAGCGGGTCTGCGTCGGCACCGTGGAGAGCGGCAAGATGACCAAGGATCTGGCCTTGCTGATCGGCCCGGATACCTCGTTCTTGACGACGGAGGCGTTCCTCGACGAGCTCGATCGAGAGTTGCGACACGCCATGAGGCTGTGAGCATGAGATCCTCACAGCACACATAGCGGAGAGTGATCAGATGGCTTCGAAAACGTCGCGGTGGGTCATCGGGGGAGTCGTGCTGGTGGGCATTCTCCTGTTGGTCTCCGAGCACGACAGCAGGACCGGTGGTGGGAGCAACAGCCCCCTCAGTGACGTCGGTGGGTCGGGCCCGTGCACGGTAACCGTGACCGCGGACTCGCTCAATGTGCGGTCCACTCCCGACGGTGACGCGCCGGTGGTGGAGAAATTCGGCAAGGGAGCGTTGCTATCAGCCGACCGGACGATCCGCAACGGCTTCCGGTCGCTGGGACCGGACCGGTGGGCCGCCGAGGAATTCCTCGACCCGACACCGGGCAGTGACTGCGGCTGACTGTGATTCAGCACGGCTGCAACAATCACGGTATGTCCTCTCCTGCCACCGGCCCGCTCACTGAGCGTGTCACCGCCGGACGCCCTCGGGTGCTCTCCGGTATCCAGCCCACCGCGGACTCGTTCCACCTCGGCAACTACCTCGGCGCGATCCGGCAATGGGTGGCGCTGCAGGCCGACCACGACGCCTTCTACTGCGTGGTCGACCTGCATGCGATCACCATCGAGCAGGATCCCGCCGATCTGCGCCGCCGGACCCGGCTGGCAGCGGCGCAGATGCTGGCGTTGGGCGTCGACCCGGATCGGTCCACGGTGTTCGTGCAGAGCCACGTTCCGGAACACACCCGGTTGAGCTGGGTGTTGGAATGCCTCACTGGTTTCGGTGAAGCCTCCCGGATGACGCAGTTCAAGGACAAGTCCGCCAAGCAGGGTGGCGACCGGGTCGGGGTCGGGCTGTTCACCTACCCGATCCTGCAGGCCGCCGACATCCTGCTCTACCAGGCTGACCAGGTGCCGGTGGGTGAGGATCAGCGCCAGCACATCGAGCTCACCCGGGATCTCGCGTTGCGTTTCAACTCCCGCTACGGCCGGACGTTCACCGTGCCCGCGGCGCATATCGTCAAGGGCGCGGAGAAGATCTACGACCTGGCCGAGCCGATGGCGAAGATGAGCAAGTCGACGTCCTCGCCGGCCGGCGTGATCGACCTGCTCGATGACCCGAAGGTGTCTGCCCGCAAGATCCGCTCAGCGGTCACCGACACCGGGCGGGAGATCTACTACGACCCAGCCGTCAAGCCGGGCGTGTCGAACCTGCTGGTGATCCACTCAGCGTTGTCCGGGCGAAGCGTCGATGAGCTTGTGGCTGCATACGCAGGTCAGGGGTACGGCGCGCTGAAGTCGGAGGTAGCCAAGGCACTCGCTGACTTCGTCACTCCCCTGCGCCAGGCCGTCGCCGGCTACACCGACGACCCTGCCGAGCTGGACAAGTTGCTGGCCCGAGGTGCCGAGCAGGCCCGCGAGGTGGCTTCTCACACAGTCCAAGCGGTGTACGACCGGATGGGCTTTCTGCCGCCGCCCGGTTGAATCAGTTCCATGACTTGCGCGAGCAGCCGGAAACGCGGCCTTTGGTTGAGCGACCGATAGGCCTCAGCAATATCCGGGTTCTCCCCGATACTCCACATGCTGGGCGGGTGTGTACTGGGAAGAGCGGGTCAGCTCCCAATGCCCCCACATTGGGCCCGCCCACAGTGCTAGGAGATCGTCATGCAGACCCTGATCAAGGTGCTCGGGACCATCGCGTTGATCTGGATCGGGTTCGTGGTGGTGGGTTGGGTGCTGGGTGCCGCGTTCCAGTTGCTGTTCTGGGCCCTGGTGATTGGTGCTGTACTGTTCGTCGGCTCGGCCGCCTACGCGGCGGTGAAGGGTAAGTCGGGCCACAAGGCACTGAGGCGCTAACCGGACGCAATCACCCCGTTGCCGGCTTCAAGATCCGCCGGATGAGGTGCATTGCGACGGTCGTCGAACGGTCGCGGATCTGGGCGCGGTCGCCGGGCAGCACCGGGTCGCTGGCCAGAGCCGAGCTGTCGCTGGTGGTCACGCAGATGCACACGTAGCCGACCGGTTTGGCTTCGCTGCCGCCACCCGGGCCGGTGACGCCGGTGATGCCCGCACCGACGTCGGCGCCGAAGCGGTCCCGTGCCGCGTCGGCCATCGCCCGCGCCACTTCGGGTGACACCGCGCCGTGCTGTTCGATCAGCTTTGCAGGTATCCCGAGCAGCTCGGTCTTGGCGGTGTTGGAGTAGGTGACCACCCCGCCGATGACATAGTCCGACGCCCCTGGTCGTTCAGTGAGCCGGGCGGCCAGTAGCCCGCCGGTGCATGATTCCGCGAGCCCGATCCGCCGTCCCCGCAGCAGCGCGGCGACCTGGTCGTCCAATGATGTGCCGTCGGTGGAGAACAGGTACCGGGCGTGCCGGGTGCGGATCGCCTCGACCAGCGCATCACGGCTCGCTCCCGCGCCGGGCCGATTCCGGATGTCGATCACCAGCTCGGCGCGCCGCAGGCAGGTGGTGACCTCCAGTGGCGTCAGATCCAGCGTTGCGCCCACCTCGCGCAAGGTCACCGCGATCTCCGATTCAGGCAGCCCGAACAACCGCAGCTGCGTGGACTCGTAGGGCCGGCTGCGCGCCAGCACGGCACGGACAGCCGGGGTGGCCAGCGCTGCGGGCCACATGGCCTGCAGCTCCCGGGGCGGACCCGGGAGCACGATCACCGTCGGCCTCCCGTCGACCGGGACCACCAGCCCGGGCGCCGTCCCCACCGGATCGAGGGGCACAGCGCCCCGAGGCACCATCGCCTGCTTACGGTTCGCCGCCCGCAGTGCCTCCGGGCTGAAGCTCGACAGGTGGCGGAACCGGGCGAGGATGGCCGCGATCTGACGCTCCATCGCTTCGTCCAGCTCCAATTCCACCCCGGCGAACCCGGCGACCACCTCGGTGGTCAGGTCGTCCGCTGTCGGGCCAAGCCCACCGCTGGTGACGATCAGGTCGACGCCCTGACCGGCGAGGAATCCTAGGGTCGCAGCCAGGTCCGCCGGCCGGTCTCCGACGCAGATCAGCTGAGCCACCTCGACGCCTAACTCGCCCAGCCGCTGCGACAGCCACGGGCCGTTGCGGTCGGTGATCAGACCGCTGAGCAGCTCCGTGCCGGTGACCACGATCCCGGCCCGGACCTCGGCGCCTTCTTGTGGGCCGCGCTTGCTCACGAGACGCCACGCTATCGCGGCAGGCATGCTCTGTAAGTGGGAGGCCACATGGGATTCAGGTGTACCACTGGCGCTGCTTCATCCAGCACGAACGCGCCGCTGCTGATCGGAGTCGACGACCTGAAGACCCCGGCGTGGGCGCAGGCGATCGAAACCGTCGGGGAATCGAGCTCAGGCCGGATGCTGCGCTCAGCGCCGATTGCGCTTGGCGTGCTGGTGCGTCTGGCCTGGCGGACCTCGCCACGACTGACTCTGCTTGCAGCGGCTGTCGAGCTGCTGGTGGGGTGCGCTACGGCGTTCGGGCTGCTGGCCACTGCGAGTGTGTTCACCCAGTTGTTGGAGCAGGGTCCAACCCCGCAGCGAGTGGTGGCGGCGCTACCGGCGCTGGCCCTAGTGATGGCTTCCTACGCAGCCCGAGGTCTGCTGGATGCGGCGGTCGGCGCAGTGCACGCGGTGCTGGCCCCGCAGGTGGAGCTGCGCGCTCAAGATGAGCTCCATGCCGCGGTGATCGATGTGGAGCTGGTCGCCTTCGATGATGCGGATTTCGTGGAGTTGGTGCGCCGGGCAGCGGGGCAGGGGGTGAGCAGCGTCGGCTTCGGAGTCAGTGATGCCGGCAACCTGCTCAGCTCTGCGGTCTCACTCGCCGCGGCAATCATTACGGCTGGTCTGCTCAACCCAGTGTTGGCCCCGGTGGTGCTGCTGGCGGCGGTGCCCAACGGGTGGGCCAGTGTGCGCGCCGCGAGGCTGTCCTACGAGTCGTTCGTCCGCATGATCTCGCGGCGGCGAAGACTGGGGATTACCAGCGATCTGATCACCGGCCGGTCCGAGGCCGCGGAGGTTCGCGCCTTCACGACCCAGGACACTTTGCTCGGCGAACACCGGCGGATCGGATCCCAGCTCGCCAACGAATCCGTCAAGGTCGAGCACCGCAAGACTGCGATCCGGCTGGTCGGTCGAAGCCTGGCCGGGATCGGCATGACGCTGGCCTATGTCGTGCTTGGCCTGCTGCTCTACACCGGGGCGATGCCACTGGCGTTGGCCGGCGCGGCCGCGGTCGCCATGCGCACCGCGAACACGGCGGTGTCCAACACGGTATTCGCCGCCAACCGGCTCTACGAACACAGCTTCTACCTCGACATGCTGACCAGTTGTCTGGCCCAGGCCCGTGACCACCACCGGGCCGCTGCCGTGTTGGCGCTGCCCCACAGCCCCCAGCTCATCGAGTTGCACAACGTGTCTTTCAGCTACCCCGGCAAGGACGAGCCTGCCCTGCATCAGGTCAGCCTGAGGATCCACCGCGGCCAGGTCGTGGCGCTGGTCGGGGAGAACGGCTCCGGTAAGACCACCCTCGCGAAGGTGATCACTGGGCTGTATCTGCCAGATCAGGGACGGGTGACGTGGGACGGGGTCGACATTGCCAAGGTCGATCAGCGTGAGCTGCACTCCCAGGTCGGGGTAGTCCTGCAAGACCCCGTCGAGTGGCCGATGACCGCCGAGAACAACATCCGGATCGGGCGGTTGGAACGTCCCGATCCCGACGGCAGCGTGCTCGCCGCGGCGGCCGCCGGCTCCGGCGCCGATGCGGTTGTCGCCGAGCTCCCCGATGGCTGGGCCAGCGTGCTGTCCCGAGAGTTCCAGAACGGATGCGACCTGTCCGGCGGGCAGTGGCAGCGGATCAGCGTGGCGCGTGGTCTGTACCGGGACGCTCCCGTGCTCGTCGCCGACGAACCCACCGCCGCGATGGACGCCCGTGCCGAGCACGCCGTGTTCAGCTCCCTGCAGGCGCTGCGCCGCGCAGGCGCCCCAAGAGGCGCGCCGGCAGGCAACGGTGACAGCCCGGAAGCCACCCGGACCACGGTGCTGATCACCCACCGGCTGGCCAACATCAGACACGCCGACCAGATCATCGTCCTGGACCGCGGCCGCATCACCCAACAGGGCACCCATGACGAGTTGATGGTCCGCGGCGGCGGGTACGCAGAGCTGTTCACCCTGCAGGCGCGGGCCTACCTCGACGGCACCGGCGAGCTCAGCCGGCTTGCCGACGAAGCGTGAATGTTCTCAGCGATTTCGTTGACGGGCGACCAAGGCGCCGAGCACGGCGAGCACGATACCTGCCGAGCCGATCCACAGCACGACCGGCAGCGGCCCGCCGGTGCGGTGGGATCCGCCGGCCACACCGTGGGGGATGGCGCGCGCGCCGGGACGAGGCAGCGCCGGGATCGCGCCGAGAGTCGCATCCGGGCCGAAGATGGCGGTCTCGGGCTCTTCTCCCTCAGCCACCAGTCGCCCGATCGGGTTGTCAGGCGTCAGCGTGAACCCGTAGTCCAGTAGCAGGGCGGCCTGCTGCGACATCGACACCGGCCGCTGCTCGCCCCGTAACAGCACCACGATCAGGCGCTGCCCACCGCGCTGGGCGGCGTCGACCAAGGTGTGCCGGGCGTCGGTGGTGAATCCGGTCTTGCCTCCCAACGCGCCCGGATAGTTCCTGAGCAGCTTGTTGTCATTGCTGACCACGAATCCGGGGCGACCACCAAAGCCGGGGAAGTTCACCTGCCGGGTTCCCAGCAGTTCGACCAGCAACGGGCGGCTGAGCACGTGGCGAAGTGCCAGCGCCAGATCGTAGGCCGAGGAGCTCATTCCGGGGCCGTCCAGCCCGGACGGGGTGGCGGCTCGGGTGTCGCGCGCACCCAGCTTGGTGGCCAACTCGTTCATTTGCTCGACGGTCGCAGCGACGCCGCCCAGCTGATTGGCCAAGGCGTGGGCGGCGTCGTTACCGGAGGCCAGCAGTAAACCTGTGAGCAGCTGCCGCACGGTATATCGGCCGCCTGGGCCAAGGCCGACCCGGCTGCCTTCCTGATCGGCGTCGGCCTGGGTGGCTTCCACGACCCGATCGAGGGGAAGCTGGTCTGCAACCAGCAGGGCGGTCAACAGTTTGATCGTCGAGGCCGGGCGGTGGCGCGCATGCGGATCCTTGGCGGCCAGCACCGCACCGGAGTCGGCGTCGGCGATTAACCAGGACATCGCGTTGACCGCCGCCGGCGGGACGGGCGCACCATCGGGCAGCACCAGCCCGCACTCGCCCATCCGTGACCCACCGATCGGACGGTCGGGAATCGACATCGGGGTGGGAGCCAGCGTGCCGGGAGCCGGGACCTCCGAGGAGTCGACCGGTGGGGGCGGCGCGATCTGCTGCGGGCACGCGGCTCGCGCGGTGCCTGGCACCGCGCCGAGCAGGGTCATCGCGCCGAAAACGGCGATCACGACCACGACCGCTCGGGACTGGACCATCCGCACCGGCGAAGGCTAGCTGGCGGGCCGCGACGACCGGGTAGGGGATGGAACTATCTCCTGCTCACGGGGCGGTGTCCGCCACAACGCCGTTGCTCCCCACCTCGGGCTCCGCAGGCTTGGTCTGGCGACTGCGGGACCGACGCTGAGCCGGTCGCGGCAGCGGCGGTGGGGCGGGGGGCACGGGGGCCGGCGCGCCACCCATGATGATCTCCGCGAAGGTGGCCATCGCCTCATCCAGCTGTGCGGTGAAGCGCATCTCGGACTCTTCGTTGGCTTGCCGTACCAAGCCGGCCAACGAGTCGCCGTCGGGGCGGTGCGCCAGCGCGCCATCCAGCGCGCCCAACCGCTCGGTGACCGAGCTGATCCGGCTGCTGACGCCCTCGTCGAGTGCATCCAGCCGGGTGGACAGCGTGTCGAGCCGCTGGGTGATCGACTCCAGCGCGCCCGACAACGTCTCCTGCACACCCTTGTCGACCTCGTCCAACCGACCTCGTAACGCTGCCTCGGTAGAGCCGAGCTGCTCCTTCACCGAGGCGTGTACTGCGGTCGGCAAGCCATCGAGCCGGGCGTCTTGCCGGTCGAAGTGGTGGCCCAGGTCGTCGATCCGCTTGTGCAGCCCAGCGATCCGGTCCTCCAGACCGTCCATCCGCCCGGCGACGCCTTCGAACCGGCCCGCCATCCCGTCCAGCCGCCCGCCGAGCTCGGCGAACGGTTTGGCCAGCTTGTCCACGGTCGCCTCGACGGCGCGGCACAGACCCGCGATCGCGTTGTCCTGAGACTCCAACCTCGACAGTGCCTCGTCGACCCGCTCGGCCAGCACGCTGACCTCGGTACGGTCCGGCATCTCCGACAGCCGCTTGCGAACCGAGCCCAGTGACTCCAGGGGAGCCAGCCGGGCGTGGATCTCGTCCAACGCGTCGAAGATCTGCTGCTGCTCGCTGTCCCGGATTTCGGCGGCACGAACCAGCATGCTGCGCATCCGATCGAAGGATTGCGTCGCTGAGTTGGTCAAAGGCTTGGCCCTTCGCTAAGGAGGACGGACCGGTCCTGGTGGGCGCGAATTCTAGCCATCCCGGCAGCCGCAGCAGTAACCGGGAGACCACGTTACGCAGGGGAGCCGAGGGCCCCGGATGCCGATGTGGTCGGACTCAGTTCACGTGGAGCCGGTCCTCGAAACCACCGACCAGGGCGCGCCAGGCGGTCACTTCGGCGTCGAAGGGGGCGCTGGGTGCCAGCCGGGTGGGGTCTGGCCGCAGCAGGAAGGACACCAGCCAGCCCAACGATTCGGAGCTGGCCAGAGCCTTATCCGCGGCGTCCGATCCAGCCCACCGCTCGGCGTCGGTGATCACCTCGACGGCCAGCTCGAGCTGCTCGGGATCCACCGCCTCGGGACCCACGGCGAGGTCGTCGGCCAGCCCGGCGAGCACGTAGTTGTTGCCGGGATCGACGGCCAGGGTGAGGTCCCCGACGCGCGCTCGCTCGGTGACCCGAGACCAGGTGGACACGTCGTCGAGGTCATGCCCCTCCTGGTTGTCTGCGAGATAGCGGGCCAGCGAGCGGGTGGAGCTGAAGACCTCGATACGGCCGTTGCTCCCGAGGAAGACTGGTGCGTCGTCGAGGTAGCAGCGCAGCGTGTAGTGCTCACCCAGATCACTGATGATTCTGATGGGATCGATGCCGACCTCCGACCAGAACGCCAGCGCGGGATCGGCGGTCTGGGCTTCGCGGGCGTCCTGGTCGTCACCGGCCTGTTCCTCGGCGGTCTGTTCCTCGCCGGCGCTGTCGGCCTCGGACAGTTCGGTGGCCGCGGCCTCCAGCGCCACCGAGTCGACCTCGGGAGTGCGGATCACCCCGTCAACGGCGTCGATCACCTCGTCCCACCGCTGGGCCACCACGGTGCACAGCGCCTCCCACTGCCGCCCACCTTCCCGGCCGCCGAAGGCCAGCACCCCTCCCTCGAGCATGCTGAAACCAGGAGTGGAGTCGAGCACCTCGTGCACCACATCCAGGCCGCAGACGTCGGCCAGCGAGCGGGCCATCGACACCACGTCGGCGAGCTCCCCGATCACCCAGGTGTCCAGCGACTGCGCGACCAGTTCAGGCACACCGACCAGGTCGTAACGGTGTGATTCGGTGGGTCTCAGGTCCGTGGCGGGCAACCGCGGCACCAGTGCCCAGGCCGGGTGGTCGGCGAGGTCGTGGTCGCCGGTGGTGCGCACGAAGCCGACCAGCGCCGCGACGTCGGCGAAGGCGAAGAGGTTCTCGTCGTTGCCGAGGAACGCCTCCCATTCCTCGCCGTCCTCACGCCAGCGGGGCGCCCACAGGGTCACCACGTCGCCCGCGGTCAGGGAGAGCTCGATCGGTACAATGTCCGCAGCCATGCGCGGCAGCGTAACCCTCACTATCGCCGGGCACGCCGGGCTGGTGCCGGCGCTGCATATACCGTCGGGATCGACGCCGGCGTGGGCGATGCGGGCTAACCCGGCCTGGGAGGGACAACCGGCTCGGCAAGATCTACTTCGGTGGGCCCGAAGATCGGAATCGCCTGCAGGTAAGGCTCCGGGTCGCCGGACCACTTCCAGCTGGCCATCTGGGCGCGGCTGCGCCGGCCGAGCAGGGACCGCCAGAACTCATAGATGTCTGCCTCGACCGTCGTTGCAGGGTCGCCGGAACACAGGGTGATGCGGTGCTCACCATCGAGGATGGTGAGTCCACCGAGCGGGCCCAGCTTCTCCAGGAGGAGCGGGCGAAGCAGCTCCCACGCCGCCGTCCATGCCGGCTCAGGGGGACGTCCGGCCCCCACCGCACCCCGGATGTCGGCCTCGTGAGTGAGCACGTCGTTGACCCATTCAAGTGGGTGCGCGGCGATAGCGGGCTCGATCTGCTTCGCGGCGCCCTCCCACTCGGCGAGTATCTCCTCGAGGGAGCGGCCACGGCGTCGCTCGACCTGGGCGGCGGTCTGCTCCTCATCCGGAACGGCTGCCAGCGCGCCCGCAACTTCGTCGTCGGCATTGGCAGCCAGATGCGCCACGGTGTCGCTGATGTCCACAGCGGGCAGCCGGGGACGGTACGCGTTCGCTCTTCCTCGCTCGCCTCACGGACCAGCGCGGCGATGCGCTCGCGGGACTCCCGGTACACGGCAGGGGCATCGATCACCAGCGGTCCCCTCTCACCGTAGTCCTCAACGAGACGTGCTGGTCAGGATCCTACCCGCCAGCCGTCGAGGGTGGCCCGGATCGCGGCCTCGAACAACTCACCGGGCGGGCCGGCGGCAGCCGGCATCGCGGCGCGAAGTTCCAGTGACACCAGGCCGTGCACGTTGGCCCACAACGCGGTGGCGAGACTGATGGGGTCGGTGGCGCGCAACAGGCCGGCCGCAGTCGCCCTTCGCACCGTGTCGAGTAGCGGGATGAACGTGGCCTCGGCGTGCGCCCAGTCCTGCGGGGCTGGTTCGAAGCCGGATACCGGTGAACCGAACATCACCGTGTACAGGTGTGGGTCGGCCAGCGCGCTGGCCCGGTAGGCGCGGGCGAGCGCGAGGAGGTCGGCCATCGGGTCATCGGAGGGCGTCGCGGTGTCCAGGTGGGCCGCAAACCTGGTGAAGGCCTCGATGAACAGCGCCCGAAGAATCCCCGGCTTACCGCCGAACAGGGCGTACACCGCGCTGGTCGAGGTGCCCGCGGCCGCGGCGAGCCTGCGCAGGCTGAGCGCGGCCGGGCCCTCGGAGGTGAGCAGCTCGCCCGCAGTGTCGAGCAGGCGGATCCGGAGCGCATCGTCGTGCAGCTTGGGTCGAGGCACCTGACCATCCTATTCCAACACTGTTTTATAACAGCGTTGGAAACACCCTGGGCTCAGATCTGGCTGATCAGCTCCCGCAACAACCTGCCCATGCCGGTGGCGGTGTGGGCGGCAGTGGCGAGCATCTCCGCAACACTGAGCGGGGCCGCGGCGATACCGGCGGCGAGGTTGGTGACCAGCGAGATTCCCAGCACCTCAGCGCCTTCGACGCGGGCGGCGATGGCCTCCAGAACCGTGGACATTCCGACCAGATCGGCACCCAGAGTGCGCAACATGCGGATCTCTGCCGGGGTCTCGAAATGTGGCCCGGGCACGCCGGCGTAGACACCTTCGACCAGGGTCGGATCGATTTCCCGGGCCAGCGCGCGCAACCGGGGTGAGTAGGTGTCGGTGAGATCGACAAATTGCGGCCCGATCAGTGGAGAGGTCGCGGTGAGGTTGAGGTGATCGGAGATCAGCACCGGCTGCCCGGGCTCGAGCCCCTCAGCGATACCCCCCGCAGCGTTGGTGAGCATCACCACCCGCGCGCCCGCCGCGCAGGCGGTGCGTATCCCCTGCACGACCTGCGCCGCGCCATGGCCTTCGTAGATGTGTGTGCGACCGAGCAGCACCAGGACGCGCCGTGCGCCCAGCTCTACCGACCGGACCGTTCCGGCGTGGTCGATGACCTGCGGGGCGACGAACCCGGGGAGGTCGGTGAACGGGATCTCGACGGTGGGAGCGCCCAGCGCATCGGCCGCAGGGCGCCAGCCGCTGCCGAGTACCACGGCGGTGTCGTACGCAGCCGTCCCGGTGCGCTGGGTGAGTACGGCCGCAGCGTCCTGGGCGATCTGTGCCGGGTCAGCCACGACGGGCAGCCTATGGCTCGATTGCCGGCTCAGCCGGCGGTGGCCTGATTGCCGGCTCGGCCGGCGGCGGCCTACAGCCCGGGAGAGAAGTTCGCCGTCACCGGCTCGAACAGTTTCGTGCGCCCGGCCCCCTCCCGCTCGGTCGGCACGGTGACAGACACCACCCAGAGCTGCGCTTTGGTCGCCATCAACCGCAGATACGTGGTGCGCCGCAGCTCGCCGCCCTCCTGGGTCCGGAAGGTGGCGTCCACCGCGCCGCCGGACAGCCGCTGGCGCTGGGTCTCCACGAGCTGGGGCAACCCCTGTGCCAGCTTGCGCAGGTAGGTGGTCAGGTACTGGTCGACGCCGCCGGGCAGCTCGCCGGTGATGCGCTCCACCGCGATGACCTCCGAACCGTCCGGCGAGACGAAGCGCAGCATGATGCCGGGGTTGGACCCGAGCGCCCGCCACTCACGGAACTCCAGCCAGCTTTGCGGCACGCTGATGGTGAACCGGGCTGGTCGGGTGCCGTCCGGCTCGGTGACCTGAAGCACTCGGGACGCCAGCACCACGTCGTCATTGCTTGCCCCCACGGCGGCTCGGGTTCCGAGGTAGGGCAGGGCAGGTTTGCCGCTGATGATCCGGGCGGCGGCGAAACCGGTGATCGCGGCGCCGAAGAACAGCAGCACGGCCAGGGCCCACAGCATCGCCCGGCCTCCCGTGCCGGTGGAGTCTGTCCTGACATTGGCGATGAGGCTGGGGCCGGTGCGCTCAACCCGGTGCGCAGCGGCAGCGACGCCACTGGTGTCAGTGGACCGGGCAAAGGGCAACGGGCCTGGGTCGGAGGCGAGCTGCCCGGTCCGCCGGCGCGGCGTCTTGAGGGCGTTCGGAGCGGTGGTGGCGGCGTTCGTCGCAGGTACCGGGACAGGGACCGGCACCCGGACGGGTCGTGTCACGGGCTGGGGATCGGCCGGCTCCGGCGGCGCTCCCAGCAGCCGGCGTACCTGCGACAGCGGAATCCGGTGCGCCGGATTCTTGACCATCAAGCCGCCGATCACCTCAGCGAGCGGTCCGGAACACGACGTCCTTGGCACCTCGCCCTGCACCACCGCGGCGACCGTTGCCATCGCGCTTCCCGCGTCGTAGGGAGGCCTGCCCTCGACGGCGGCGAACAGCGTCGCGCCGAGCCCCCACAGGTCCGACGCGGGATTGACCGGTCCGCCGGAGGCGATCTCGGGAGCGATGTAAGCGGGCGAGCCCAACATCAGACCGGTGGCGGTTAAGGTCTGATCGGCCGGGTTACGGGCGATGCCGAAGTCGGTGAGCTTGATCCGGCCGTCGTGAGCCACCAGCACGTTGCCGGGCTTGACGTCCCGGTGTGTGATGCCAGCTGCGTGTGCGGCTTGCAAGGCCGCTGCCACGGCGGCGCCGATGGCGATCACCCGCTGTGGCGGTAGGCCACCGTCCAGCAATAGCTCGGCCAGGCTACGGGACGGCACCAGCTCCATCACGACGAAGGGCGCAGCGCCTTCCCGGGCCACGTCGTAGAGGGTCACCACATTGGGGTGCGACAGGGAAGCGATAGCTCTGGCTTCACGCAGCGAACGCTCCCGCAGCGCGTCCGCCTCGGCATCGGGTATGCCAGGAGGTAGCAGCACCTCTTTGATCGCGACCGCTCGTCCGAGCACCTCATCGTGTGCCGACCAGACCGTGCCCATGGTGCCCCGACCCAGCACCGCGGCGAGCCGGTACCGGCCCGCCACCAAGCGGGGCGCGGGGGTGGTCACGGCCCCATGATGCCTGCCCAGCAGATTCCCGCGTTGTGGTGGCCGCCCAGGTATGACATACAGACGTAATGGCGGACCAGGCCGGCCCGAAACAGTCACCTTCGGAAATGTCGGACCTAGAAAAGTCGGCACAGTCCGGCATCGCGATCAAGCCGGTGTACCACGCGGATGACGTCGCGGCGGGGCTGGCCGAGCGGCTGGGTGAGCCCGGGCAGTTCCCGTTCACCCGTGGTGTGTATCCCACGATGTACACCCAACGTCCCTGGACGATGCGCCAGTACGCCGGGTACGGCACCGCCACCGAGTCCAACGCCCGCTATCACCACCTCCTGCGGGCCGGGCAGACCGGTCTGTCGGTGGCTTTTGATCTGCCGACGCAGATGGGTTATGACTCGGACGAGGCCATCGCGCACGGCGAGATCGGTAAGGTTGGGGTGGCCATCGACTCCATCGATGACATGCGGACGCTGTTCCGCGGGATCCCGCTGGACGAGGTGTCCACCTCGATGACAATCAACGCCCCCGCGAGCGTGCTGCTGTTGCTCTATCAACTGGTGGGCGAAGAGCAGGGTGTGCCGGGCTCGAAACTGACCGGGACGATTCAGAACGACGTGCTCAAGGAGTACATCGCGCGGGGCACCTATATCTACCCGCCAGCACATTCGCTGCGGCTCACGTCGGACATCTTCGCCTATTGCAGGGCCGAGCTCCCGCGCTGGAACACCATCTCCATCTCCGGTTACCACATGGCCGAGGCGGGTGCGAACCCCGTGCAGGAGATCGCCTTCACCCTGGCCAACGGGGTGCAGTACGTGCAGGCGGCGCTGGACGCCGGGATGGTTGTCGACGAGTTCGCGCCACGGTTGTCGTTCTTTTTCGTCGCCCGCACCTCACTGCTCGAGGAGGTTGCCAAGTTCCGAGCCGCCCGACGGCTCTGGGCTCGAATGATGAAAGAGCGCTTCGACGTGCGCAATCCCAAGTCGCTGATGTTGCGATTCCACGCCCAGACCGCCGGTGTGCAGCTCACCGCGCAGCAGCCCGAGGTCAACCTGATCCGGGTTACCACCCAGGCGATCGCCGCGATCTTCGGCGGTGCCCAGTCGCTGCACACCAACGCCTACGATGAGGCGATCGCGCTGCCCACCGAGAAGGCCGCCCGGCTGGCCCTGCGAACCCAGCAAGTGCTTGCCTACGAGACCGACCTGACGTCCACAGTCGATCCCTTCGCCGGCTCCTATGCGATCGAGGCGATGACCGATGAGATCGAAGCCGCCGCGGTGGCCTTGATCGACAAGGTGGACGAGTTCGGCGGTGCGGTGCGCGCCATCGAAGCGGGCTTTCAGAAATCGGAGATCGAGAAGACGGCATACCGCACGGCCGTTGAGGTCGACTCCGGTGACCGGGTGGTGGTCGGGGTCAACCGCTACCGTCAGGACAGCGAGGATCCCTACCAGCCCCTGCGGGTGGATCCGGCGATCGAGGACAGTGCCCGAGAACGGCTTTCAGTACTGCGCTCGTCGCGATCATCCGTTGCCGTCGACCGCGTTCTGGACGACTTACGGCGCGCGGCGAAGGACGCACGCCGTAACGTCCTGTATCCGATGAAGCAGGCGCTGGCCGCGGGCGCCACCGTCGGTGAGGTGTGTCATGCGCTTCGCGAGGTGTGGGGTACCTACGTGCCGGCTGAGACGTTCTGATCCCCGCCGGTGCCGATCAGCGCCGTCAGGCAGAATCACCGGATGAGTACCGGGGGGTCCACTTCAGTCGCCGCCGTTGAGCGGCATCCGATCAGCCTGCGGCGGCTGCTCTTGCAGCGAAGCGGGGTACTCGACGACGTGTCGCTGGCGATGATGACGTATCCGGGGTCCGGCGACACCTGGGCGCGATACCATGGGCAAGCGCCCGAGACCGGGTCTCTACACCAACAGGAGACGCGGCTACGGGATTGTTCCGGAGCGGGGACGGTGGCCGCTGGGTGCGCCCATGAAGTGATCCAGGGCTCTCCCGTCCACACCGATCGTCTTGGCCCCTGGCTTGCCGCCGCTTACCGCGTCGCTGTTACCGGGCTCAGCCGCTCCCCCCTGAGCAGATCTGAGGTCACCGCGTCGGCGACCTTTGCCGGAGGTGCTGTGTGACACTGCTGGAACCCAGTTTGCACCACCCAACCGGCGCGCCCCGCGACGTCGCGGCTGGTCGCGGTCCATCTTGGTTGGACGAGTGGCTGTCAAGGCACGGCGCCGACCTGGTCGGCTGGCGTCGGCAGGTCCACGCCCACCCGGAGCTCGCCTACCAGGAATACCGCACCACTGCACTGATCGCCGAGCAGCTCAGTAGCGCCGGCCTCAAACCCGCGGTGCTGCCCCTCGGTACCGGCCTGATCTGTGACGTCGGCACTGGCTCGCGATGTGTGGCGCTGCGGGCCGACATCGACGCGCTGCCGTTGTCGGAGGGCACCGGGCTGCCGTTCGCGTCCACTGTGGACGGCGCAATGCATGCTTGCGGGCACGACGCGCACGTCGCGATCCTGATCGGCACAGCGCTCTGTCTGGCGTCCGCTCCGGTGCTACCGGGCCGGATCCGGCTGATCTTCCAACCAGCCGAGGAGGCGATGCCCGGTGGCGCGCTGGACGTGGTCGGCGCCGGCGGTCTGTCCGGTGTGGACCGAATCTTCGCGCTGCACTGCGCTCCCCGGTTGCGGATCGGCCAGGTGGGCACCCGGGTCGGATCGATCACCTCGGCGGCCGACATGCTCGAGGTACGGTTGTCCTCGCCGGGTGGGCATACCGCGCGCCCGCACCTCACCGCTGATCTGGTGCATGCGCTCGGAACCGTGATTACGGGCCTCCCGACGTTGCTGTCGCGCCGGGTCGACCCGCGCTCGGGTACCGTGCTTGTCTGGGGTGCGGTGCAGGCCGGCCAGGCTGCAAACACCGTTCCTGAGCGGGGATGGGTTCGCGGCACCCTGCGCACCGGTGACCACGGCGTCTGGGCGGATCTCGAACCGCTGGTTCGCGAGTTGGTCACCGCCCTGCTCACACCAACCGGCGTGGGCTTGGAGCTGCGACACGTCCGTGGCGTACCGCCAGTGGTCAACGAGCTGGTCAGCACGGGGCTGCTGCGCGACGGTGTCGTTGCGGCGCTGGGCACCGATGCGGTGACCAGCACTGAGCAGTCCTCTGGTGGCGAGGACTTCGGCTGGTATCTCGAGCACCTGCCAGGATCAATGTGCCGCCTTGGCGTCTGGCCTGGTGAGGGCCCGCAGTGCGATTTGCATCAGCCGACCTTCGACCTCGATGAGCGCGCGCTGCCGCTCGGCGTGCGGGTCATGGTGCACGCTGCTCTGGCCGCACTCGCGTGACGGCAGCCGGCAGCGGCTGACCGCGAACCGGGTAGCGTAGGTGATTACCGGGTACAGTCGATGGCGGGCGGCTACGTGGTCGCGTCGCGCGCCGGATTCCGCCGCAGAGTCGCCGTCAGCCATGAGCACTGCGTCATCATTGGTTATCGCGGTGTAGCCGGCTTCCTCGGTGGCTAGGTAGCCATCGCCAGTTATCCTTGGTAATGGCTGCGGCCTTGCCCGCAATGGTGCAAGCCGGTCGCACCGGGCTCACGGTCGGCGGATGTGCCGCGGGACTCTACAGCGCCGTCTCACTGCCCTGTGTGCCCTCAGGCATGAAGACGCTCACCAGCGACAATGTGGATCGGATGGCCGCTGGAAAGCTCGTGCGAGGTCGCGCGCTAGGTACTGAAGTTACTGGCAGATCGATAACCTTCCGACGCTGACTTAGTAGTCGAGAAATCGGCTTCGCGGCTAGGTGACGGGATATGAAGTTAGGTGGCGAATGGGTGTTGTCAGGCGACCTTTTACTCGTCATCGTGTTGATTAGCCAAATCGGCAATGCCGTCGATAAGGCGTTCTGTTCCCGGTCCGTTGGGCCCTTTGAGGAGGATTTGCATGTCTCACGCGGTGAGCTTTGCTGAGATCCACGGGCAGCACGTGGAGCTGCTTCCCGCCCGTACCGTTCTGTCCGTGTTCCCCGCCTGCGGCTGCGGCAAGGGCAGTGGCGGCGGCGACGGCGGCGTCGGTGGCGACGGTGGCGCCGGCCAGGGCGGCATCGGCGTTAACCTGTTGAACATCAACCTGCTGGGCACCCAGACCAACTCTGCCGGTAACGGCGTCGGCGGCGCTGGCGGCGACGCCAACGGTGGCTGAGTCAAGGGTCTGCTGATTTCAGTCGGTAATCACTTCGGTGCCGTTGGCTAGGGAACGGCACCGGTATAGCCGGCGGCTAGGCTCAGGGCGGTGCTGGGGCAGCCGACTACCCCCCAGTCGTGCAGTATCGCCGCGCGATTACCTCTATCGCGTGCAAAGCCGTCGGCACTGGAGGGGTGACCGCAATGCGGTCACC
>JBOHFX010000147.1:0-3746 GCA_050699875.1 Pseudonocardiaceae bacterium
ACCATCGACGACAGCGTCGTGGCCGGCGAGGACATCGAGGAATCGTTCACCTCCGACGAGAACACCAGCGTCACCGGCTCCTACAACGACAACAGCACCAACGTCGACGCCTCCGACGACGACGGCACCGACCTTGATGTCGTGCAGTCGTACAACGTCGTGCAGTCGTACCACACGGGCGATGACGAGCTGACTACGAAGTCCGCAGGGGGAGAGGCTGCCTGAGTAACCCCGAGGGATCGGCACGGACGATGGCCCACGGGCTACCCTCCGCGGGGTGAACTCCAGGCAGCACCCAGTTCCGCCACCCTGGCGATCATGAGGGTGGCGGAACTGGTCGTCTCAAAAGCAGCTCATGACGAGGAGGAGCAGTGACGGCATCGGCGCCGGTGAAGGCGGTGGAGCTGGCGCTGGCGACGATCGCCCCGTACGACCGGTCGGACCTGGAATCTCGACTGCGGCAGACCCGGGCCCGGCTGGTCGACGAGCAGGTCCGGGTACTCGTCGTCGGAGAGTTCAAACAAGGCAAGAGTCTACTCGTCAACGGGTTGGTGCGGGCGCCGGTGTGCCCGGTACACGACGACATGGCCACGTCAGTGCCTACCGTCGTCCGGCACGCTGACGTCCCGGTGGCTGCCCTGGTGCGGGTGTCCGAGGCCGAGGGCGACGACCTGAGCCAGCGGCGGACCGAGCGCGTCGAAGTGCCCATCGACAAGCTCGCCGAGCAGGTCTCGGAGAGCGGCAACCCGGCGAATCGGGAGCGGTGGAGCTACGCGGAGGTCGGCCTCCCGCGTCCTGTCCTGACCGGCGGGCTGGAGTTGGTGGACACCCCCGGAGTCGGCGGGCTGAACTCCGTGCACGGCGCAGCGACGATGGCCATGCTGCCGTCGGCAGATGCCGTTTTGCTGGTGTCTGACGCGTCGCAGGAGTACACCCGACCCGAGTTGGAATTCCTGCGCCAGGCCGCCAAGGTGTGCCCCAACGTGGCATGCGTGCTCACCAAGATCGATCTGTATCCGGAGTGGCGGCGCATCGCCGAGCTCGACCGGGCGCACCTGGCGTCGGTCAACATCGATGCGGAGCTGCTGTCGGTCTCTTCCACGTTGCGGGTCCAGTCGATCCGCGCCCAGGACGCCGACCTCGACGTCGAATCCGGCTTTCCCGCCCTGGTCAGTTACCTGCGTGAGCACGTCGTGGGCCAGGCCGATCTGCTGGCCCGCCGCTCGACGGTGCACGATGTGCTCACCGTCACCGACCAGCTCGCCGCAGGCCTGCGTGCCGAACAGGCCGCCCAGCAGGATCCGGAAACCGCGCAAGCTGTGATCAAGCAACTGACCGAGGCCCAGCAGCGCTCTGCTGCTCTGAAGGAACGGTCGGCACGCTGGCAGCACACTCTCAGTGACGGCGTCGCCGATCTCAATGCGGATATCGACTTCGACTTGAATGACCGCATGCGCGAGATCGTTCGGCAGGCCGAGGAGGAGGTGGACGGCGGCGGCGACCCGACGAAGACCTGGGATCAAATGTCGACCTGGGTCGAGCAGGAGGTGGCATCGGCGGTTTCGGCGAACCTCCTGTGGGCGACCCAGCGGGCGCGATGGTTGGCCACCAGGGTTGCCGACCACTTCTCCGAGGAGGAGAACCGGCTGCTGCCCAAGCTGCGTACCGAGGTGGTCGATGCGTTGGGCTCGGTGCGGGCCCTGCAGCTACGCGAGAGCGAACCGTTCGGTGTCGGGCAGAAGGCACTGACCGGACTGCGCGGCGGCTACGTCGGCGTCCTGATGTTCGGAATGTTGGGCACCCTCGTCGGGATGTCGCTGATCAACCCGTTCTCGGTGGGGGCAGGTCTGTTGCTGGGAGGCAAGACCATCACCGACGAGCGCCGCCGCATCGTCACCCGACGGCAGAACGAAGCGAAGGCAGCAGTACGCCGCTACGTCGACGATGTGAAGTTCCAGGCGAGCAAAGAATCCCGAGACATGCTCCGACGGGTGCAGCGCGATCTGCGCGACCATTTCACCTCCCAAGCCGAGGAGCTGAGCCGGTCGCTGGGGGACTCGCTGCGGGCCGCCGAGGGGTCGGTGAAAACCTCCAAGGGAGAACGAGAACGCCGGCTGGCGGCTATCAAGTCTGAACTGGCGCGCCTGGAGACCCTGCAGCAGAAGGTCCACACGCTACTTCCCCAAGAAGGTTCGGTACCGGTTCGATGAGTGGTCCGGTGCGGGCGGGAGGTCAACGCAGCCTGTCCGTGACAGTCCGCGGTGTGCTGCGGCGGGCGGTGGACGTGTACCGCGATCAACCGCAGACCGCGCAGTGGCTACGTCACCAGTTGGACCGGCTCGATGAGCCGCTGCGCGTTGCGATCGCAGGCAAGGTCAAGGCTGGCAAATCGACACTGCTCAACGCCATGGTCGGCGAGCAGATCGCGCCGACCGATGCCGGGGAGTGCACGCGTGTGGTCACCTGGTACCGCGACGGGCACAGTCCAAAGATCGTGATGGACGCCATGGAGGGTCCACCCCGGCAATTGCCGGTGAACCGGCGGGACGGGGCGCTCATCATCGATTTGCAGGGCACTCCCGCGGAGGCGCTGAATCGGTTGGTGGTGCACTGGCCGGCACCGAGCCTGCGCGCCACGACTTTGATCGACACTCCGGGGATCGCGTCGCTGTCCACCGATACCTCCCGGCGCACCGTCACCTTCCTCACCCCGGAGGACGACTCGCCCACCGAGGCCGACGCGGTGATCTACTTGATGCGTCACCTGCACGCCACCGACGCCGAGTTTCTGGAGTCGTTCCGGGACCGGGGGGTGGGCCGAGCGAGTCCGGTGAACACGATCGCAGTGCTCTCCCGCGCGGATGAGATCGGCGGCGGCCGGGTCGACGCCATGTTCTCGGCGAAGACGATCGCGCAGCGCTACCGGAAGGACTCAACGCTGCGCGGGTTGTGCCAGGGGGTCGTCCCCGTGGCGGGGCTGCTTGCACAGACTGGTCGCACGCTGCGACAGGCCGAGTTCGACATGCTGGCTCAGCTGTCCCGCGCTCCACGGGAGGATGCGGACCGGTTGCTGCTGTCCACCGACCGCTTCCTGGGCGCCGACCCCGCAGCATCCGCAGTCCCATCGCGGGAGGACTCGGAGGCCAGGTCCGGCCTGTTGACGCGGTTCGGCCTTTTCGGCCTGCGGCTGTCCGTAGCGCTCATCCGCCAAGGCACCGACACCCCGGGCGCACTGGCCGAGGAACTTGTTCGCCGCAGCGGGCTCAACGAGCTGCAGGAAGTGCTGAACACGCAGTTCACCGAGCGTCGCGACCTGCTCAAGGCCCGCTCTGCCCTGGTCGCACTGAACAGCGTGCTGCACGGTGATCCGCGACCGGACAGCGGTCCGCTGCGCGGGGACGTGGAGCGCATTCTCGCCGGCGCGCACGAGTTCGCCGAGCTGCGGCTGCTGTCCGCTCTCCGGTCTGGTGCCGTCAACCTGCCGAAGGCGGAGGTGGCCGAAGCGGAACGGCTGCTCGGAGGTTCAGGTGGCGCCCTGGAGGTGCGGCTGGGCCGGCCTGCCGGCTCGGGCGCCGACGAGCTGCGACAGGTCGCATTGGACGCACTCGTCCGCTGGCGTCGGCGGGCCGAGAATCCAATCTCCAGCCGTGCTGTGGTCGACGCGTGCCGGGTGCTGGTGCGCAGCTGCGAGGGCATGGTCGCCGCACTTACGCGCGGCTCGTGAGTGGCAAACAGTGTGAGGACAC
>JBOHFX010000148.1:0-18385 GCA_050699875.1 Pseudonocardiaceae bacterium
TCGGTGTCCAGCCGCAGCTGGGCCCCGGCGTCGACGGCCGCGTCAGCCAATGCCTCGACGATCTGGCCGAACCCCCGGCGCGGGTAGTAGAAGATCCGCCCCTGTCCGCTCCCGCTCCGGCGCAGCATCCGATGCGCGATCTTCCAGGGGGTGTCCGCGCTGACCCGGCGGCGGGCCTGCTCAGCATCGATCCGCGAACCGGGCAGGCCCCACAGCTTCACCGCATACGGGGCGTAGAGAGCGTCGTAGAGAGTGGGGCCCAGGCTGGCGCGCAGCGCGTCGGAGTAGCTCGCCGGCGCCCTACGCCTGCGCAGCGGCTCGGCAACCGCCTCAACCATGATCCGGGTCACCATCCCCGTGGGTAGCGCTCGCAACAGCTGGGCGGGTTGCAGCGGAAACCCGACCCACTGCTCGGCAACCCGCAGCCTGCCGTTGCGCGGCCGGCGCTGCAGATCGTCGCCCAGCAGCCCACGCAGGTCGGCCATGACCGGAGCGGAGGTGGCCGGATGTAGCCGGTGACTGCCGTGATCGACCCGGACGCCGGCGACGTCGAAGCTCGCCGCCATCCCCCCGACGGCGGCCGCGCGTTCCACCACGATGCTGGACAGACCCGTCCGGCTGGCTTGCCACGCGGCCGCAAGCCCGGCAGGACCCGCGCCCAGAACGATCAGATCTGCGCTGGCCGGCACGTAGCAACCTTACGGTTCCGGCCGGCCTCGTCGTCAGGAATCGCTCCCAGGATTCGGGAGCAGCTCCCGCCAGGTTGACGGTGCCGGGGCAGCACCATTACCGTCGGCGACGTGCCGATCCACACCGTCCTTGTACGTCAGAGGCGCGTCGTCTGAACACCCACAGACCTCGACGCGCCGACCCTCGCTTCGCCCGATCCGGGCGGCGGGGGTTTTTTGATGCCCGAGGCGAGCAAACGATGAACTAAGGCAGGACCATGACAATCGTGACTCCCGGAGAGATGCCCAGCTTGGCGCAACCACCGAAACCGACTCCACCGGTAGGCGCACCGGTGCGGGTCACCGGTGCGCAGTCTCTGGTGCGATCGCTGGAGGCGCTGGGGTGCGAGGCGGTTTTCGGTATCCCCGGCGGCGCGGTACTACCCGCCTATGACCCGCTGTTGGATTCCACCGCGGTCCGCCACGTGCTGGTCCGTCATGAGCAAGGGGCTGGGCATGCCGCTACCGGGTATGCACAGGCCACCGGGAGGGTCGGAGTCTGCATGGCGACCTCGGGTCCGGGCGCGACGAATCTGGTCACGCCGCTGGCCGACGCGCACATGGACTCGGTGCCGGTGGTGGCCATCACTGGCCAGGTCCCGCGCCCAGCGATAGGCAGCGATGCCTTCCAGGAAGCGGACATCACCGGCATCACTATGCCGATCACCAAGCACAACCTGCTGGTGAAGGACCCAGCGGAGATCCCGAGGGCGATCGCGGAGGCCTTCCACCTGGCCAGCACCGGCCGTCCGGGGCCGGTGCTGGTGGACATCCCCAAGGATGTGCTCCAAGAGCAGACCACGTTCGCGTGGCCGCCCGAGTTGCAGCTGCCCGGTTACCGGCCGACTACCCGGCCGCACGGCAAGCAGATCCGCGAGGCCGCCCGGCTGATCGCCACCGCTCGCCGCCCGGTGCTCTACGTTGGTGGCGGCGTGATCAAGGCCCAGGCCACGGCGGATCTGCGGGAGTTGGCCGAGCTCACCGGGGCGCCCGTGGTGACCACGCTGATGGCTCGTGGGGCCTTCCCCGACTCGCACCCGCAGCATGTGGGCATGCCCGGAATGCACGGCACGGTGACTGCGGTCGCTGCGATGCAGCGCTCCGATCTGTTGGTGGCATTGGGTTCCCGGTTCGACGATCGGGTCACCGGCCAGCTGTCGACCTTCGCCCCGGACGCCGCAGTGGTGCACGCCGACATCGACCCCGCCGAGATCTCCAAGAATCGGCGGGCCGACGTGCCCATCGTGGGGGACTGCGCCGAGGTGATCGGCGAGCTCATCACAGCGGTGCGCGCCGAGTTCGAGTCCGGCCGTCCGGATCTGGCTGCTTGGTGGCGGCAGCTGAACAACTGGCAGCAGACGTTTCCCTTGGGGTATGACCGTCCAACGGACGGGATGCTGTCTCCGCAGTTTGCGATCGAGCGAATCGGTGCGCTGGTCGGCCCGGACGCGATCTACACCGCCGGGGTGGGCCAGCACCAGATGTGGGCGGCGCAGTTTATCAAGTATGAGAAACCGGGCAGTTGGATCAACTCTGGCGGCCTTGGCACGATGGGATTCGCGGTACCAGCGGCAATGGGTGCCAAACTGGGCAGACCCGATGTTGCAGTCTGGGCCATCGACGGCGACGGCAGTTTCCAGATGACCAACCAGGAATTGGCGACGTGCGCGATCGAGAACATCCCGATCAAAGTCGCTATAATCAACAACGGTAGCCTGGGCATGGTCCGCCAATGGCAAAACCTGTTTTACTCCGAGCGCTACTCGCAGACCGACCTCGGGACGCACTCGCGCATCCCGGATTTCGTGATGCTCGCCGAGGCACTGGGTTGCGTTGGCCTGCGCTGCGAGGCGGAGCCGGACGTGGACAAAATCATCAGACAGGCGATGGAGATCGACGACCGTCCCGTCGTGATCGATTTCGTGGTCGGCAAGGACGCCCAGGTCTGGCCGATGGTCGCAGCCGGAACCGGAAACAACTACATCATGGCGGCACGCGACATTCGCCCGCTGTTCGACGAGGACGGGTCATGACCACGCACACCATGTCGGTGCTGGTGGAGGACAAGCCCGGCGTGCTGGCCCGGGTGGCCGGGCTGTTCAGCCGCCGCGGGTTCAATATCCATTCGCTGGCGGTCGGGCCCACCGAGAACCCCGACGTCTCCCGGATGACCATCGTGGTCGCCGTCGACGAATTGCCCCTGGAGCAGGTCACCAAGCAGCTCAACAAGCTGATCAATGTCATCAAGATCGTTGAGCTGGATCCGGCGATCGCGGTGCAGCGGGAGTTGCTGCTGGTGAAGGTCCGGGCGGACACCACGGTGCGCTCCCAGGTGCTCGAGACGGTCACGCTGTTCCGGGCGAAGGTTGTCGACGTCTCCCCGGAGGCGCTGACCATCGAGGCCACCGGTACCGCCGACAAACTCGATGCCCTACTCCGGATGCTCGAGCCCTACGGCATCCGTGAGATGGTCCAATCAGGAATGGTCGCCATGGGTCGCGGCCCCCGCGCCATCACAGCCGGTTCCGTCCGCTAGAACCCCTTTCCGCGTTCTGAGGACAGAACGCAGTTATAGAACCCGGATTAGTGCGTTCTGTTCCCAGAACGCGGTATCGGACAGGAGCGATTGATGAGTGCAGAGGTCTTCTATGATAAGGATGCTGATCTTTCGGTGATCGGTGGGCGGGCCGTCGCGGTGATCGGGTATGGGAGTCAGGGGCATGCGCATGCTCTGAGCTTGCGCGATTCAGGGGTCGACGTCCGCGTTGGCCTGCCCGAGGAGTCCAAGTCACGCCCGAAGGCGGCCGACGAGGGCCTGCCGGTGGTGACGCCGGCGCAGGCCGCGGCCGAGGCCGACGTCATCATGATCCTCGCGCCGGACACCAAGCAGCGCAGCATCTACGCCCAGGACATCGCGCCCAACCTGAACTCTGGTGATGCGCTGATGTTCGGGCACGGGTTCAACATCCGTTACGACCTGATCCGTCCGCCGTCCGATGTGGACGTGGCGATGGTGGCGCCGAAGGGGCCTGGACACCTGGTGCGCAGGCAGTTCGTCGATGGCAAGGGAGTGCCCTGCCTGATCGCCGTCGAGCAGGATCCCACCGGTGGTGCCCAGGCACTGGCGCTGTCGTATGCCAAGGCGATCGGTGGTACCCGGGCCGGAGTGATCAAAACCACCTTCACCGAGGAGACCGAGACCGATCTGTTCGGTGAGCAGACGGTGCTCTGCGGCGGTGTCACAGCGCTCGTGCAGGCCGGCTTCGAGGTGCTCACCGAGGCCGGGTACGCACCCGAGGTGGCCTACTTCGAATGCCTGCATGAGGTCAAGCTCATCGTCGATCTGATGTATGAGGGCGGAATCTCCCGGATGCGCTACTCGATCTCGGACACCGCCGAGTACGGGGATCTCACCCGCGGGCCACGGATCATCACACCGGAGGTCAAGGACGAGATGCGCCGGATTCTCACCGAGATCCAGGACGGCAGCTTCGCCCAGGAGTGGGTCGCTGAGGACGACAACGGCCGGCCGAACTTCACCAAGCTGCGCGCTGAGGGCGAGCAGCACTCCATCGAACAGGTCGGTGCCCGGCTACGCGGCCTGATGTCTTGGATAGACCGCCCGCTCACCGGCACCGCCTGAGCGCCCGTGAGGCTCTCGTATCCGGTTGCCACGCCAGCCGTAACCGGCCGACAACAAGCCTGAAACTGGTGAGGCGGACCGTGGAGAGGTGGATGGTCACCCGACGCGGACTCACTGCCCGTACTGCTCGCTGCAGTGCGGCATCACTCTCAGGGCCCCCCTGAAGGACACCGCACGGCGAGTACATCTGGAGGCGCAGGAAGACTTCCCGACAAATCAGGGCGGGCTGTGCAGCAAGGGCTGGACCGCGGCCGGGTTGCTCGACCACCCCGACCGGCTGGATCAGCCGCTGGTCCGCGATCGGCGTGATGCGCCCCTGGAACCCACGACCTGGGACGACGCGCTGGACCGGGTTGCGCAGGCGATCAGCCGCTCGCAACAACGGCACGGGCGCGACAGTGTGGGCTGCTTCGGCGGCGGTGGGCTGACCAACGAGAAGGCCTACCAGCTCGGCAAGTTCGCCCGGGTCGCGCTGCGCACCTCCCAGATCGACTACAACGGCCGGTTCTGCATGTCCTCGGCCGCCGCGGCGACCACCCGCGCGTTCGGCATCGACCGGGGCCTGCCGTTCCCGCTGGCCGATATCGCAGCGGCCGACGTCATCCTGCTGGTCGGTGCCAACCCGGCCGACACCATGCCGCCCGCGATGCAGTGGTTCGACGAGGGTCGCAGCCGCGGTGCGACGCACATCACCATCGATCCCCGGCGTTCCCCCACCGCCCGTGGCTCGAAACTGCACCTGCAGCCGGTGCCCGGCACCGATCTGGCGCTGGCCAACGGGCTGCTGCACCTGGCGATCCGGCTCGGGTACATCGACACCGAATACATCGCCGGGCGAACCTGCGGCTTCGAGCAGGTCCGCCGGATGGTGCGCTCGTACTGGCCGGACCGGGTGGAGCGGATCACCGGCGTTCCGGCGGCCCAATTGGACGAGGCCGCGCGGTTGCTCGGCGAGGCATCGACGGCCATGGTGCTCACCGCCCGGGGCGCCGAGCAGCACAGCAACGGCACCGACACCACACTGGCCTTCATCAACCTGGCGCTGGCCCTGGGCCTGCCCGGACGGCCCGGCGCCGGGTTCGCCACCCTCACCGGGCAGGGCAATGGGCAGGGCGGCCGGGAGCACGGCCAGAAAGCCGACCAACTGCCCGGCTACCGGCGCCTTGATGATCCCCGGGCCCGCGCGCACGTCGCCGCGGTGTGGGGAGTCGACCCCGAAAGCCTGCCCGGGCCGGGCCGTTCGGCCTACGAGATGCTCGATCGGCTGGGCACCGATGGCGGGGTGCGCACCCTGCTGGTGTTCGCGTCCAACATCGCCGTCTCCGCGCCGCACGCCACCCACGTCGCGCAGCGCCTGGCCGGGTTGGATTTCCTGGTGGTCAGCGACTTGGTGCTGTCCGAGACCGCGGCGCTGGCCGATGTCGTGCTGCCCTGCACGCAGTGGGCCGAGGAGGACGGCACGATGACCAATCTGGAAGGTCGGGTGCTGCTGCGCCGCAAGGCGCTGGACCCGCCGCACGGGGTACGGTCCGACCTGCAGATCTTAAGCTCCCTGGCCGATCGGCTGAGTAGTCCGGTCACCTTCTCCGACCACCCGCGGGAGGTGTTCGACGAGCTGCGGGCAGCCAGCGCGGGCGGCCTGGCCGACTACGCGGGCATCACCTACGACCGCATCGCCGCAGAGCAGGGCGTCTTCTGGCCCTGCCCGGACGAGGATCATCCGGGCACGCCACGGCTGTTCACGGAGCGTTTCGCCACCGCCGACGGCCGCGCCCGGTTCCATCCCGTCGAGCACCGCGACCCGGCGGAGTTGCCGGACGCGGAGCACCCCTACTACCTCAGCACCGGGCGTAGCCGGTCGCACTACCAGTCGGGTGCCCAGACCCGCCGGGTGCGCGCCCTGGTCACCGCCGAGCCGGAGGCTTACGCCGAGCTGCACCCGGAGCTGGCCGCCCGGGTCGGCGTCGGCCCCGGAGACCTGGTGCGGCTGTACAACCGCCGGGGCAGCGCGGTGCTGCGCGCCAGGATCACCGACCATATCCGAGCAGACACCGTCTTCGTGCCCTTTCACTGGGGTGGGCGGCAGACCGCCAACGCCTTGACCAATCCGGCGCTGGATCCCATCTCCCGGATGCCAGAGTTCAAAGCCTGCGCGGTGGCGGTCAGCGCCGTGTCGGTAGGCGAGTCGCCCTAGGCCCCCCTGAAGACAGTCCTCCATGACGTGTGGACCAAAGGAGATCCCATGCACACCACGCCGCGGTTCTTGCAGGGCAGCTACCACTTCGAAGGGCAGGGCCTGTGCAAGCCAGTCCCGATCGATCCCGCGCTGACCTACACCGTTGCGCCCGGGGTGACTGGGCAGGCCCTGTACTTCCGTGGTGGGAACAGCACCGAGGAGATGATCACGGTGCTGCTCATGCGAGACGGCAAGCCGATGCGCTACTTCCCGATCGGAGCTCGGGACGGCACCCATGTGTCGTTGCGGGTAGTGGAGGACCTGATCAGTGGTACCCAGATCGAACTACACGTGGCCGCGCCCGAGGGGTGCGGGGGAATCGTGGTCGTCGACCTCGGCCTGCTGGAGGTGTGAAAGCTCATGCGAGAACTGGTCGTAGTCGGAAATGGCATGGCGGGGGCTCGGGCCGTCGAGGAGATCCTGGCCCGCAACGGTGCCGAGCAATTCAGCATCACCATGTTCGGTGACGAGCCGCACGGCAACTACAACCGTATCCTGCTGTCCGAATTGCTAGCAGGCGGCACGCCATTCGACTCGGAATCCGATACCGATACGCTGCTGGACGATCTCTTCCTCAACCCGTGGGGGTGGTACGAGGACAATGGGATCACGCTGCACGCCGGGGTGCGGGTGGTGCGTATCGACAGGTTCGCCCACCGGGTCTACGCCGATGATGGATCGATCACCCGGTACGACAAGCTCGTGGTGGCCACCGGCAGCCGCTCCTACTTCCCGCCGATGGACGGGTTGTGGGCGGACAACAAGACGCTGACGCCGGGAGTGTTCGGGTTCCGCACGCTGCAGGACACGATGGCGATGATGCGATATGCCCGCGGCAAGAAGCGCGCCGCAGTGATCGGCGGTGGGCTGCTCGGCCTGGAGGCGGCTCGCGGCCTGCAGGCGAACGGTCTGGCCGTGCACGTGGTGCACGGCTCGGATGGGCTGATGAACCAGCAGCTCGACGCCCAGGCGGGCCGGGTGCTGCGGTGCTCGCTGGAACGGCTGGGCATGACCGTGCACACAGGCACCCGCACTACAGCGATCCGGCGTGGTAGCGATGGCGCGGTCACCGGCGTCATCTTCGCCGACGGGTCCACACTTGACGTCGATATGGTGGTGGTCACGGCGGGTATCCGCCCGAACATCGGGCTGGCCGTGGTTTCCGGCCTGGAGACGCAGCGCGGCATCGTGGTCGACGACCAGCTGCGGTCGGTGGACGATGACGACATTCACGCCGTCGGCGAGTGCGTGCAGCATCGCGGCGAGGTGTACGGGCTGGTCGCCCCGCTGTGGGAGCAGGCAGCGGTACTGGCTGACCACATCACCGGCGCCGACCCGGCGGCCGCCTATCACGGCTCGCGGCTGGCGACCAAGCTCAAGGTCGCGGGCGTGGATGTGGCGGCCATGGGGCTCAAGGAACCCGAGCGGCCCGACGACGAGTTCGTCCAGTTCAGCGAGCCGCGCCGCGGCGTCTACCAGACCGTGATCATCCGCGACGGGATCCTGGTCGGTGCCACGCTGCTGGGCGACGTCAGCAAGGTCGCCTCGTTGACCCAGGCGTTCGACCGGCGGGTCCCGCTGCCCGAGGAGCGGATCAAGCTGCTGTTCGACATCGGCGCCCCGCCGCCGGAGGTCGGCGCGGCGGAGCTGGCCGACGACGCGCAGGTCTGTAACTGCAACGGGGTGAGCAAGGGCCAGCTGGTGGCGTGCGTGCGGGACGGGCAGCGCACGGTCGGCGGGGTCATGGCCGCCACCCGCGCCGGCAAAGGGTGCGGCTCGTGCAAGGGCCTGGTCGCCGACATCGTGACCGCGGCGCTGGGCGGCGACCTTGAGGTGGACCCGGCCGAGGGCCACTACGTGTCCTGCATCCCGATGGACAAGCCGCAGCTGATGGCGGAGGTCCGCAACCGCGAGCTGCGCTCGGTGTCGGCGGTGTTCGCCGCGCTCGCCGAGGACGGTGCCGAGCACGCGGGCAGCAAGATGGCGCTGGCGTCGCTGCTGAAGATGATGTGGGGCGAACAGTACATCGACGAGCGAGGCGCCCGGTTCATCAATGACCGGGTGCACGCCAATATCCAGCGGGACGGGACCTTCTCGGTCGTACCACAGGTTCTCGGCGGCGTCACGACCCCGGCGCAGCTGCGTCGGATCGCAGACGTCGCCGAGCGCTACGACGTCCCGATGTTGAAGATCACCGGTGGTCAGCGCATCGATCTGCTCGGGGTACGCAAGGAGGACCTGCCCAAAGTGTGGGCCGATCTCGACATGCCGTCGGGCTACGCCTACGGAAAGAGCTTCCGGACTGTCAAGACCTGCGTGGGCCTCGACTTCTGCCGCTTCGGCCTGGGTGACTCCACGAAGCTGGGCATCGACATCGAGCAGCGTTACCAGGGGTTGGAGAGTCCGGCGAAGATGAAGCTGGCCGTCTCAGGGTGCCCCCGCAACTGTGCGGAGTCCTATGTCAAGGACGTGGGTATCGTCGCGGTCGAGGGTGGCCGGTGGGAGATCTACATTGGTGGCGCAGCCGGCGCGACCGTGCGCAAGGGCGACCTACTGACCACCGTGGACAGCCACGAGGAGGCCATCACCCTCACCGGGCGGTTCATGCAGTACTACCGGGAGAACGCCAACTGGCTGGAACGCAGCTACGACTTCGTCCCCAGGATCGGGCTGACCGAGCTGCAGGCGATCATCGTCCAGGACCGGGACCGGATCGCGGGCCGGCTCGATGAGGCGATGCAGCAGTCGGTGGACGCCTACCGCGACCCGTGGCAGGAGCACCGGCAACCGGTCACCGACGGCCAGTTCCGCGACGCGCTGCCGCTGGTCGAGTTGCCGAAAGTGCCGGTCCGGTGAGCGCCTCAATGACCGGTACCGGGCTGTGCCGGCTCGGCCCGGTTGAGCAGATTCCTGTCGGCGAGGGCCGTGCGTTCGCCGTCGGTGACGAGCAGGTGGCGGTGTTTCGGCTAGGCGATGGTGGGCTGTGTGCGGTGGGGGCAATCTGCCCGCACCGCGGCGGCCCGCTCGCCGACGGGCTCATCGACGGGCAGCACGTGGTGTGCCCGCTGCACAACCACACATTCCGGCTGACTGACGGCCACTGCACCACCGGCGAATCGCCGGTGCGCACCTACCAGGTGACCGTGGAGGACGGCGAGCTCGTGCTCCACCGCGCCCTGGAAGGGTCTGCCCCGGTCGATGACCCGTCCCCGACCGGCTGCGGCAGCTAGCTCACTCATGATCACTATTTTGGAAGAAGCAACCGCGGTGAGCGCGGCTCGTTCTTCCGAAATAGTGATCATTGGGGGGATCAGCTGCGCTTGGCTGCGACGGATCAAGACAGTGTCGGAGTAACACAGATCTGGGCAGGAGCCAGGACATCGACCGCGCACTGCCTCCTTCACAAGACAGCGACGGTTATTTGGCCGGACGAGGGTTGAGCAGGGGGTCAGGGCCTGACCGGGCCGGCTACGGTGGGAGTAGTGACCGATATGGTGGTCCTGTGACTAGAACAATGACCGCCACTGAGGTGAAAGCCACGATCCTCGCGCTGCTCGACGAGGTTGCCGCCGGTCACGAGGTGCAGATCGCCAAGCACGGTCGGATCGTGGCCCGGCTTGTCCCGGCCACCGGACCGACTGCGGTGCGAGGGGCGCTCGCGGGTACGGCACGCAGCACCGCGACCGATGAGGATCTTTTCGGCACCGGGGAAGTGTGTGGGAGACGGCGTGAGGACCCTGCTGCTCGATACGCACGTACTTCAGTGGTGGTCGGCAGAGCCCGAGCGGCTGAGTGACGCGGCGACTGACGCCATCGCCGGGGCCGACGAACTCGCCGTCGCCGGAATCGCTTGGTATGAACTCGGGTGGCTGGCCGCGCACGAACGCATCATGGTCACCATCCCGATATCGTCGTGGCTGGCGCGGTTGGCCGAGGGGGTTCGCACAGTCGGCATCACACCGGCCATCGCGCACACCGCAGTCGCGTTGCCGTCGACGTTCCCCGGCGACCCGGCGGATCGGTTGATCTTTGCCACGGCGGTGGAATGCGGTTGGCCTTTGGTGAACAAGGACCGCCGCCTGCGGGAGCGCGCACGCCTGCGCCGTCGGGGCTTCGGTCCCATCCGCCGTCGAGGTCGCTACCGAAGGGAGCACGATGACGGTGAAGAGCACCGGGCAACGGGTGGCAATCGTGGCGGCCGTGATCGCAGCGCTCGGCAGCGTGGTGGCCGCTCTGATCACTACCTTTGGGAAGGGGGCTGAGACCGGAGACTCGTCCGAGCCGTTGGTCACGACACCCCCTCCAGGTGCCGATAGCGGCGCTGCACCATTGGAGCCCATGGTGCCGTCGAAGTCGACCCGTGATCGCGCCCTGGCAGACCTCAAGCCCATCGAGGGTGAGGCGCTCATCGACACGGCTCCACAGACCGTGAACGGGGTCGAGCGGACCCGGCCAATCGCGCTCGAACTTGGTTGCTTCGAAGACCCGCAAGCGGTGACCTACCAACTTGGCCGCCAGTATTCACGCTTCGAAGCAGTCGTCGGGCAGAATGATTCCTCGACTGAAAACGATCCGGTGCTGTTCGAGGTCATCGTTGATGGAGTGACTCTGTTTTCTTCTGAACTCGGGCTTGGTAAAGAAGCACCGGTGAGCGTTGATCTCGGATCGGCGCCGCAGCAGGGGTTCCGCCTCACCATCCAGGCGGGCGGGCACAGAGACTGTAACAAGAAGCAGGTCGCGGTCTGGAGCAATGCCAGGCTCGTGCCCTAGCACCTTCCTGCACCGACCGGTGTCGGTCCCGGGCTGTTCAGGATCTGATCCTGTCTGTGCCTGGTGTGCTGGGACACATGGCACGGCGCGCCGCATCATAGGCCCGTAGACTCGATGGCCGTGATCAATACCGACCGTCCAGGTCCGAGCAGACCCGTCGTCGTGATCGCCGAGAAGCTTGCGCCGTCAGTGTTGGACGTCTTGGGTGACGAGCTCGACGTCCATCACGTCGACGGCACCGATCGTAAAGCGTTGTTCGAGGCGCTGGCCGGCGCTGAGGCACTGCTGGTGCGCTCGGGCACCAGGGTGGACGCTGAAGCGCTGGGCCACGCTCCCCGGCTCAAGGTCGTTGCCAGGGCGGGTGTCGGGCTGGACAACGTCGACGTGCCAGCGGCCACTGCACGGGGCGTGATGGTGGTCAACGCGCCCACCTCCAACATCGTCTCGGCCGCCGAGCACGCCGTTGCGCTGCTGCTGGCGGTGGCTCGGCACATCCCCGCGGCCGACGCCAGCCTGCGAAGCGGGCAATGGAAGCGCAGTTCCTTCGGTGGCGTCGAGCTCTCGGGCAAGACCGTCGGTGTGGTCGGACTGGGCAAGATCGGCCAGCTGGTCGCGCAGCGGCTGGCGGCCTTTGGCACCGAGCTGATTGCTTACGACCCTTACGTGTCGCCGGCGCGGGCCGCACAGCTGGGTATCGAGCTGGTCGACCTGGACGAGTTGCTGTCCCGCGCCGATGCCATCTCGATTCACCTGCCCAAGACCGCTGAGACGCTCGGGCTGATCGGCGCCGACCAGCTCGCCAAGACGAAACCCGGTGTGCTGATCGTCAACGCCGCCCGAGGTGGTCTGGTCGACGAGCAGGCGTTGGCTGACGCGGTGCGCGCCGGCCAGGTCGGCGGCGCCGGCATCGACGTCTTCGCCACCGAGCCGTGCACCGCCAGCCCACTGTTCGAGCTGCCGCAGGTGGTCGTCACGCCGCACCTGGGCGCCTCTACCGCCGAGGCGCAGGACCGGGCGGGTACCGACGTGGCCCGCAGCGTGCAGCGCGCACTGCGCGGCGAGTTCGTACCCGATGCGGTGAACGTGATCAGCGGGGGAGCGGTGGGCGAGGAGGTGCGACCCTGGTTACCGCTAACCCAGAAACTGGGCACCGTGCTGGCGGCCCTTGCCGGACGTACGCCCGCGTCGGTGACCGTGGACGTGCGCGGTGAGCTGGCCATTGAGGATGTCTCTGTGCTGCAGCTCGCGGCGCTGCGCGGAGTCTTCGACGGTGTCGTGGACGAGCAGGTCACCTTCGTCAACGCGCCCCGGCTCGCGCAGGAGCGCGGAGTCGCCGCCGCTGTGGTCACCGCTCCGGAGAGCCCCAGCCACCGAAGCGTCGTCAGCGTCCGGGGCGCCTTCGCCGACGGCACGGTGCACTCGGTCTCGGGAACGCTGTCCGGGCCCGCGCAGGTACAGAAGCTGGTGGAGGTCAACGGGCGGAACTTCGACCTGCGGGCGCAGGGTGAGGCAATCCTTATGGAATACCCGGACCGTCCGGGCGTGATGGGAATCGTCGGCACGCTGCTCGGCCAGGCGGGTTGCAACATCGAGGCAGCGCAGATCAGCCAGACCACAGACGGTACCGACGCGATCATGATGCTGCGGGTGGATCAACCGGTGCCCGGCGAGGTGCTGGCGGCGGTCGGACCATCGGTCGGTGCCCGCACCGTCCGCTCGATCACGTTCGGCTGACCCTTACCCGGTTTGTACACCCGCCTGGGCTAGTCACAAACAGCGACTTAATGTGTACGGTCCGTCAGTGCGGCGCGTCACGGTGGGGAGCCTGGTGGCTCGCGTGCGGAGTCTTACGGTTGTCGTGGTGCTGGTGCTCACCGCGATGTCCGCGATCGGAGCCGGTGGCTCGGCCACTGGCCGACCCGAGGGATCACAGCTGGCGGTGGGATTATCGCCGGCGGCGGGGCTGCCGCCAGGAACGTTTCAGGGCAAGATCAGTCCCCGCTTGGGTGCTGCACCGGGACCGTTGACAGTGTTCATCGAACTCACCCCGCCACCCGCAGTGGATGTTTATTCCGCTGAACGCGGTGCGGGGCGGACTCCGCCGGTCGCGGCGGCCGCGGCCCGTATCGCCGGCAGCCGAGTGGGTCAGGCGGCCGACCGGGTGCTGGACCGGCTGCAACGCCGCGGCGCGGGCACCCGCCAATTGTTTCGGACCAGCAACGCCGTGCCGGGGCTGGCCGTGATCACCGACCGCCAGGCGGTCGACGACCTTGCCGGCTCGCCCGATGTTCGCTCGGTGCGCATGATCGTGCCCAAGACCGCGATGAACTCCAGCAGCGTGGTGCTGACCAGGACACTGCATGCCTGGCAGCAGACCGGTTGGCTGGGTCACGGGGTCCGGATCGGCATCATCGACGACGGTATCGACTACACCCACGCCGCCTTCGGCGGACCCGGCACCCAGGACGCTTACACCGCCATCGACCGCACCGTGGTCGAGCCGAGCGCCTTCCCGACCCGCAAGGTGCTGGGTGGCTACGACTTCGCCGGCGACCACTATGACGGCACCACCGGCACCGGGGCTATCCCGGTGCCGGACCCCAACCCGTTGTCCTGTGGCGAACACGGCAGCCACGTGGCCGGAACCGCGGCCGGATTCGGCGTCGACAGCGACGGCAGCACGTTTCGCGGGAACTACCAGCAGCTGGATCCCGTGACCTTGAACGCCATGCGGATCGGCCCTGGCACCGCCCCGCACGCATTGCTGTATGCCCTGAAAGTCTTCGGTTGCGGCGGTGCGACCGCGCTGGTCGCCAAGGCGATGGACTGGGCGCTGGATCCCAACGGTGACGGTGACTTCGCCGACCGGCTGGATGTGGTGAACCTATCCCTGGGCTCGGACTACGGTGCCCCGGACGACCCGGACAACCTGTTCATCCACAAGCTTGCGCTCAACGGGGTACTGCCGGTGGTCGCCGCCGGTAACGGTGGCGATCTTTTCGACATCGGTGCAGCACCGGGCAACACGCCCGAAGCCCTCACGGTGGCCAGCACCCGGGACTCCGCGGTGTTGCGCGACGGGGCCCAAGTCATCGAGCCCGACCGGGTGGCCGCGATCTCAGCCGGCCAGATCTTGGGTGGCCAGTACAGCCAGGACTTCGCCGACTACGACAACCTGGACCGCACCGCGCCCGTGATCCCGTTATCCGATCCGGGCAACGCGGACGGCTGCCAGCCCTACTCGACCGCCGACGCCGCCGCGGTGCGGGGTAAATGCGTCTGGCTGGAGTGGGACGACGACGAGGCCACCCGGCGCTGCGGTTCGAAGGTGCGGGCGGATCAGGCGTTGGCCGCTGGGGCCGCCTCAGTGCTGCTGTCATCGACGAAGGAACATTTCGTCGCAGGTATCGCCGGGAACGCCGAGACGCCGATGTTTCAATTCACCGGGCCGGAATCCGCAGCGCTGCGCCCTGCGGCGGTGGCTGGGACGCTGCGGGTCCGGCTGGCGGGAGTGCTGCGCACGGCGGTGGACACCGACCATCCGGGCATCACCGATACTCCCAGCAAGTTCAGCTCGCGCGACGTGCGCGGGCCGGCGCTCAAGCCTGACGTGGCGGCGCCCGGAGACACCATCGCCTCGGCGCTGTCCGGCAGCGGATCGGGCGTGCTGGTGATCAGCGGGACCTCGATGGCGTCCCCGCACGTTGCAGGCATCGCGGCGTTGGTCCGGCAGGCCCATCCGGAGTGGAGTGTGGCAGAGGTCAAGGCTGCGGTGGTCAACACTGCCGGGGCCGACGTCTATTCGAGCGACGATCGGCAGGGTCCGATCCTGGGACCTAACCGGGTCGGCGTCGGCCGGGTGGATGCCGCAGCCGCGGTGACGAACGAGGTGCTGGCGATAGTCGAGGGCGACCCCGGTCAGATCAGCGCCAACTTCGGCGTGGTGCACGCCGCCGGCCCGGTCACACTCAGCAAGACGATCAAATTGGTGAACAAGGGTGCGGCGCATGCTCAGTACACGGCCGCATACCAGCCGATCACCACCATGCCCGGTGTCAGCTACCAACTGTCGGGCTCCTCGGTGGACGTCGCTCCAGGGGGGATCGGTGCACTGACCGTGACGCTGCGCATCGCCGACCGAGCGACGCTTCGCCGAACCGCCGACCCCACGCTCGAGAAGATCCAGCTCGGCGCGGCCCGGCAGTTCGTCGCCGACGCCTCGGGCCGGGTGGTCCTCACTCCAAGTGTGCGCTCCAAGGACTACCAACCCTCGCCTGGCATGTCCCAAACGACAACCATCCCATCCAGTGGAGGGCCACTGCGGGTGCCGGTCTATGCCGCCCCAAGACCGGTGGCGACCATCTCGACCCCCGACACCGTGCAATTCGGGAGCGACCATCGGCGGGCCTTGCTACCTCTGTCCGGCCGCGGAGTGGACCAGGGCAACGGGGACGTCGCCTACCGCTCGTTGATCAGCGTCCTGCAACTGCAGGCCGAGAGCGGGCAACTGCCCGAGTGCGGTGGTCTGCTGTTGCTGAACTGCACTCGCAACGGCACGGCCAAAGCCGGCGACATCCGCTACGTCGGTGCGGCATCCACCGCGCCGCTGGCCATCGCCCGGGGCAGGCCACACGAGGCCCTGCTCGCCTTCGGGATCACCACCTGGGGGGACTGGTACAACATCGGCAGCAACACCGTCCCGTTCATCGCCATCGACACCACCGGGGACGGGGTGCCGGACTTCGAGGTCCGGGGGATGAAGCTGGCCGGAACCGACGTGTTGGTTGCGGCGACGGCCAACCTGCACGCGCCGCCCGGGTCACCACCGGTGCAGGCGCTCCCGGTCAACGGGCAGTTCGGGGACGTGGACTCCGGTGTCTTCGACAACAACGTCATTCTTTTGCCGGTGTCGCTCGCCGCACTGGAGATCGACCCGTCAGCGGTCACGGCACCGATCACTTACACCGCGGGAGTGCTCGGGTTCTATCCCGGCCCAGTGAGCATCGGCTCACTCATTGACAGCACCGCCCCGGTGTCGTTCGACGCGGTACGGCCGGGGCTGTGGGCCGAAGGTGCCGGGGATCCCGCGTTGAGCTATCTGGCGCGCCCGGGTACCGCCCTGGTGGTCAATCGGGACGCCACCGCGGCGGTGACTCAACGAGCCGGCCAGCTGCTGGTACTGCATCCAGACAACCCTTCCGGGCACCGGGCGCGGCTGATCCGGGTACCGGCGAGTCCATGATGTCGGCAGGCGTACCCTTCCGGGTGTGCCCCGTTTGGAGTATCCACCTGGGGTGCTCTGCGTAGCTGCCGGTAACCTGCGCGCTGCAGAGGGTCCCACGGACGGGGCCCGGGCACTGGAGGTGGCTAAATGCGGCTCGCGGTGATCCCTGGTGACGGGATTGGTCCGGAGGTGATCGGTGAGGCGCTCAAGGTACTGGACGAGGTCGCCCCCGATGCCGAGACCACGCCTTATGATCTCGGCGCCGCGCGGTGGCACTCCACCGGGGAATTGCTCCCTGAGTCGGTGCTCAACGAACTACGCCAGCACGACGCCATCCTGCTCGGCGCGGTAGGCGATCCCTCGGTCCCCAGCGGGATCCTCGAGCGCGGGTTACTGCTTCGGCTGCGTTTCGAACTCGACCACCACGTGAACCTGCGGCCGGCACGGCTGTACCCGGGTGTACGCAGCCCCGTCGCGGATCCCGGCACCATCGACATGATTGTGGTCCGAGAGGGAACCGAGGGCCCTTACGCGGGCAACGGCGGATTGCTGCGCAAGGACACCCCGCACGAGATCGCCACCGAGGTCAGCTTGAACACCGCCTTCGGTGTGGAGCGCGTCGTGCGCGACGCGTTCACCCGAGCCTCCGCGCGGCCACGCCGGCATCTGACGCTGGTGCACAAGACGAACGTGCTCTCGCACGCCGGATCCCTGTGGTCGCGCATCGTGGAGGAGGTGTCGCTGCAGCATCCCGACGTGACGGTGTCCTACCAGCACGTCGACGCGGCCACCATCCACTTGGTTACCGACCCCGGCCGATTCGACGTGATAGTGACTGACAACCTGTTCGGCGATATCCTCACCGACCTCGCGGCGGCCGTCACAGGGGGGATTGGTCTGGCCGCCAGCGGGAACCTCGATGTAACCCGCCGCAACCCCAGCATGTTCGAGCCGGTGCACGGCTCAGCCCCGGACATCGCAGGCCAGAGCATTGCTGACCCAACCGCGGCGGTGCTGTCGATCGGGCTGATGCTGGCCCATCTGGGGATGGACGAGCCGTCCCGCCGGGTGGAGGCCGCGGTGGCCTTCGACCTGGCCACCAGAGATCACACTCACCCGGGAGGCACCCACGCTATCGGTGACCGCCTGGCCGCTCTGGTCTCCTCCAGCCAGCGGGTCGAACGCGCCGGCCTCTAGCCAGGCTCCCATGCGGGTCACATCACGTCGAACTCGCCGTCCTTGGCGCCGAGCACGAACGCCTCCCACTCCGACGGCGTGAAGATCAGCGTCTGGTCGTCCACGGGATGCTCGGAGCTGCGCATCGCCACATATCCGTCCGGCATGAACGCGATCTCCAGATGCGGCCCGGCCAGCTGTGCCGAGCCCGCCGCGCGTTGCCACGCTGCGTTCGACAGGTCGATCGTGCCGCGAATGTGCTTCTTGTCATCGGCGGTGTCACCCATGGCTCCAACCTAGTGAGATGCGCATCCCGCCGTGGCCAGGGACCGCGGCCAGGCTCGCTGCCGCGCGCGGCATGCCAACGGATGCGGTGCGACGAGCAGCCAAGGTCGCGCTCCCGCATCCGGTGTGCCACACTGCGCTCGTGGCCAGCCACACTGTGATCATTATTGCTGAGCGCGTCGGGTAACAGCACCATCACCCGACGCGCAGACCTCTCGCACCCGCGAGGGGTCATTTTTGGTGCCCGGTCTGGACAGGGAGTACTCGCCGATGTCTCGCCCGACGCCCGCCGGCACCCCGCTCGGCGATTCGTTCCACCTCTC
>JBOHFX010000149.1:0-16556 GCA_050699875.1 Pseudonocardiaceae bacterium
CCCCCGGAGAGCGTGGTCAGCGGCTGGCCGAGGGCGAGGTAGCCGAGCCCGACGTCGGCGAGCCGGGACAGGATCGCGTGGGCCGCCGGGGTCTTCGCCGGGCCGGATCCGAAGAACTCCGACGCCTCGGTCACCGACATCGCGAGCACCTCGCTGATGTCGCGGCCGCCGAGGTGGTGGTCGAGCACCGATGCTCCGAACCGCTTGCCCTCGCACTCCGGCGCCGTTGCAGGGGGGGCAGGCGCCCTCGGAGTTGGCGCTGAACAGCGCCGGCCTCACGCCGTTGGCCTTCGCGAACGCTTTGCGGATCGGGTCGAGCAGCCCGGTGTAGGTCGCCGGGTTGCTGCGTCGCGAGCCGCGGATCGCGCCCTGGTCCATCGACACCACACCCGCGCCGGCTGGCCCAGACAGATGTGGCAGCGACCCGTGCACGAGCGAACTCTTGCCGGAGCCCGCCACGCCAGTGACCACACACAGCGCCCCGAGCGGGATGTCGACATCGACGCGTCGGTGGACTCGCTGTTGCCGGGATCGAGGCCCAGGAACAGGGGCCGGTCCACCGCCCCGAGGGGGTGAATCAGTGACCGGCCAACGCCTGGGCGAACTGCGGCACCAGCACGTCGAGGGCGAACGGCAGGCTCAGCGCCGAGGGCTGGACCATGGAGGTGGACTGCCCGACGTGGAACGGGATGTACGCCCCCCGATCGATGGCCGGAAGCTGGGAGAAGGTTGGGTGCTCGGCCAGCTCTTCCAGCACTTCGGGCCCCAACGAGCTGGTACCGATGATGAGGTCGGCTTCCAGGTCGGCGTAGCGCTCCGGGCTGACGAGGACCCGACGTTCGCCCGACCCGCCCGCCATGTTGGCGACGGTGTCGGTCACACCGGCGAAGCCGAGCTGCGTCAGGAACTTGACGGAGAAGTCCTCGTCGGAGCTGATGGCGTAGAGGCCGTCACCGCCGAGGTAGTTGAGGCCCGAGACCGTCTTGCCGGCGAACTCCGGATGGGCGGCGCGGGCCTCGGCGATCGACGACTCGACGTCGGAGATGAGCTGCTGGGCCTCCGCCGAGTGGCCGAGCGCTTTGCCGATCTTCGACACTAACTGCTGCCACGTGTCGGACCCGGGGGCCTCCACGTGGCCGACGACGGGAGCGATCGCGTTGAGCTGGTCCCAGTTGTCGGCGATCAACGGGTAGGTGTTGGTGGCCAGGATCACGTCCGGGTCGAGCTTGGCGATGGTCTCGAACGGGAAGCCGTCGTCCACGTTGAAGATCTCGGTCCCTTGGTCGCCGAGCGCCGCATTGGTCCAGGCCATGACGCCGCCTTCCACGTAGGTGACCTCGGCCATGCCGACCGGCACCACGCCGAGGGCGATGGCGTTGTCGGCACTGGGGAAGTCGAGGGCGACCACCCGCTTGGACTCGGCTTCGATCGTCACATCGCCCAGCTTCTGGGCGATGGTGACGGGAAAAGCGGACGTCTGGCCGTCCTGCGTGACGTCGGGGGTGGCGGACTCGTCGGACGACCCGCCGCCACAGGCGGCCAGGACGACGACGGCGACGACGCCAGCGGCCACGACGCCGGCGGCCACCAGGGCCCGGCGGCGGGAGGAGGGCGCGCGGAGCGCCGCGGAGGTGCGCATGGTTGGTGTTCCTTTGTTGAAGGGTGCGCTGGGGGGCGTTCGTCCACCACCGGGCGTGGAGCGAGCTGAGGGATTGCGACTCGGTCGTTCGACCTGCTGGGTGAGGGGCGCCTCAGAGAGGAACTGAGGTCACGGTACGGACACGGACGGAGGTGCGGGGGGCCAACGTGTTTCGAGGAACGGCCAATGATCCGGACAAGCCGGGCAGAACTGCGGCGTCATGAGGCACTTCCACGAGCGGATCTTCGGCCGACCTAAACGAACGGGATTGAGCCTCGGTGCGCCAAACGCGGCAGATGTTCGATCTGTGCCCCTTGTCGGTTGATGTCACGCCGGTGATAGTACGGCCATACACCCGCGGTTAGGTGTCCCTAACATGCCAGATCCTGTCGCCGATCAGACAGGCTCGACGTTTCGAAAGTGGGCGCCAGGCGTCTGCCCGGTGACCCGCCGGAACGCTGCCGTGAACGCACTCGCCGTGCTGTACCCCGACGCGAAGGCCGCCGAGGCGATCGAGTCCCCGCACGCCAGCTTGGTCAGGGCCACGCGCAACCGGGCGTTGGTGCGCCACTGCACGAAGGTCAGGCCCGTCTCCTCCGCGAAGAGCCGGGACAGCGTGCGTGGGCTGGCACCGACCACACGGCCCCAGTCGTGGAGGCCGCGCTGGTCGGTCGGGCGCTCCTTGATGTGCTCGGCGACGACGAGGGCTCGCTGGTCGGCCGGCATCGGGAGGCGGATGGCGGCCACCGAGACCGCCCTCAGGAGATCCAACAGCAGGGTCTCGGCGTGGCCCCGCGTCTGACCGAGCAACTTGAGGTCGGCGAGCAGGTCGAAGAGGTCCCGAACGATCGGCGTCACCGCCATCACTGTCGGTCGCTCCCACGGCGACGCATGATCTGGATGCACGAAGATCCCCCGCATCGCAGCCGACCGTGGGGCCCACGTGGCGTGCTCGACACCCGCCGGCACCCAGAGCGCGAGCGTCGGCGGTAGCAGTCAAGTCCGATCACTCACCTCGACGGCGACGCTCCCCGTCCCGCTCCAGACGATCTGGGGCTCGTGGTGCCAGTGGGTGTCGAAGCGGGTGCCGGCAGGCAACTCGTACCGCTCGACGTAGATGCCCACACCCGGCAGGTAGTCATCTGATGGGAGCGGGGTCACCGACGTGTCCTCATTCCGTTGTCCCGAGCCTGTATCGACGGTATACGTCTCCGCCCGAGCACCTCGGTCGTCGGTTCCATCCGGCTCGGAAGGCTGGGTTAGCACCTAAACGGGCTCGGCCCGCCCGCCACGGGCCTCGCCTCAATCGCTTGTGCCGACGTAGGCCGCGAGGTGCTCGCCGGTGAGGGTGGAGCGGGCATTTACGAGTGCCCGCGGTGTTCCTTCAAAGACGATCCGGCCGCCGTCGTGGCCGGCGCCGGGGCCGAGGTCGATGATCCAGTCGGCGTGCGCCATGACCGCCTGGTGGTGCTCGATGACGATGACCGACTTGCCGGAGTCGACGAGCCTGTCGAGCAGGCCGAGCAGCTGCTCGACGTCGGCGAGGTGCAGGCCGCTGGTCGGCTCGTCGAGCACGTAGACGCCGCCGTTGGCGGCCAGGTGGGTGGCCAACTTGAGCCGCTGCCGCTCGCCGCCGGACAGCGTGGTGAGCGGCTGGCCGAGGCTGAGGTAGCCGAGCCCGACGTCGGCGAGCCGGCCGAGGACGGCGTGCGCGGCCGGCGTGCGCGCCTGGCCGGTGCCGAAGAACCCCCGGGCCTCGGTCACCGACATCGCGAGCACCTCGCTGATGTCCTTGCCGGTGTCACTGCCGCCGAGTCGATATTTCAGCACCGATGCCTCAAAGCGCTTCCCCTCGCACTCCTCGCAGGTGGTGGCGACGCCGGCCATCATCGCCAGGTCGGTGTAGATGACGCCGGCGCCGTTGCAGTTGGGGCAGGCGCCTTCAGAGTTGGCGCTGAACAGTGCCGGCTTCACGCCGTTGGCCTTCGCGAACGCCTTGCGGATCGGATCGAGCAGTCCGGTGTAGGTCGCCGGGTTGCTCCGTCGCGAGCCGCGGATCGCGCCCTGGGCGATCGACACCACACCCGCGCCGGCTGGCCCAGACAGATGTGGCAGCGACCCATGCACGAGCGAGCTCTTGCCGGAGCCGGCGACGCCGGTGACGACGACGAGCACCCCGAGCGGGATGTCGACGTCGACGTCGCGCAGGTTGTGCGCCGTCGCGCCGCGGATCTCCAGCGTGTCGGTGGGCGTCCGCACCGTCTCCTTGAGGGCGGCCCGGTCGCCGAGGTGGCGGCCGGTGACGGTGCCGCTGGCCCGCAGTCCCTCGACGGTGCCCTCGAAGCAGACGGTGCCGCCCGCCGTACCAGCGCCGGGGCCGAGGTCGACGACGTGGTCGGCGATCGCGATCGTCTCCGGCTCGTGCTCCACGACGAGCACCGTGTTGCCCTTGTCCCGCAGCCGCAGCAGCAGTTCGTTCATTCGCTGGATGTCATGGGGGTGCAGGCCCGTGGTGGGCTCGTCGAAGACGTAGGTGACATCGGTGAGCGCGGAGCCGAGGTGGCGGATCATCTTGGTGCGCTGGGCCTCGCCGCCCGACAGCGTGCCCGACGGCCGGTCGAGCGAGAGGTAGCCCAGCCCGATCTCCACGAACGAGTCGAGGGTCTCCAGCAGCGCCGCCAGCAGCGGCGCCACCGACGGCTCGTCGAGGCCGCGGACCCATTCGGCCAGGTCGCTGATCTGCATCGCGCAGGCGTCGGCGATGTTGATCCCGCCGATCCGCGACGACCGGGCCGCCTCGCTGAGCCGGGTGCCACCGCACTCAGGACAGGCGGTGAAGGTAACCGCCCGGTCCACGAACGCCCGGATGTGCGGCTGCATCGCCTCCCGGTCCTTGGACAGGAACGACTTCTGCACCTTGGGGATCAGCCCCTCGTAGGTGAGGTTCACGCCGTCGACCTTCACCTTGACCGGCTCCTTGTAGAGGAAATCGTGGAGCTCCTTCTTGGTGTACTCGCGGATCGGCTTGTTCGGGTCGACGAAGCCCGACTCGGCGTAGACCCGCACGGTCCAGAAGTTGTCCGACTTCCAGCCGGGGATGGTGAACGCACCCTCGGTGAGCGACTTGGAGTCGTCGTAGAGCTGGGCGAGGTCGATGTCGGAGACCGCGCCCCGGCCTTCGCAGCGCGGACACATGCCGCCGGTGATGCTGAAGCTGCGACACTCCTTCACGGTCCGTCCGGCGCGCTCCAGGGTGACCGCACCCGCTCCACTGATCGAGGCGACGTTGAAGGAGAACGCCTGGGGCGAGCCGAGGTGCGGCTGCCCAAGCCGGCTGAAGAGGGTGCGCAGCATTGCGTTGGCGTCGGTCACGGTGCCGACGGTGGACCGGGGGTTGGCACCCAGCCGCTCCTGGTCGACGATGATCGCGGTCGTCAGGCCGTCCAGCACGTCCACCTCGGGCCGCGCCAGCGTCGGCATGAAGCCCTGTACGAAGGCGCTGTAGGTCTCGTTGATCATCCGCTGCGACTCCGCGGCGATCGTGCCGAACACCAGCGAGCTCTTGCCCGAACCGGAGACGCCGGTGAACACCGTCAGCCGGCGCTTCGGGAGCTCGACGCTGACGTCGGAGAGGTTGTTTTCGCGCGCGCCGTGCACGCGGATCAGATCATGACTGTCGGCAGCGTGCAGCGCTGGCGACTGCGTGTCCGTCCTCGTGGCGATGCTCATCGTGTCTCCATCTGTTGGGCGGGGCCGCCTTCGCGGTTCCGTCGGCGTCGCCTGGCTCTATCTGACCAGCATGGACACGTCGCGGGTGTGGTCCAGCCCCAGCCGAACGGTCCGGGTGGCGGCCAGGTTCCTGTCAGTCGGGCTGTCCGTCGGCATGGCCGTCAGCAGCGCCTCGCCGTCCCAGTCGAAGGACAGCGGCACCAGCTGCGGCGCACCGGCCGCCGAGGCTCTGGCCACCCACAGCCGCCACCGGCGTCGTGCGCGGGCTCCTTCCCGGTGCCGTCTGTGCAGGTCACGGCAGCCGTCGCCGGACAGCTCAGCGCTGCTCCTGGATGCGGATCAGGTTGCCCGCGGGATCGCGGAAGGCGCAGTCGCGAACGCCGTACGGCTGCTCGGTCGGCTCCTGGACGACCTCGGCGTCGCTGGCCTGAAGCTGCGCGAAGGTGCCATCGAGATCTTTGGTGGCCAGGTTGATGCCGGCGTAGGTGCCCTTGGCCATCATCGCGGCGATGGTGCGGCGCTCGTCGTCGGTGATGCCGGGGTCGGCGGCCGGCGGGTGCAGGACGATGGACGTGCCGGGCTGGTCGGCGGGGCCGACCGTGATCCAGTGCATCCCGCCGTATTCGACGTCGTTGCGGACCTCGAAGCCGAGGGTGTCGCGATAGAAGGCCAGGGAGGCGTCCGGGTCGTTGTGCGGGAGGAAGGTCTGGTGAATGGTGATGTCCATGGCGGTCACGCTAGGTGCGGCTCGGGGGACGGCGCTTCTCGATTCCTGATCGGTCTGGTCACCTGTTTCGCCACACACGGCGGTATCCCCGCCGTCGCGCCCGCCGCGTGGCGCCGGTAGACGCTGGGCGGCACACCGACCAACTCGGTGAAGCGACTGCTGAAGGTTCCCAGCGACGAGCAGCCGACCGCGAAACAGACCTCGGTGACACTGAGGTCGCCACGACGCAGCAGCGCCATCGCGCGCTCGATGCGCCGCGTCATCAGGTAGCCGTACGGCGACTCGCCGTAGGCGAGCCGAAACTCGCGGCTGAGGTGCCCGGCCGACATATGCGCGCCGCGGGCGAGCGCCTCGACGTCCAGCGGCTGCGTGTACTCCCGGTCGATCCGGTCGCGGACGCGGCGCAGCAGCGCGAGGTCGCGCAGGTGCTGCGCCGCGGCGGGTCTGCTGGTCACCTGCGAGATCGTGCCACATCGCAAGGACCAGCGGTCGAGCGCTGACGCGTGAGCGCTGGCCCGGAACACGCAACCGCAACACACGTTTCAACGGAGCTACTCGCCCCTGTTGAACACGCCCCACTACCGGTCGCTCATGACCGGCGAGCGTACGGTACCCCAGCCGCTGGTAGCACTTTCAGCAGCACCAGTTCGCCGGGTCCGGTCGCGGTGCCGAAGTCGTGGTCATGGACGGTCGCCACGGTCACCTCGCCAGCGCGGTGAACGCGGCAGTCCGCACCTGACCGCGATGTTGGAACTCCAGGAATATCCGGTGGTAGCCAGCGGTCGGCACCTCCACGTCAAAGGCGGTCGACGTGTCTTGACGGGGACCCTCGACGGGACGCACGCGCAGGTAGGCCAGGTCACCCTCGCGCAGCACGATGGCATGCCCGCCACTTCCGAGGTAAGGGTCGAGGTCGGTGATCGGCACGTCGTCGCGCGTGACATGCATCCAGATCCTCGACACCGAACCTCCGATCAGATTTCCGGTCCAGATCACCGTGTAACCCCCGACCACGGCGGTCGTCGACAGTTTCGTGATGGGTCCGAGCTCGAGAAAGCCCGGTACCTCGAGATCCACGCCCAGCGTCACTGGAGTTGCGACGGTCTCGGGCACGAACTCGGCAAATGCCCGATAGCTGCCCGGCTCGTCGAACCGTAGTGGCACGGTCCAGGTCCCGTCCGGCTCCATGATCGGGTAAAGGTGCTGGTAGCCGGTGATGTCTCGGCGCACGACGACGAGGTGCATCCGCCGGTTACCGCGCGGCGTGAAGGCGGTGACCGGCTGGCCCTGGGTGGTGAAGATGTTGAACCGGAAGTTGATGAGCTCGTCGGGAGCGAATTGCCTGGCCCGTGGCCGCAACACGTAACCCTGGCTGGCGACCGCGAGCCCACCGGGCCCCGTGCTGTGATCACCTTCGCCGACCCTGTCCGGCCCGGCGTCACGGTGCGGCGTTGGCACGATGTGACCGACAACCGACTCGCCGAGGGTGATCCCGAGGCCGACCAGCGCAACCAGGACGGCAAGCAACGCCAGCACGGGCACAGGAACTCGCATGTACTCAGTCCGATACATGCCAGTGGTACATCTCAGCGCGCAATCTCATAGCCGGCCTCATCGATCGCCGCGCGGACTGCGGCATCGTCCAAGGCGTGATTGCTGGTGACGCGGACTCGGCCGGTGGACAGGTCCACCTGTACGTCGGTAACGCCCTCGATGGCACCGATTTCCTGACTCACCGCCGAAACACAGTGCTGGCAGACCATTCCGGTGACGACGTATTCGGCGATTGTGGTGGTGTCCCCCATGCGTGACCTCCTGGCGTTGCGGTGTCGTGCGCGGAGGGGCCACGAGCGAACCAACTCCAGTGATCGCGTTGGCCGCTTCCTTGACCCTGACGCCGGCATCGGCCCGGTCGGCCGCGGCGTCGACCACGCAGGTGGCCATCTGCTTTCAGCAGAACCAGCGCAAAGGATTGCAGTGCCTTGCCGGCGGCCGAGACTCGGGTCAGGACATCGACCGTTGCCAGCCACTATGCCGGGACCAAGACCACCCATACCGGACCGGGGGCAAAGGGTAGCGGTGAGCCATCCGGCAAAGTGAAAGTGGTGATCGCGTCGGGAGTCGGGCGCGACCAGGACCCCGTGAAAGCAAGCCCGTCCCGAAGCACGACCACCTCACCGGAGCCCACGGTCGCCGCGAACGGCGACGGTGTCCCGGAGGCATCGCGGATCGCGGTGTCATGCACCGGCACTCGCTGCAGCACTACGGTTGCCGCACCGGGCCGCGGACCAGAGGCCGAGGTGAGCGGTTTGCCGTCCATGGAGATCACCCACCTGGCCTCTGCGGGTACCCACTGCACTCCGATGGCGGACGCTCGGTAGTTGACTTCGCTGCCCGCTATGGGTCGTCCTCCTGGCGGAGGACCTCCGAAGCGGAAACCGATGTCCTTCGGGGGGGTACCCCCCGCCCGCAGCAGGTTGGCGTTGCCGTACAGGTTGTGCGGCATCCGCTTTCTCCGGTCCCGGCGGTATTCACCCGGTCGTTTCAGCTCCGAGGCATCGACCACTGGGGCCTGCGCTACCAACGCTCTGAGTTCGCGGGCCGCGCCGGAGAATGCCAATGCGGGCCGGCCGAAATTAGCCAGCAGCTGCAGGTCGGTCAACCGCGTACTGCGCACGGGCCCCACCACCGGAGGAAGCCGCGACTGGTATATCGCCAGCAGCCGGCTGGCGCCGCCCTCGACCGGCTCGACATAGACCAGGTCTGCCAACTCAAGCCCGCTGTGTGGACGCGCCGACCGGGAATTGTCGATCTTGACTCCGAGTACCGGTGCATTCAGGTCGGTGGGTAGGCCGGTGAACGGCGACTCCGGCGGTGGGCTGGGTGGCGGGCTCGCCACCCGGTAGGGCCGGAGGTCGGCCGGAGCCGGCGGGAACGTCTCTGAATCCGGTGATTCGGCCGCGGGGGTCGGAGTGAGCGCGCTGATAGCGGAGCTGGACAGCACTGTGGCGGGCAGCGCGTACACCAACACCACCAGGGCAAGCACCCGCAGCACTTGTCCTGTTGCGGTCATCACCATCACCCCTCGTCGGCGCGTGGTGCACGTTGGGTGACACTTCATACCAGCGGTGATCGACTCAGGTGAAATCCGGCGCGCCGTTGCGTGATCGTCTCACGCCGTTCGCCCGGCTACTGTCTGTGAAACCTTTCTACCATCGTTTAAGGACAAATGTGACATCTGCTACCGAGGGTGACGAGTAACTGCCTCTATGTGGCACTCTGGTTGGAGGATGACAAAGAGTCGCCCACCGATTACGCTGGGGTAGATCGCTCAACGTCACTGCCGGGGGCACATAGTGAGTGTGAGCCATGGGCTTGAGTGCGTCGCACCAAGGCGCGGCCTTTCGGCTCTGCACCCGCGCCGGTGGAAGCTTTGGGGCGAGCGGAGAGTCGTCATTGCCTACGTGCTCGGCGTCGACGTCGCCGCGCTGGCGCTGGCCGTCGGGATGATCGCCGCGATACCTGTCCAGTCCGGCGATTGGTTCCGGTTCGGGCTGCTGACCGCGGCATCGATCATCCACCGGGAGGCGGTTCGCCAGATCGAAAGCCTTCGTGAGCGGTCAACCAGCAACGGGCTGCTCACGAACCTCACCTCGCTCTGGATCTTTGCTGCGGCGCTGTCGGTTCCGCTACCGCTGGTCTTTGCGTTGACCGCGCTGATCTATCTGCACGCGTGGTACCGGGGCAGCTCCGGCAGGCTGTATCGCAAGGTGTTCTCGGCCGCGACGATGGTGCTGGCGCCTACCGTGGCCGTTGCAGTGCTGCAGCTGGCCCAACCCAGTGGGTACCCGATCGTCCCGCACGGCCCGCCGGGGCTCGTCGTCCTGATCGGCGCCGGGGCGGCTTACTGGCTGGTCAACTATGCCCTGGTGATCGGCGCCGCGATACTGTCCGACCCCCTGCGGCCGGCCCGCGAGGTCCTGGGCGTCTTGAACGATCAGGTCATCGTTGCGGCCTCGCTCGGTCTGGGAGTCGCGCTCGCGGTGATGCTGGCCTCGGAGCCGTGGTTGATCGCCGTCCTCGTGCCCACCGTGTTCGCTCTGCACCGCGCATTGCTGCTACCGCACTTCCAGCAGGTCGCCCGCACGGACAGCAAGACGGGTCTGCTCACCGCGGGCTTCTGGCGTGAGGCCGCTGGCCGAGAGCTCGAGCGGGCCCGCCGTCTCGCCGAGCCACTCGGAGTGCTGATGCTCGACCTGGATCATTTCAAGTCGTTCAACGACCGGATGGGGCACCTCGTTGGTGATCAGGTACTGCGCGCCGTCGCTGACGAGCTTCGCTCCCAAACTCGGCCTTACGATCTGGTCGGGCGGTTCGGCGGCGAGGAGTTCGTGATCCTGTTGCCTGGAGTGGGAACCGCCCAAGTCGAGCACATCGCGGATCGGATCCGCGAGCGCATCAGTCAGCTACGCGTCCTGGTTGACGGTCCGCACGGTCGCCCGGTCATGGTGGATGGCATATCGGTGTCGATCGGGGCCGCGGTCAGCCCCGACGATGGCGACGAGGTCGACCGGTTGCTGCAGGCTTCCGATGGTGCCCTGCTGGCGGCCAAGGCCGCTGGTCGCGACCGCGTCCGGCTCGCATCCCACTGATCCCACCTCCTGCTGACCCGAACCTGCTGACCCAGTATGGAGACATGCCGGGGCCTATACAGTCGGGAGGGAATGGCCCCGGCATGTCTCCATACCGAGCGGAGGTGTGATGACGGGGGAGCTCACTCGGCTGGGGACGACAGAGTTGCTGGCCCGGGCTCGCGGTGTGCGTGATGCGGCGCACGGCACCCGAGTGACCTACTCCCCCAAGGTGTTCGTGCCGCTGACCATGTTGTGCCGCGATCGGTGCGGCTATTGCACGTTCGCTCATGCTCCCCGTGAGTTGCCGTCGGCCTACCTGGAACTCGACGAGGTGCTGGCGATCGCCAGCCGGGGTGCGGAGCTCGGTTGCCACGAGGCACTGTTCACCCTCGGCGAGCGCCCCGAGCAACGCTACCCGTCGGCCCGCAGCTGGCTGGCCGAACACGGGTACAGCTCCACGGTCGACTACCTGGTGGCGGCGTGCCGCGCGGTGCTCGAGCACACCGGGCTGCTCCCGCACGCCAACGCTGGTGCGTTGCATCGAACCGAGCTGGCCGCGTTGCGCAAGGTGACCGCCGGCCAGGGGATGATGATTGAATCACTGCGGTCGGATCTGGCCGCGCACCGCGGCGCCCCGGACAAGCACCCGGACCGGCGGTTGGCCACCCTGCACGCGGCGGGTGAGCTGGCGATCCCGTTTACCACCGGGATCTTGGTCGGCGTCGGCGAGACCGAGGCCGATCGGGTGGTGGCACTCGAAGCGATCGCCGCGGCACACCGCAGCCACGGGCACGTGCAGGAAGTGATCGTGCAGAACTTCCTACCCAAGGCGGGCACCGCGATGCGCCAGGCCCCACCCTGCCCGCCGCAGGAGCACCTACGAGCTATCGCGCTGGCTCGACTGCTGCTGCCGCCGCAGGTGCATGTGCAGGCCCCGCCCAACCTCACCGACGATCCCGTTGGCCTGCTTGCTGCCGGCATCGACGACTGGGGTGGGGTCTCCCGCAGCACCGTTGATCACGTCAACCCGGAGCGGCCCTGGCCCGCGCTGGAGAGGCTGCGCGACGCGACTCAGGTGGTCGGCCACACCCTGGCACCCCGTCTGACCTTGTATCCGGCGTACGCCCTTGATCCGGACCGATGGCTGGACAGGGCGGTCCATTTCGGTGTGCTGGACCGCTCCGATGCGGAGGGACTCGGCCGGGACGATCCGGGCGCGGTGTTCCCGGAACGCGCGCAGGGAGCCGCCGATGTCGGTGATGGGGCGGAGGTGGCGCTGGCCGGTCGCCGGTCCACGGCCTGGTATTCCGGTATCGACATCGCGCCGCCGATGTTGCTTCCCGCGCCGGCCCGGGCGGTCGGCGCGGTCCGTGAGGTGCTCGACGGCGTTCGTACCGGTCAGCGCCCCGACCTTGACGAGTTGACGATCCTGCTGCAGGCCCGCGGTCCTGAGGTGCCGGCCGTTGCCGAGCTGGCCGACGAGCTACGGGCGACCGCGGTCGGCGACACAGTCACCTACGTTGTCAATCGCAACATCAACTACACCAATGTCTGTACCTTCAAGTGCCGGTTCTGCGGGTTCTCCAAGGGCAAGCTGTCGCTGAACCTGCGCGGCGCGCCATACCTGCTCGAGGTGCCCGAGATCGTGGCTCGGGTGCTGGTGGCGCAGCAGTGCGGAGCCACTGAGGTGTGCCTGCAGGGCGGGATTCATCCCGGCTTCGACGGCGACTACTACATCAGGTTGTGCCGGGCTGTCTATGAGGCCGCGCCCACTATCCACATCCACGGCTTCACCGCACTGGAGGTCACCGAGGGGGCCCGCCGGCTCGGTGAGCCGCTCGCCGACTACCTGACCCGGCTGCGCGAAGCGGGACTGCGCTCGCTGCCCGGCACTGCCGCGGAGATCCTCGACGACGAGGTGCGCGCGGTGCTGTGCCCCGACAAGATCTCTACAGAGGAGTGGCTGGAGGCGCACCGAGTAGCGCACTCGGTGGGGCTGCGCTCCAACGTCACGATGATGTTCGGGACCATCGAGCAACCCGTGCACTGGGCCCGGCACCTGCTGCGGGCCCGTGATCTGCAGGTGCAGACCGGCGGGTTCACCGAGTTCGTCGGGCTGCCGTTCGTACACATGGCGACCCCGATGTACCTGAAGCGGGCGGCCCGAAGAGGACCGACCTGGCGGGAGGTGTTGCTGGTGCACGCGGTTGCGCGGATCGCGCTGCACGGGTTGATCGACCACGTGCAGGCATCCTGGGTCAAACTCGGCGCCTCCGGGGCCCGGCAGCTGCTCCAGGCCGGCGTCGACGACCTCGGCGGCACGCTGATGGACGAGAACATCAGCCGGGCGGCCGGCGCCAGCCACGGCCAATGCCTGGATGAGACCGGCTTCCGGGCGATCGTCGCGCCGCTTGGACGGCCGCTGGCTCAGCGCACGACCCTCTACCAGCCAGTACACGACATCGGCGCGGGTTTGACCTGACGCGCTCAGGTCTGCGGAGTCGAGTGGTCGGTACCGCCGTCGCGAGCCTGGGCGTCCGTGCCGTCGCTTCCATTGGATGTGCCGGCGTTGTTGCCGCCCGTCGGGGAGCCGGTGCCATCATCGCTGCCGGTCTGGGAACCGGTGCCAGTGCCGTTATTGGCTGAGTTTCCAGAGCCGCCGGTGCCGGTGTTGTGGTTGGTCGGTGTGCCGGTGTTGTGGTTGGTCGGTGTGCCGGTGCTGCTGTTGGTCGATGTGCCGGGCCCGGTGTTAACCGGTGGAGGGTCGGTATCGCCACTGGTTGGGGTGCCGGTGTTGTCGCCGGTTGGGGTGCCGGTGTTACCACCGGGTGGAGTGTCGGTATCGCCACCGGGTGGAGTGTCGGTATCGCCACCGGGTGGGGTGCCGGTATCGCCACCGGGTGACGTGCCGGTATCGCTACCGCTGCGTGGCGGAGGAGGGTTGGACCAGCTGGTCGTCCAGCTGTGGCCGGTGGACCAGTCCGGAGCGGCCGGTGCCCCGCCGGGCGCTGGCTTGGCGGGCCCGCCGGCCGGATTGTTCGGTGCCGCGGTCGGCGTCATACGGACGGCTCCGCCGGAGCCCCCGCCGCGCGACTCCTCTTCGCTCGTTCGGCCATGGGCCCCCGGGTCGGCTGCAGCTGGTGCTGGTGGGAGCCCCGGTTGGGTCGTTGCGGGCGCCGGAGTACCGGCGTTGGCCGGAGGAGGACCGCTGCGGGCGATCAGGAACGGAACCGACACTGCCCCTGCGGTGGTGGCCAACGCCAGCACGCCCGCCAGCGCGGCCTGCTTCACCCGCCGTGATCTGTCCCGGCGCCACCCGAGCTCGTCGGGCTCGACGCCCACCGGGATGGCTGGTCGCTGTGGCACCTGCAGTTGAGGCGCGGTGGCGTCGACGACCTGCGTCGGCACATCTGAAGCGGTGTCGGGGGCTGCACTGCCGGAGCTGAAGGCCTCGACGGTGTCAGCCGGCAGCGCGGAGAGTGCAGCGCCGAGCGCGATGGCTGCCTTGGGGTCAGCATCAACGGCCACCGGTCGACCAAGCTCCGCCGAGACAAGCTGGGCGACAAGCGGCATCCGCGAGGAACCACCGACCAGCAGCACCGCGTCGAGGTCCTGCGGAGAGACGTCGGCAGATCGCAGCGCCCGGCGCAGCGCCTCGACGGTCTCCACGACCTGAGGGCGAATCATGTCTTCGAACTCGGCCCGAACCAGCCGCACCTGCGACCGGACCTGGGGCGTCAACACCGGGATCGTCACCTCGGTATCGACCGACAGTGCTTCCTTGGCCTCGGTGCACTCGCGCCGCAGCGCAGCGGTGGCGGTCAGGGTGGCGGGATCCTCCGGGTCGAGTTCGCTCAGGCCGGGTACTACGCCGACGACGTGGTCGAAGACGGCGTCGTCGAAGTCGGCGCCGCCCAGTTGCTCGATTCCCTGTGGGATGCCGAGCACGGAGAACGTTGTGGCTCCCGTCTTCCGTACCACGGCTGCGTCGAAGGTTCCACCACCGAGGTCGTAGACCGCGATGGTGCTCCCGGTGTCAACCCGTTCCTGGAGTGCATAGCTGGCTGCCGCAGCCTCCGGCTCGGTGCGGAACGTGATATCAGGGAGGCCGGTCGCGCGCAGCGCATCCGCCATGATCTGGATCTTGTACGCGCCCCAGCCGGCCGGATGCGTGATCACGATGGCAGCGGCGGGTCCGCCTTCGCGCTCGGCGACCCGATCGACCACCCAGCGGGCCACCATCGCGGCGATCTCGGGTGCGGAGTGCGGCACCCCCCCGATCACCATCGGGACCTCATCGCCGATGCGTCGCTTGAACTCGCGGACCACCCGCTCGGAGTCGGTGACGGCCCGGCGCTCCGCAGCCTCTCCGACGACTACCTGGCCGTCCTCCGCCAGATAAATCACCGAACTCACCGCGGTGGAGCGGGTGCCGAGCGGGATCACCTCAGGCAGCGCACGCCGCCCGGCCTCCTCGCGGCAGACGGCCGCTGCGGTGAAGGTGGTGCCCACGTCGATGCCGAGCCAGTAGCTCATCCTCGTGTGCCCCTATCCCTCGTGTTCCGATTTCGGAGACCCTCTGGAGCGGCGCTCGAACAGACTCTGGCAAGGCGCCTGGCCTCCTTATCGCCACTACGGGGCGTTGTGTTAGCAACACCATGTGTCAGCATCGACGATCTTCCGCCCAGGATTCGATGGATGGCGGAGCTCAGAGCCCAAGCCCAGACGCCCCAACCACAGTGGCTCTCAAATCCCTAACGCGGCTGCCTGCAACCCGATGCGATCTGATACCGCGACGGCAAGCCGCCTGGCGGCGCGACACCCAACCGGTTCGGCCGGAAGCCCGACGCCGGACCGATCGCAACTCCACGTGGTCTTGATCGCCGCGCCGTAGCTTACTGGCGGTCGAACTACTGGTACCGGCTCACTAATTCAGCTGGCCCCGGATCGCGCCTTTTTCGAACGCAGTCGAGTGGACATTGACATAATAGTCCGCGGGATGGCTGATGACAGCATCGATCTTGTCTCGGGGGGTTGGTACACAGCCCGACATCATGTTTTGTGCGCCCGGGAAACGCTGGTCGTTGAAGAAGTCAATCCAATGTGGGCCCTCGCTGCCGGGGGCGGCGACGTGCAGGTGTAGGGCGGTAACCTCACCGCGAAGCCTGCTCCATGTAATGGTGAAGCAGGCCTCCTCTCTTTGAGGGTTGAGGTCGAGCGTTGCCGAGCCTTGCCCGTCAGGGTCGCCGCCCCCAGGGACAGCTTCGCCGGTTAACTCGACAGAAAAGTTTCCCCCTTGATAGGCGGGCCGGACCTCGTGTGCCGTCGACGCTGGTCCGGTGAAGACGAGGATCGAGGAAGCGGCCACCAAGCAGGCTCCCACGCGTCCCATTGCACGGGTGCCTTTGCCGCCTTTGCTGCGCCGCATCGCGGATGCCTCCTCGCAACTGCAAACCATCCTCGCGTTCCCTTCAAGCGTTCGCCAAAAGTACCAGGCTTCTGGAGTGCCAAAAAACCGTTCTGTCGATTGGTGAACTGATCGGCCTGAACGGATCCGGCATGTCCGCTCCAGCGAGATATGACTATCTCGTCCTTGCCTTCGGCTCTCCTCATGCACGGTGACGGATATACAGTGCATGTAGAAACTTGCAACATCAATCCACTCGGAGTGCGACCGCAGGTATCTTGTCACGTTGAGTGACGATCGTCAAGTCTCTTGCCGCCGCTGAGCCGCCGGTGGTGGCTGTGTGTGATGGCAGGGGCGGGCTTGCGCACCATCCGACGGCGAACAACCTGGCGGGAGGCGCAGCGGACTGCGCCTCCCGCC
>JBOHFX010000150.1:0-13315 GCA_050699875.1 Pseudonocardiaceae bacterium
TCTCCGACGGACGTGACTTCGTCCACGCCGACATCAAGACGTTCGGGCAAGACGTCGAAGGCCGCATCGCCCAGGCGCTCGAACAGGCCGGGCACGAGGTCATCCGTCCGACGGAGTCGATCTGGACCAACACGCTGGCCACCACCGTGGGGCGGGGGGTCGCCGAGGCGCGGCCGGACCTCACCATTTTCAACTACCCGGTATGGGCCTTCCCGCACTTCTCGATGCTCGCCGCAGCAGCAACCCCCGGGCCGCTGCTGTTGTTTTCCAACATCGACCCGCAGTTCCCCGGCATGGTCGGCATGCTGGCGGCCGGCGGGGGGCTGGACCAGATCGGCCGGCAACACACCCGGGTATGGGGCGACGTGGCCGATTCAGCCGTGCGGGACCGCGTCCTGGAGACGGTGAGAGCCGCCGCCGCGGTATCCACGCTGTCGGGCAGCACCTTCGGCCGGATCGGCGGCCGCCCGATGGGCATGTACACCGCGGTAGCGGACACCGATCAATGGATGAACACATTCAGCGTGGACGTCGAGGAGATCGACCAGTGGGAGATCGTGCGGCGCAGCGGCGCCGTCGAGCAGTCACGGGTGACCGCCGGCCGGGAATGGCTTGAGCGCTACGCCGCCGGAGTGCACTACGACGGCAAACAACTCACCCAGGAGCTGCTCGAGCGCCAGATCCGCTCCTACTACGCCGTCCGGGAGCTGATCGACGAGTGGAACCTCGACTTCTGCGGGATTAAGGGCCAGCCCGAGCTGACAACCCACTTCGCCACGATGGATATCACCGAAGCGTTCCTCAACGACCCCTACGACTGGGAGGGACCCAAGCAGCCGCACGTGTGTGCCACCGAATCCGACATGGACGGTGCGCTGACCATGCAACTGCTCAAGGGCCTCACCGGCACGCCGGTGCTCTTCGCCGACGTGCGGCACTACCACGCCGACCGCGACATCTGGGATCTGTGCAACTCCGGGCAGCACGCCACCTGGTACGCCGCCCGCAGTGACGACCCGGCGGAGAACCTGCGAAGGGTGAACTTCTACCCCGAGATCTTCTACTTCCCTGCCGGCGGTGCCTCGGTGTCGTTCTTCGCCGCGCCCGGGCCCGCTACCTTCGCTCGGCTGACCCGCATCGAGGGCCGCTACCGGATGCACGTCGCGCGCGGGGCGTTCGAGTTCTACGACGACGCGACCAACGAGGCGCTGGCGCGGCAGTCGACGTTCGAGTGGCCGCACGCGTTCGCTCGGCTGGAAGTCGAGGCCGGCGAGTTCCTGTCCACGTTCGGGGCCAACCACATCCACGCGGTCCCCGGCGACCACATCGCCGAGCTGCGCGCGGTGTGCCGCCTGCTCGGCATCGAGTGGGCCGGGCTGGGTGATACTCATACGGGTACAGCTCGGTGAGTTCGCTGCTGCTCGGTATCGACATCGGCACCGCCAGCTCCAAAGGGGTACTGGTCCACGCTGACGGCACCATCGTCGCTACCGCGACCCGGGCCCATGAGGTGTCCATGCCCCGCCCGGGTTGGGTGGAGCATGACGCTCAGGCGGTGTGGTGGGCAGATTTCGCGGCGATCAGCAAGGAGCTGACAGCGGCGGCGCGCGATCCGATCGCCGCGGTCGGCGTCAGCGGTATCGGGCCGTGCTTGCTCCCGGTCGACAGTAACGACCGGCCGCTGCGGCCGGCGATCCTGTATGGGGTGGACACCCGCGCCCGGGTGGAGATCGATGAGCTGAACCAGGCCCTGGGCAAGCACACTATCTTGGATCGCTGCGGGTCGGTGCTCACGTCGCAGGCAGTCGGGCCCAAGCTGGCGTGGCTGCGCGCGAACGAACCCGAGACGTGGACCGCGACCCGCCGTTTCCTGATGGCCAGCAGCTTCATCGTGCACCGGCTTACCGGCTGCTATGTCCTCGATCATCACTCGGCGAGCCAGTGCACCCCGATGTACGACCCGGTCGAACACTGCTGGATCGAGGACTGGACCGAGTTGATCGCGCTCGGGCTCGAGCTGCCGCAGCTGCGCTGGCCCTCGGATGTGGTGGGAGAGGTGCAGGCCGGCGCCGCCGAGCAGACCGGCATCCCAGCGGGCACACCGGTGGTGGCGGGCACGATCGATGCCTGGGCTGAGGCCACCAGCGTCGGCGTCACGGCGCCCGGCGACGTCATGCTGATGTATGGGACGACCATGTTCCTGGTCGAGGTGCTGGACCGTCCGCGCCGGAGCCCGGCTCTGTGGGGCACCGTGGGCACGTTCCCCGGCACCCACAACTTCGCGGCTGGAATGGCCACCTCAGGCGCGATCACCGACTGGATCCGCAAGCTGACCGGCGAATCGTCGTTCGACTCGCTCGTCGCGGAAGCCCACCAATCGCCGCCCGGTGCACAGGGCCTGCTCATGTTGCCCTACTTCGCCGGGGAGCGGACACCGCTGTTCGACCCGGACGCTCGCGGCGTGCTGATCGGGCTGACCCTGCGGCACAACCGGGGCGACATCTACCGGGCGGCGCTGGAGGCCACCGCCTACGGGGTACGGCACAACCTGGCGGCGATGCGCGATGCCGGCGGGCAGGCGCGTCGCCTGGTTGCGGTCGGCGGCGGGACCAAGGGCGGGTTGTGGACGCAGATCGTCTCCGACGTCCTGGACACCCCGCAGCAGCTGCCCCGCCAGACGATAGGCGCGTGCCTCGGCGACGCGCTGCTCGCTGCCATCGGGATTGGCGAGTCACCGGACATGAGTCTATGGAATCCTCTCGCGACCACGATCGAGCCACACTCAGAGTCCGCCGCAGCCTATGAGCGCTTCTACGCCCTCTACCGGGAGCTGTACCCGAACACCAGAAAGATCGCGCACGCGCTGGCCCGAGAACAGCACGTGATCTCCCATCGCAACGGAGGTAGCTGATGGTCGCATCCTCGTTCAAGTCCCGAGTGACCACGCGACGTGTGTATGCCCTGGGCGCGTTGGCGGCGCTGCTTTTCGGTTACGACAACGGCATCATCGGTGCCGCGCTCTTGTTCATCCCGCAGGAGCTGCCTCTCACGCCCTTACAGGCCGGTGCCGTGGTCAGCGCCACGGTGTTGGGGGCGATGGTGGGCGCGCTGGCCAGTGGTCCCGCGGCTGATCGTCAAGGACGGCAGCGGATCCTGCTCGCTGCCGGCGTGGTGTTCACCGTCGGAGCCCTGGGCACCGGCCTGGCTCCAACCGTCAACGGGCTGGTGCTGTTCCGTTTCGTCCTGGGGCTGGCCATCGGTATCGCATCAGTGATGGTGCCGCTCTATTTGGCTGAGATGGCCCCTGCCCGGGACCGCGGCGCAGTGACCTCCCTGAACCAGTACATGATCATCGTAGGGACGGCCCTATCCGCGGCCATCGGCTACGCGTTAGCCTTCACGGGCTCGTGGCGGTGGATGTTGCTCATCGGCGTGTTCCCCGCGGTAGTGCTGATGGTCGGCATGTTCGCCGTGCCCGACACCCCCCGATCGCTGGTCCGACGTGGACACCCTGAACAGGCCCGTGATGTCCTGGTCGGCTTACGCGGCGACCCGGACCTCGCGGAGCGCGAACTCGCCGAGATCACCGCACTCGAACAGCAGCAGCGCGGCTCGCGCATCGGCGCCCGGCTATCCGCCCCGTGGGTGCGTCGGCTGCTGCTCGTGGGTGCCATGCTGGCTATCTTCCAGCAGATTACCGGGATCAACGCGATCGTGTACTACGCACCGACCATCCTCACCGGCTTCGGGGTGTCCGAGACCACCGCATTGCTGTTCGGTTTCCTCAATGGACTGGTGAACATCGGCACCATTGCGTTGGTTGTCCGCTCCAAGGTTGTTGATCGGCGAGGCCGCAAACCCCTCCTGCTGGCCGGTCTGGTGGGCATGTCGGCCAGCTTGCTCGCCGTCGGTGCCGCAGTGCTGATCCTCCCGGTCGACTCGACCGCGCTGTTCGTCATCGCGGCAGCGGCGTTCGTGGTGTTCACCAACACCTTCTCGGCGACCTGGGGCCCGGTATTGTGGGTGATGCTCGCCGAGATCTTCCCACTCGCCATCCGGGGTGTGGCGATGGCGATCGCCACCTTGTTCAACTGGCTGGCCGCCTTCGTCATCTCACTGACGTTCCCGAGCTTCGTCGCATTCGCGGGCATAGGTACCGCCTTCATCGTCTTTGCCGTGATCGGCGTCCTGGTCTTTCCGATCGTGTGGTGGATGGTGCCGGAAACCAAGGAACGCAGCCTGGAATCGCTGGAAGCAGACTTTCGCAACACCATCGCCAGCAGGCCCACCGCTGCTGGCGCAGGAGGGACGGCATGACCGTCAACTACGGTCCGTACGGTTCAAGCCTGCGAGACCTGCCGCGGCTGCGCAGCACCCGCCGTCGTCGGGCGTCCAGCTGGGACCGCACGGGCGGCAATGACGACCGCCTCACCCTCCGGCCAGGGCAGACCGCCACTCTCGCGAACATCGAGGGAGCCGGCAACATCAACCACATCTGGGTGACCGTCGCCAACGAGCGGATGCTTCGCGACCCGTGGATGCGGCAACCCGACTACCTTCGAAGGCTCGTGCTGCGCGCGTACTGGGACGGCGAAACGCATCCCAGCATCGCCGTACCCCTGGGTGATTTCTTCGGAGTAGGGCACGGCCGCACCACCAATTTCGTCTCAGCCCCGCTGCAGATGAGCCCCGAGGACGGCAAGGGATTCAACTGCTTTTTCCACATGCCATTCGGTACGGGTGCCCGGCTGGAAATCACCAGCGAGCTGACCGACGAACTGGTGTTCTTCTACTACTACATCGACTACGAGGAACTCGACGAGCTCGAGGACGGCATCGGACGCTTCCACTCCCAGTGGCGCCGCAGCAATCCCTGCCCGGGAACGCAGGAAGCATCGCAGACCAACGCAGCCTTCCTGCTCACCGGGGAGAACCTCGATGGGGATTCCAACTACACCATCCTGGACGCGACCGGACGCGGCCACTATGTCGGTTGCGTGCTCAACATCCACAACCTGCGCGACACCAACGAATGGAACTGGTACGGCGAAGGTGACGACATGATCTTCATCGACGGAGACAAGTGGCCACCGACGCTTCACGGCACCGGCACCGAGGACTACTTCAACACCGCATGGTGCCCGACCCAGACCTATCACGCGCCATACCATGGCATCACCCTGCCTGGCGGTGACAATTGGAGCGGGCAGGTAAGCCTGTACCGCTTCCACATCGAAGACCCGATGCCCTTCGAACGATTCATCCGGGTCAGCATCGAACACGGCCACGCAAACAAGCGCAGTGACGACTACTCCTCAGTGGCCTACTGGTACCAAGCCGAGCCTCACCGACCCTTCGATCTCGATCCTGTCGAAACGCGGACTCCACGAACACGGTGACCTGGGCAGCGCATCAGCTCCACATCCGCCGGTACGGTTCGAGCCAGGCATCGATCTCGGCCAACGGCTCCGGCAGCAGCCGGTACAACCGGCGCTGAGCGTCCTGGCGGACTTGACCAGGCCGGCCTCGCGGAGCACTTTGAGATGCTTGGAAACCGTCGGCTGGGTCAGGGCGAGCCGTTCGACCAGGTCTCCGACCGGTTTCTCGCCGGTCCGCAACAGATCGAGAATCTCCCTGCGGCGCGGTTCCGCGAGAACCTGAAACGTTGATGCCATACTGTCGATATAGCTGCGTCTGCATAATCGGGTCAAGTTTTTTTCCCGGAGGGTCCGACCGTTGATCTGCCCGCCTACGGCACGCTGGGACACCCAGGCTGCCGACCCGAGAGCACTCGAAGCCTCGCTCGGGGCCGGTCAGGCGCTGCGCTCGTCGATGTCGAGCAGGTGCTGGAGCAACCAGCGCACGACCTCCCGCACGAACACCGCGCGGCTGCTGATGCCCAGGATCTCGTGTCCCTCGTCGGGCAGGACCAGGTAGCCGGGTGACGCGCCGCGGTCCCGGAGCGCTGCCACGAGCTGCTCGGCCTGGGTGGTGGGCACGTTGGTGTCCTGGCGGCCGTGCACCACCAGCAGTGGGGCGTTCAACTGACCAATGCGATGGATGGGCGACAGCTCGCGCAGCAGCTTCGCGTCCCGCCGGGGGTCGCCGTATCTGCTCACCGCCGCGGCAGCGATCCACGGCTCGGTGTGCGCGAAGAACGTCTCGAAGTCGACGATGCCACAGACATTGACGCCGACCCGGAACAGCCCGGGGTAACGCACCATCACGGCCACGGTCAGGTAGCCGCCGTAGGAACGGCCGGCGCAGGCCATCGCCGTGGGGTTGGCGAGCCCGGCGTCCACCAGGTAACGGGCCAAGTCGGCCACGTCATCGATGGCGGCGACCCGGCGGTGACCGACATCCGCGTCCACGAAGCTGCGTCCGAAGCCCGACGAGCCACGCACGTTCGGGGCGAAAACCGCGATGCCGTAGCGCAACAACGCCTGGTAAAGCGGGTTGAACGTGGGGCGCTCCTGAGTTTCAGGGCCACCGTGCAACCAGACCAAGGTGGGCACCATGCCGAGCGCACCGGTCGGTCGGTAGAGCCAGCCGCTCAGCTCGAGGCCGTCCCGGGCCCGCCAGCGGTGCACTTCCGGCCGAGCCGGCGCCTCCGGTGACCACGGGGATGACAGCTCGGGAGCCAACCGCGCCGGTTGCGTCGGCGGGAGCGGGTAGCGCAGGACATGCGGCGGCTCGATGCCGGACTCCACACCGAGTACCAGTGACCTGCCGTCTTGCGCGAAGGCGCAGCCAGTCACCACCTCGGCGGGGGGCGTAGGCAGCGCAAGCCGCTGCCCTCCAGCCAGGTCGACGAGCTCAAGCTCGCTGCGTCCCTCGATGTTCCACACCGCGACGACGGCTCGGCCAGTCGGCTCCAGCGCGAATCTTTCAAGCTCGGCCCCTTCGCGCGCGGCGATGAGTTCGGCGGACTCCGGGTAGCCGGCAGCGACCCTGGGCAGCGCCAGCAGCGCAGCGAACTCACGATCGGCGTCGGTGTGCAGGTAGATCATCCGGTCATCAGGGGCGAAGCGGGCGTCTGCGACGGTCGCATTGGCACCGAGCAGCTCGGCGCTGGTCCCGGTCCGGGTGTCGACCAGAAGCAAGCGGCGCGCGCCGCGGGCGCCGAGGCGCACCACGGCGTAACGCCCATCGTGGCTGAAGGCGCACACCGCCGCCGCCGGGCCGCTGGCCAGCTGGCGGCGGCGGCGGGAGCACACATCCACCGCGTAGGCGTTGAGCATGGCCGGGTCCGTGACGTCGCTCTCCACAAGACCCACCACATGCCCGCCGGGCTGCCAGCAACCCATGATCGCCATCCCGGCCGGAGTACCGGCGACGATCCGGGCATCGGAGCCATCCGGATGCAGCGCGCGGACCAGTGTGTGCTCGCCGCCACCGGGCGCCGTCGTCAGGCACAGCCACTCGCCGTCGGGCGACCAACTGACCACCCGCACGTAGTCCTCTCCCGTGTCGAGCCGCACCGGCAGGCCGGGCTGCGTCAGCGGGCTCAGCCAAACGCCCGGTGTGCCGTCACGGTCGGACACCACAGCCAGGGTGCTGCCGTTCGGGGACAATGCGGGTGAGGTACAGCTCTCGGCGGCGAGCCAGTCGAGGCCGGGCAGCTCGGCGGCGAGCCTGGCCAGCCGGCGCCGCGCGAAGCCGCTCGCCTCGCCAGACCCGGCCGCTTCCAACTAGATACCCCTCTCCTGCAGCCACATCTCCAACAGCGCTACCTGCCACAACGAGTTGGATCCCAGCGTGGTCCGCTCAGTATTCGGATCCGCAAGCATGCGCTGCAACCAGTCCGGGCGGAAAAGCCCGCGATCCTTGGCCACCGGATCGGTGACCGCGTCGCGCACCCGGTCGAGGAATGTGCCGGACAGGTGCCGGATCGCCGGCACCGGGAAGTAACCCTTGGGCCGGTCGATGATCGTGTCCGGGATCACACCCCTGCTGGCTGCCTTGAGCACTCCCTTCCCGCCCGCGGCGAGCTTGAGCTCGGGTGGGCAGGCGGCGGCGAGTTCGACCAGCTCGTGATCCAGGAACGGCACCCGCGCCTCCAGCCCCCACGCCATCGTCATGTTGTCCACCCTCTTGACCGGGTCGTCGACCAACATGACCGTGCTGTCTATACGCAATGCCGCGTCGAGCGCGGTGTCGGCGCCTGGAGCGCCGAAGTGGGTGTCGATGAAGGCCCGGCTGTGGTCGGCGGAGGCCAACCACTCCGGTTCGAGCAGCTCGGTCAACTCCGCGTGTGGGCGGTCGACGAACACCTTGGCGTAGGCCGCCGCTGCCTGGTCCCGCGGCACGTCGGCCAGCGGCGGATACCAGTCGTAGCCGGCGAACACCTCGTCCGCACCTTGCCCGGACTGCACGACGGTCACCGAGCGGGACACTTCCTCGGAGAGCAGGTAGAACGCGACACAGTCATGGCTGACCATCGGCTCGCTCATCGCGTCGATGGCCGCGTCCACCGCCGGGAGCAACCGGTCCGACTTGACCATGATCTTGTGGTGATCGGTGCCGAAGTGTGCCGCGATCTGGTCGGAGTAGACGAACTCATCCCCGGACTCGCCGGCGGCGACCTCGAACCCGACGCTGAATGTGCGCAGCTGCTGCCGACCGCCCTCGGCCAGCAAGGCTACCACCAGGCTGGAGTCGATGCCGCCGGAGAGCAGGACGCCCACCGGAACGTCGGCGACCATGCGCCGTTCCACGGAGAGCCGCAGCGCATCGAGCACAGCACCCGGCCAGTCCGAAGGGGGCAGGGTATCCAGGCCCGCATCAGCACCGCCGCGCGAGAACATCGGCCGCCAGTACTCCCGGTCCTCGTGACGGCCATCCGGATGCACAGTGCGCACCGTGGCCGGTGGCAGCTTCTCCACCCCGGCCAGGATCGTGTGCGGAGCCGGTACGACGGAGTGGAAGCTCAGGTAGTGGTGCAGCCCCACCGGGTTGATCGCGGTGTCCACCTCACCCGCCGCCAGCAGCGCAGGCAGCGTGGAGGCAAAGCGCAGCCGGCTACCGGTCTGGGAAAGGTACAACGGTTTGATGCCGAGCCGGTCCCGGCCGAGCACCAGCCGCCCGCTGTCGCGTTCGAGCACGGCGAAGGCGAACATGCCCAGGAAGTGGTCGACGCAGCCGATACCCCACCGGTGGTAGGCCTTGAGCAGCACCTCACTGTCGGAGTCGGAGAAGAACCGGTAGCCGGCGGCACCCAGCTGGGCGCGCAGCTCGCGGTAGTTGTAGATGCAGCCGTTGAATACCGCGGACAGCCCCAGTTCGGGATCGACCATGGGCTGAGCGGCTCGGTCCGACAGATCGATGATCTTCAGTCTGCGGTGGCCGAGCGCGGTACGCCCACCGGCGTGGATCCCCCAGCCGTCGGGACCGCGGCGGTGCAGCGCGGCGGTCATGGTGGTGACCGCGTCGACACCGGCCGGCTTGCCGTCGAATCTGATCTCGCCAGCGATTCCGCACATCAGCAGGCTCCTCTCACCGCAAGATCCAGGTGTCCTTGGCGCCTCCACCACGAGCCGAGTTGACGATCATGCTGCCGGCCGACGCGACGCGGGTCAGGGCGGCTGGTGCCACCTCGGCCCGTTCGCCGAGCAGGACGAACGCGCGCAGGTCGATCGCGCGGGGCTCCACCCGGGTGCCGGTGAAGGTGGGATGGGTGGACAGCGACACCAGATCCTGGGCGACCCAGTCATCGGGGTGCGCCGCGACAGTGACGGCGAGCTCGGCCAGCTCGGACCGGCTGGCCTCCGGTCCGATCACGATGCCATGACCCCCGTAACCGTCCACCGGCTTGAGCACCAGCTCCTCGAGCCGGTCCAGCACCTCGGCGAGGTGGTGGGGGTCGGCGCACGGGTAGGTGGGCACGTTGCCGAGCAGCACCTCCTCGCCCAGATAATAGTTGATCATACTTGGTACGTAGGCATAGACCCGTTTGTCATCGGCCACCCCGTTGCCCAGCGCGTTGAGCAGGCTCACCTGGCCCTGAGCAATGGCAGCGCAGAGCGCCGGCCCGAGGGGCCGACCATCAGCCCCGATCGCATTGAGCAGGGTCTGCTCGTCGAGCCGCCGGTAGAGCGCGCCGAAACGCTGACCGTGGGCGTACAACCCACTACCGGTGACCGTGATGTCTTCGGGAGTGACCAGCGGCAGATCCATCTGCTCCGCCAGGAGCCGATGCTCGTAGAAAGCGGCGTCGATGGGGCCGGCGCTCAGCAGCGCGATCGTGTCGTCGCCACTCTCCTCCGGGGTGGAGGACAGCAGCGTCTTACGCAGCAGCTCCGGCACGCCTTCCAGGGGTACCACGCCGGCGGGTGGCTCCAGATCGGGCAACACGCTGCGCACCAGCCGCCGGCTGGTCATCGCGTAACCGATACCCGAGGGCACCCGCAGGTTGTCCTCCAGCACCAGCCAGCCCTGCGCACTGTCGCGCACGAGATCGATCCCGCTGACCGCGGCTCGTACCGTGTGCCGGTTCGCCAGCGCCCCGCGCTCGCTCCAACCGGGCGAACCGGTGACCACCGACGCCGGCAGCACCCCATCCCGGATGGCCTCCTGCCGGCCGTAGACGTCGTGCAGGAAGGCCTCCAGCGCGCGCACCCGCTGGATCAGCCCTGGCGTGAGGGTCGCCCAGTCCTCCGCCGTGACGATGCGCGGCACCAGGTCCAGCGGAAAGAGCCGATCCGGTTCGTCATCAGCCACCCGAAAGGTCACACTCCGCGCCCGCTGCTCGGTGCGCAGCGCGGACACCGCCGTGCTCATGCCGCGGACTCCCAGCCGATCGAGCACCCGGAACATCCAGCCGTAGTGCGGCCGGACTCGACCACCTGCCCGCACCGCCTCGTCGTAGGTGGCACCGCGGTAGCCGGCACTGTGATAGTCGGCGAGCAGAGCCGATGTCGTCGGCGCCGTGGTCGGCGGGTCACGGCGCAACGATTCGCCACGGGTCTGCGCGAGCAGGCCGTCCACCACGTCGGTGAGCTCGCCGCGGCGGCCGAACATCCGGCGCTGGCGGGCCGCGGAGCTGCCCACGGCCAGGGCTCGCTGGGACAGCTCCAGCACCTGTTTCCAGTCACCGGAGGCATCCAGCTCCGGCCGCAACTCGTTGACCAACCCCCCGACGAGCAGCGAGGGCGGCACCAGGGCCGGTCCGGACGGGCTGGCCAGGTCGACGAGGTCACCCTCAAGCCCGGACCGGGCCGCCCGCCAGGTCGCCGCCCGCAGCAACTCGTGACGGGTGGGGGGCAACGGCTTGTCCTCCTGTATCCACCTGCGGGCCCGCTGCACCAGCGCCCGGAACAGACCGGCGATGAGCACCACATCGTCGACCGCCGGGCAGGCATCGCAGATCCGCAGTTCGACGGTGGGCAGGTGCGCCGACGGGCGGATATCGAAATAGACCATGCCAGGATCGCTGATCGTCCCGGAGGCGACCAGGTCGGCCACCATGGTGTCGTAGTCGGCGGCGGTACGCATCGGCCCTGGTGGGCCGGCGGTCGGCCAGCGTTGCCAGATCATGCAGCGGTAGCTGGCGTAACCGCTGTCGGTCCCCCGCCAATACGGCGAGCTTGCCGACAGCGCGAGGAAGGTCGGTAGGTGCATCGCCACGTGCTGCACCACGGCAACCGCGACGTCCCGATCGGGCACATCGACGTGCACCTGTGCGCCGCAGATGTGCTGCTCCCGGACCAGCAGCTGGTAGTCGTGCTGCATCCGCTCGTAGCGGGCGCCGGCCGAGATATCGGTGCCGAGCAGGTCGACCAGCGGGACCGTGCCGGCCGCCACCACGCCCAGCCCGAGGGGATCGGCGACCTCGTTCAACCGGTGGCGCAGCCGGCGCAGTTCGGCGCGCAGCTCGTCGAGGCTGTCGCAGGGCAATGTGTTGGCCTCGACCAGGGAGCGCTGCAGCTCCGGGGCGAACGAATCGCCGTCCAGCTGGGCGAGCATGGCATCGGCCGCCGGCACCGCTCCGCCGGTCTGCAGGTCGACGAGGTGGAACTCTTCCTCGACGCCGATTCGCGAGCCCACGAAGTCGCCCATACAAGCGACGCTAGGCGAGAGATGTTACCTGCGCTTTGCCTGGGAACCGACGTCACAGCACGATCTCACCGTTGTCCACAGCCACCGGGTAAACCCGCACCGACCATTCGCCAGTGATGCATTGGCCGTCGGCCAGCCGGAAAGCGTGGTTATGCAGCGGGCACACCACCAGCGCGGAGTCGATGAGGCCGTCGGCGAGCGGACCGCCGCGATGCGGACAAATCGCCTGCAGGGCGTGCAGTTCGCCACCGCGCGGCCGGAACACGGCCACCTGCTCGTTACCGACGACGAAGGCGCGCCCCTCACCGACCGGGATCTGGTCCAGCGGACCCAGCCGGCAGGACCCCAACTCGCTCATCGGACCGGTACCTTCGGCAACTCGACCAGCGGCAGCGCGGCGCGGAACTGGCCTTCGACCACCGGCTGCCGGTGCTCCTGCCAGGGGTCACGGTAAGCGTCCACCGAACGCTGCATGGCCTCGTCGAGCCGCTCCACGATCCCGTCCCGGTCCTCGACGATGATCGCCCGCAGCTCGGCCAGCCCGATCCGGGGAACGAAGTCGTAGCTGCGTTCCAACCAGTTGGCATTCTCTCGGTAGTACTGCATGAACCACCCGGTGAGCGTGATGGCTTCCTCGGGGCGCTGCACGGTGGTCAGCAGATCGTCTTTGCGGACGTGTGCCCCGGCCGCGCCGCCGACGTAGATCTCCCATCGGCCGCCCTCGACCGCGACAATGCCCACATCCTTGACATAGGACTCCGCACAGTTGCGCGGGCAACCGGACACCGCCAGCTTCATCTTCGCCGGTCTCTCCAACCCCTGGTAACGTCACTCGATGTCGATGCCCAGCTGGGTGGAGTCGCCCAGGCCGAAGCGGCAGAAGTCGCTGCCGACGCAGGTCTTGACGGTCCGGAAGCTCTTGCCGTAGGCGTAGCCGGAGGGCATGTCCAGATCGGCCCACACCCCGGGCAGGTCTTCCTTGCGCACGCCGAGCAGGTCGATGCGCTGGCCACCGGTAAGTTTGATCAACGGGATCCGATAGCGCTCGGCGACGTCGGCGATCCGCCGCAGCTGCCCCGCTGTGGTCACCCCGCCGGCGATCTGCGGAACCACCGAGAAGGTCCCGTCGCGCTGGATATTGGCGTGCACCCGGTCGTTGATGAACCGGGCGTCCCGCTCGTCGATGTACTCGTCCGCCCAGATCGACTTGAGCATCGACGCCAGGCCGTTCTTGCTTTTCTCGTCCTCGCCCTTGCCG